>JBGFRB010000002.1:0-222074 GCA_041695355.1 Bacillota bacterium
GCAGACACATCGGCAACCTCTTCAAGACCGGCGCGGGCAGCCTCACCCTGACCAACTCGGTGCTGAGCGACAGCGCCTCCCACGCCCTGCGCCTGCGGGACACCGCTGTTGTCCACACGGTATACGGCAACACCTTTGAGCAAAACGCCACCCACGGCATCTTTTTGGAGAACGCCGGCGCCGGTGCGACCGTTTCGGATAACACCGTGCGGAACAACCAGAACAGTGGTATTCACATCCACAACAGCAGCCCGGTAGTAACTAGAAACACCATCTCCGGCAACCTGGTAGGTGTGTACTCCGAAAATAGCGCTAACCTGGTCATAGGCGGCCCTGCGGGGCAGGGCAATGACATCACCGGCAATACTAACTTCGGAGTACAGAACGTTACTGTGAATTTAACGGTATACGCCAAATACAACTTCTGGGGTGCGGCGTCCGGCCCGAACCACGCAACAACCAACCCATCGGGTACCGGGGATATGGTGAGCGACCGGGTAGACTATTCCAATTTTCTCACGGCCTCTGTCTTTATGACCGATGCCCAGGCTGTGGCGGCAGACAGAGCGGCGCTGACCTTTGATGTTATCAAGGGAGCGAATACGGCGCCCGACAATATTACAAGCGACCTAGCGCTGTCGGCAAGCGGTGCCAGAGGAACCACCATCACCTGGCAGAGCAATGAGCCGGGCGTAATCGGGAATGACGGCAAGGTAACGCGTCCCACCCACACCCAAGGCGACAGGCAGGTTACCCTGACCGCCACCATCAGCAAGGGGACGGCCAGCGAAACCACGGTGTTTAACCTTACGGTGAAGGCGCTGCCACAGAGCGATGCTGAAGCCGTGGCGGCAGACAGAGCGGCGCTGACCTTTGATGTTATCAAGGGAGCGAATACGGCGCCCGACAACATTACAAGCGACCTAGCGCTGTCGGCAAGCGGTGCCAGAGGAACCACCATCACCTGGCAGAGCAATGAGCCGGGCGTAATCGGGAATGACGGCAAGGTAACGCGTCCCACCCACACCCAAGGCGACAGGCAGGTTACCCTGACCGCCACCATCAGCAAGGGGACGGCCAGCGAAACCACGGTGTTTAACCTTACGGTGAAGGCGCTGGCGCCCGTCCCTGCGCCAGTCGGCTGGGTTGATGCAGCTCCTGCTGCGCCGGCCGTCACTGCGCCGGAAGTTCGGGGAGCTGCGGGCGCGGATTTTACAAAGGACTTTTCCGCGGCGGAAGCCAAGCAGGGAGTGATAGTTGGCACTGACGCGCTAAAGGAAATGCGGGATCTTGGCCGCGAAGTGCGGATCAATACCCCTCAGGCTACAGTTATTCTCCCGACCAAGTTGGCGCAATCCCTCCTGGTGCAGAATCCCCGTAGTAGCATTGTCATCTCCGTTGTTCCAGGCACGGGTCCCCTGCCGCCATCTCCGGCGCATCTCCGGCCGGCCGGCGCGGATGTAGATGTTGACGCCCGCGTAAAACAGGATAACCGCGTAGAGGACTTGAAAGGTGAGCTGTACCTAGTCCTGACTTACGACCCGCAGCGGGTGCAGAACCCAATGCGCCTGGGGATCTACAGATGGGAGCAAAACAAGTGGCGCTATATCGGAGGTAAGGCGGACATTGTTACCAACACCGTCCGGGTCAGGCTCACGGGCTTTTCCCGCTATGCCGTGTTCGAAGAAGCGCGTGCTTTTAGCGACTTGGCAAGCCACTGGGCAAGAAACGATATCGAGGTTGTGACCGCACGGTATATTGTGAACGGCCTGCCTGGTGGCAGCTTCGCCCCGAACAGAAGCGTTACCAGGGCGGAGTTTACCGCCATGATGGTCAATGCCTTGGAATTTGCCGGACACAAAGTGAAAGACGCGGCAGTAAAAACTTTCACTGATGTGTCGTCCGATGCCTGGTATGCCGGAGCGGTGAGGACAGCTGCAGCGGCGGGGCTCGTGGCCGGTTACGCGGACGGGACCTTTGGCTCTCAGAGGAGCGTCACCCGTGAGGAGGCTGCAGTTTTGACGGTCAGGTTGCTGCAGTACCTAGGCAGCGTTGTGTCACAGGCACCGGAAGTTATTCTGGGATCCTACCGTGATGCCGGTGATGTGGGCGTTTGGGCGCGCACCACCATGGCCTCGGCGGTGCAAACCGGGATCATCAGAGGAACCCCGGAAGGAAAACTTGCTCCTGCTGCCAGTCTTACCCGGGCGCAGGCCGCGGTTTTGCTCAAGCGGGTACTGGCAAAAGCTGGTCTGCTATAAATCAGCCTTTTTGGTATCTGGTTTGGTTGGGAACAAAACCATACAAATCAGGGAAAGGTAAAAGCGTCACCCATCTATAACGGTTATAGGTGGGTGATTTTTACTCAGTGGTGCAGGACGCTGGAGCCGCAGTGACTCAGCACCAGGAAGGAAAAACTAAAGGAAATGTGGAATAGCGTCATTCAACCTCAATCGGATTGGATGAAAAATGATGAACTTATCTTTTGTTTGTCCGGAGGGATGCCAAATGACCAGAGGCTGGAAAATCGTCCTGTTGTTCCTGGCGGCGAGCGCTGTCCTGCTGCTGTTTTCCCCAGTCGAACAGACCCTGGGCGGAAAAATCAGGCTGGTCTATTTTCACGTGACGGTTAGCATGGCCGGACTAATCGCCATCTACGCGGCCGGCGGACTGGGGCTTGCCTACCTGGCTGGCGGGAACAAATCTTTGGGCAACTGGTCGGCGGAGCTGGGCCTTTGGTCAGTGGCCGTTTGGTTCGTTGGAGTAATTCTTTCCATCATAGCCATGCAGGTTGTCTGGGGCGGGCTGTACTGGACGGAGCCGTTGACCGTTGCCGCTTTGACGGTGCTGGTGCTGGGCGCCGGCAAAGAATACCTGGTACGGGGCGGCGACATAAACTTTAGAGCAGTGGCTAACGCAGCGTTTGCCGTTGCCGTGCTTCTTGTCCGCAGCAACATGACGCGCGTGATGCATCCGGTCAACCCGATTACGGCTTCTGATTCTCCGGCCATCAAATTTTTCCCCTTATTGATGCTGCTTGCCGCGCTGGCGGCAATTTTTGAGTTTACCCGCTGGCGGCTGAAATACAAATGATAATGAAGAGTTATGTCCCCGGAGAAGGAAATTTTGCTAATTATGCAGAAGAATTGTTTATTTGGAAGAGCATCGAAGCATGGTAGCTTTTGAGGGGGATCGTCAGTGAGCAAACGGGGACTTACTGATTTCTTAAGAGCTTGGCCTGCCGTCAATCGAAAGAAAAAACTTGCTGCAATATTGATTATTTTAATCCTGCAGTTAGGCACAGGGTTTTTTGTTTATTTTACCGGCGGCACCAGGCTTGTTTTTACTCACTCCATGTATGTGCCGGTAATTATTGCCGCTGTTCTTTTTAAAACGACAGGAGGGCTAATCTCCGGGCTGGTGGGGGGAATCATTCTGGGCCCCCTGATGCCTCTGGATGTGACAACGGGACAAATGCAGGTAACTATAAACTGGCTGTACCGGGCAGCTTTCTTTACGATTGTCGGAACCGTAGTCGGATCTGCTTTCCTTGCTCTTGAACGGATAAACGCTGCGCTTCAACGTTTGAATGAGGAACTGGAACTGCGAGTAAGGGAGCGAACGGTGCAACTTGAATGCAAGGTTCGCGAGATGGAGACGTTTGCCTACTCAGTTTCTCATGACCTCAGAGCACCATTGCGGGGGATTGACGGTTACAGCCGGCTGTTGCTTGAGGACCATGCGGAACAACTTGATACACCTGGACGAACTTTTTTAAGTAATATCCGTCAGTCAACAGCCTGGATGAACCGGCTGATTGACGATATGCTTGCTTATGCCCGTCTTGAGCGGCACCCCTGGAAAAAGGACAAGGTGAGTATCAGGGACGTAGTTGCTCAGTTGCTGGGAGAATGTCAGCAGGAGATACAGGCACGCGGTGCAAGTGTATCAGTCCATGTGCAAAACGAAGAACTGTTTATTGATGCGGCGGCTTTGAAAATGGTTGTGCGAAACTTATTGGATAATGCATTGAAATTTACCAGTAAAGTGAAAAATCCGAAAATTAAAATTAAGGTTGATGAGACTGAAAGGGCTTATATTGTCTCGGTGGAAGATAACGGTGTCGGATTTGATAAAAAATATGCCGAACAGGTCTTTGAAATGTTTCAACGCTTGCACAGACTGGAAGATTTCCCCGGGTCGGGTGTCGGTCTTGCTATGGTTCGCAAGGCTGTTGAGCGGATGGGCGGGAAAGCCTGGGCACTAAGTGAACCGGGACTGGGAGCGACTTTCTTCTTTGAAATACCGAAACAGGATGGTTGATTAAATGCAGGGAAAACAAAATGTGCCGTCTATCCTGTTGGTGGAGGACAATCCTGTTGACCTTGATTTAATCCTTCTGGCTTTTAAGAAAGGCAATTTTGTCAATCCGGTACAGATTGCCCGTGATGGAGAAGAAGCTCTGTCATGGATTGCCAGGTGGGATGCCGGTGAGGCACGGCCGGCTGTAATGCTCCTTGACCTAAGATTGCCGAAAATAAGCGGACTGGAAGTGTTGCGCGGTTTTAAGGAGCATCCGGTTTACAATACTGTTCCGGTTGTTGTTTTAACTTCTTCAGCTGAAGACGGTGACATACAGAAAGCTTACCAGCTGGGAGCAAACTCGTATATTGTCAAACCGGTGGAATTGGCCGAGTTTATCTCAGTTGCTCAACAGGTTGAACTTTACTGGCTGATGTTAAACAAACGGACACTGGAAAGCACGGAGGACTTCCCGGACAATTTGGGGAGGGAGGCTCGGAGATGAGGGTTCTTTATGTGGAAGACCATATCCATGACGCTGACCTGCTGTATAAAAAGTTATCCAGGGATTCGCCTCAAATATCGCTGACAGCTGCCGGCACTTTGCTGGAAGCGCGCACCCGTCTGGCCTCCGATGAAGCATACGATGCGGCCATAATTGATTTAAGGCTGCCGGATGGCAACGGTTTGGAGCTGTTAACGGAGATTCGCGAAAATGCTTTGCCGCTACCTGTAATAGTTTTAACCGGTTCCGGGGACGAAGCGGCAGCCGTTTCAGCGTTTAGGGCCGGAGCTGATGACTACATTGTCAAGAGGGGAGAATACCTCGACCTGCTGCCAAAGACCCTGGAGTCCGCTATTTCCAGGTTTTGCGCAGAGAGAGCCCGCAGGGAACGTCCTATCAGAGTCTTATACGTAGAACACAATATGGCAGATATTGATCTGACCAAATACCATTTAGCCAGATATGCGCCGCATATTCAGCTGGAAGCGGTCTATTCTCCCGAGGCTGCCTTGGCTGCCCTTCATCCGATAGACGGACACCCGGAAAAGTATGATATCCTGTTGCTTGATTTCTGCCTGCCCGGCTTTTCTGCACTCGATATGCTGAAGGAACTGCTGCAGCAGTACAAATCGGCCTTGCCGGTGGTGCTGGTAACCGGCCACGGAGATGAAGAATCAGCTGTACGGGCACTTCGCCTGGGCGCTTTTGATTATTTGGTAAAGAGAAAGGATTATTTGCTTCAGCTTCCCTCTGTTCTGGAGAGCGCTTATTATCATGCTGAACTTGTGCGTGAACAGGCAGCCCTCCGTGAAAGCGAGATGTTAAAATCTTCAATTATTGACACGATCCCGGATACACTGGTTCGCTTTACCAGGCAAGGGCGAATTGTTGACTTGCTGAACAATGAACAGACCAGGTTGCTGCAAAAGAAAGACCGCTTTTTCAGTAGCAATGTGCCGGAAGTTTTGCCGCAGGATTTCGCATCTTCAAAACTTTTGTATTGCATTGAGGAAACCCTGAGAACAGGTGAGTTGCAAACCATGGAATATGATTTGGAAACAGCCGCCGGGATGCAGGATTTTGAGGCAAGATTTATGATTTGCGGTAGAGATGAAGTGGTAGCCTTTATCCGTGATATCACTGAACGCAAACGTAATGAGGAGCAATTAAAATACTTCTGCCTGTATGACCAGCTTACCGCAATTTATAACCGGGCTTTTTTTGAGGAAGAACTGAAGCGCCAGAGCTGCGGGCGCGAGTACCCGATAGCTGTTATCTCCGCTGACCTCGACGGCCTTAAGTTAATCAACGATACCCTGGGTCATGAAAAAGGCGATGAGATTCTTAGAACCTGCGCTTTTATCCTAAAGCAATCATTGCGGGGAAGTGATGTCCTGGCACGTATAGGCGGGGATGAGTTTGCCGCGATACTGCCGAGAACTGATCAGCGGGCTGCAGACGAAGCTCTCAGCCGGATTAAAGAAAACATAGAACAATACAACAGTGATCATCCTGAATTCCCGTTAAGCATATCTATCGGCCTGGCGGTTGCAGAAAATCCGGAAACTACCCTCAAGGAAACCCTAAGACACGCCGGTGATTTTATGTACAGCAATAAACTCCTGCAAAGCAGCAGCGCCCGCAGTCAGATACTAAAGGCCTTAATGTCTGCGCTGGCAGAGCGTGACTATCTTACAGAAGGGCATGCCCAGCGGCTGGCCGATTTGTCACTTAAAATAGGGGAGCTTGCAGGTATCTCAGCGGTTCAGCTTTCTAATTTGGCGTTGTTGGCCCAGGTTCATGATTTGGGTAAGGTTGGCATACCGGACCATATCCTCAATAAGGCAGGAAAACTAAATGAAGATGAATGGATGGTGATGCGTCAGCACCCGGAAAAGGGTTATCGAATTGCCATGTCCTCCCCGTCTCTGGCTCCGGTGGCAGAACTAATCCTTAAACATCATGAAAGATGGGATGGTTCCGGCTACCCGTTAGGGATCGCCGGGGAGGAAATCCCGGTTGAATGCAGGATCCTGGCTGTTGTGGATGCGTTTGATGCCATGACAAATGACAGGCCTTACAGTAAAGCCGTAAACCGTGAGGAAGCACTGGAAGAAATAAAACGCTGTAAGGGCAGCCAGTTTGATCCCCAAATTACGGAGTTGTTTCTGTCACTGTTCTAGTTTCATAGCATCTGTTGTTTCTTCCTGCAAATCAGTACACACCTTAACGCACATCCCGCAGCGTTTCCCCTGCAGCACTACAAAGATGTAGTGGGCGCACTTTTCTTTGTTGATTGCCCACCCTGTCCGGGGGGAATAATTTCCTTTCCAGCCGCTTAAAGCGCCGGAAGGGCAGACCTTGACACATTTCAAACACTTTTCACATTCGCGCGTCCCGGCCGGTTCGTCCGCGGGCAGGTCGGCTTCGGTTATCACGCTGGCCAGACGGATGCGGGAACGATATGCGGGAGTAATGATTAAATTACTGATGCCAAAATTGCCAAGACCGCATAACACGGCGGAATGTTTATGCGAGAAATCCCCTTTTAACCTGGAATAGTCTCCTATAGAGGCGTCCGGTCCGAATGCAATGCTTTCAAAACCCCTGCTTTCCAGGAAACGGGCGGTTTTATGCGCCATCTGAGCCAGCTGCCCGTTTGCTGCCTCAAATTCCTGCATATACTGATTCCTGGAAACCGGCAGGTTGTTTACAGCTCCCCTGTTTAAGTTGTAGGCGAAGGTAATCACACTTTTTGCCCCGGGCAGATAGTCTGTGGGACGGTGTCCCGCGGGAGCATCCGCAAAACGCTGAGCAGGTGCAATGCCTGCGGCAACGGCTCCCAGTTGCCGGACGAAGTTTTTTATCTCCTGCGCAAAATCTTCCATGCTTTTCACATCCTTTTGACGGAATTGTCAATCTATTATAACACCGTCAGGGATGGCTGTATATAAAAGGCTTTACTGGTTTTCAACAGGCGGGCTTTTTTGCAATACGTTGCTGAAAGGCGGAATTTGGTTTATAATCAACAAGTCGAAGCAATTCCTGTATATAAAGGGGGAGGTTGCAGGTGAAGATTACCCGTGAGGAAGTGGCTCATGTAGCCCGTCTGGCGATGTTGGAAATATCCGAACAGGAGACTCGGCTGTACACTGAACAGCTGAACGCCATCCTGGAATATGCGGACAAGCTGAAGAAACTGGAAACGGAAGGCATAGAGCCGACGGCGCATGTTTTGCCACTGCGCAACGTTTTTCGTGAAGACGAAGTTCTTCCCTGCCTGCCGCGGGAAAAGGCGCTGGCCAATGCTCCCGTGGAGGAAGACGGGATGTTCCGCGTGCCGCGGGTCATAGAGTAGGGGGGCGGCAGATTGTTTGCTGACATGACCGTTGCTTCCGCCCTGGAAACGCTGAACAGGCGTGACATCAGCGCCTGTGAGCTGGCGGCTGCTGCACTGCAACAAATCAAAGAAACTGATGAAGCTATTCATGCATTTTTGACGGTGACGGATAATAAGGCCATGGCAGAAGCGGAGGAAGCGGACCGGAAGCGTGCCGCCGGGGAAGCGGTGGGAGCGCTGGCCGGTATCCCGATGGCTCTTAAGGATAACATCTGCACCAGAGGAATCCGCACAACCTGCGCTTCCAGGATACTGGACAATTTTGTGCCTCCGTACGATGCCGCAGTAACTGAGCTGTTGCGGCAAAGCGGTGCCGTTCTGCTGGGCAAAACCAACCTTGATGAGTTTGCCATGGGCTCGTCCACTGAGAATTCAGCATACTTTACCACTCGTAACCCTTGGGACACAACGCGTGTTGCCGGCGGCTCAAGCGGCGGTTCCGCCGCGGCGGTAGCCGCCGGTCAGGCGCTGTTCGCGCTGGGCTCAGATACCGGGGGCTCTATCCGGCAACCGGCCGCGTTTTGCGGAGTGGTGGGGTTGAAGCCGACCTACGGCCGCGTTTCCCGCTACGGTCTGGTGGCTTTTGCTTCTTCTCTTGACCAGATCGGACCGTTTACGCGGGATGTGCGGGACTGTGCTTTGGTTATGTCGGCCATAGCTGTCCATGACCGGCGCGATTCTACCTCAGCCGTCGTGGAGACACCCGATTACACAGCTCATCTTGAAGACGGTGTCAAGGGAATCAGAATCGGTGTGCCGCGGGAATATTTTGCCGAGGGCATAGAGCAAGGCGTGAAGGACACTGTCAGACAGGCCTTGGCGGTGCTTGTATCCCTTGGCGCGGAGGCGGAAGAGATTTCCCTGCCCCACACGGAATACGGCATCCCTATTTATTATCTGATTGCTCCGGCGGAGGCCTCGAGCAACCTGGCCCGTTACGATGGCGTTCAGTACGGCTTTCGGGCCTATGCGGACAATTTGTGGGAGCAGTACAAAAAGACACGCAGCCAGGGCTTTGGCCCGGAAGTAAAGCGGCGGGTCATGCTTGGCACTTACGCGCTCAGTTCAGGCTACTATGACGCTTATTACCTGAAAGCGCTGCAGGCTCGGACACTGGTGAAGCGCGATTTTGACGAAGCGTTTACCGGATATGACGTGCTCCTGACACCGACGACGCCCAGCGTTGCTTTTCCGGTAGGAGCGGTGGAGGATCCGCTGACCATGTATATGAACGATATCTGTACCATACCCGTTAACCTAGCCGGCCTGCCGGCGCTCAGTTTGCCCTGCGGTTATATTTCCGGACTGCCGGTGGGGATGCAGCTGATTGGCAAGCCTTTTGACGAGGGAACGCTCCTGCGTGTTGCCTATGCTTATGAACAGCACAGCGGCCTGAAGAAGGCAAGGCCAGAGAATCCCGGTCAAAGGGGGTCCGGCCTTTGAGCAGTTACGAGACGGTTATCGGCCTCGAGGTGCATGTGGAGCTGGCCACCAAGTCCAAGATTTTTTGCTCCTGCCCGACGGCTTTCGGTAAAGATGCCAACACACAGGTCTGTCCCGTCTGCCTTGGCTTCCCGGGAACACTGCCGGTGTTGAACAGGCGGGCGGTAGAGTACGCCCTGAAGGCAGCGCTGGCGCTTAATTGCCGGATACCCTCCTTTGCCAAGTTTGACCGCAAAAATTACTTTTACCCGGACCTGCCCAAAGCGTACCAGATTTCCCAGTACGACCTGCCGCTGGCGTTGGATGGTTATTTGGAAATCGAGGTGGAGGGAAAGGTAAAGCGTATCGGTATCACCCGCGTCCACCTGGAAGAGGACGCGGGCAAGCTGGTTCACGCCGGGTACAGTGACTATTCGCTTGCCGACTACAACCGTACCGGTATCCCGCTGCTTGAAATTGTCTCAGAGCCGGATCTTCGTTCCCCGGAGGAAGCCAGGGTTTACCTGGAAAAGCTGAGAAGCATTGTGCAGTACGCCGGTGTCTCCGACGTGAAAATGGAGGAAGGGTCTTTGCGCTGCGACGCCAACATTTCCCTGCGGCCGGTCGGAAGCAGCGCTTTTGGCACGCGGACGGAGATAAAAAACATGAATTCCTTTAAGGCGGTCCAGCGCGGCCTTGAATTTGAGGTGCAGCGCCAGGGCGCCGAGCTTGACGCCGGCAGGCGGGTGGTACAGGAAACGCGGCGCTGGGATGAGGACAAGGGACATACTTTCTCCATGCGCTCCAAAGAGGAAGCTCATGACTACCGTTACTTCCCTGACCCGGACCTGGTGCCGGTAATAATTGATTCCGTCTGGGTGGAAGAGATACGCCGCTCCTTGCCGGAAATGCCGGATGAGCGCCGGAAACGCTACGTCGCGGAACTTGGCATCCCGGAGTATGACGCCGCCGTGATTACCGCTGCTCCGGCCATGGCTGATTTCTTTGAGGAAACAGCAGCCACCAGCCGGGATGCCAAGGCGGTGGCTAACTGGCTGATGGGAGATATTACCAGACACCTGAAAGCGCTGGGGCTGGAGATCCGCGAAAGCAAACTGACTCCGTCACATCTCGCCGAGCTGCTGAAGCTGCAGAACGACGGAACGATCAGCGTCACCATGGCTAAGACCGTTCTGGAGGAAATTTTCACCACCGGCAAGAGAGCGGGGGAAATTGTCAGCGAAAAAGGACTGTTCCAGATTAGTGACCAGGAAGCCCTGGGAGCCATTGTTGACCAAGTTGTCGCGGAGAACCCCAAGTCGGTGGATGATTACAAAGGCGGCAAAGATAAGGCACTGGGCTTTCTCGTGGGACAGGTGATGCGTCAGACCAGGGGCAAAGCAAACCCGGAGCTGGTTAACACCTTGTTGCGAAACAGGCTTGGCTAGCGTGCGAGGAGCGCCTTTAACTGACCGACATCAGTAACGGGCGGCTGGCAGGAGTTGTTACGGCACACATAGGCGGTCGCTTTGCCGTCTACAGCTGACATGGCTCCGCAAAACGGCGCGAGCTCTGTCAGTTCACTGCCCTGTTTTCCTGCCGGACGCAGCAAAACGGTCATGTTGGGGATAAAGCGTGAACGCAGCTCCCTGATCATATCTTTGGTGTCGGCGGCCGCAGGTTCGCCGGCAATGACTACTTCCAGAGACGGCCCAAGGGCAAAACTGACCGCGGCCAGCATTTGCGTGTGGGCTGCCGGTTGCCGGTGCAGATCGCCGGCACAGGCGCGGAGAATGCCAAGGGCCGTATCTTCCAGCTTGGTATTGCCGGTCAATCCGGCCAGGCGCAGGTTGTTCAGGGCGGCAAGTGAATTGCCGGAGGGAACGGCTCCGTCGTAGAACTCCCGCTGCCGTACCAATATTTCCTCGGTGTCATCGGCAGTAAAGAAAAAGCTGCCGCTGCTGTTGTCAAAAAAATGGTCTAACTGAGTCTGGTTCAGAGCCAGTGCTTCTTTAAGGTATTGAGGCTCAAACGTTGTTTCATAAAGCTCAAGCAACCCCCAAACCATAAAGGCATAATCATCCAGGTGCGCCGGCAGGGCGGCAGTCCCTTGCCGGTAACGCTTGAGCAGCCGGCCGTCTTTTTTCAGCCTGGTCAGGACAAACAGAGCGGCCTTCCGGGCAGCCTCTGTCAAGCTGCCGCTGTCCAGTAACCGGCCGCCAACGGCCAGGGCGGCGATCATCAGGCCGTTCCAGTCCGTAAGCACTTTGTCATCCTTGTAAGGATGAACTCTTTTGTAGCGTACCTGGTGCAGCTTTTCTCGTATTTTGGAAAGCCTGTCGCCCAGCTCCCGGTGTTCCGCGCCAGTCATTTGCGCCAGTGCCTCCGTCGACATGGTCAGGTGAGGAATGTTTTTTCCCGTCAGGCGGCGTGTCGCCTCATCGAAAAAATTACCCTCACGGCGGATATTATATGCTTTGCAGAACAGTGCGGCGTCCTCTTCCCCCACAATGGACTGTATTTCAGCCGCCGACCAGACGTAGAACCTGCCTTCCTCACCTTCGCTGTCGGCATCTTCGGCTGAGAAAAACCCCCCTTCCCGGCCGGACATGTCGCGCAGTACATAAGCAAAAATCTCCCTTGCGGTATCGGCAAAGCTGCTTTGGCCTGTAGCCTGATAAGCCTCCAGGAAAGCTATTGAAAGAAGCGCCTGGTCATAAAGCATTTTCTCAAAATGCGGCAGCAACCACTCCCGGTCGGTAGAGTAGCGGTGAAAACCAAATCCCAGATGATCGTAAATGCCGCCCATGGACATCTGTGTCAGAGTATTTTTCACCATTTCCAGAGCCTCTGTCTTACCGGTACGTTGCCAGTAACGCAACAGAAAAGTAAGATTATGAGGGGTGGGAAATTTAGGTGAGTCCCCGAATCCGCCGTATTTCGAGTCATAGCGCGCTGCCAGCTGCCTGTAAGCCAAGTGCAGGATATCCTCGTCTAAATTCTCGCCCGGGTTTACGCTGTTAGCCGCCTGTAAACCATCAAGGACATTGGCCGCCGTCTGCTCAATGTCTTCTCTTGCCGTCCGCCAAAGCAACTCCACACGCTCTGCCAGCTCCACGAGGCCTATCCGGCCCGGTTGCGACTGTTTGGGTAAATAAGTGCCGGCAAAAAACGGCCGCCTGCCAGGTGTCATCAGGATGGTAAGCGGCCAGCCGCCGCTGCCGGTCATGGCCTGACAGGCGGTCATATATATGCTGTCGATATCAGGCCGCTCCTCGCGGTCCACCTTAACACAGACAAAAACCCGGTTCAGCACCTCGGCCACCTGCTCATCCTCAAAAGACTCTCTTTCCATCACATGGCACCAGTGGCAAGTTGACAAATGAATACTCAGGAATACCCAATAGACAAGAAAAGAGGCTTATCTTCTTCCTTTGCTTTAGCAAACGCTTCCTCGCTCCAAGCGAACCAGTCTACGGGGTTATGAGCGTGCTGCAATAGATAAGGGCTTTTTTCATTAATTAGTCTATTGGGTCTCTCATTGAGCTTCATGGGCATCACCTCCTTTTAACGCCATGCGTGATACTCTTAGTGAAAGATTATTTGGATATCCAGCGTATCTTCTTTTAAATCACGCACATAGTATATCTTTTCAATTACTTGTTCTAAGCATTCATTTCTTCTTTAATCGGTTGTGATCAATTAACCTCTTTGGAGATGCAAAAAAGGTGCTAGAGAGGTGGGGGCTGAGCATTATTGTACTGCCCTCGGAAGGAGAAGTCAACATGCCTTTCGGACGCAAAGCCAAGCCGTGCCGCGTATACGAATACGGTTGTCTACCGCCCACATCCGGCCAGGAAGAACTGCGGGAAGCACTGCGTTTGCGCAACCGCTACTGGAACAAGCTGGTTGAAATAGACCGGCCGATCCGACAAGAGTCCCTATTGACGCTGCTTTTGCCGGGCGACATTGAAGCCGCACACCTGGAAGTGCACATAAGCCAAATGCGGGAAGAACTTAAAAAAGAGCGGCAGAAAACCCGCACCGGACAGACGGACGCCAAGCTTAAGCTAAAGATAAAGGCCGCCAAAGCCGAACTGCGCGCGCTCTGGGAGCAAAACAAGAAAGACCGCAAGCCGCTGACAGAAAAAAACCGGGAAAAGCTAAACGCCCTTGAAGCACAATGGATAGCCGCCCGCAAAGCCGCCCGCGCTGACAGCGGCCTGTATTGGTGCAACTACGGCGACGTAGAAGCCGCGTATGACGCTGCCCGCAAAGCCGCCATCAAAAAGTGGAGCTTCACGGGTTATCACAAGGCTGACGGCACAGGCAAACTCACCGTCCGCTGGCAGAACGGCTTAGACGTCGCTGCCGTTTTCGATTGCACCAGCCCTTTGCTCCAGATAGCCCCGGTGCATAGCGACGCCTGGGAACACCCTGTCCGAGCGGTACGGCGCAAAGCAGCCCGGACAACAGTTCGCTTCAGGGTGCGAACTGAGGGACGATCTCCGGTCTGGGTTGAGCTGCCGCTTATCCTGCACCGGCCGTTGCCGGCAGGCGGAGAAATACGCAGCGCGTCCCTGATTTGTGAGCAAGTTGCCGGCAAAGCGACTTATAAGCTGGTCGTCACTGTAGCGCCGCCGGCTCATACGCTGCCGAAAGAAGGCGTTCACAGGGGCGTCCGTCCGATGGTCGGCATCAACCTTGGCTGGCGAAAAATAGACGGTGGGGTAAGGGTCGCCTACTGGGTTGACGAAGACGGGCGACACGGAGAGTTGCTTCTGAACGACCGGGACATAATCGCTCCTTTCTTCAAGCTAAACGACCTGCAATCCATCCGCGACAACTATTTCAATGAAGCCAAAGCGACACTTTCCCAGTTTATGATAGAAAATCAACCGCCGGAGTGGCTGAAAACCAGCGCGGCACACTTGGATAAATGGCGCTCTCGGAAACGTCTGTTAAGTTTTTTGGACGAATGGCGAGACAGACGGTTCGCGGGTGACGAAAACGTCTATGAAGCCCTGTCCTTCTGGAAGAAGCGCGAACTGCACCTGTACCATTGGCAAGCCAATTTGCGTGATCAGGTCCGGCGCCGCCGCAGAGAGATATACCGCATATTTGCGGCACGGCTGACCAGAGACTACAGCCAAGTTTTTATTGACGATTTTGACCTGGCAAAAATTAAAAAGA
Source organism: Bacillota bacterium (assembly GCA_041695355.1). GTDB lineage: Bacteria > Bacillota > Dethiobacteria > Dethiobacterales > Dethiobacteraceae > HKB214. The sequence goes on from JBGFRB010000002.1 coordinate 14,823, forward strand.
AAAAGCCCCCGGAAGACGGCGCGTACCTGACGACCGACGCCGATACCTTGCGGACCGTTGTATCTCCCGGCATCCTTCGCTCACAGATAGAAAACGCCTGTAAGCGCGAAGGCGTTATATTCACAAAGCTGGATCCCAAACACATCACCCAAGAATGTCATGCCTGCGGGTGGCAGGAAAAATGGAACTCCTCCTCGAACATCCGAAGGGAATGCCCCGCGTGCAAAGCGGACTGGGACCAAGACTACAACGCGGCCCGACTGCTGTTGCAACGTGGGGCGCAGTGCCCAGCTCAGGGGCTTTATGACTGAGACGCATGGTCATGACCATGGCAATGAAGAGCATCACGGTTGTCTTCGGGTAAGATGTATTCGGGTAAGGTGTAGACATGAAGGTATCGTTGTGTTATATTAAGGCCACGGGAGTTCTTTATGAACTCTTCACTCCATTTGCCCTTGGTAATGATACCGGGGCTTTTTTTACGATTGTCCGCAAGTCCGGCTTTATGCCTAAGGGCAGGGGTTTCCGCTAGCGAAATTTTAGTGAAAAATTTTTCTGCGGCGGGAACTTTTTCTCCTCACCGCTGTGTCTAACCATTTTAGGTCACATAATTTTTGCCAAAGCAGTTGGCAGTAAGCCAACATTCGAAGGTTTAGGGGGGATGCGTGGGGGGTACATAAACAGCAAGCGAGTCGTTTGTGTATGTCGTGTTGTCGCGGGGAAGCATCCCCGCAGGGAGAGGAAACTAAAAATAAGGAGTGAGAAGCTTAACAATGAAGAACAGAAAAAGAATTTCAGTCCTGCTGGTTCTGGCCATGGTCATGACGCTGTTGACCGGCCTGGCCGCCCCGGCGGCGGCGAGTACAGCGCCCTTCAACATTTTTAGTTCAGGATTTAATACCGTCCGTGTCGGCAGCAACCAGACTGGCGGCACAATTACCGCTGCAGAAAGGGAAGATGCTTCCTGGGGTGCTCCTGTCGAGAGGGTTCATGTACTGGTACGGCTCCCGGAAGGGGTGACCTTTAACAACAGACCGACATATACTAACTTCGGACAGTATGTCACATCCATTAACGCCACTGGTCTTCGATTTGAAGAAGCCAGCGACAGCATGTTGCGTGTCAGCGTCGTTTCCAGCATTTACAGAGATTCAGTCACCTTTGGCTTCGCTACTGAGAACTTCAGCAGACTGAACATCGCTACCGCCGTCACCGGCGACATCAGGGCCGCGGTTGAAGTTTACGGCCTTGCCGCCGGCGGTGCTGTTCGCTGGATTGAAAGCGATACCCGCACCATCGCCAGAGTGGCGCCGCGCGCCGTCACCGTTACCGCCGCCGCCGCCCGGCTGGTCCAGATGGGCAACAACAGGACCGCCGCCACGATTACCATCCAGGAAGGCGCTGCGGCAAGCCTGCTGGTAGCAGAGCGTGTCTACCTGGACATCCTTACCGAAGGTGTGACCTTTTTCGCCGCCCCGGGGGTGACCGGTTCTCCTACCGGACTGACTGGCACGGCTGTACTTGATGGTACCCGCAGCGCCACTTTTACGGTTGAAGCCCCCACCAATGTTTTTGCAGGCAGAATCGAGATTTTCCCGGTTCTGAATGTTAGCCCCGGCGTGACCGGTGATATCACCGTCAGGGTTCGCAGCGTTACTGCCGATACCGTGCTGCCGACCACCACTGTCACCGTGGCCACCGTTGGTGTTACCGCCGTTGAAGTGACCGGCGCCGCCAACACCGGCGGAACCATTTTCGCCGGGCGCCCCGCCGGACTCGTTCAGGTAACCGAAGGCACCGCCCGCTTCAACCTGAGGGCTACCGGCGGCGCCGCGCTGCCGCAGCCGAGGATTGTCGTGCTGGCGCTGAGCAACGCCAGGTTTGCCGACGGCGTCCAATTTGTTGTTGACAGCAGAGTGGGAACCGCTGGCTGGACGGAAAATCGAACTGTCACTATTAACCGCTTTAACGACAACAGAAGCGCTTGGTTTGAAACTGGCGATTGGGGTGGTGCCACTGAACTGAGAATCCGGGACTTCCGTGTAGTGGCTGATGCCGGTGCTGAGGCAGGCGACATCAGGGTTGCCGTCAGCGGTACCCTGGGCGCCACCGACAACGTTGTTATCGGCAGGATTGCCCGGCCGGTCTCCGCCAGCGGCATCTCTGTCAACCTCGCCTACCCCGGCCTCGACCAGGCGGCCGGCGACATTACCATCACCGAGGCCGCCCGGGGAACCCTGTTTATGGGTGAATACAGGCTGGAGCTTCCCGAAGGACTGGCGTTTAACAACACAACCGTCAGGCCGCGGATCCGCGTCGCCACCGGAGACATCCGTGTTAGCGAAACACTGACGGTTGACGGCAGGCAATTAAGATTCACCGTTACCGGAACGAGTTCCGTGGCCAGCGCCATTTACATTGACCGTCTGCACTACGACGTGCACCGTGCCGCGATGGAAGGAAACATCACTGTCAGGGTGCGTGCGCACAATAACGCCAACTGGGCTGACCCCAACGCTATCCTGGCTACCGCTGTCAACGCCCGCGTCGGTGCACCCGTGCCGCCCGTGCCCCCTGTGCCGGTCCGTCCTACCTCCGTCTTCACCATCGGTGCCCTCTCCTTTGTCCGTGACGGCGTGACCACTGCTATTGATGCCGCGCCGACCGTCAGGGAAGGCCGCACCCTGCTGCCGTTGCGCTTTGCCGCGCTGGCAGTCGGAGTGAGCGAAGACGACATCATTTGGGATCCGGCACGCCGCACCGTGACCCTGTTCCGCGGCGACCGCGTCGTGCAGCTGCGCATCGGTGACAAGAACATGACCATCAACGGCGTGGTTGTCCCGATGGATGTCGCTGCTTCCATCGAAGGCGGACGTACCGTGCTGCCCATCCGTTTCGTGGCGCTTGCCCTGCGGGCTACAGTCGCCTGGGATGCCACAGCCCGGACCGTCACCGTCACCGCCCAGTAACAGCTTAGAATCAGCAAGAAGCAACGCTCCCAATCCCCTCAAGGGGTTGGGAGCGTTCTAAAAACGGACACAAAGCAGGAAGGAGGCGCGACAAGTGGACTGCAAGACAGCGAACAATCTTTGCAACGACTGGCTTGACGGGGAACTTTGCTCCGGTAAAGCCGCACTGTTGCAGCGGCATCTGGACGAGTGCCGGGCCTGCGCCAGGGAAGCAAGAGAGCTGCAATCATTGTTGGCTGCCTTGCGCGAAAGCCGGGCCTCCGATCCCGCGCCCGAAGGGTTTGCTCTGCGGGTGATGGACCGGCTGCAGGCAGAACCGCTGCCCAGCCATCGCCCTGCCTTGTTCAGCAGGCTGGCGGTCGCCGCTTCATTCATCTTTTTGCTGGGCATGAATAGTCTGTTGCTTGGACGTTACCTGAGCGGAAACAGGCAAGCGACACCACCTGCCGCTACTGAACCTACAGTCAACCAGGTAGTGATACAGCCCCCGCATGGTTCATTGCCTGGCCCGGTTGAGGAGCCGAAAGCCCCCGCCCTGCCCAAACAGGAAGAGGTTCCGGCGAAACTAGCCCCTCTCGACCCACCAAAGGACGGACAGGGTGTTGCCGCAGACCCTGCTGAGCGGCAGCCTGACGTTGCCGCACCGGTAAGAAAGGCGACTGCGGCGCGAGTCAAGCCGCCCCGGCCTGCCACTCCTACCGCTCAGGCAGCCCCTGTAATTACGCCGGAGCCGGCTGCCGCAAAGCAGCGGTTCATGACCGTCACGCTGCCTCCGGCCACCATCCCGGATCCGGAAGTGTTTATGCCGAAACGACGCGTGACGGAAGGCTCGCTGCTGAAGATGTCCGTGACGGACCTGCCGCAGGCTTCGCAGCAGTTGACGGAAGCCGCGGAGAGGCGTGGGTTGACGGCGGCAGTGGCCAGCGTGTCGCTGGCCGACGACGGGCGGTTAATCAAGGTGTACCGCTACGAAGTACCTTGGCTGCAAGCCGGCATGTTCATCGCTGAGGCGCTGAGACTGGGACGGGTGCTTGACGAACGGCATATATCGGAAGACATCAGCGCGGAATACGGACAAAAATTGGAACAACACCGGCAGCTAACCGCCAGGGTTAAAGTAACTGAGGGAGCGGAGGCGGCGGTGCTGTACGCTGAGATAAATGCCCTGCTGATGGAGTTGGCTCGCATGAACAGTGCCGCCAGCGGCGCACGGGCTGTGACCGTTTGGCTTGAGGGGTAGGGCAGACGCTGTAAATATATTTATGAAACTAAATGCAATTATGAGGGAGCGGTTGTAGCCGCTTCCTTATAATTTTTGCACCATTAGTCAATGTTATCACCGTCCTCACCCTTAATATGCTGCAGATTCAGGTTCTAAAACCTCACTCTTTGCCGGCCAGTCCGAGCTCCCGGGCGGCCAGCCGCATACCGTTGATGGTCTCCCCGATAAGTGTGTCAAGTTCCATGCCCAGCCTAGCGGCACCTTCCTCAATCACCTCGCGGTTGACCCCCGCTGCAAAACTTTTCTGCTTCCATTTCTTTTTCACGGAGCTTACCTCAAGCCCCGCGATGTTCCGGTCAGGACGCATATAGACCGTGGCGGCAATCAGGCCGGTCAGCTCATCCACGGCATAGAGCACATTCTCCATGCGGTGAACCGGTTCAATCTCCGTGCAAATCTTCCAGCCATGGCTTTGTACAGACCGTATGTAGTCCGCCGGCCAGTTATGGTCCATTAAAATTTCGCCAGCTTTCAGGCAATGCTCGTCTGGGTACATTTCGTAATCAATGTCGTGAACAAGTCCGATTACCGACCATTTTTCCCTGTCTTCGCCAAACAGCCCGGCAAAATGGGCCATCACCGCTTCCACCGCCAAGGCGTGCCTGAGCAGGCCCTCGTTTTTCAAGTATTTTTTAAGCAGTGACAGAGCCGTTTCCCTGTCAGGAGCAGTACTTGATTTTAATTCCTTGTAGGTCACAAAGGCACACCCTCTTCTCGGATTTTATCTTTTAACCCTGGCGGCGCGTCCTCTTCTGTAATCAAATTTATTGGGAATGGTGCAGCTGCATATTCCAAGAAACGTATGAACCCGGTTAAATTATACCATTTGGCTGAACAGTAAACAATAAGCCCAAAATCTGCTAAGCGCTGCATTGGCCCTGTCAGGCAGCTTAATGGGAGCAGAGGTCGGCCAGTTTTTCCAGGCTATGGATTTTAATAGTTCTTTTATGGCAGGAAATGATACCTCCGAGTTGCATCTTCTTCAGTTCCCTGGATAGGGTGGGTCTTGACACATTGATCTGTTCGGCCAAAGATTTTTTAGGAAATCTCAGTGTGATGATGTTGCTGTTTTGATTTTTGTGTTCCATTGTTAGAAAATAGGCGATTTTAGCGGGGACAGAGTTTAAAGAGAGAATCTCTATCAGGCTATTAAGAGCCAGCGCCCTGTTTGAGACAGACTCTAAAAATTTCACCATCAGCCTGTTATCCCTGGTAAACAATTTTAACAGTTCGGTTTTATTGACCAGCCAGATGCGGCTGTTTTCGCAAGCTGTGACAGTCGATGGATAGTAATTGATGTTGGCAAAGATGGGAGCATCGGCAATCAGATCGCAGGGAAACCTTCTGCTCACCGTGATAACCTTTCCGGAGGCAAAAATCTTCTGCGCGTCAATACTTCCTTCCAGGATTACCCCTAACGTATCCGCAGGGTGAAGAGGTGAAAAGATCACCTCATTTTTTTTGTAGCATCTGATACTGAAGGCAATGTCCCTTAAAAGGGTTGCCGTTTCCTCAACCGACAAGTGGTTAAACAAGCTGCATCTGTTGAGCAGTTGGAACATGCTGTCCATAGTTCCGCCTCCAAAAAATATTTTTAAAAAATGTAATCAAGGATACTTTTTTATCGAGAGATCAACTGTATAATCCAATTATAAATGAAATTGATTATCATCGTCAACCTAAAACACGGCAGGGGAAGAAAGAGCAGTGAGAATAAATATTAGTTGTTGGAGGTTCGGATTATGAAGGGAAAAGTGTGGAAGGCAAGTGTGCTGATGGTGCTGGTAGTTGCTTTGTTGGCTGCGGTTTTTTCAGTGGCTTATGCCGGCGGCCAGCGGCCGGTCAGGGTGGTTGTTGAGGGCACAGCGCTTGACGTCTCGCCGCAGGTTATCAACGGCCGGACTATGGTGCCTTACCGGGCTGTTGCCGAACGGCTTGGCGCCCGGGTCAGTTGGAACGCGGGGGAAAGAACTGTTACGGTGACTGATGGTGATACGAGCCTGAGACTGACCGTAGATCAGGCTATTGCAGTCAGCAACGACCGGGAGATTCGGATAGATGCAGCACCGGTGCTGCTCGATGGACGTGTCCTGGTTCCCTTGCGCTTTCTGGGCACCGGCATGGGCTGGCGCGTCAACTGGGAAGCGGCGACCAGGACTGTTCAGTTGAGTTCTGTTCCTGCTCTTACTGTGCGGGTGGCGGTTCCGGATGGCGTTCCGGCCTTAAGTATCGTCCGGCTGCTGAGAGAGCGGCCTTCCATGGGAAAGAACGTGACCATCAGCTATGAAGTGGTCCGCTCCCCTGAACTTATGGCGGCCAGGGTAGTGTCGGGAGAAGCCGACATTGCCATGGTTCCCACCAACTTGGCGGCTGTTCTGTTCAACAGAAACGTTCCTTACAGGCTTGTGTCGGCTAATGCCTGGGGGATGCTGTATATGGTAAGCAATGAAAATATCCGGAGCTGGCAGGATTTGCGGGGAAAAGAAGTCCACACTTTCGGCAGGGGCCTCACGCCTGATCTGGTGTTCAGGTACTTGTTGACCCAAAACGGCCTGAATCCGAACCGGGACATTACATTAAGGTACCTGGGCAGCGGAACGGAGTTGGCCCAGGCAATGATTGCGGGCAGGGTCAAAACTGCTGTTCTGCCGGAGCCGGCGGCAACGCAGGTGATGATGAGAAGGCAGGATGTTTTGCCTGTGCTGGACCTGCAGCGGGCGTGGGCAGCAGCAACCGGACTGGGTGTCAGCTACCCGCAGGCCTCGCTGCTGATCAGTAACGCCGTGCTTAACGGTTATCCGGAGTTTGTGGACAGATTTTTGCATGAGGTGGCGCAGAGCGCGGCCTGGGTTAACAGTAACCCGCAAACAGCAGGAATATGGGCGGAGGAACTGCAAACAGGCATGACCGCCAAGGTTGTGGAAAATGCGCTGCCCAGATGCAATATCCGGTTTGTTCCCGCAAGAGAGGCGCGGGGAGCAATTGAGGCTTATTTAAGAGTCCTGCGTGACTTTGCACCGGAGTCGATAGGGGGACGCCTGCCCAGTGAAGCTTTTTACTTCCAAAGATAAGCTTTACACCGCAGGAGCCGTTCTGTCTCTCCTGGTCATCTGGGAGATAATTGCCAGGATTGTGGGGGCGAGGATTCTGCTTCCTCCTCCCGGGGAAACATGGCGGGAACTTGTCCTTATCCTACGCTCCGAAAACTTTTGGCCGGCGGTACTCAGTACCACAACCAGAAGCCTGGTTGGGTTTGGCCTGACGTTTTTGACGGCGGCAGTCTTTGCGGTGCTGGCGGGGCTATGGAAACCTCTGTACTACCTGTTCAGTCCGCTGGTGGTGATAACTAAAGCGGCCCCGCCCATTTCTGTAATTCTGCTGGCACTGATTTGGCTCGGTACGGAAAAAGCGCCTGTGCTGGTTGGCTTCCTGGTTATTTTCCCGATTATTTACACCAACATTATCACCGGGGTAGATAATGTTGACCCTAAGCTGATTGAAATGGCTGCCATGTACAGGGTCCGCAGGCTGAGAAGGCTTTTGGATGTCTACCTTCCTTCGGTTATGCCTTATGTCCTGGCAGCCTGCTCAACAGCACTGGGGCTTAATTTGCGGGTGGTTATCATGGCTGAAGTGTTAAGTCAGCCTCCTGTGTCAATGGGAACAAGCCTGCAGTCGGCGCGGGTATTTCTTAACACTGCGGGGGTTTTTGCCTGGACGACTGTGGCGGTTGCCTTAGCGGCTCTGTTTGATTTGAGTGTTTTATCGTTAAGAAAAAAATTGGAAGCCTGGAAATGAGGGATAGCTGTGCAGGGGACGCTGCGGGTCACAGACCTGACAAAAGAGTTCAAGGGCGAAAAAGGCTATAATGCCTTAAAAGTGTACGACAAATTTAGTCTTGACATGCCCGAAAAACAGGTCACATGTCTGATGGGGCCTTCAGGGTGTGGCAAAACAACATTTCTGAATCTGGTCAGTGGATTAATCGAGCCGGATAACGGAGACCTGAGAGGGTTTGCCGGGAAGACGGTTTCTTATCTGTTCCAGGAGCCAAGGCTGCTGCCCTGGAAAACCGTCTGGCAAAATATTGACTTTGTGATTCAGAATGGTTATCCCAAAAAACAACGTACGGAGCTGGTCAGCAGATACTTAAAAATAGTAGGTTTAGATGAGTTCAGGAATTATTGGCCGGAGAGGCTAAGTGGCGGGATGAAGCAGAGAGTCAGTATCGCCCGCGCCTTTGTCTTTCCTTCCGACCTGTTGTTAATGGATGAGCCTTTTAAGGGACTGGATCTGCAGCTTAAAATCTCATTGCTGGATTCCTTCTCCTCTTTATGGCAACAGGACCTGCGGACAGTCATTTTTGTTACGCATGACTTGGATGAAGCTCTTTACCTGGGTGACAGGATTTATGTTTTAAGCGGATTGCCGGCCAAGGTAAACAAGTCTTTGCAAGTTACTGTTCCCCGGGAAGAAAGACGCTATGCCGAAGGCAAGCTGAAAGAGCTCAGGGATGAATTGCTCGCCTGTCTTTGTTGCGGGCAGGAACAATCTTGCGCGTCCGCGCGGGCAGTATCGTAATGGAGAAATGGTCATGAAAAACTCACTTTATGCAATTGGCATCGACATTGGCTCATCGGCGGTTAAAATTACCTTGCTGACTCCGGAAAAAGAAAGGCTCCTTCAGGTCTGCAGACAGCATCAGGGCAGCCCTTATGCAGTCCTGGCCGACGAAATTGATGGACTGGTTAAGCGCTTTAAGCTGCGGGATTTGCAGTATGGCGCGCTGACCGGCGTCGGTGGCATGAAGCTGGCCGAAGAGGCCGGTTTTAAAAATTATGCAGAGGTGCCGGCCCAGTGTGCGTATCTGAAGGAGTACCATCCCCAAGCGGGGACGGTGGTTGAACTGGGGTGCCAGAACGCCAAGTTTATTGCTTTGCATCCGGATAAGACCGTCAGGCACTTTTCCTTTAACTCCGATTGTTCAGCCGGTACCGGCTCCTTCCTGGAGGAGCAGGCGTTGCGCTTGGGCATTGACTTGTGCAAACTGTCTGATTTAACAGAGCAGGCCTCCTCCGTACCGCGCCTGGCGGGACGCTGCAGTGTTTTCGCCAAAACGGACATTGTCCACCTGCAGCAGGAAGGGGTAGCGGTAAGTGACATTTTATTGGGACTTTGCTATGCGGTAATCAGGGCCTTCAAAGCATCAGTGGTCCGCTCCGCTGAGATTATCCCGCCGCTCCTGCTGCATGGAGGAATGACTGAAAACAAAGGCATTGTCAGGGCGGTCAGAGACCTTTTCCCGCTGGGTGCGGACGATATTTTTGTGCCGGCAGAAAACAGGAATGTGAACAGTACCGGGACAGCCCTGCTGGCGTTGGCCGCCGGGGATTATCTTTCTTTAAGGAAATTAAGAGAGGCGCTGGAACAGAAACAGCGGACTTTACCGGCGGAGCATCTTCCTCCCCTGACAGTGCCCGTTGCCGTTGACCCCGGCGCATTGCATCAAGTTACTGCCTATGAGGGCGACTGCTATCTGGGCATTGATGTGGGCTCTACCACTACGAACCTGGTATTAATGAATCCGGCGGGGCAGGTTGTGGACTTTTTGTACCTGCGCACGGCCGGTGACCCGGTTGCCGCGGTGCGGCAGGGATTGCGGAAATTTAAAGCCCTTTACCGGGGAAAAAGTGTGTTGGGCGTGGGTGTAACCGGCTCCGGCCGCTACCTGACAAGTAACCTGGTAGGCGGAGATGTGGTGGCAGATGAAATTTCCGCTCAGGCGCGGGCCGCCGCGGAGACGGACCCGGAAGTTGACACGGTATTTGAAATCGGCGGCCAGGACGCCAAGTTCATCCGTCTTGAGAACGGAGTGGTAACCGGTTTTGAAATGAACAAAGTCTGTGCCGCCGGTACCGGTTCATTTCTGGAAGAGCAGGCCAAAAAGCTGGGAATTGCCACAGAAGATATTGCGCCGCTCGCGCTGAGCTCCAAAAAGCCGGTGTCCCTTGGTGAACGCTGCACCGTCTATATGGAAACCAATGTCCGCCATCATTTGGCGTTGGGCACGCCTCTGCCGGATATTGTGTCCGGATTGTGTTATGCCGTGGCCCAGAACTATCTGAACCGTGTTGTGGGCTTTAAGAAAATCGGCCGCACAGTCAGTTTCCAGGGAGGCGTTGCTTTTAACAGGGCGGTATTAGCCGCCATGCAAAATATTACCGGGCGGCAGATCAAAATCTCTCCGTTTTTCAGTGTAACAGGTGCCTGGGGAGCGGCGCTGCTGACCCGTGAGCAGATGCAGGGCAAGGAGGTGCCCAGCAAGTTTCAGGGCTGGGAAACAGAAGCCGGCGGTTGTGGCGCGCGTTGTGAAACGCCTGACAAAGGCGCCGCAGCACAAACAAATGAGCAGGTGCCGCCGCTGTTTGCGCTGCGGGAGCAGCTGTTCATGAAGGATTACCGGGAGACGCGGAATCCCAATGCTCCAACCATTGGCATTCCGCGGGTCTTGTTTATGTATAAGCTGTTTCCCATGTTCCAGGCCATGTTTCATCATCTTGGTTACAATGTGGTCATTTCCGGGCACACCGATGAGCGGATCGTGAATTTAAGTGAAAGCGGGACGTATGAAGAAACATGCTATCCGGTCAAGCTGATTACCGGTCATGTGCTGGATTTGCTGGAAAAAAAGGTGGACTATATCTTTTTGCCTGCTCTGGCAACTATGAAACACCCGGTTTCCAGGTCGAGGCAGGATTACCCGTGTATCTTTATGCAAAGCGCGGCCAAAATGATTGAAGTTTTGCTGGGCAGCCGGATGCGGCAAAACAATGTAAAACTGATCAGCCCGGTCCTGTCGCTTAAATTTGGCAGGCAGCATTTGCTGAAAACTTTTTTGCAAATGGGTGCGGAACTGGGCAAGAGTGCGGTGCAGGTATTACCCGCCATAAAAGCAGGCTTCAAAGCCAAGGACGCCTTTGAAAAGGCTGTGGAAAAAGCAGGAAAGGAATTCCTCCGGAACTTGTCTCCTGATGAAAAGGCTTTGGTGTTAATCACCAGGCCGTACGGAATTATTGACCGTCACCTGAATATGCGCATCCCACAGGAACTGGCCAAAATGGGTATCAAAATTATCCCTAAAGATGCTTTGCCCATAGCCGATTATGATGTGTCTGACTTTTGCGGCAACATGTACTGGCCTTTTGGACAACATATTCTGGCTGCGGTCCAGATTACCAAGGAACGCCCCAATCTTTACCCGGTATTTATTACAAATCACGGATGCGGCCCTGATACCGCTCTTACTCACTATGTGTCGGAAATTATGGGTGACAAGCCGTATTTGCACCTCGAGGTGGATGAACACTCCTCATCGGTTGGCATCATTACCAGGCTGGAAGCATTTATGAACAGCCTGCATAATCGCCGCCCACCGGCCGCAGGTGCCGGCTTGCCTAAAGTGACAGTGGCTTCAGCTCCCAGCAGCGGCAAACAACTCTTTCTTCCCGCCCTGGGTCCGCATGTGGCTGCTCTTGCCGCTGCACTGAAGCGGTTCGGTTACGACGCGAAACTGCTGGAGCCTCCGCGTGAGGAAGTCGTGGAGTTGGGCCGTTCATTTACCATTACCAAGGAGTACTTCTCCCTGACGGCCTTGCTCGGCAGCGTGGCGGCTACATTATCGAAAGAAAAAGAGCACCTGGCGAGGACTGCGATTTTGCTCCCCGTGCTGGAAGGCGCCGAGGTTGACGGCCAGTATCCCAGACTCCTGAAGACTTTCCTTAACAAACAAGGCCTGACGCAGGTGGAGGTTGTGGCGCCGTTCCTGGAAGATTTGTTTTCTGACAAGTCACCGTTTGGAGCAGAATTGGATACAGCACTGTTCAGAATAATTTTTGCGGTAGACGCCTTATCTGAAATGCTGCTTGACACCAGGCCTTATACTGATCATCCGGCAGAGGCCAATGACCTGTTTGCCCGGTATCTGCAACACCTCTCCTCTGCCCCGGACCTCAAGGTAACGCTGGCTGCTGCCGGAGCAGATTTTGCACGGCTGATAACACGGCCTGAGAACAGGCCGGTACTGGCCTTGGTGGGCGAACCGTACCTGCTTTACAGGCCGGAGTTGAACGCCGGCCTGGTCGAACGGGCTGAGCGGCTCGGGGCTCAAGTCAGGATAGCGCCGTTAGCAGAAATCATTTATCATTATTTCCTTGAAAAGCAGGCGGAAGCAAAAGCGAAGAAAGAACTGTTCAGCTATCTCAGATACCGTGCAGTGCTCGGCCGGCTGTTTGCTGAAGCGGATCAGGTTTTCCCAGGGGCCGGCCCGCTCCTGCAATACCGGGCAGAAAAAATAACCCGCCGCAGCAGAGAGCATCTCAGCTGCCTGTACGGCGGTTTTGGCACATACCGGATTGGTAAAGCCCTGCTTGCCCGTGAAGAGGGCGCAGACGGCATTATCAACGTGGCGTCATTGTATGAAAACACAGCTTTGCTGACTAATATCTTTTCTGAGCGGTTTAAAGAAGACGGCGCCTGGCTGAATATTGGAATTGACGGGAAGAAAAACGAAAACGATGAAATTCGATTGCAGACTTTTGTGCAGAACCTGCTACAGAAAAAAGACAGAGATGTCATAAACAGAGAGGACGGCGTACGGCTAAGCAGCGCCGGCTCCGTGCGATAAAAAGATGCAAAACGGCTGTATTGGCTGCGGCGAGTGCCTGTCCGCCTGCCCCCGCCGGGCGATCAGTTATCAGGATGATACAGTTCAATTTCTGGAGGACCTGCGTCGGGGTAAAGCTATTTCACTTTTAGTCGCGCCGGCTGTTAACAGTCAGTTCGCTTCGCCTGGAAAACTGTTTGGCTTCCTGAAGCAGTCAGGAGTTGAGTCAGTTTACAACGTCCTCGTTTACGCGGACATAGCCCTTTGGGCTTATGTAGAGGTCTTGCGCCGTAATCCCGGCGCAGGGTTCATTGCCTCGCCCTGTGCAGCGGTTTCCCGTTATATTCAATGCCACCTGCCCGGGTTACGGCGGCAGCTCATCCCGGTTTTCAGCCCGCTGCATTGCGCGGCAATCTTTCTCAGGAAATACAGGAGAGCGGAGGAGAAACTGGCTTTCCTTTCACCTTGCATTGCGAAGCGGGCAGAAATGCGCACCGTCGGCCGCTCAGTGGTCTCTTACAACATCACGATTGGGCGGTTGAAGAAACACCTTGGCGAACAGGGTGTGGACCTTAACGCCTGCCCGGCAGCGGACTTTGACGATGCGGCCGGCGGCAACGGCAGAACCCTGGGATTTTATGGCGGGTTGCGTGAAAGCCTGCTTCCCCATTTCCCAAACGGGCGCTTCGAGAAAATCAGCGGCCCTGACAGGGTTTACGAATATCTGGCTGAATTCACGGAAGCAGTGCGGCGGAAGGGTAAGCTGCCGGACTTGCTGGAAGCCTACAACTGCGCCGACCCCTGTGACGGCGGCCCAGGCACCGGACAGGTGCCGGCGCCCGACACTCTCCGGAAAGCGGTTGCCGGTCCCGCCGGTCCTGAGGCGGCGGAGAACCACAGAACAGTGCGGGAAATGTTCCACAGATTTAAGCGCGAACTGAATTTGTCAGATTTTATGACATTGTACTAGTCGGTGTCACCGCTAACTCAGCAGTGGAGGCGAACAGAGTGGCCGAGGTTATATGTGTCAGGGACCAGGGAACAGTTATTCAAATAGCCCACCAGGAGATGCTGAAATACCACGGCTGTTCTTTTGTTGCCGGCGTGGCCATGGCGTTTAAAATGCTGGAACTGGCGCTGTCCTGTCTGGCCGGCGGGGAAATTGTGTCCCGCGATAAAATCAGCATCCTGCTAGGAGTTGACGGTCCGGGAATTATCGACGGCATTGAAATGGTCACCAGGGCGAACACCCAAGGCAGGCTGACAGTCGACCCGCAAATCGCCCGGGATAAAGATGCCCCCGATGCTGCCGACGGACGGGGTGGCAAATATTACTTTGAAGTAAGATGCAACGAAAAGATGATCAGCCTGGCCTTAAAACACGGACTCATCCCATCCGAATTCATTGAACTGTCGTACAAAGTTCATGCCGGTACGATTACAGTGGAGGAAGCGATTCAGCTGCAGAAGCTAAAAGAGATGTTAGCTGACTTGTTGATGGCTTCTGACTCAAGTGATTTGTTTACGGTCTTTGTTGTCCGTCCAGACTGATTTACTTCCTAAGTTTGGCAGTTGACGCAACAGGTAAAGCTAGCTATAATGGTGATGAGAAGGATTTTCATTCTTTACATACTGTCCGGGGGTGATAACAATGACAAGTCTCCCCGCTGCTGTTTTTCATGAAGAGCGAACGGTAGCAAAAAAGGAAACGATAGAAGCTTTTATTGTCCGCGAGGGCATATATATCTTAGAGGAAGAATTGGACTATTTTTTTGCAAATAAGGCAAAGATGCTGGAGTTGCTGGTGCACAGTATCAATTTCAGTAAAATCAGTTCCGCGGTACTTCAGGAAAAAATAAACCAGATATTGGGTTCAACTCATGACTTAGAAATGATTCTTGCTAAAATTCAAAGGAGAATCGTAAGGGAGCTGGACAGAGCCAATTACCGGTATGCTTTTTGTTTAAATATTGCCGATCTGGATCAAGAGTTGCCTCGGTTTGAATCAGATATTACAGAGCAACAGAGAACACTCAAACTTAGCCGTACCATTGCCAGGGGAATTGATATGGCCTGGAGAAAAGCCGGAAGCAGTTTTCTGCCGAAAAACATGACGAGAGTAACCAATACGCTACAGGCGGGTAATTACCTTATCTCTGTTTTTGCCGTAAGTCCCAGACAACAGGAAACCGAAATGAAAGCCGGCTGTCTGAAAGCGGCAAGAGCGACACTGAAACAATTTCAGGCTGAGCTTTACAATACTCTGGTAAAACAGATAGCGGGGCAACTGTTCACACTTCAGGGTTATTATGAACCGGAGCCCGAGATGCCCCTGGTAAAATATGCGTAGCGATAATAACAAAATATTTTAATTAGCCGCCCGGGAAACGGGCATTTTTTTATATGCTTTTGCATACACAGGAAAATTTATGGAAATGATACCAGATAGATTTTATAGGAGGGAAGAACTGGTGACAGACCTTAATCATGCCGATGAAAAAGCTAAAAAAGGTAACGGAGAGGAAGGATTGGCACCTCCCTTAAACTATAGTGCCCCAGGACCCGTACCTTCGGGGCACTTTAATCCGTGGCAAACGGCTCCGCCTGGTGGATACGGCTACGTAAACCCGGGGACATCGGCCGGGGGAGGCTACGTCAATCCGGGACAGACCGGTTTCCCGGGAAGTAATCCGGGCTATCAACAGCAAAGTACAAAAAAAATCAATCAGGAGGGTCCCATGAGCTACGCAGGATATCCGGGAATGTACGGCGCTTATTACGGGCAGGGCATCAGAGATCCGCACTACAGATACGCAACCCCAGCGAACTACCCGTATCATTATCACCCTCAACATGATCACTCTTGTTACCATCATCCTTATTATTATCGCTATGGATATAATCCTTACTATGGCGGCGCCGGTTACGGGATGAATCCGGCCGGACCCGGCTACGGCGATCCGTGCTGCAGCGGCGCCGGGCCAAACATCTTTACTCCTGGATATTTTTCCTACATGCTGCACAGCCCCAGGGTAAATAATTTCTTCCGCGCCATTGGTATTTTGACGGTGGGTATGTTACTGATTCCATCGGTCGCAAGGGCTTTACGTCCCCTTGCCGTCTCCGCTGTTGAAGGTGCTTTGACTGTTTCACAGGAAGTAAAAAATATCTTCAACGATGCCAGGGAAGATGTGGAGGATATGTTTGCCGAGGCTAAGTGGAAAGATGGAAAAGAAGCGGGAAAAGAAGGTAACCAGGGCAGCTAGTCGCTTTTGCGGCTTTTTGCAGTAGCATCAATATTTACCTCCTTGCGCAGGAATACTAAGAATAAAGACTGCGTGAGGAGGTTTTGCCATGTTAAGTTTGTATAGAAAGTTGTTTTACACCGCTCCCTTTCGCAGGGGCCTTTGGTGGGGCGCAGGCACCGCAGGGGTACTGTGGCTCTTTGGCAAGAACCTGCGGCCGCTGGCAGTGGAAGGCGCCAAGAAATTGATTAAACTGGACCAAGGAGTTAAGGACGCTGTCCGGCAGGCCAGCGAAGGTGTAAGCGGAATTGTAATGGAGGCCCAGGCCAACAGGTTGAAAGATAAGGAGTACCGGTGAATGAGTTTTGGCCGGATTGAAGCGATCCATTGTTTGCCCGGAAGGGTTCGGGTAAAAATACACGGTTTAAAAGGGAACGTCCCCTTTGCAGTTTCACTGGAAAATACCTTGCGCAGAAACGAGTATGTTTTTCACGTTAAGGCTAATCCGCAAACGGCTAAAGCCTTAATTCTCTTTGACGGAGAAAGGTTGCCTCCGGAAACACTCTTTGCTGAACTAAAGACTGATATACACTATATTTCGCAGAGAGTTGCACCCGTTGACGTCAGGCAAAATCGGATTCAGGCGGGAACTGCAATCAGGCGAAAAGATGAAACGTTTGAGCCGGAAGATATGCCGCTTGCGGTTCAGGTTGCCCAGGTGGCCGTCACCGGCGCTATCCTCCTGGGGCTGATTTTAAAGAGATATTTTTTTAAAACATCACTGCCGGTCTCCTCCGGCAGGGTGAATTTTCTGGCTACGATGACCACAATCATAGCCGGCTATCCCATTATCCGAAGCGGCCTGGAGAAACTGATCACCCGCGGAAAACTGAATAACGACCTGCTTATCAGTACATCAACAATGGTTGCGCTGTTGTTAAAAGAAAATATTACCGGGCTGGTGGTTGTCTGGCTGGTAAACCTGAGTACCCTGCTGCAGACACTAACGATGAAAAAATCACGGAAAGCAATCAAAGAAATGTTACAGGGTAAGGAAGAGACAGCCTGGATTGAAATAGACGGTACTGTGGTCTCGATTCCCGTTGACAGCATTGAAGTGGGAAACACCATTCTCTGCTTTATCGGCGACCGCGTACCTGTTGATGGTGCAGTTACCGATGGCGAGGCAACTGTCAGCCAGGCTGTCATTACCGGTGAGTCAGTGCCGGTAATGAAAACCCCGGGAGACAAAATATATGCAGGTTCCATTGTGGAGCAGGGCACGGTCAGAATCCTGGTGGAAAAGGCAGGACAGAATACTTCCATTGCCAAAATTGCGGCCATGGTAGAGGATGCTTCCTGTGACAGGGCTCCGGTTGAGAATATGGCGGACCGTTATGCTGATAGAATTGTTCCCTTCTCATTTGGACTGGCCGCGCTGGTATACCTGTTAACCAGGGATTTCAAGCGCAGCATGACCATGTTGGTGGTCGCCTGCCCCTGTGCCGCCAGCCTTGCTACGCCCACTGCTATCAGCGCATCCATGGGTAATGCGGCGCGACGCGGTATATTGGTCAAGGGAGGGAGCTACCTGGAAAGAGTGGGTAAGGCTGACGTGGTCCTATTTGATAAGACAGGTACGTTAACCGAAGGCAAACCCACCGTCAGAGAAATCCTGCCCATGAGCAAAACATTCCCTATTGATATGATAGTACAGCTTGCTGCTTCGGTAGAGTATCAGACAAATCATCCCCTGGCCGGCGCGGTGGTAAAGGCTGCTGAGGAAATGGGGCTTGAATTGCATCCTGTTAGCCGGAAGGAAGTTATTATCGGCCAGGGCGTCAGGGGAAGCATTAAAAATGTGCCTTTGGCTGTGGGCAACTCTACTCTGATGAGAGATATGGGGATTAACATTACGTTGGCAAAGGCCAAAGCTTACAGGCTGCATATGCTGGGGCAAACCGTTCTGTATGTGGCCCGGTACAACAGGCTGATCGGTCTCATTGCCATCGCCGACAACATCCGTCCTGACAGCCTGACAGCTATCCGGAAACTGCGGCAGGCCGGTATAGAACATATTGGTTTAGTCACAGGCGACAGCAATGGCACAGCTGACCTGGTGGCGCGGGAATTGGGGCTTGACAAGGTATGGTCGGAAACAATGCCGGCTGACAAAGTACGTATTGTTCAAAAATTCCAGCAGGCTGACAAAACAGTTGTCATGGTGGGAGACGGTATTAATGACTCGCCGGCTCTGGCCAGGGCTGATATCGGAATAGCTATGGGTACCGGGGGAACGGACGTGGCTATTGAATCGGCGGATATTGTGCTGGCTGCCGACGATCCCCTGAAAATAGCCTCTCTGATTAGTTTAAGCAAACATACCCTGGAGATCATAAAACAGAATTTCCTGTTTGCGGTGGGGATCAATATCAGCGGACTGCTCCTGGGAGCGGGCAAGGTGATTACTCCGTTAACAGCAGCCGTCTTACACAATATAAGCACCTTTGGCGTGGTGGCGAACTCATCGAGGCTGTTTCACTTTAATCCTGATTCCGTGAAAGGAAGGCGCGGTAATGCCGGAATTAAGCGAACTGGAAGGCAAAATGAAAATGGCTATGAAGGAGCTAAAGGAATGCGTAGAGGTAAGTATGCGGATCAGAGCGGAAGACCCCGAAGCAAAAAAAAGAATTGATAACTACTGGGAGCAGTTTCTGTTCCACTTCCTCGAGTATGTCAGGCGGCGGGAAAAAGAGAGCGGAGAAGACCTTTTAAAAAGCATCTCCCTGTTAAAATTGCTCAAACTGTTTTAAAAACGCTCTTGACATGAGCGGGTAAAATAAATATACTAGTATATGAGAATGATTTTCAATATCATATACTTGGGGTGGAAAACATGACAGTATTATTGGTTGGCGCGGACAGGCTTGGGAATATGCCGAAAGAACTGGAAGATCACGGCGCCAGAGAAATCATTCATTGGTCGGGACGCAAGGAAAGAAACAGGGAGATTCCGAGACATGTTGATATGGTTCTCGTTGTTCACGACTATGTTAACCATTCGTTGATGGACAGCGTCAAAGGACAGGCCAAGCGCCGCCGGTTGCCCATTGTCTTTGCCAAAAGAGGGGTGGCCGACCTGAAACAGGCATTGACAAACGGGAAACGACAGGCGTGAAACAGTTCTTTCCCCCAGCGGAGGAGAAATCATAGATGATGACCAAAATTGTCAGGTTTTTTCAGCCCGGTGTACAAAAGACCGGTTTCGGCTTTGCCGGGTACCGTGAGCAGGCTGAAGCAAATTATCAGGATTTTTTTCACGACATCATTGAGTGTCTGATTGCGGCGCTGGAAGCGAAGGACGTGTATACATGCGGCCATTCTTCCAGGGTGGCGGATATGTCCTTAGACCTGGCACGAGCACTGGAAATAAAAGGTGCGGACCTTGACGACGTACATATTGCGGCTCACTTGCATGATGTGGGGAAAATCGGAATCTCAGAAAATATTTTAACCAAGCCGGGAAAGCTGATTGCTCATGAATGGGCGCAAATGCAGAGGCACCCGGTAACAGGCTATAACATCCTGCGTAAATCAAAACTGCTTTATAAGATTGCCAAAATAGTTCTCCACCATCATGAAAGATGGGATGGGACAGGCTATCCCCAGGGCTTGCAGAGAAACCATATTCCCTTAGGTTCGAGAATAATTGCCGTGGCCGATGCCGTTGATGCCATGACCACGGATAGGCCTTACAGAACGCCTCTGTCTTGGGATGGTTGTTATCAGGAATTGCAGAAGAACAAAAGTAAGCAATTTGACCCGATAGTGGTCGATGCCGCAGCACAATTCCGGAAAAAATGGGCGGAAATCCGGTATGATAAGCAGGTTGCGGATAAAAGACAGCAGAGCGATTGAAACATAATGAGGAAGTCGGGTGAGATTATGAAGACATTTCTTGGCAGTGTTGTCTTTTCCCTGGTGAGCGGTGCTATGATGAAAAGTATATGTGCGTTGAACATCCGTGTTTTACACGCTATGCCCGGCAGAATGCGCCTGCAGTGCAATGCCTGGAAAAGTGAACCCGTTGCGGAAGGGGTGGCTGATTCCCTCCGTAGATATAGCTTTGTGGAGCGAGTAAACATATCTCCGGTTACCGGGAGTTTGCTGCTCCAATTCACGCAAAAGCACTTGAGCCGGAAACAGGTTGACAAGGTTATGGATTTGCTGGCGAAACAAACGATGGCAGGTATTGAAAAAGAAGTGTCCAGTTCTACACTGTTGATGGGCCGGATAGTTAATCACCTGGACAGTCAGGTAAAAGTAGCATCAAATGGGATCTTTGATTTGCTGTCTCTTTTTATTATTGCCCTGACTGCTCAGGCAGTAAGGGGGTTTAGCAGTAACCGCGGCAATTCACTTCAGCAGTTGTTCTGGGTGTACAGGTTGCTGCGAGGCGGGAGGCAAGTAATTTGAAGAGCTCTATACAGGTGCTCCATCACCTGCCCGGAAGGGTGAGGATACGAATCGGCAAAGGCCTGGGTCATGCGACACTGATTGAAAGCAAATGCCGTCGCCTGCCTCAGGTATATGCGGCAAACTACGCTGAGCAAACAGGAACTCTTTTGCTTTACTATGACCCGTTATTTCCCGGGAGCAGGGTCATGCTCTGGGTGAGAGAGCTGTTTTTGAACGGTAAGAAAACAACTGAGCAGCATGACTACGGGAAAAATGGATCGCCGGCGTTATCATCAGAGATTTTTAAAAACATCCTGGCCATTGCAGTCTATGCCATTGAACGTTCCCTGACGCCCTCCCGGAAAGCTGAGGAAAGCGGGCTGCGCCGTCTTTTAAGTCCGACGGTTCTGGCCTTGCTGTTTGCCGCCAAACAGGTTATTCGCAGTGGAATTGACAGTATGATGATAACGAAGCAGGTAAACGCCGTTACTTTAACTGCAGTGGCCGTCCTTGCCGCAGCCGTAAAGGGGAAGGCCGGTTCTGCATTAATCATCGTTACTCTTTCTAATCTCGGGGAAATACTGACCCAGTACACTGCCAATAAAACAAGAAACTATATCACACGTATGCTGAAGCTGGATGTCCCCTACGTGTGGCGGGTGGAGAACGACGGAAATGAGCGTAGTGTTCATATCGACTCAGTGGTTCCGGGAGAAACAATCGCAGTTTTTATAGGGGAAAAAATATCGGTGGATGGTTGCGTGACTTATGGTTTGGGGACCGTTGACGAGTCTTCGCTTACAGGCGAATTTATGCCCCGGGAGGTGGTAAAGGGTAGCCGTGTTTATGCCGGCAGCATCTTAAAGTCAGGCTATATTCAGATCCAAGCGGAGAGGGTAGGCGACGACACAGCAATTACCCGTATGATAAAACTTATTGAACAGGCCCAAAACAGACGAGCGCCGATCCAGTCACAGGCGGATAAAATGGCCCAGTCGCTGGTTCCCGTGTCATTTGCCATGGCGGCGGCTGTTTACGCTTTGACCAAGGACTGGAGCCGCGTAATGAACATGCTGTTCATCGATTATGCCTGCGGCCTGACACTTTCTACAACGACCGCCATTTCCGCAGCTATTGGTAAAGCGGCCAAACACGGCATTTTAATCAAAGGAGGGCAATACATAGAGTGGCTATCCGGGGTGGATACGGTTGTCTTTGATAAAACGGGAACCCTTACTGAAGGAAGGCCGGTAATTCGTAACATTTATTATTTTAATAACCATACAAAAGAGGATGTAATTCGCTATGCGGCTTCTGCTGAAGAGCATTCCTCGCACCCCTTTGCCGGTACCATTTTGCAGTATGCCAGGGAACAGCAATTATGTATTCCGGAACACGGTGAGGTGTTAAACATCATAGGCCGGGGCATACAGGCGGAGATAGACGGCAATATGGTACTGGTGGGCAGTGACCTGCTGATGAAGGAGAAGCTTGTTGATCTCAGTTCCCGCCAGACGGAAGAGCTGAAGGCTGCGGCGGATGAGGCGATGATTTATGTCGCGTGTAACGGCAGGCTTATGGGCATGATCAGCGTTCATGACCCGGTGCGTGCGGGGATGAATCGCACCGTTAACCAGTTGCGCCGTCAGGGGATTGACGAAATTATCCTTCTTACAGGCGATAAAAAGCGGTTAGCCGGCCATATTTCCAATAAACTGTTTTTTGATAATTACCACGCTGAGTTGTTGCCGGAAGATAAGGCCAACTTAATTAAATGGTACCGGCAAGGCGGCAGCAGGGTGATGATGGTGGGTGACGGTATTAATGATGCGCCTGCCCTGGCTTATGCGGATGTGGGAGTTACATTAGGTGGCAAGCGTACAGATATGGCTATGGAAGCCAGTGACGTAATCATCATTGGAGATGACCCCCTACAGTTGCCCACACTAATCAGACTTGCTCAGCAGACAATGAAAACCATCCGGCAAAACTTCTTAACTACCATTATGGTTAACAGCATAGCGATGATGCTGGGAGCAATGGGTACTATCACGCCGGTTCAGGCAGCTCTGATACATAACGCGACCACTATCGGCGTGGTGGTTAACAGTTCCAAGATAATATTTGTAAAGCTTCCCGGTAATGGTAACGTTACCGTGCATGAGAGGAGGTGAAAAAATGTTAGTAAAGTCAGATTTTTGGATTGGTTTGGCAGTGGGTGCGGTGACCGGAGTGGTGGGATACCGTCTCTATGACCAATACGGGGACCAACTGAGAAGTCTGGTACTGCAATCCTGCGCTCCGGTAGTCCAGACGGTAACAGGTGGCGCAGAACCAAGCCTGGAAGAACTGGTTGCGCAAAAAGAGCGGCTGGAGGATCTGATAGCAGAAAAAAAGCAGAAAAATATATAAATGGGTACTGCTCACGGGCGTTGGCGGCAAAAGCATCACCGCCAATGTCCGTGGGACAACGGCGGACAGTGTGTGTAAGTGGCGCTCCTGTAACGTGGAGCGGAAGACATGTGAGGCGATCGGCATGAGCAAAAATCTGAAAGATGCCATGAAAAATATTTCTGTCAGTTGCCTGGGTTCCATAAAATTCTGGGGTTTCCCGCTGGTAGCGTGGACGCTGCTGGCTGCCGCTTCATTACTTTGGAATCTTTACTCTCTCAGGCAGAACACGCTTAAAGCCTTTATGTATGAAGCGCAGACACTGGCCGGGGTAGCGTTGTCTACCATCATGTGGACTGCCCAACATGAACGGGTATATGTCCCGCTTACTGAATGGATTCCTCCGGAACCATTCTTTGCACAGTTGCCTGAAAGAGAAGTTGTCACTACCGGCGGTTTAAGGTTTGCGCAGGTATCGCACGCTTTAATCAGCCGCCAGGTAGCGGAACAGGCTTTGCTTCATGGCTGGGAACAGAAATCTATCCGCATGACCAGCCTGGAACCGTTAAACCCTGTTAATATGCCTGATAAATGGGAAAAAGACGCATTAAAGAGTTTTAAAAATGGGCAAACAGAAACATTCGCCCTTACCGGAGAAGGAGCAGGGGCTTTACTAAAATATATGATGCCTCTCAGGGCAAGGCCGGAATGCCTGAAATGCCATCTTGGCTACAGAGAAGGGGACGTCCTTGGCGGTTTGTCTGTCAGTGAGCCGGCGGCGTCACGCCTTGCCATGGTTAAACCACAAATTATCAGCATGATTGCTACTCACGCAGGTATATTTTTCTTGGTTGCGGTGGCGATGCTCTTTCTTCTGTCGCGCTTGAGGCGGCAGTGGCTTGATCTTGACCGGAGCAACAATGAGCAGAAAAATATGATCGTAAAGCTGGCCGAAAGCGAGGCCAAGCTAAAAGAAATGGCCATCACGGACGAACTTACCGGACTAAAAAACAGGCGGGGATTTTTTCTCCTTGCCGAACAACTGATAAAGGCAGCTAACCGGCAGAAAACAAAGATCTGGTTTATTTTTATTGATGTTGACGGGATGAAATCAGTTAATGATAAGTACGGGCATAGCGAGGGGGACGTATCCCTGACCGCGACTGCTGTCATCCTTAAGAATACCTTTCGGGAGTCAGATGTAGTCGCGCGCATAGGTGGGGATGAATTTGCGGCCATTATCGCAGGTGCCGGTGAAAACAGCGGCTGCGCTATTTTGGCTCGGTTGCGTGAAAATCTGGACCTATACAATGCCGGCGTAATAAAACCCTATAGATTGTCCTTCAGTGCCGGCATCGTTTATTGCGACCCTGCTGAAACGTCCTGCAGTATTGAAGCGCTGCTAAAAAAGGCAGATGAATTAATGTATGAAAGTAAGCGGGGAAAAACCCATTACTGCAATGGCTGCAATACAGGCTCATCCGCGTTGGAACCGGCCTGACGCTAACTGTCCGAGGCAACAGGTCAGGCTGACTTTTTATTGAGGCTCGCTTGCTTCCCTGGCGGCAGTTTGCATCTCCTTGGCCAGACGCATGGCCTCCGCCAGAATCAGCAGCGCTTCCCGCGGATTGTGGAAGCCTTTGCTGTTGGCTGCAAATACCCAGTCATAGCGGAGAAACGCCATGAAATGGAGGCGCTGTGCCCTGGCCAGCGCTTCCGCATCTGCTCCCTGTTGATTCCTGGCTTCCTGCAGCAGAGAGATTCCCCTGACAAGTTCTTTTTCCACTTCTGTGAGCAGGCCCTGTACCTGTTCCTGTATGGCGGCAATCCTGTCACGCAGGTAATCTTCGCTTTGGCGGTGGCAGACGCCGCACGATACCGTGACATTGTCGGCGGGGCTGGCAAATTCGTGAGATGTGATTTTCCTGTTACCTGTTTTCAGAAAGGGCATGTGGCAGTCGGCACAGCTTACGCCGGCAACGTGGTGGGCGCCGCCGCTAAAAAACTCGAAATCGGGATGACGGATTTTGGGGATACCGGTACCGGTTCGCTCGTGCGTCCAGGAACGGTACGTTGACTCCGCATAGTAGGCTTCCACAGACTGCAGGGCTGGTGGCTCATCCCAGGGGATTTTTACCTCGCCTGTGGCCTGGTCCATAAAATATGTGACGTGGCACTGCGCGCAAACCAGTGAGCGCATTTCCTGACGGCCCGCTTTCTTTAGGTCCCCTCCCGCCCTGCTGTATGCCTGAATAAACGGCTCTCTGGTCAGCTGCAGAGCCATTGTCTCACTGTCATGACAGTCACTGCAGGAAACCGGGTGCTTGACGAGGGCTCTCGCCTCCGGAAAAGTCATCTCATAAAAATCCAGGCCCATCTCAGCGATACGTAACGGCGCTTCCGCCGACTTGCATGTCAGGCAGCCCGCTCTGTTGTTCCGGAAAGGGGCCGCACGCTCCACATCCTCCAGGGAACGGGGGTGTCCCCTTCTTTCCCGGATGTCCGGCGCAGCCTCATATCCGGCCCAGAGTATTTCAAGGGCGGGCCGCAACTCCACCTTGCGGGGCGGTATTTCGCCGGTGTAGCGGGGGGTATCTCCTCCTTTCAGCCCTTTCAAATACGACTGATAATGGTCGGGAAACCATTTGCCCCAGCTGGCCGGATTAGTGTCACCGGCTTCAATGTCCCAGCGTATCGGCGGCCGGGACGGCAGAACGTGCCTTTTGTAAAACTGCCTGGTTGCCAGTATACCGGCGCCGATGCCTGCGAGTAACAGCACAAAAGCAAAAATAACCGGCCGAAGCCACTTTTCCCAGCCGTTATGTCTGTTTTTCTTTTTCATGAGAACCCCCTTGCAACCGGTGCGGCGTCTGCCGGTGACAGTGAATACAGTCCAACGTTTCTTTTGCCGGAAAGTCCCTCAGCAAGACACCGTGACAGCGCAGGCAGTTTTCTCTGACAATGCGTTGCGTCGGCGGTTTCGCCCTGTAAAGGTCCGGCGTGTCCCCGATAAAGTACCGGTATACGTCCCTGATTCCGTAACGCAGCGTATGATATATTCCCCGGATGTCCTGCGGAATATGGCAGGCCTGACAGTTGGTAAACGGCCTGTGGGCGGAGTGGAGCCAGGTTTCATAGAGAAGTTCCACGCCGTGGCAGAGGTTGCAGAACTCCGGCGTTTCCGTAAACTCATAGGCCCGGAAGCTTAAATATCCTATAGCTATAAAAGAAACTGTCAGTGCGATGACGGTAAAACGGCTCATTCAACACCTCTGTCGGTTTCCTTCACGTAATTTATTCTGGTGCAGAAAGGGTAAATTTAAACAAAAATACTCCTCTTGTAAATCTAATATTGCTTTACTTTTTGAGTTTGTATGACATAATATAAAAATAAAAGGAAATTGCATGGAGGTACCACAATGTCACTTGCCAAAATATCGGAAAAGGGCCAGCTTACTTTGCCCAAAGAGATTAGGCGAAGATACAACATTAACAAAGCGAGCTATGTGCGCATCATTCCGCTGGAAGACGGTGTTAAACTGGTTCCTACTAATCAGGGAGGAATATCTTCTTTGCGGGGTGTTGTAAAGGTTGATGGGGAGCAAGACTTCAGGGCCATACGCAATCAGGTAATGGAGACCCGCTATCGTGAGAACCATTGATGCCAATGTTGTCCTGCGCTATTTAACCAACGATGTTCCAGACCAGGCGAGGCAGACCGAGGAATTATTTAAAAGGGTTGAAGAGGGAAAAGAGGATTTATTCCTGCCGGATATTATTCTGGCGGACATAATATGGATTCTTGAACGGTACTACAAACAAACAAGAGAAGATATCCGAGAATGGCTCACTGCAATAATAGGTTTGCAGGGGTTGAGATTATCTGATAAAGATATGTCATTGAATGCTTTGGATATTTATGTGGATAAGAAAATTGATTGGTCGGATGCGTTTACGGCCAGCCAGATGCTGCAACGGGGGATTACAAAAATATACTCATTTGACAAGCATTTCGACCGGATTGATGGTATTATCAGAATTGAACCGTGAAGGAGAATCCACTGACGCAAAATTTGGGGGTACCGTGTTTTATCAAATGCTGGCCGACTATTATGATTTAATTTTCCCTCCGGAACAAAGCAAAACAGATTTTCTGCACAGGGAATTTGCCGCCGTGGGAGCGCGGCGTGTTCTTGACCTGGCCTGCGGTACGGGCACATACACGATTGAACTGGCGCGCCTCGGGTACGAGGCCTGGGGGACGGACCTGGAGCCGGCTTTGCTTGAACTGGCTCAAAGCAAGGCGGCGCACGCCAGGGTGGCGGCCACGTTCGCCGCGGGGGACATGCGGCAGCCGGAGGCGCTGGGGCTCATGTTTGACAGTCTCCTTTGTATCGGCAATTCTCTGCCTCATTTGCAGGAGAAAAACGACTTGGAGTCGGCGCTGGCGGCCATGCGGAGAGTGCTGCGCAGTCCCGGCAGAGCCGTGTTGCAAATTGTCAATTTTGACCGTATCCTGGCTTTGGGAGACACGGAGTTGCCGCTGATTGAGCGGGGAGGCTTACGTTTTACCCGTACATACCGTCCGCGGGGAGAGGGGCGCCTGCTGTTTGATTCCGTCCTGGAAGTGGCCGGGAAGGGTGAGGGCGCTGCCCGCTTTGAAAACCGGGTCATTCTGCGGCCGCTCCGGCGGGCCGACTTGGAGAGGTTTCTCCTGGCGGCGGGATTTGCGGCTGTCAGGGTGTACGGCGATTTTAAGTACGGGGAATATCGGGCTGCTGATTCACAGGCCACGGTTGCCGTGGCCGAATGCTGAGTTCAGACGGGAATATGAGTGTCCCTTTAATTTTGGAGGGGAGAGCGATGGAGAAGAAAGCCCTGGTTGTTGATGACGACGCCAATATCAGGGAGGTACTGAAGCTTTATCTGGAGTTTGAGGGTTTTGCCGTTTCTTTGGCCGGGGACGGCGCCGGCGCATTGGCTGTTTTACGCCAGGGCAAGCCGGACGTTGTTATTCTTGACCTGATGATGCCGGGCCAGAGCGGGCTTGAGGTTTGCCAGGAATTACGGCGGGAAAGCAATGTGCCGGTGCTGATGCTGACTGCGAGAGACGGGATGGAGGACAAGCTGGCGGGCTTCAGGTTTGGTGCCGATGATTATGTCGTCAAGCCTTTTGACCCGCTGGAAGTGGTGGCGAGAGTCAGGGCGCTGCTGAGGAGGGCGTCCGGCAACAATGTTTTGGCCTCTGCGGTTGCAGTTGATAAAATCGGTGTGCTGGAGGTCAACCCGGAAACTTATGAGGTGCGTCTCGACGGGAAAACGGTTGAGCTAAAGCCCAGAGAGTTGCAGCTTTTATTTTTTTTCTGGCGGAACCGGAATAAAGTTTTTGACCGCGAGCAGCTGCTGGCAAAGGTCTGGGGGTATGACTATGCCGGTGAGACACGGACGGTTGACGTGCATATCCAGAGATTGCGCGAAAAACTGGAACATGAGGGCTGTGGCTACACGTTCAGAACAATCCGCGGCGTGGGCTACAAATTTGAGGTAAGTCCGTGAAGAGCATTTTTAGCCGGCTGTTGCTGACCTATGTGCTGATTATCGCTGTTGCCATCATTTTGTTTTCCGTTTTGCTTTCCGTATTTTTGAAAGAACATCTGTTCAGGGCAAAGCAGGAAGCGTTGCTGGAAACGGGCTATTACCTGAACACCCTGCTGGTCAGGAGCAGGCGGGGTCTGTTGACGGAAGCCGAGCTTACTTTGGCTGCCAATGTTGCCGGCGAAACTGCCAACGCCAGGGTTGTGCTGCTGGATACTCCTGGGGGAGCCTTGCCGGAACATGCTGTCTGGCGGGAAACGCTGCCTGACGAGTGGCTGGCCGGGCTGCTGGAAGGTATTTTGCGGGGTGAAACTGTGGTCAGGAGACGTCAGTTTGCTCCGGAAATCGGTACCTATGTGGTGGCGGTAGGAGTGCCTTCGCTGTCAGGCGAACAGGTCACGGGCGCGGTAATTTTGTTTTCGCCGTTAAACGAACTGGAGGGATTGTTAAGGCAGGGCCGGAGGGTTGTCTGGCTCAGCGGGACGGTTTTGCTGGCTCTTGCTTTTATTGTGGTTTACTTTGTTTCGCACCGCCTTACCCGCCCGATTATCCGCGTGAGCAACGCCGCAGAGGCCATGGCCGGCGGCAGGGAAGTGGCAGACCTGGTTGAGAACGGAAGCGATGAAATAGGTCGTCTGGTCCGCTCATTTAACGACCTGAAAAATAAACTGCACAGGATGGAAGAGATGCGCCGGGAACTGATTGCGGGCGTCTCCCATGAATTGCGCACGCCGCTGGCGGCCATCAGGGGCTTTGTCCAGGGAATGCGGGACGATGTTATTCCTCCCCGTGAGCGGCCCAGATGCCTGGAGCTGGTCTTGCAGGAGACCGGCCGGCTTACCGCCATGACCAACGATTTGCTGGATATGGCGAGACTGGAAGCAGGCGGTATTGTTATGCAAAAAAGCGAGTTTGATTTATGTCACCTGGCCAGAGATGTGGCTGAGTTTTTCGCCGCTCAGGCAAAAAACAGAAACATTGAACTGAGTGTCTGTGGCTGCGGTAGTGAAGTTCCTGTCTGTGCCGACAGAGAGCGAATCAGGCAGGTAATCGGCAATTTGTTGTCCAACGCCATTAAATTTACGCCTGCCGGCGGCACGGTGGGAATCAGCGTGTCCGGGGAGAAGGGTAAGGTAATGGTGGAAGTGCGGGATACGGGCCCCGGCATCCCCTCCGGGGAGTTGCCCCTGGTCTTTGAAAAGTTTTACCGCGTTGAGAAGTCGCGGGATGTAACGACAGGCGGTACAGGACTCGGCCTTTCTATTGCCAAAAGCATTGTCGAACTGCACGGGGGGCGCATTGAACTGGAAAGCGGCGAAAAGGGGACAGTGGCAAGAGTGTCTTTGCCCGGGAAATAATTTGTTTACAAACTGTTTACATGCGGGTTGTCAGCCTGTTACATGCTTAGAGTAGAATAAAGGCAAGCAAGACGGGGGAGCGGAAACCGGAGAGGAGGTGTGCTGTTGCGGAACGCAAAAACAAAGTTGCTGGCTGCGGTTTTACTGGGGGCAGTCCTGGTTACCGGTTGTGCTGCGGGAGGCTCCGGATCGGCGGACCGGGTGCCCGGCCGGACTGAAGACGGCAGGGCGGCTGAGACGGGACAGGATGGAACGCAGAAAAAGCCAGAGATTGAAACTGCGACAGACGACCAGGGAAAGCCGGCAACAGAAACCACTGCAGCCGAAAAGCAACCCCAACCCCAGGTGCAGGTGCAGGAGCAGTCAGCCGGCGCACCGGCTAAGCAGCCCCCGGCCGCTCAGGAAAGGCCACTGGTGATTGTTTCGGAAAACCCGGTCCTGGCAGATACCGGACAACTGTTGGTAGAGCTGGACAAGGAACTGGAGCAGTTGCTGGGCACGCTTGGAGCGGCGGACGATATCCCGGAAGAAGAGTTGAATTTCTAAGCTAATTAAGGAGGCTGATAACCTGTGTTTAAAAAAGTTATGTCAGTCAGTATGGCAGTGATAATTTTGCTGGCATCCGGCGCGTATTTCCCGGAGAATGCGGAAGCCAGAGGTCAGGGACGGATGCTGCGTGAAAAAGCCAGGGAACAGGTTAGCATTGAAATATACAAGCGGCGCACCGCTGGCCAGGTCACGGCTGAGGTGTATGGCGGAAGACAAGGACGGGAACAGGTTGCCGCTGACGTTTACGGGCAACGGAGGCGGGTTGCGGATGCGGTTTACAATCGGGTTTACACACAGCGCGAATTTGCCCGGATAAGAGTGGCGGAAATAAAGAGAAACCAACAAATTATCAAAGCGTTGAATCGCGAACTGCAGGAAAAAATGAAGCTTGTCCGGGAGACAATCAGGGAACTGAGGGAGAGTCCCGAATCGTTCCCGGAGGAAAAAGCGGCCGCCGTGCGGGAGCAGCTGCGTCTGATCAGGGAGAACAGGGCCAGATTTGCGGAAACTTTGGGGCAGATCCGGGAAGAGCTCGCGTCGCTGAAAGAAAACAGGAAAAAACAGGACGCTCCCGGGCTGCGGGGCAATACGGACAATATCTTCGCGGTGCAGGAGGCCAGGATTCGCGTCTTAAGAGAGATGATAGCCGATACTGACGAATTGCTGGCACTGTTAAAGACGACTGACTAAGCTAATACTACAGATCTTCCACCCGAGACAGAGGGGCGGCAGTTAACTGCCGCCCCTCTGTTGCCGGGTATTTTTGCTTGACAAGAGACGAACGAAAGAAGTACAATAAAACCAATTAAACATATAGGTTTATAAATATTTATGAAAGCAGGGAAGGAAATGGGCCGAATCTACAACAATATTGCGGAGTTGATTGGCGGGACACCACTGCTCAGACTGCACAGAATAAACGATGGTTACGCGGAGGTACTGGCCAAGCTGGAATCGTTTAACCCCGGTGGCAGTGTCAAGGATCGCATCGGCATTTCCATGATTGAGGCGGCCGAGAAACAGGGACTTATCCACAGCAAGACGGTTATCATTGAACCGACCAGCGGCAATACCGGCATAGCGCTGGCGCTGGTCTGCGCCGGCAGGGGATACCGCCTGATTCTGACTATGCCGGAAACAATGTCGGTGGAGCGGCGCAGCCTGCTCAAGGGATACGGGGCTGAACTGGTGTTGACTCCCGGCACTGAGGGGATGAAAGGCGCCATCCGCAAGGCCGAGGAACTGGCACTGGAAATTCCGGACTCCTTTATCCCCCAGCAGTTTAAAAACCCGGCAAACCCGCAGGTTCACCGTGAAACCACGGCTGAAGAAGTCTGGCGTGACACGGACGGGCGGGTGGATATTTTTGTCGGCGGTGTGGGCACGGGTGGGACAATCTCCGGTGTGGGCCAGGTGCTGAAGCCAAGGAAGAAGAGTTTACGCATCGTGGCGGTGGAACCGGCCGCCTCGCCGGTGCTTTCCGGCGGGATGCCGGGACCGCATAAAATCCAGGGGATCGGCGCCGGATTTGTCCCGGAAATCCTGGATGTCGATGTTATCGACCAGATTATCCGGGTCAGCGAACAGGATGCTTTCGTTACCGCGCGCCGTCTGGCGCGGGATGAAGGGCTGTTGGTCGGTATTTCCTCCGGAGCGGCGGCTTACGCTGCCCTGTCTCTTTCCAGGCTGGAGGAGAACCGGGGTAAAACTATCGTGGTGGTTTTGCCGGATACCGGCGAGCGCTATCTGTCCACTGTTCTGTTTCAGGAGTAAAAACAGTGAAATACAAATACAACGTTCCTCTGCTGAACGCGGAGATGCCGGGCAAGGAAGACGTGCAGAAGCTGACGCCAAACCCGGCTACGCGTCAACTGATGGAGAAAATGTCCTTTGAGGGCTGTGAAACATGTTTTGACCGTTTTGAGCGCCAGCAGCCTCAATGCAGCTTCGGGCTGCGGGGAACTTGCTGCCGCATGTGCCAGTGGGGTCCGTGCCGCATTTCAGAGAAGAATCCGACCGGTATCTGCGGCAAAGACCAGGCTTCCGTTATTATCGGCAATCTCCTGCGGGCGCTTGTGGCCGGGCTGTCGGCTCATGCCCGCCATGCCCATGAGATTTATCTCTCGATCCGGGCGGCGGCTACCGGGAAAGCTAAAATCCCGCTTAAAGGCACGGAACGGCTTTTGGACCTGGCCGGCAGGTTTGGCCTGGACATTACGCGGCCGGCGGCAGACCTTGCCGACCAGGTGGCCGGCATAATGCTTGCCGACCTGTCGCGGATGGAAGCCGAACCGATGGCCATGCTGGCTGCCTTTGCGCCGCGTGAGCGCCGGGAAACCTGGGAGCGTCTGGGCGTGATGCCTCGCTCGGCCGCTTACGAGGTGATGGAAGCGCTGCACATGACAACACTTGGCGGCTGTACGGACTGGCGGGCGCTGGCCGCTCAGGAGCTGCGGGCGGCGTTGGCTTACTGTTACAGCACGCTGTTTGGCTCCTCACTTGCCACAGAAATTCTTTACGGTATCCCTGCGCCGCGGGTGACGACCGTTAATTACGGTGTGCTAAAAAGCGACCACGTCAACATTTTGGTGCACGGACACTCGCCGGTCATGGTCGAAAAAGTCCTGGAAAAGTTAAATTCAGCGGAAATCCAGGCCCGCGCCGTGGAACTCGGCGCCGCCGGGATTGTCATCGGCGGCCTGTGCTGCACCGGGGACGAGCTGCTGGCCCGCTACGGCATTCCGACCGTGACCAATATTATGGGGCAGGAACTGGTGCTTGGCACCGGGGCGGTGGATGCCGTGGTGGTCGATATGCAGTGCGTGCTGCCCAGCCTGCAGCAGGTGGCCGCCT
Source organism: Bacillota bacterium (assembly GCA_041695355.1). GTDB lineage: Bacteria > Bacillota > Dethiobacteria > Dethiobacterales > Dethiobacteraceae > HKB214. The sequence goes on from JBGFRB010000002.1 coordinate 48,185, forward strand.
GCTACGGCACCCGGATTATCACCACCTGCGCTTCCAACCGCATTCCCGGTGCCGTCCATATCCCCTTTGACCCGGAAACCCCTGAGCGGCTGGAGGAAGACGCGCTGGAACTGGCCCGCCTGGCTGTGGAAGCTTACGCGACGCGGGACCGGAAGCAGATACGCATTCCGGAGACGACCACTGCCGCCGTCAGCGGCTGGAGCTGCGAGGCGATTATGGAGCGTTTCGGCGGGCCGGAGCAGGTGGCCAGGCTTTTGCAGGAAGGGCGGATTAAAGGAATTGCAACGGTGGTAGGCTGCAACAATCCTAAAGTGCCCTACGAGTACAACCATGTGACCATCGCCAAAAAACTGATTGCCGGCGGCATCCTGGTGACGACGACCGGTTGCTCCTCTCACGCCCTGTTAAATGCCGGCCTTTGCGCGCCGGCGGCCGCTGATATGGCCGGCCCGGCTCTGGCCGAGGTTTGCCGTGAGCTGGATATTCCGCCAGTGCTGGCCGTGGGAGGTTGTGTTGACAACGCACGCACCTTGCGCCTGTTTATTGACGTCGCGGAAGCTGCCGGGAAGTCCATCCCGGAGATGCCTTACCTCTTCGTCGGCCCGGAGCCGGGCAACGAAAAAACGGTGGGGCAGGGTGTCAGTTTCCTGGCTCATGGAGTCAGCAACGTCATTGGTTTTCCGGCGCCCATACCGGTCCCGCTGCCGCGCAAAGTCGAGGGAGCCGCGGCGTATGACGACCTGGAGCGCGGCAGCAACGAGATAGCTGACTTTTTTGCCGGGGAAGGATTGCGGGAAAAAGTGGGAGCTAAGGTTTACACGGAGCCCTACCCGGAACTGGCCGCCCAGACAGCCAGGTTGCACATTAAGCGCAAGCGGCAGGCGCTCGGCTGGGATTAGCACAGTTCTGCCGGTCAGAATCAGGCAACAAGAAGGCAAAAAGCCAATAATTAAGTATGGTGTCCCTTAAATTCAATAATTAAGTATGGTGTCCCTTAAATTACTGGTGTCCCTTAAATTACACGGGGAGGAAGAGACACGAATGAATAAGAAGAATCTGTGGCTGTTGTTGCCGGTCGTGGCGGCAGCAGTACTGGCGGTTGTCTTTGCCGTCAGCCGCCGTACAGAGGCGCCTGCACCGGCTGCTCCTGTCAGCCAGGAAAAGCCGGTGCTGAAAATCGGTTACCTGCCTATTACTCATGCCACAGCCCTGGTCATGGCTCATCAGGAGCGTGACGGCAAGTTTACCAACTTTGATATGGAAGTCGTTAAGTTTGGATCCTGGCCTGAACTGACTGAGGCATTGTTCGCCGGGCGTATTGACGGCGCGGTGATGCTGTTTGAGCTGGCGCTGGCCGGCAGGCAGAGGGGCATCCCGCTGCAGGCGGTGGCACTTGGCCACCGGGACGGCAATGTCATGGTGGCCCGGCCTGAAATCTCATCCGTAGCTGATTTGTCAGGCAGGAGGGTGGCTATCCCCAGCCGCTTTTCCGTCCATCACATCCTGCTCGCCAAAGCGTTGCAAAACGCGGGACTCCGCTACCAGGACATCGAGATCGTGGAAATGGCGCCTCCGGACATGATGGCGGCACTGGCCCGCGATGAAATTGCCGCTTACCTGGTGGCGGAACCGTTTGGGGCGGTTGCGGAAGTGCAGGGCGTGGGGAAAGTCCTGTACTCGTCTCAGGAAATCTGGGAAAATTCCACCTGCTGCGTTCTGGTGCTGCGTGAGGAAGTGGTGCGTGAGCACCCGGGGGCTGCGTCGGAACTGACTGTTGCGCTGCTGGCGGCGGGCGAGGCGGCGGAGGATGATCCGGCAAAAGCCGCTGCCGTCAGCCGCCAATATTTCGGTCATGCGGAAAATATTCTGGTTCCCGGGTTGGCCAGGACGAACTTTCGCGGACTCGCGCCCAGCATCAATGAGTTTGCCGAACACCAGCAATACCTGCTTGACCTCGGAGTGTTGCAGCAGCCCGTTGACCTGCGGGAACTGATTAACGAAGAACTGGCCAAGGAAAGATAGCCGGCTTTCGCCCGGGAGGAGTTGCCACAGAGTATGAGAAGGACAGAACGTCTATTCCTGTCGATGGCCGGATTTTTGACGCTGCTTACAGTTTGGCATTTGATCAGCCGGGCCGGCATTTTTCCGCCGGGACTGCTGCCTTCCCCGCTGACGGTGGCCGCTGCTGTTCGGGAATTGTGGGTGCGCGGGGTGCTGCTAATGTCTATTGCCGACAGTTTATACCGGTTTACCGCCGGTTATGCCCTGGCGGTGTTTCTCGGGGTGCCTTTCGGACTGCTGACAGGCTGGTCCCGCCGCCTTGAAGCGTTTGTGGAGCCGCTGCTGCAGACGCTTCGCCCCATTTCCCCCATCGCCTGGTTGCCGCTGGCCGTCCTATGGTTTGGTATAGGCAACCGGCCGACCATTTTTATCATTTTTCTGGCGGCTTTTTTCCCGGTAACGCTTTCAGCGATTGCTGCCGTTAAAAGCGTTGACCCCCTGCTGTTGCGCGTAGCCCAAAACTTTGGCGCCACGCCCGGACAAATGCTTTCAAAGGTTGTGGCGCCGGCGGCGTTTCCATACCTGGCGAGCGGGCTGCACATGGCGCTGGGGACGGCCTGGGTTTTTCTGGTGGCCGGTGAAATGGTGGGTGTGCGTTCCGGGCTGGGGTTCCTAATTATTGACGGCCGCAACCAGGTGCGTTACGACCTGGTCATGGCCGCCATGGTGATTATCGGATTGCTGGGCCTCTCCATTGACCGGCTGATGCGCGCCGTGGAACTGCTGGCCCTCGGCCGCTTTGGTGCGCGCCGCAGTTGAAAGGAGCTTGCCGATGCTGGAAATCAAGCCGCGTGTAAAAATAAAGGTATCTTCCGTCAGTAAACAATGGTCTGTGGCGGCAGGGAAACAGGGATTGCATGAGGGGCAGAGGTTTGCCGCCCTCGAAGATGTCAGCCTTGAAGTTTACGAAGGCGAGTTCCTTTGTCTGCTTGGTCCAAGCGGCTGCGGCAAAACAACCCTGCTTAATATCCTGGCAGGTTTTGAACGCCCTACCTCCGGAAGCGTGCTGATTGACGGTGCGCCTGTCGAGAAGCCGCATCCCAGGCGCATTACCATTTTTCAGGAATACGCCCTGCTGCCTTGGCGTACTGTGCTGGGCAACGTAGAGTTTGGCCTGGAGATGGCGCGGGTACCTAAACAGCAGCGGCGCCGCAAGGCGAAAGAGTTGCTTGATCTGGTAGGGTTGACGGGCGCGGAGGGCAAGATGACGTGGGAACTTTCAGGCGGTATGCGCCAGCGGGTGGCGGTAGCGCGTTCGCTGGCTGTTGACCCCGATGTTCTGTTTATGGATGAGCCGTTCGGAGCTTTGGACGCACTGACACGGATCAGGATGGAGGAAGAGTTGGTCCGCATCTGGCTGCAGAAAAAAAAGACGATTGTTTTTGTCACCCACGACATTGACGAAGCGGTGTACCTTGCCGACCGGATAGTCGTCTTTACCGCCCTGCCCGGGCGTATCCGGGAAATTATCCCGGCTTCTGCCGGCCGGCCGCGGGACAGGACAGGCTTTGATTTTGTCCGGCTGCGGGAAAAAGTGTTTGCGGCGCTTTCGCTAGGGCATAAAGAGGCGGTCGAATACTACCTCTAAAATTTCCAGATGTCGGCCACTTTTTTCAACTCTGTGGAAACGGCCATCAGCTCCTGCACCAGCACGCTGGTTTCCTGGGAACTGGCAGCGGAGTTTTGAGCAACTGCCGAGATGGACTGTACATTGCCAAGCATCCCGCCCGTGTCGTCTGACTGTTGCTGAGACGCTTCCGCGAGACGGTTAATGGTGGCCGCGGTTGCATCCATTTGCCCGGTAATGGAGCTAAACGCTTCTGCCGTATCCCTGGTCAGGTTCGTGCTGGTCTGGATGGCCTGAACTGTGCCTTTAATGGCCAGTTGAATTTCCGCGATAATGGCCGCCACTTTCTGGGTGGCGGCGCCGGAGTTTTCCGCCAGGCGGCGCACTTCCTCCGCCACCACGGCAAAGCCGCGTCCCTGCTCCCCGGCGCGGGCGGCCTCTATGGCCGCGTTTAGGGCCAGCAAGTTGGTTTGTGAAGCAATATCTTCAATAACCTGCATGAACTCTCCGATTTTGGCGGAGCTTTGCTGCAAAACGGCCATCTGTTCCCCTACACGGGTCATGCTCCGGCTGACATTTTCCACCGCTTCTCCGCCGTGCCTGGCTGTACGGCCGGTATCGTTAACTGCCTGGGCAGCCTCGTGGGCCTGCCTGGCGGACTGTACCGATGAGGCAGCCATCTTCTCAATACTTTTCAGCAGTTGCCCAACCTGCACAGCCTGCTCACTGCTGCCGCTGCGCACCTGCTCTGTTCCGGCCATAATTTGGCCGGCGGCGGCAGCCAGTTTGTCGTTAATGTCCCTTACCAGGCCGAACCACTTGCGCGTGCCCTTGACCATCCGGCGGATATTCTCGGCCAGTTCATTAATCTGGCCCCAACCATAATCTTGCTTTTCAGTCACATCGGAGAGGTCGCCCCTGATAGCTCTGGCGGTGTTATTTATAGAAGTACTGACTGCTGAATCCACAGAGGCCAGGACAAGATAGCAGGTAGTCAGCGCAACTGCCATGCCAAGGAGCAGCGCCGGCAGCAAACCGGCCCAGGCGCCCCAATGCCACCCGGCGGTGGCAAACACGGCGGCAATTAAACTTAGTAAGGCGGCAAGTATCATTATCCTGACCCGAAACTGCTGCAAAAGAGTCAACTCCTTAGTAAAATTGTAAAGCCGTGAACTGCTTATTTTTTCACCAAGAACCGTTTATCTCCTGCTGGTAATTGGCAGAAAAATTAAAAAAGGAGGCCGGATATGACGGAACAAAAAGGATTTGGCAGCGGGCGAGGGCGCGGCGGGGAGTTCCCCACGCGCCTGGTCCAGAGCGGCGTGCGCTTTGACACGGTTACCGGGGCCATCAGCGTGCCCATTTACCAGTCGGCCACTTTTGCCCATCCGGGACTGGGCGCTTCCACCGGCTACGACTATACCCGCTCGGGCAATCCCACCAGGCAGGCGCTGGAGGAGGCGCTGGCCGACCTGGAAGGAGGTTACGCCGCCTGTTGTTTCTCCTCCGGCCTGGCGGCACTGACGGCTGTCTTTTTGTTATTCAAGTCCGGAGATCACCTGCTGCTCGGAGAGGATTTGTACGGCGGCACTTACCGCCTGCTGGACCGCATTTTTACCCGCTTTGGCCTGACGGCCAGCTATGTCGATACCACTGACCCTTCGGCGGTAGAGTCATCTTTGCGGCCTGAGACTAAAGCGCTCTTGCTGGAATCGCCGTCTAACCCCATGCTGAAAACAAGTAACCTGGCAGGGCTGGCCCGTCTTTGCCGGGAACGGAGTGTGCTCAGCGTGGTGGACAACACTTTGCTGACGCCTTACCTGCAGCGGCCGCTGGAGTTGGGCTGTGACCTTGTCGTACACAGCGCCACCAAGTACCTGGGAGGCCATAATGATTTACTGGCCGGCGTGGTGGCAGCCGGTAACAAACAGCTGGCTCAGGAAGTGGCCTTTGTACAAAACGCCGCCGGCTCTGTACTGGCACCGCATGACTGCTGGCTGTTGCTGCGCGGGTTAAAGACGCTGGCCGTCAGGCTTGACCGGCAGCAGCAAAATGCGGCTATGCTGGCCGCCTGGCTGGGCAGTCACACGCTGGTGGAAGAGGTTTATTATCCCGGAGTCGGGGCCATGCTCTCTTTTCGCCTTAAGGAGGCGGCCCTTGTCGCGCAGGTTCTTGGGAAGGTGCAGGTAATTTCCTATGCGGAGTCGCTCGGCGGGGTGGAGTCGCTGATTACTTACCCGCTGCTGCAGACCCACGCCGATGTGCCTGAAGCAACACGCCGGCGCCTTGGCATTGACGACCGGCTGCTGAGGCTTTCCGTAGGCATTGAGCATGTCGCCGACCTGCGCGCTGATTTGGAGCAAGCGCTGCGCAGCTGACAAGTTTATCTTTTAAAGATTTCAGTTATGCTTAATTCCAGTCCGGCAAAAAAATAGGACCTCAAAATATCGCCCTGCCTGTAGGCGATGTATTCATCAACGGCAAAGTCTTTGAAGCCGTAGACTAACACCGACTGCTTATCGGGATCAACCACCCAGAATTCCCTTACCCCGGACAGCATAAACGTGTTGAGCTTATCCACCATGTCTTTGGAGCGGGTGCTTTTGGAGAGGATTTCAATGCACATGGCGGGTGTTCCCATGTATCGCCCTTTTTCGTTGACCGCCCTCTCCAGATCACAGGCAATAAGCAAATCCGGCTGCATCACATCGGGTGTCTGGAAATCTTTTTTGTGGAAATGCACATCAAAAGGCGCGTAAAAAACCTTGCATTTACCGTCCTTCAGAAAGGCCCGCAAGCTTACAAACAGGTTGCCGGAAATATCCTGATGGAAGGTATCGGGCGAAGATAAGAGAACGATTTCGCCGTTGATATATTCCATTCTGAGTTCACTTTTTTCGTAAATATCCATGAACTCCTCGTAGGAAACCTTCTTGCCGCCGTACACGTAATCCAGCGCCTGCTCTTTGACCGTAAAATAGCGCTCGATTTCCGTGATATAAGGCGTAAGCCGCACCGCCTTTTTGCCGTTCTTGGTAATAATAACTTCGTGGTCGGCCATTACATAGTCCAGGTACAATCCCAGGTTGGTCTTAAACTCAGTGGCTGTAATCACCTTCGTGGTGTCGTTCATTATTCATCACCACCGTACGATATTTATGATAACCATAACATATAGCACGAAATATGGCAAGGCCAATATTAACGTACGATATGCTGCAATTTAATTGACAAACACGCCCCCCTGTATTACTGTATGTAATACAGGGGGGCGGAAAAATGTTTAGTGTGCGACTGCCAAAAGAACTGGAAGAAAAACTGGCCTTGGTGTCTGCCCGGCGGCGGGTAAGCAAATCAGACCTTGTCAGGGAAGCGCTCCAGGATTATCTTGGTAAGAATAAGTCAACAGCAAATCCCTATGCGCTGGGGGAAGATCTTTTCGGCAGGCAAGGCAGCGGGTTGGGAGACGATACGGTAACGTATAAAAAAAGAGTCAGGGAAAAAATCAATGACTTGGACTGGGAGACGAAACTGATTCATGCCGGACTGGACCCTGATGAGCACTACGGCGCGCTGAGTGTCCCGGTGTACCATTCCTCGACCTACCGGCAGCGTTCCGTAGAGGAGCCGGGACGCTACGAGTACGGCCGCTCGGGCAATCCGACCCGTAACGCGCTGGAAACGCTGATTACTGAACTTGAAGGCGGTCAATGCGGCTTTGCCTTTGCCTCAGGGGTGGCAGCCATTGCTTCGGCGCTCAGCCTGCTGGAAACGGGGCAGCACGTCCTGGCTTGCCGGGATATCTACGGCGGCACGTACCGGCTGCTGACCGGTCTTTTCCCGCGCTTTGGCATCACGCACAGTTTTGTGGACGCCAGCGACCCGGAGGCGGTGGCCCGTGCAATCCGCCCGGAAACAAAGGCGTTATTCCTGGAGACGCCGTCCAACCCACTGCTGAAAATAACCGACCTGGCGGCCTGCGCCAGGCTTGCCCGGGAACGCGGCCTCTTCACCATTGTTGACAATACTTTTATGACGCCGTACCTGCAGCGCCCGCTTGAACTTGGCTGTGACGTGGTCGTTCATTCCGCCACCAAGTTCCTGGGAGGCCACAGCGATGTGGTGGCCGGCCTGACGGTGACGGCCGACAGGGAACTGGCGGCCCGTCTGCGTTTTGTGCAGACCGCTTTTGGCGCCGTACTCGGACCGCAGGACAGCTGGCTCGTAATGCGTGGCATCCGGACACTGAAAGTGCGGATGGACGCCCAGCAGGAAACGGCCCAAAAACTTGCGGAATGGCTGAGCTCGCACCCGACGGTCAGGAAGGTTTACTTTCCCGGCTTGCCCGGTCATCCCGGCGCCGGGCTGCACACCGCCCAAAGCAGCGGTCCGGGTTGCGTGCTGAGTTTTACGCTGGCTGACGGCGAATCAGCCAGACGCTTTTTACGTGCCGTGCACCTGCCGGTGCCGGCTGTCTCCCTTGGCGGAGTGGAAAGCATCTTAACCTACCCGGCCACTATGTCCCACGCCGCCCTGCCCGCTGCCTGGCGGGAGGAGCTTGGAGTGGGAGACGACCTGGTAAGGCTGTCGGTCGGCCTGGAATCGTTTGCCGACTTAAAAGCGGGACTGGAGCGGGCACTGATGGCCGGTAAATCATAACAAGATTAAAATGCTGTAATCTTGCTCTTGCAAAACATTGTTAAACAGATATATTTAAGATAAGAAATATATTTAAGGAAGTGAGCAGATGTTTGACTTTTTGCTGACGGAGGAACAGTTGCGGTTGCGGGAGCAGGTGCGGACTTTTGTGCGGGGAGTTGACCGGCAGTTAATCCTGGATATGGACGCTGACAAAGTTACATACCCGGCTGACTATGTGCGCGGACTGGCTGCTGAGCGGCTGCTCGGCCTGCGCTTCCCGGAAAATCTGGGAGGCCGGGCCCTGGGATGGGCGGATGAAATCGTGGCGCTTGAAGAAGTGGGGGTGCTGGGCACCTCTCTAGGCTGCCTGTATTCCCTGCCAAGCATTGTCGGTGAGGCGATCCACCGCTTCGGTACGGCAGAACAACGGGAGAAATACCTGAAAGGCACACTTGCCGGAAGGCTCTTTACGGCTGAGGCTCTGACCGAGCCGCGCGGCGGGTCGGACTTTTTCGGCGCCACCACCGTGGCCTGCCGGGAGGGGGACGAGTACGTTTTAAACGGGCAGAAACGCTTTATTGTCGGCGCGGAAGGCGCGGACTATTTTCTTGTTTATGCCAAGACCGACCCGGCGGCGCCGCCGCACGAGTCAATGAGCGCCTTCCTGGTGGATCGCGGTCCCGGTGTGGAAGTAAAGCATCTGTACGGCCTGATGGGTACAAGGGGCGGAGGCGCCGGCAGAGTCCTCTTCCGCGAGGCGCGTGTTCCTGCCGCCAATCTGGTGGGCCGGGAGAACGGGGCGGCGGAAATTTTTTACCAGATGATGATTCCGGAACGGATGACCAGTGCCGCCGCGGCGCTCGGGATGGCTAGGGCGGCGCTCGAAGTGGCCGTGGACTATAGCAGCAAGAGAAAGGCTTTTGGCCGGAAAATCAAAGATTATCAGGCGGTCAGCTTTAAGATAGCCGACAGCATTACCAAGCTGGATGCGGCGCGCTCGCTGGTTTACACGGCAGCCGCGGCGGTCGACCGTGGTGTGCCTCCCGCCCTGCAGCGCCGTCTGGTTTCAGAGGCAAAGAAGTTTGCCACGGAAACGGCCTGGGAAGTAGTCAACCACGCCATGCAGGTGCTGGGCGGCATCGGCTATACCAATGTTTACCCGGTAGAGCGTATGCTGCGGGACGTCCGACTGATTATGATCTGGACCGGCACCAATGAAATCATGGATCTGATTATCCAGCACGAATTTTACAAAGAGCAGCTGGCGGCAGGCCCGCGGGGCAGAAATATCGAAAAAGACGCCCCGGAAGCCGACAATCTGGAGGAAAAAGTGTACGAGTAAAAAATAATCAACACAAGAAAAATTTGTGCAGGGAAATTTAATCCGGCAGCGAATTTCAGACAATTGAAAATATTTTTAGCAGAAAGGGGAACTGCGTGTGAGTTTGCGGGAACTTTTCTTAGGGTTGCAACAAAAGCTGGCCGGCCGGCAGATGAAAGGGTTAAACGCCATTTACCAGTTTGAGCTGGATGGTGAGGAAACAGGTGTTTATCACCTTGCCTTTACTGACGGCGCCGGAAAAGTAGGTGAAGGTCCTGTCGCAGACCCGAACCTGACGGTGACCATGAACAGCGGGGATTTTCGCGCTATGCTGGCCGGTGAACTTAACCCGGCGGCGGCATTCATGGGCGGGAAGCTGAAGATCAAAGGCGACATGAGCTTGGCCATGAAATTACAGTCTTTCCTGAGTTAAGGAGGATGAGAGAATGCTGAACGGAAGAGTTGCTGTTGTAACCGGCGGTTCCAGGGGGCTGGGCCGGGCGGACGCGCTGGCTCTGGCGCAGGCCGGCGCCGATGTGGTAATCACCGATATTTTGCTGGAAAGTGACGGCAGTGCCGCGGCCGCGGCTGAGAAGTACGGCGCCTTAAACCAGTTTCTGCAAAGTTCCGGGGCGGTGTACGCCGAACAGACAGCAGCGGAAATCCGGGCCATGGGACGTCGCTCCGTGGCTTTGCGGCTGGACGTTACCGACCGGGAGGAAGTCAGGCAGGTGATGGCCCGGGTTAAGGAGGAGTTTGGCTCGCTGGATATAATGGTGAACAACGCTGCTACCCTGGATCATACGGCGCAGCTGGAAAACCAGCGCGACGATCTGTGGGAGAGAGACCTGCGGGTCAACCTGACCGGCACTTACAACTGCTGCAAGGCAGTCTGGCCGTATATGAAGGAGCGGGGCTGGGGGCGGATTATTAACATGGCTTCCGTGGCCGGAACGCTGGGTGGCTTCGGCCAGGCCAGCTATTCAACCACCAAGGCCGGCGTTTTGGGACTGACCCGCAGTCTGGCCCTGGAAGGCGCTCGGCACAACATTACAGTCAACGCTATCGTGCCGGGCATTATCAATACCGAAGCATTCCGCATGGGCAATCCCAAGATGAACGAGCGCATGATTAACCGCACCGCCTTCCGGCGTCCGGGCGAGCCGGAAGACATCGCTAACGCCATTGCCTTTCTGGTGTCCGACAACGCGAAGTACATCACCGGCATTTCCTTAAACGTTTCCGGAGGAATTGAGCTCTTTACCTTCTAAATTTTTGGCGGGAGGTCATACCTGTTGCGTGAAGTTGTGATCGTGGAAGCCGTCCGCACGCCCATCGGGCGGCGTGGGGGCCTGCTTTCCGGCCTGCGGGCCGAGGAACTGGCGGCAGTCCCGTTGCGGGAAGTAGTGCGGCGGGCCGGCATTGATGCGGCTCTGGTGGAAGACGTGATTATGGGTTGTGTCTCGCAGGTCGGCGAGCAGGCCATGGATGTCGGCCGCGTGGCGGCGCTGGTGGCCGGTTATCCGGTTCACGTGCCGGCGGTGACTATTGACCGGCAGTGCGGCTCCAGCCAGCAGGCCGTCCATTTTGCCGCGCAGGCGATTATGGCCGGCGACATGGAAGTGGTGGTCGCGGCCGGTGTGGAAAGCATGAGCCGCGTGCCGATGGGTTCTTCACTGCTAAATGCGGGGGTAAGCCCGGCACTGTGCTCCAGGTATGAAATTGTGCCGCAGGGAGTATCAGCCGAGCTGATTGCCCGCCAGTGGCAACTTTCCAGGGAGGAACTGGACAGCTTCAGTCTGACCAGCCACCGCCGGGCTGTGGCTGCCGTAGCGGAAGGGCGCTTCCGCAAGGAAACCGTGCCGGTGGAAGCTCCCCAGGCCGATGGCACGATAAGGACAGTTGATGCGGATGAAGGCCCCCGGCCGGCAACCTCACTGGAGAAGCTGGCCGCGCTGATGCCGGCGTTTAAACAGGACGGGGTGGTAACGGCGGGCAACTCCAGCCAGATCAGTGACGGGGCGGCTGCAGTGCTCCTGATGTCGGCCGACAGGGCCAGGGAGCTTGGCCTGAAAGCCCGGGCGCGTCTTGTCTGCAGGGTTGTGGTCGGCTCCGACCCGACGCTGATGCTGACCGGGCCTATTCCGGCAACGGAAATGGCCCTGGCCAAAACGGGGCTGAAGATGAAAGACATTGATCTCTTCGAAGTAAATGAAGCGTTTGCGCCGGTACCGCTGGCCTGGGCCAGGGAGCTTGGGGCTGACCATACAAAAGTCAATCCGAACGGCGGCGCCATTGCCCTCGGCCATCCGCTCGGCGCGAGCGGCGCACGCCTGATGGCCACCATGCTGCACGAGCTGGAGCGGACCGGAGGGCGCTACGGCCTGCAGACCATGTGTGAAGGGTACGGGATGGCCAATGCCACTATTATTGAACGCCTTGACTGATAACAAGCCCGTCAGGCGGGCCGGGAGGGACGCTGATGCTTTCATTTAAATTAAGCCCGGAGCAGGAATCGCTGCGCACACTGGCCAGGGAGTTTGCCCGTTCGGTAATCCTCCCGGTGGCGGCGGAATATGACCGCAGCGGAGAGGTGCCTTGGCCGGTGATAAAGAAGGCCTGGGAAACAGGCTTTCTGAACATGGGGGTGCCGGAGGAGTACGGCGGAGGAGGGCAGGGTGTTTTGGCCGGCTGCCTGGTTTCCGAGGAGCTGGCTGCGGCCTGTGCCGGCATCTCGGCCACACTGGCCCTGACCGACCTGGCCTGCACCCCGCTAGTCCTGGCAGGCACAGCCGAACAGAAGGAGCGCTGGCTGCGTCCTGTCTGCCGGGAAATGAGAATGGTTTCCCTCTGCGTTACCGAGCCGGAGGCGGGTTCGGACGTGGCCTCGCTGGCCACCACCGCTGTACGCAACGGGGACAGCTACGTTTTAAGCGGCAGCAAGCAATTTATTACCAACGCCAGCATTGCCGACTATTTCGTGGTCTTTGCCTCTACTGACAGGAAAAAAGGACACCGCGGTATCAGTGCCTTTGTGGTCGAACGCACCGCGCCGGGCCTCTCGGTCGGAAAAAAGGAAGACAAGATGGGGCAGCGCGCCTCGGATACGGCCGCTGTTTCTCTGGCAGAAGTGGTCGTCCCGGCTGAGAACCGCCTGGGAGAAGAAGGGGACGGCTTTCACCTGATCATGCAGACGTTTAACCGGTCCAGGCCCGGGGTGGCGGCGGCGGCAGTCGGTCTTGGCCGGGCGGCCATGGAGCATGCCGTCCAATACGCCAAAACGAGGGTACAGTTTGGCGTGCCGATAATCCTGCACCAGGCTGTAGGTTTTATGCTCGCCGATATGCAGAAGGACCTGGATGCCGCCCGCCTGCTGGCCTGGCGTGCCGCCTGGCTGGCAGACCAGGGAGAGAAAAACTCCCGGGAGAGCGCCATGGCTAAGGCGTTTGCCGCAGACGTGGCCATGCGGGTCACGACCGAGGCGGTGCAGATTTTCGGCGGCTACGGCTACAGCCGGGAGTATCCGGTGGAAAAGCTGATGCGCGACGCCAAGGTAATGCAGATATACGAAGGGACCTCGCAGATTCAGCGCCTGCTGCTTACCAGGTCGCTGCTTGACCACTGATAACCAAAGGAGTGCAAAGTATGAGCGAAATGAGCCGGGCCGCCAATTATTTGCTCGGTCTGACCATGCTTTATTATTCCGCTCCCAGACAGGCTGACAGGAAGAAAAACCCGGTGGCCTGGTGTTCATCCATTGCGCCGGTGGAGTTCCTGCGCGCCCTTGATGTCCTGCCACTCTTTCCGGAGAACCACGCCGCCCTGATCGGCGCCAGGAAAATGGGCGTGGAACTGGCCGAAGCGGCGGAGGCCATCGGTTATTCCAACGACATCTGTTCCTACGCCCGGGCGGACATCGGCCATATCCTGACCGGCAAAAGCCCGGTGGACGGGCTGGCCAGGCCCGACTTTCTGGTCTGCTGCAACAACATTTGCGGTACGGTTGTCAAGTGGTATGAAAATCTGGCGCGACATTTTCAGGTGCCGCTTTTTCTGCTTGACACTCCTTTTAACCATGAGCGGGAAATACCGGAATTCAGCCTGCGGTATGTGGAGGCGCAGCTGCGGGAACTTATCCCCTGGCTGGAAGGGGTCACCGGCAGGGAGTTTGACTTTGAGCGTTTCAGAGAAATCTGCCTGCTGACAAACGAGACCTCGCGCCTCTGGAGGGAGGTGCTGGACCTGGCTAAGCACAGGCCGGCTCCCTTTACCGCTTTCGACACCTTTAACTACATGGCGCCGATAGTTACGATGCGGGGGACGCCGGAGGCCTTGGAATATTACCGCCTGCTCCTGGAAGAACTGCGGCAGAAGGTAAACGAGGGCGCCGCCGCCGTCGGAGCAGAGAAATACCGGCTGCTGTGGAACGGGATTCCGGTTTGGTTTGCGCTGCGCCCTATGCTGCAGTTAATGTCCAGACATGGGGCCAATCTGGTTTGCTCCACCTACACCAGCGCCTGGGTACTGGAGTTTGACCCGGATAACCTGCTCGGCAGCATGGCGGAAGCGTACACGGCAATCTTGATTAACCAGAGCCTGGGGCTGAAACTGGACAACCTGGAAAAGCTGCTCCGTGAATACGGCCTGGACGGCATTATCCATCACTCCAACCGCAGCTGCAAACCCTATTGTTTCGGGCTTTATGACCTGAGCCGCCAGTTGCAGGCGGGCAGTCATCCCGTGCCGGAAATGATTTTTGACGGAGACCAGACTGACCCGCGCCATTTTTCCTGGGCGCAGTTTGAGACCAGGTTCCAGTCTTTTATGGAAACTTTGGCGGCATCAAGTTCAGGTTGAAGGTTGCAGGAGGGATGACAGATGGAACATGTGCTGCAAAGTTTGCTGGAGGCGGCCCGGAATCCGGCACCGGCGATAGCCGGGTGGAAGCAGGCGTCGGGAGGCAAGGTGGTGGGCTGGCTGCCCATCTACGTGCCCGAGGAGTTGATCCACGCCGCCGGTGCCCTGCCGGTCAGCCTGTGGGGCGGCAAAACGGAAATTGCCAGGGCCGACGCACACCTGCAGGGTTTTGCCTGCTCGGTGGTGCGGGCGGTGCTGGAATACGGCCTGAAAGGCACGTATAACATGGTTGACGGCTTTATCTTTCCGTCCACGTGTGACCATATCCAGAATACCTCTGATATCTGGGCCGCTGTCTTTCCTGACCGGCCCAAATTCGACCTTGTCTATCCGGCCAACAGGCGAAGCAGCGCCTCCGCTGCTTACCTGGAGCAGCTTTTTACCGCGCTGCAGGAGTGGCTGGAGGGGCTGACCGGCTGCCGGCCAAGCGAAACGAAGCTGCGGGAAAGTATCGGCACCTACAACCGTTACCGCTCTCTTAGCGCTGAATTGGCTTCTTTGCGTTCGGCCCGGCCGGAGTGCCTGACCGGGCTGGAGTTTGCGCTGATTACCAAGGCGGCGCTGTTCATGGAAAAGGAGGAGTATAACCGGCGCTTGGCGGAATTGCTGCCGTGGCTGGCCAACAGGACGGTCAGGCCGCAGCCGAAAGTGCGCCTGGTTGCTTCCGGGATCATGGCCGAGCCGGAGGAAATCCTGGAAATCCTTGATGAACTGGGAGGCGTCGTGGTGGCTGACGACCTGGCGCTGGGGGCCAGGACCCTGCGTGCGCCGTCCGACGAGAGGTTGCCGCCGCTTTCCGCCCTGGTGGACAGGCACCTTCGCCTTGGGCCGTGCTCCACGCTGTATGACTGCCGGAAAGAACGGGGCGCCCATTTATTGGGGCTGGCTGCCAGGCACAATGCCGACGGCGTCCTGTTCCTGAGCATGAAATTTTGTGAGGCTGAAGAATTTGACTACCCGGTCGTGAAAGCGGAACTGGAGGCGGCCGGCCTCCCCCACCTGTTCCTGGAAGTGGAGCAGCAAATGTCGGCGCTTGGCCAGGTACGGACGAGGCTGCAGGCCTTCCTAGAAATCCTGGCGCAGGGACCAAAGCTATGACCTTAACCATGGGCGTTGACCTGGGTTCCATTACGGCCAAGTGTGTACTTCTGCAGGACGGCTGCCGGGTGCTGGCCGACCGTGTCGTTAAAGGCGGTATGGTCGGGGACGGAGCTGAGAAGGCGGTGAGGGAAGCGCTGGAACAGGCAGGGGTTTCCCAGACAGATGTTGCTTATATCGTGGCCACCGGCTACGGGCGGGTAATATTTTCAGGTGCCCGTGAGGAAGTGAGCGAGATAGGCTGTCACGGTAAAGGCGCCTTTTTTCAGGATCCGAGAGTGCGCACCGTTATCGACATCGGCGGCCAGGATGCCAAGGTTATCCGTCTGGGCACCGGGGGCCGCGTGCTGAACTTTGCCATGAACGAGAAGTGTGCCGCCGGCACCGGGCGGTTCCTGGAAGTAATGGCTCAGGCTCTTTCGGCCCCGGTAGCGGAACTGGCACGCCTTGGCGGACGGCCCGCGGGAAAAGTGAATATCAGCAGTACCTGCACGGTATTTGCGGAATCAGAGGTAATTTCCCACCTTGCTGCCGGCCGGCCGGTCGCCGATATTGCGGCCGGTATCCATGAATCAATTGCCAGGCGGATTGCCGGCCTCGCCTATCGCGTCGGGCTGGAGGAGAAAGTGATGGTCACCGGCGGTGTGGCCCAAAACGAAGGGGTGGTGGCGGCGCTTGCGGAAAAGCTGGGCTGCGAACTGCTCGTCCCGCGCTTTGCCCAGACCAACGGCGCTCTGGGGGCCGCAATTTTCGCTTTTGAAAAAGTAAGTAAATCATCCGGGGAGACTGGAGCAGCTGATGTTAAGAAGACAGAGGGTTAATGCAACGGAATGCGGAGCAGAACCGTTTTGCTGGCAAAGGCTGTCTTTGCCGACACCTTTTCCGGTTGGGCCGGTAAATGTTTACCTGTTGGCCGGCGAGCCGCTGACGTTGATCGACACCGGCCCCGACACACCGGAAGCAAGGGCGGGGCTGACCGCTGCACTGAACGCGGCAGGCTTTGCCCCGCAGGATATAGCACGGGTGGCAATTACACACGGGCACAGCGACCACGCCGGCCTGTCCGCCTGGTTTCGGGAAATGGGGGCGGAGGTACTGCTGCACCCTCTCGAAGCGGAAAAATTGTCCGGACTGGACTTTTGGCCGGCGCGTCGCGAGTATCTGCGGCAGCTTGGTGTTCCCGACGAACTGTTGGAGGCGGCGCATTCCCTGGCGCGACGGACGGCGTCCTTCCGGGGAGGTTGCCTGACTGACTTCCGGCCGCTGCAGGAGGGAGACACGTTGGAGTTTAACGGTTTTTCCCTGTCGGTCCTGGCAGTGCCGGGTCACACCGGCGGGCATCTGGCCTTTTATCAGGAGGAAAACGAGGTGTTGCTGTGCGGCGATACGCTGCTGAATAAAATCAGCCCCAACCCGCTGGCGGAAGTGCACCCCGCCAGGCCGGGCGAAAGGTCCGGGAGCCTAAGCCAGTTTTTATCAACCATGGACAGGGTTATAGAACTGGCGCCGGAGCTGGTCTTGCCCGGTCATGGCGAGGCTTTGCGGGAGGCGGGGCAGCGCGTCGCAGAAATAACCAATCACCATCGCCAGCGCCTGCAGCACATCAGAGGAATGGTCCAGGCACGCGGGCCGTGTTCTCCTTTTGAACTGGCCAGCCAGCTTTACGGCCGTTTGAGCGGCTGGGACGTGTTGCTGGCCGTTTCTGAGGTCAGCGCTCACCTGGACTGGCTTACCGCCCGCGGGGACCTCGAAGAAACCGCTGATTATAGCGGCCGGCAGACCTATCAAACACTATAAATAAGGGGAGTTGTGGCATGGATTATCTGAAACTGGCTGTGGAAAAAGAGAACGGATATGTTGTGGCCGCCATCAGCAATCCTCCGGCCAATGCCTTGAGTCAGGCGGTGCTAGTGGAATTGCACAGCCTGCTCGACCAGTGCCTTGCTGACAGCGAAGTCAGGGCTATTGTTATTGCCGGTTCGGGAGAAAAGCTGTTCAGCGGCGGGGCCGACATTACCGAATTTGCTTTTATGCAAGCCGGCGGCAGTCCCTTAATCGACGGCAACACGGTGTTTTCCAGGATTGAAAATTTTCCAAAGCCGGTCATTGCCGCCATCCAGGGTAGTGCCTTTGGCGGCGGCTGTGAACTGGTTCTGTCCTGTCACCTGAGAATCATGTCGGCCTCCGCGAAAATTGGGTTGCCGGAGGTAAGGCTCGGCATTATCCCTGGATGGGGAGGGACGCAGCGGCTGCCCAGGCTGATCGGCAAGACCAGGGCCATGCAAATGATTTTAACCGGCGACCCGCTGGCTGCTGAGGAAGCGCTTGCCTGCGGCCTGGTAAACAGCGTGCTGCCGGCGGAGGAAGTGCTGGCCGGAGCCAAAGCTTTGGCCGCCAGGCTGGCCGGTGGGGCGCCGCTGGCGATACGGGAAATTGTCAGGGCTGTTACCATGGGTCTTGATACCGGCATTGAGGAGGGACTGAAAATAGAAGCAGACGGCTTTAAAACGGTTTTCGCCAGCGAAGACGCCAAAGAGGGTCCCATGGCCTTCTTTCAGAAACGACCGGCCAATTTTCAAGGCAGATAGTTTGCTTGCCGGCATAATTATCCGGTAAGGGAGGCTTAAAAATGAAAACAGCGGCCGAGTACACCGACAGTTTAAAAAAGCGGCGTTTAACTGTCTATATGTTCGGAGAGCTGGTGGAAAACCCGGTGGAAAACCCGGTGATCCGCCCATCCCTCAATTCAGTGGCCAAAACCTATGAATTGGCTGAAGACCCGCGCTACGCGGAGCTGATGACTGTCACCTCCAGCCTGACGGGAAAGAGAATTAACCGCTTCACTCATTTGCACCAAAGCTGTGCCGACCTGGTGGACAAAGTGAAAATGCTGCGGCTGCTGGGTCAGAAAACCGGTTCCTGTTTCCAGCGCTGTGTCGGCTTTGACGCTTTCAACGCTGTGGACAGCACCACCGCGGAAATGGACGGGGCGCTTGGCACCTGTTACAACAAATTATTCCGCAAATTTTTGCAGTACGTCCAAGACGAGGACCTGGTCTGCACCGGTGCCATGACCGATCCCAAAGGTGACCGCTCTCTTAAAAGCCCCAGCCAACAGGCTGACCCGGACCTGTACCTGCGGGTGGTAGCCAGGGAAGCTGACGGAATAGTGGTGCGCGGCGCCAAGTGCCACCAGACCGGGGCGCTGAATTCCCACGAAATTCTCGTCATGCCTACTATGGCCTTAAGCAGCGAGGAAGACAGGGACTATGCCGTCTGTTTTGCCCTGCCCAGTGACAGCAAGGGGCTGGTTTATATTTACGGGCGCCAGGCCAGCGACACGCGCAAGCTGGAGGGCGGCGGCATGGATGTGGGCAATTGCCGCTACGGCGGACACGAGGCAGTAATTATCTTTGATGATGTTTTTGTGCCCTGGGAGCGGGTGTTCATGTGCGGCGAATATAAATTTGCCTCGCTGCTTGTGGAACGCTTCGCCGGCTACCACCGCCAGAGTTACGGGGGCTGCAAGGTTGGCGTCGGCGACGTGCTGATTGGGGCGGCGGCCCAGGCCGCGGAATATCAGGGCACCGACAAAGCCTCGCACGTCAGGGATAAACTTATTGAAATGGTGCACTTAAACGAGACGCTGTATGCCTGCGGGATTGCCTGCTCGTCCCAGGGGAGCGTGACAGCCTCGGGGACCTACCTGATTGATTTGCTGCTGGCTAACGTCTGCAAGCAGAACGTGACGCGCTTTCCCTATGAGATTGCGAGGCTGGCCGAGGACATTGCCGGCGGGCTGCTGGTTACGATGCCCGCGGAAGCCGATTTCCGGCACCCGCAGGCAGGCAGGTACCTGGAAAAGTACCTGAAGGGAGTTGCCTCCGTGCCGACTGAGCATCGGCTGCGCATGCTCCGCCTGATTGAAAACCTGACTATCGGCACGGCAGCGGTGGCGTACAGGACCGAATCAATGCACGGTGCCGGCTCCCCGCAGGCGCAGCGGGTAATGATTGCCCGCCAGGCCGATATGGAGTGCAAAAAGCGGCTGGCGCGGGTGCTGGCCGGGATTGAGCCGGAATAAAGAGAGAGCCGGGGTGTTGGCTGTGACAAAACCGGTTGTTTCACTGGTCACCTTTGATGACCCTTACCGCTCGCTGCGCAAAGCGCTGGAGCTGTGCGACGGGTTTGCCGGGCTGGACAGAAACGACAGAATTCTCATTAAACCGAACCTGGTGTCCTGGGACTTTGATCTGCCCTTCCCTCCCTACGGCGTGGTCGTTACCTCGGCCGTAATGGCTGCCCTGGTCAGCATACTGTACGAAGAAGGGTTCCGCCGGCTGACCATCGGGGAGGGACCGCTGATGATTCCCAAAACGCGGGGCAGGGCGATGTTTACCGTCTTGGGCTACGACATCCTGCGGGAAAAGTACGGTGTACAGCTGGCGGACTTTAATGAAGAAAAGTTTGAGCCGGTTGATTTTGGCGGACTGAAGCTTTCCGTGGCCCGCAGGGTACTGGAGGCAGATAAGATTATCAATCTGCCGGTGCTGAAGACCCACAACCAGTGCCAGGTTTCCCTGGGCATTAAAAACCTGAAGGGCTGCCTGGACAGAAAGTCCAAAACCGTCTGCCACGGCAAAGAACTTGACCTAGACCACACCTTCCCGCACATCACGGAAAAGCTTCCGGTCGCCCTGACCGTGACAGACGGCGTGTTTGCCTTGGCCAGGGGTCCGGGGCACACCGGGGAGGCGGTCAGAAAAAACCTGCTGCTGGCCTCAAGAAATGTCCTGGCCTGTGACATAGCGGGAGCCGAGCTGATGAGCTTCAGTGCCGGCAAAATCAAGCACCTGGCTTATTACGCCGCTCTGACCAATGGTGCTGCGGGCCTTGAGGAGATTGAAATCAGAGGGGAGCCTTTGGAAAAGCACCGTTTTCCCCTGGAGCATGACTGGGAGTGGACGTCCGGGAACACCGGGCCGCTTGCCTTTCAGAAAAAGGGCATTACCGGTCTTGCCGTCAGGAAGTATGACAGCTCACTTTGCACCGGCTGCTCCATGATGTACAACCCCATGCTGATTTTGCTGATGTCGGCCTTTCAGGGGGCACCCTTTCCCAACGTGGAAGTAATCACCGGTAAAAGACAAAAAGCCTCGCCCGGCTTTGACTATTCGGTGTTGTACGGCCAATGCGCCTGCTCCCTGAACAGGGACAACCCTGCTGTCAGGCAGGCCATTCCCATCGGCGGCTGCCCGCCGGATTTGGAGGAATTTATGGCGGCGCTGCGGGAGGCAGGGATTAACTGCGACTATAAGCAATACATTGCCTTCCGGCACTATCTGTTTAATCGCTACAGAAAGGAAGACGGCTTTGACCCGGCGTTGTTTTCGCTTGGCGGATGACAGGCCGCTTCCGGTCCTGACTGACGAACCAAATTAACTGTTGGAGGAATAGGCGTGCTGATTGAGTATAACGGTAAAAAGCCGCGGGTTTCGGAAAAGGCCTTCCTGGCGCCTGATACCACACTGATTGGCGACGTGACGGTGGAGGCGGGGGCCAGCATCTGGCCCGGCGCCCGTCTGCGCGGGGACTTTGGCAAAATCGTGGTGGGCGCCTGCAGCAGCATCCAGGACAACGCCGTAATCCATGTGCTGCCGGGCGGCGCTACCATCGTAGAGGAGCATGTCACCGTGGCGCACGGCGCGGTGTTACACAACTGCACTCTGAAAAAGGGGAGCGTGGTGGGAATGAACGTGGTGGTGATGGATAATGCCGTGGTCGGCGAGCAGGCGATGATTGCCGCCGGCAGCGTTGTTGCCGGCGGAGCGGAAATTCCGGCCCGCCACCTGGCGGCCGGTACGCCGGCCGTGGTAAAAAAAGAACTTTCCGGCCAGGCGCTGTGGTGGGTGGAGGCCAGTTCCGCCGCTTACGTCCAGCTGGCGGAAAGCTACCTGGCGCAGGGGATAGGGCGGGTTAAGCAGACATAGCCGGTTATACATAGAGATGATGCCGGACGCTGACGGTGTAAAACTTGCTGCCGCCGTGCCCTAAAACGAGGGAAGAAAGATTTATGAATGAGGTGAAATGGTATGGCTTACGAGACAATCTGTTACGAAAAGGCAGGCAGGATTGCAACGGTGACTCTTAACCGCCCTGAAAAACTTAATGCAATTAGGCCGCCGATGCCGGAAGAAATTGAGAAGGCTTTGGCTTTGGCCAATGCTGACGATGAAGTTCGCGTGATAATAATGCAGGGAGCAGGAAAATCATTTTGTGCCGGGTTTGATTTTTCGGAAAATCTGACGCATTTTGAGGGGTGGGGCATGGAAGAGGCTACGGTGAATTGGGATCCGGGCAGGGATTTAATGGGGGTGGTAAATCCTTTTACGGGGCCAATTCCTAATTTTATGAGCATCTGGCGTAGCAGCAAGCCTGTTATTGCAAAGGTCCACGGCTGGTGCGTGGGCGGAGGGTCGGAGATGGCATTACTCAGTGATATTGTGATTGCGGCAGACGATGCCAAGTTTGGTACGCCCTATGCAAGAGTGTGGGGATGCCACCTGACTGGGATGTGGATTTACCGGCTTGGTTTGACCAGAGCCAAAATGTTTGCTTTGACAGGTGATTCTGTGAGCGGCAAAGAAGCTGCGGAGATAGGGCTGATCAACAGGTCTTACCCTGCAGATGAATTGGACGGGAAAGTGCGCTACTGGGCGGAACGAGTGTCGCTTATTCCCTCAAGCCAACTCGCGGCGATGAAACTGATAGTAAACCAAGCTTATGACAATATGGGCTTGCAGACAACACAGTACCTTGGGACAATCTTAGACGGCTGCATGCGCAATACTCCAGAAGGAAAGCAGTTTGTGCATACAGCCTTGGAAAAAGGAGTAAATGCTGCCGTGACTTTGCGCGACAGGCCGTTTGGCGATTACAGCCAGGGAAAATAGCGCACTATTTGCCTTAACAAGACGTACCCCATTTATCGACATTTTCGGTCATTACAATTAGCTCAGAAATAATAAGGGGAGTGGGTATCTTGAAGACGGTGTTGTTTGAAGTGACGGGTAGCGTTGCCAGAATCACACTGAACCGGCCGGAGATGTTCAACGCTCTGAACGGGCTGATGGGAGAAGAACTGGCTCAGTCAGTTAAAAAATGTTTTGCACCGGAAATTAGGGCTGTGGTACTGACCGGGGCGGGTAGGGCGTTCTGTTCGGGTGGAGACTTAAAGGCGATGCAGGAGGCGGGCAGGGAAAAGTTGCCGCAACTCCTTAGCGATTTAACCAAACTGTTCCACCGCGTGATAATGGATATCCGGCTGCTGCCAAAGCCGGTGATAGCTGCCGTGAATGGCTCTCTGGGAGGCGGTGGGTTCAGCCTGGCTCTGGCTTGTGACCTGCGTTTCGCTGCGGAACAAGCCCGTTTTAAGCAAGCCTATACCAGTGCCGCGCTTTGTCCCGATGGCGGTTTTACCGCGTTCCTTCCGGTAATGGTCGGCCTTGCCAAAGCTTCTGAGCTTCTTTTCCTGGATTCTGTGCTTGACGCCCGGCAGGCGGCGGAACTAGGCATTGTCAATGAGGTGTTCAGTGAGGACGAGTTTCGGGAGAGGGTGGCTACCATTGCCTCAAATCTGGCCGCAGGGCCGACTCAATCTTTTGCCCGAGTTAAAGCTCTGCTTAATCAGTCTCTATTGACGCAACTCGAAAGACAACTTGAATTGGAGCGTCAAGGGATGATCGCAGCTAGTCGGACGGAGGATGCTTACGAGGGAATTGCGGCTTTTTTTGAAAAGCGCCCTCCAGCGTACCAGGGAAAGTAGCGGAGCGTAAATTGCAGGAGTTATTTTTTTGTTGTCGAAGATTTAACACAGCAAATATTCTGATTTTTCAAAACTCTTAGATTTTGCTTGAATAACTGAAACGGAACAAGCTCCTGCAAAGGAGGGCAAGTCGTGCCCAAGGGCAAAGAAATTACAAAAATACAGGATATCATGACAACCGACTTCGTGCGGCTGCATCCCGATGATACTATTGAAAAGGCGATCCGTTCTTTTCGGTCAACTAGGCTTGAGGGTTTGCCCGTACTTGACAAGAAGGGCACACTCCTTGGCATCTTCACCAAGGCAAACCTCTACGACGCACTACTTCTGGGAATCGGCCTTGATAAAAGTATAGAACCATACTTCAACTTGCGTGTGGCGAAAATCAATGAAAACGTTTCTTATGAAGAGTTCATTTTCATAATCAAAAGCAGTCCCGTAGGGCTAGGCGTTGTGGTGGACGATTATGATCGTACGGTTGGCATGATCACAAAAGTCGATTTAATCCTAGCTGTTGTCCGTAAGGGAGAAATGCTAAACGCTGAGCTGCGTGCCATCTACAATACCATGCAAAGCGGCATCGTCTCATTTGACAAGCGGAGTATTATCACGTTCGTCAACAAGGCGGTTGAAAAAACTTTTGAGGTCAAAGAAAAAGATATTGTCGGCACGCTATTAGTTCAGCATTTCCCGGAACTGAACGTGGAGAAGCTGCTGGCCTGCGGAGAGACGGTTAATAGCGAAAAATATGAATACCGGGGGAAAACGACCATTGTCAACGCCAACCCGATTATTGAGGAAGGCAGCATCGCTGGCGGCGTGGCTGTTTTTCAGGACATAACCGAGTTAGAAAGTGTGGCTATGGAACTGGAGGGAACGAAACGGCTGAACAAAACACTGGAAACGATCCTGGAGATGGCGTACGATGGGATTGTGGTTGTTGACGAGTACGGGAGAGTCATCCTTGTCAACCATGCCTTTCTTAACTTTTTTGGTATGAACCACGAGCAAATAGTGGGTAGAAAGCTTGAGAATTTTATTGAAAACAGCCGCCTTCACCTTGTGGCGAAAACGGGCACTCCTGAACTCAATGATATTCAGTTTATTAAGGGCAAGCCGTATGTTGTCAGTCGCCTGCCAATCGTCAGGGATGGAAGGATTATCGGCGCCATCGGCAAGATTGTTTTCAGCAGGGTGGAGGAAGTGCAGGAGATAGCCCGCAAACTTGACGCCATGGCGAGTAAGCTTTCCTTTTACAAGAGCGAACTCAGTAAGTTTGCCAGGCATACTCCCGATATGGCAAGCTTTGACGATATAGTGACAATCAACACGGTGTTTATCAAACTTAAGCAGGAGGCTTACCGGGTTTCCCAGGGTAACTCAACAATTCTTCTTACCGGAGAAAGTGGCACCGGCAAGGAACTGTTCGCGCAGGCGATTCACCTGAGCAGCCCGCGCCGCAAAGGTCCTTTCATTAAGGTAAACTGTGCTGCGGTCCCGGAAAATCTACTGGAAAGTGAATTTTTTGGTTACATGCCCGGGGCTTTTACCGGCGCTCACAGGGAGGGGAAACCGGGAAAATTTGAACTTGCCGACGGTGGTACGATATTCCTGGATGAAATCGGCGATATGCCTCTGTCACTGCAAGCAAAAATCTTGCGTGTCCTGCAGGACAGAACCGTGGAGAGGTTGGGTGCCACCAAGTCAAAAAAGGTGGATGTCCGCGTTGTCGCTGCCACCAATCAAAACCTGGAGAGAAAGTTCAGGGATGGAAATTTCCGGGAAGACCTTTACTACCGGCTAAACGTTATTTCCCTGGAGCTGCCTCCTTTGCGGGAAAGAAAAGAAGACATAATCCCTCTTTCCTATGTTTTTTTGCAAAAATACAATCACATCTTCTCCCTGAATATTAAGGAACTATCGCCTCAGGCTATGTTCATACTACAGAATTACGACTGGCCCGGCAACGTTCGTGAATTGGAAAATGTGATTGAGAGGGCTGTTAACTTTGCGAGTCAGGAAATTATTGAGGAAAGCCATCTTCCGGCAAAGCTGTTCCCGGGACAGGAACCGTCCGCTGATCAGCCCGGTGAAGGAGAAACAGGGACGCGAGTAAATGTAGATATTTTTGAAAAAAAGGTCAACGAAGCGGAACACGAGATTATCCTCTCCGCACTCCGAGCTGCAGGAGGGAATAAAAGTAAAGCTGCGGCGCTTCTGGGGAAAAGCCGCTCTTGGCTATACGACAGGTTAAGGAAAACAGACCTTTAAATTGGCTTAACGGAAGTGTCAGAATATTTGTACACATGAAACCGATTGTGCAGAAATATGTACACCCGCGCTGACCGTCGGGCTACAACAGAGCCTATCGGGCAGGCTTAATATGTTGTTTTTCAAGGCTGGTATGTTTCTTGCATTGTAATTTAAGACAGGTGAATCCAGCCGGAGGAGAGATGGAAATTTGAAAACGGTACGGATAGGAGCAGGCCAGGGGTTTCTGGGAGACAGCCCCTTCCCTGCGCTGGATGTGGTGCGATACGGCGGTGTCAGTTATTTATGCTGTGATGCGTTGGCCGAACTTACCTTGGCAATTCTGCAGAAATTGAGAACGCGCGGAGCCGGCGCCGGCTGGACACCAGACCTCAGGACTTATATGAATCTTTTGCTGGAGGAATGCAGACAGCGCAATATCCGAATCATCACTTCAGCCGGAGGCCTCAACCCCCGGGGAGCAGCGACAGAAATAGCAGAGGCGGCCAGAGTGCTGGGTATTCGGGGCCTGCGTGTCGGGATAGTGGAAGGTGATAATATCAGCGGCTGTCTGGATGATCTTATACAGCGGGGCATCTCGCTGGACAATCTGGAGACAGGAGAGCCTTTCTCGTCCCTGAACAGGGAAGAGGTACTTTTCGCTAACGTTTATCTTGGCGCCGGGCCGATTGTTGAAGCCCTGAACAAAGGCGCCGACGTAGTTGTTACCGGGCGCTGTGCGGACACAGCACTGTTTCTTGCGCCGCTTATTCATGAATTCGGCTGGTCAATGACCGACTGGAACCGCCTCGCTGCCGGAGTCGTGGTGGGGCATTTATTGGAATGTTCGGCGCAATCGACCGGTGGAAATTTCAGTGGCGAGTGGTGGAATGTCCCGGATATGCACCGTCCGGGGTACCCTATCGCCGAAGTAGATGAAGACGGCAATGCCGTACTGACCAAGCCTGAACAATGCGGCGGCTTGGTTACCCGGGAAACGGTGGCCGAGCAGCTTGTCTACGAGGTGCATGACCCGGCTCGATACCTGACACCGGACGTGACGGCCGACTTCACCAGCGTACGATTGGAGGACTTGGGCGACAACCGCGTTGCCGTGACGGAAGTCAGGGGAGGTCCCCGACCTGAAAAATTGAAGGTTTCTATCGGATACGGGAGTGGCTGGTGCGGTGAAATGACTGTGCGCTACGCTTGGCCCGATGCTTTGCAGAAAGCGCACAAAGCCGAGGAGATTATCCGCAGGCAAATGGCCTTGCTGCAGATCAAGCCGCAGGAAATGATTGTGGAATATTTGGGTGTTAACTCTTTGCTTGGGCCCGCGGCCGACGGGCGGTCTGAGGACCTGGACGAGGTGGGCCTGCGCATGGCCATCAGGACCAGGAATCGCAGGGAGGCGGAGTTGTTCCCCCGTCTTTTCCCGCCGCTTGCCCTGAGTGGCCCGCCGGGCCTTGGAGCAGGTAGTTTCGGCGACAATCGGGCGCGCGAATTGGTCTGCCTCTGGTCCGCCCTTGTTCCAAGGGAAGAAATTAAGCCGGTAGTGGAAGTTCTGGAGGTGGATTAAATGGCAATGAAAATCCGGCTTAAAGAACTGGCGCGAAGTAGGTCAGGCGATAAGGGAAATACATGCAACATTGGTCTAATTGCAAAAAAATCGCAATATTACCCCGTGTTGCTGCGAGAGGTTACGGCAGATAAGGTAAAAGATCACTTCGGTGACTTTGTCAGGGGTAAAGTGGTTAGGTACGAAATGGTTAACATTGATGCGCTGAACTTTGTACTGTACGAGGCTTTGAACGGCGGCGCAGCCAGCTCCATACGCAGCGACAACTTGGGCAAGTGTTTCGGTAGCGCGTTGCTGAAAATGTGGGTGGAAGTTGACGAGAACGAACTTTAATCCGGGGAGGTATGGACTTTGCACGAAGATATTTTATATGAAAAAACAGACAGGGTGGCAATAGTAACTTTGAACCGTCCACAGGTAAGAAACGCGCTAAGCAACAGGATGGTGATGGAAATGATTGCCGCGCTTAATGAGGCGGACAGCGATGAAGGAGTCGGCGCCATCGTTATCAGAGGCAGCGGCAAAGCTTTTTGTGCCGGGGGTGATATCGGGGAGTTTGCCGCCGTTGTACAAAAAGACCCGGTTGAGGTTTATCTGGAGGGCGTTGAAACGACAGAGCTGTTTCAACTGGGAGACATTGTAAAAAAGCCGCTGGTCGCCGCTGTAAACGGCTTGGCTATGGGTGGTGGTGTGGGCCTGACGGCCATGTGCCATATTGCTATCGCTGCGGAAGATGCCCGGTTCGGCCTGACGGAAATTAACCTGGGGTTTTTCCCCTTTGTAATCATGCCGCTGGTGGTCAGAGCTATCGGCTATCGCAAAGCGCTTGAACTGAGCCTGACCGGAGAACAATTTAGTGCGGCCGCAGCAAAGGATATGGGCCTAGTTAGCGATACTGTACCGGCAGGGGAACTGGAAGAAAAAGCCTTCAATCTTGCCGCCGGACTCGCTGGAAGGAGTCCCCTTGCGCTTAGGATGGGCCTCTTCTCTGCGTTGCAGGCGGAGAAAATGCCGGTGCCTGAAGCCACGGCTTATCTGAATATCCTGCGCACCATATCTTTTAAAAGTGCCGACCTGGCTGAAGGCGCCCGGGCTTTTCTGGAAAAAAGACAGCCCGTTTGGCAAGGCAAGTAGACTACAGGAGAGGTGAGAGAGGAATGAAGGCGGTTTGTTCAAACATCGACGGCGTGATAGCCGAGGTTAAAGTCAGCGTGGGTGACGTTATCGTACGTGGGCAAGAAGTGGTCAATGTAGAGTCAATGAAAAGCATCATTTCCGTGGTCAGCGAAATAGGAGGCGTGGTCAAGGAAATTAAGGTAACCGAGGGTGATTTTATCAGCGAGGATGACCCTCTCATTTTCTTGGAGTAGCGAGAAACGATGTTTAAGAAAATTCTCATTGCCAACAGAGGTGAAATAGCCGTCAGGGTTGCCAGGACATGCAGACGGCTTGGCATTGCGGTTGTCGCCGTCTATTCAGATGCCGATGCAACTGCCCTTCATGTCCAAACCGCTGACGAAGCCTATCCTCTTGGTGAGCCTCCGGTTTCAAAAAGCTACCTGAATGCGGAGAAAATTATCCGGGCCGCCCTGGAAAGCGGCGCAGAAGCTATTCACCCGGGTTATGGTCTGCTGTCGGAAAACCCACAGTTCGCCCGACTTTGCCGGGAAAACAAACTGACTTTTATTGGCCCTTCACCGGAGGCTATTGAACTGATGGGAGACAAACTGGCCGCTCGCAGGCTGCTGGTCAGCAAAGGGGTGCCTGTGGTTCCCGGATACAACGAACCGCTGTCGAATGAGGAAGAGGCGCTGCAAACGGCCGCGGAACTGGGCTACCCGGTGATGCTGAAAGCCGCTGCGGGCGGTGGTGGTATAGGTATGGCCTCTGTACACGGTCCTGATGAACTGGTACGGCTTTACAAAGAGTGCTGTTTCCGGGCCAAGTCCAGTTTTGGCAATGAAACTGTCTACTTGGAAAAGCTGGTCATCAACCCGAGGCATATCGAAGTGCAGATTCTGGGTGACAAAAGCGGGACCATAATCCACCTGTATGAAAGGGAATGCTCTGTGCAGCGCAGGCATCAGAAGATTATCGAAGAGGCTCCTTCGCCTTTTGTTGATGACCTGCTACGTGAAAAGTTGGTGCAGGCGGCCGTGCGCTCTGCCGAGGCAATCGGCTATGAAAACGCGGGCACGGTGGAATTCATCGTAGGGGAGGACAGAGAACCATATTTCCTGGAGATGAATACTCGACTACAGGTTGAGCACCCGGTCACGGAGATGATTACAGGTTTGGATTTGGTTCATGAGCAACTGAAAATCGCCTGCGGGGGACTTCTGTCTGGAAAGGATATGCCCAAGCCCAAGGGGTGGGCTGTGGAGTGCCGGGTATATGCTGAAGACCCGGAAACGCTTCGCCCTTCACCAGGGCTGATCACTGACCTGTCTCTGCCGGAAGCGGATGGGCTCCGCATAGACCACGGGCTGCTGCCGGGATATAAGGTATCCGCGTTTTACGACCCGCTCTTGGCCAAGGAGATAACTTGGGGTGAAAACAGGGAACAGGCTTTGGGAAAGATGACCGTTGCCCTGATGAAAACACGGATTGACGGGATTAAGACCAACATCCCGTTGCTTTTGAAAATTCTTGGTGACAGCCGATTTCGTGCCGGAGCCTACGATACCAATTTGGTGTCCCGCCTATTAGTGCCATAAATCAGTTTCAGGGAGGTCGAAAAATGAGCATTTATTTTACAAAGGAACATGAGGCAATCCGTAAAGTTGTTCGCGAGTTTGTGGAAAAAGAAGCAGCGCCTTTTGTGGAGGAGTGGGAAGAGGCAGGGGAATTTCCCCGGGAAATATTCAAGAGGCTGGGAGACCTGGGGATATTGGGCATCCGTTGTCCCGAGAAGTACGGCGGCAGCGAAGCCGACTATTTCAGTTCTTTGGTGATTGGCGAGGAACTAGCCCGCTGCGGTGCTGGCGGCATGCCCATGGGAGTAGAGGTGCAGATGGAGATGGTCATCCCGACCATTTTACAGTTCGGGAACGAGGAACAGCTTGATAAGTACCTGACGCCAGCGGTGAAAGGGGACATCATCACGGCACTGGCCATCACTGAACCGAACGCGGGTTCCGATGTGGCCGGAATTCAGACATATGCCGTGCGGGATGGTGACCACTGGGTGCTGAACGGCAGTAAGATGTTCATCACCAATGGCACCAGGGCCGATGTGGTCATAGTTGTGGCAAAAACCGAGCGGGCGAAAGGCTACCAGGGAGTGACGCTTTTCCTGGTGGAAAAGGGCACACCTGGGTTTACCGTCTCCAAAAAGCTGGATAAGCTAGGCATGCGCAGTTCTGACACAGCCGAGTTAAGTTTCAGCGACTGCCGTATCCCCCACGGCAATGTACTCGGCAAGGTGGGCCAGGGCTTCTACCATATCATGTGGGAGCTGCAGGGCGAAAGAATCATTGCCGCCGCCAGCGCCGTTGCCTTTGCCCAGCAATGCCTGGAAATGGGCATCCGTTATGCGCAGGAAAGAATCCAGTTTGAAAGACCCATCGCCAAGTTTCAGGTGATTCGCCACCGCTTTGCTGAACTGGCGGCTCAGATTGAGGCCGTGCGCCAACTGGTCTACCATATCGGCTATCGTGTGCAGAACAAGGATTACCCGGTAAAAGAAATCTCCATGTGCAAGTTGTTGTCCTCTAGGGTGGCCTTTGACACGGCTGATTTTGTCCTGCAGGTTCACGGCGGATATGGTTACATGACAGAGTATCCCATCCAGCGGATCTGGCGTGATGTCAGGCTTTACAGGATCGGCGCCGGCACGGATGAAATCATGAACGAAATCATCGCCAAGCAACTAAATATTTAGAAGGGAGCGTCGATATGACGGACAGAAATACTGATCTGCGAAGCAAAAAGGAAACTGCCCGGCGAATGGGCGGTCCGGACAAAACCGCGCAGCAGCACCAGCAAGGCAAGCTGACTGCCCGGGAAAGAATAAATTTCCTATTTGACCAAGGCACGTTTTATGAAACAGGTGTCCTTGCCCATTCCAATCATCCCAGCCTGAAAGCGCACAATACCCCGGCGGACGGCGTCATCACCGGTTTTGGCCGGATTGACGGCCGCCTGGCGTGTGTTGCCGCGTATGATTTCACGGTGCTTGCCGGCTCCATGGGCGAGGTCGGGGAGAGAAAGGTCACGCGCATACGGCAATGGGCGCTGAACAATAGGGTTCCCATGATTTGGCTGATTGACTCTGCGGGCGCCCGCATCCAGGAAAGCACCGGATCCCAGTTCGCTGAGTCGGGAAACCTGTTCTTCGATCAGGTCATCATGTCCGGCGTAGTCCCGCAGGTTGCCGCCATGATGGGTCCAGGCGCGGCGGGCACGGCCTACATTCCGGCGCTGTCCGACTTCGTTCCCATGGTCAGGGGTACCAGCAGCATGGCCCTTGGTGGTCCCCATCTGGTAAAGGCGGCCATCGGAGAGGACATTTCCGAACAGGAACTGGGCGGCTCACAGGTCCACTGCACGAAGAGCGGCGTGGCCGACCTGGAGGTGGAAAATGACGAGGAGTGCATCCGAAGCGTCAAAAGGTTTCTGAGCTACCTCCCATCACACAACCGGGAGGCGCCTCCCGTGCTTAACTCGGGCGACCCCCCAGACCGGCTGTGTGAAGAGCTAAACTCGATTGTCCCCGATAACCCTAAAATACCTTACAATATGTATGATGTTATCTACAGTATCGTAGACAGGGACAGTTTTTTTGAAATTAAACCGGGCTGGGCGAAAAATCTGATTACCGGCTTTGCCCGTTTCGGCGGTATGTCCTGTGGGATTCTGGCCAACCAGCCCATGGTCAGGGGTGGTATCCTAGATATCGATTCGGCCGACAAGGCGACGAGATTCATGCAACTATGCGACGCGTTCAATGTGCCCTTAGTCTTCCTGCAAGATGTGCCGGGGTTCATCATCGGTTCTCGAGTGGAAAAGCTAGGAATCATCCGCCATGGGGCGAAAATGCTTTTTGCCGTTTCTGAAGCGACTGTGCCAAAAGTCACGGTGGTCCTGCGCAAAGCCTATGGCGCCGGGTATTTTGTGATGTGCGGCAAGCAATACGAGCCCGACCTGATTGTGGGCTGGCCCACCGCGGAGATAAGCGTGATGGGACCGGAAGGAGCGGTTAACATCATTTTCCGCAAGGAAATTGCTGAGGCGGAAAACCCGGAGGAACTGAGAAATGAACGCTGTGCATCTTTCAGAAAGTTGATTAGCCCTTACCTTGCTGCTTCCAACTATTTCATTGACGATATCATTGAGCCATCCGAGACAAGGAAAGTCATCATTCACGGGCTGACGCTGGCCGGGAACAAGAGGCGCGAGCGGCCGTGGAGGAAGCATGGTATAATGCCGGTTTAGTTTTTAAAAGGCATATCGCGTTGACTAATTAAGGAGGGAGGAGCTAAGAAGGAATTCAGAATAGTACGAAAATATTAAATCAGAGGAGGGTAAAAGTAAATGAAAGGTAAAAAGTGGTTAAATCGCAGAGTCTTCGTTGCAGCGACAATCCTGACGGCAATGCTTGTTTCCTTGGCGGCGGGGTGTCCCAGAAGGCAGCCGGCTCCGGCTGTTCCCCCGGCCGCGCCGATTCGCGTCGCCGTGGCAGGACCGATGGCCTTCATCCACGGAGACCATCAGTGGAAAGGCGCCGTTATGGCGGCGGAGGAAATCAACGCTGCGGGGGGTGTCACGGTCGGCGGCCAGAAGCGTCCTCTGGAGCTGGTCAAGGTTGACACTAATGAACTGCTGAGCGTTCCTGATGCGGCCAGCGCCATTGAGCGGGCAATCACTGTGGACAAAGTGGACGTGATTGTCGGCGGGTTCAGGTCGGAGGCGGTGCTCGCTATGATGGACGTAGCCATGGACCACAGAGTGCTTCACTTGGGTGTTGGCGCCATCAGCCCGGATATCACCGCCAGGGTATACAACGACTACAATCGCTACAAGTATTATTTCCGTGTCTTCCCCTACAGTGCCGTCCACGTGGTGCCGACCTCTTTTCTCCTGCTCCAGGAAGCGGCGGCGGTGGTAAGGGAAGAATTGGGGATAGCAAAACCGAAGGTCGCAGTCGTGGTGGAAAAGGTGCTGGGCTTTGACCCGGTGGCTGCAGCTGCGCCCAAAGCCATCCCTACCATGAACATGGAGGTTGTCGGCCTGTGGCGGCCGTCTGCAACCGCCACCGATTTGACGGCGGAACTGACGGCAATCCGCAAGTCAGGCGCCCACATTATTTTTTCCATCCTTTCCGGCCCTGTGGGGATTGCTTATGCGAGGCAGTGGGAAGAAATGCAGATTCCCGCCGTTTCCGTTGGCGTCAACGTGGAAGCTATGGGTGGAAAATTCTGGCAAGCTACCGGCAACAAGGGTAATTACGAAGCCACCCTGGCCTTCCTGGCCAACGTGCCTGTAACGGAAAAATCAGTCCCCTTCTTCAAAAGTTTCGTGGAAAAGCACGGCGAGTACCCCATTTACCTGGCCGGCACCTATGACGCCGTCTACATTCTTGCCGAAGCTATCGAAAGAGCCGGTTCCATGGACGCGGATGCGCTGGTAACGGCAATGAAAGCCACCGATTACAAGGGCGCCGCCGGCCGCTTTGTTTTCAATGAAAGGCATGACCCGCTGTGGGGGCCGGAACACTTGACCGGACTGGGCATCCAGTGGATTGACGGTGTGCCCACAGTCTTCTGGCCGAACGGCTGGAAGGGCCTTCGCTATGAGGGAACCCAACGCTTCAGAATTGCCCCGTGGGTGCTTGAGTACTGGAAAAATTAAATTGTATGAGGCAAGGCGGCGCCGCCTTCAGCACGGACTGTGTTCTAAGGCGGCCCGCCGCCTCCATCTATGTTTGGGAAACCGTCATGCGAAGGATTGCTGAAAGGGGTATTTATTGGAAAATGTTGGAGCAAGTTTTTATTAATGGTCTGATCAGCGGCGGAAAGTATGCTTTGCTGGCCGTAGGTTTCTCCCTGATTTACGGCGTGGCCAGGATTATGAATCTGACGCACACTGCGTTTTACATGCTGTCCGCCTTCTTAATTTTCTACTTGCACCAGAGCTTGGCCCTGCCGCTGGCCGCCAGCCTTCCGCTGTCCATCGTGGCGGTTACCCTGATTGGACTGGTATGTTACAAGTTCATAATTGCCCCTGTCAGGGAACGGTTTACCACGGTAATGATTCTGACATTGACCTTGGCCATCGCCATCCAGGAAGTCATCCTAATCTCTTTTGGCGGTTTCTTTCGCACTTTGCCTAAGGTCATCCCAGGTATGATACAACTGGCCGGCATCCGCATGACAAGCCAACATTTGCTTACACTGGTGACGGTGTCAGTTGTTCTGGTATGTTTCTGGATGTTACTTTTTAAAACAAAGACGGGAATAGCCATTCGTGCCATGGCGATGGACCGTGAAGCGGCCAACCTGATGGGTATGCCTGAAAGCCGTATTGCTATGCTCACCGTGGGGATTTCCGTAGGACTGGCGGCGCTGGCTGGTGCTGTGGTTGCGCCGCTGTATATTCTGGAACCCGTCATGTGGATGCACCCTCTGGTTGTGGTTATGGCCGCTGTTATCCTCGGCGGCTTGGGCAGCTTGAAAGGAAGTATCCTGGGAGCTTTTATCCTGGCTTTCGCGGAAGTGGGGCTTATTTTCCTGTTCCCGCATTTGTCATTCCTACGCGGAGCCATCTCCATGGCAGTGATGCTTGTTATCCTGATGATTCGACCTGAAGGTCTGTTCGGCGTATTCATGGAGGGAGAAAGGTAGGTGCGAGCATGATCAGCTACTGGGCGAGGAAGGTATTCAGGGATTTTCGGGGGGAAATTCTGGAGCTGCCGACCCGCACTATACTGTTCGCGGCGGGAATCCTACTTTTTGTCCTGCCGCTTTTGACCCAGGATCTTTACCTGCTGCGAGTCATGACCTTGGCTGGAATATTCGCTGTGTTTGCGGCCAGCTGGGACCTCCTGGCGGGAGTCTGCGGCCAGTTCAGCTTCGGCCACACTTTGTTTTTCGCAATTGCGGCTTACAGTTCGGCCATGCTCAATATCCACTCCGGGCTTCCCCCCGTTGTAACAATACCTGTGGGCGCTATTTTGGCCGTCCTCGCCGGTTTGCTGCTGGGACTGCCCGGCCTAAGGCTCAAAGGTCCCTATTTTAGCCTTGCTAGCCTAGCTTTCCCCGCGATTTTGCTGGGAGTCATCATTACCTTTCCCCGCTTTACCGGCGGCGAACTGGGCTTGTCCGGCATCAGCCGTTTGGGTGCAACACGGCTTACCGAGTATTATATTAGCCAGTCGGCGATGCTCATCCTGGTGCTGGCGATCTGGAAAATAGCCACGTCCAAGACGGGCCTCATTTTCCATGCTATCCGGGAAGATGAAATTGCGGTCCGCGCCTCGGGAATCAACACTAATTTCTACAAAATGCTTGCGTTCAGCTGCAGCGGTCTATTTGCCGGCTTAGCCGGCGGGATGTACGCGCACTTTATGCGAATCGCAGGACCGTCCACCCTTGACCTGATCCTGTCGCTGCAGATTATTGTCTGGACCATTGTCGGCGGGATTGCCACAATTTACGGTCCGGTAATCGGAGTGTATCTCCTGTACCCCTTGGTGGAGTTTCTGCGGGTAGTACCCCAACTGAGGACACTGACCTTTGCGTTGATCGTTATCGTCGTACTGCGGGTCATGCCGGAGGGTATTTCAAGCTGGGTCCAGGACATAGTTGAGAGGGAATGTCCGAGATGCAAGGAGCGCAACTCCTTATTCCGCCCTTACTGCAGAATCTGCAACACGGAACTGGAGCATGGCAAAAGATTCAGGCTAATGAAGAGAGGTGCATAGTAAAATGGGGTGGTACGCTGATAAGCCATGGCTGGCTAACTACAGCCAACACATGAAAAAGGAACTGGATATCCCCGAAATATCCATAGCGGAGCTATTTCGGGATGTATGCGGCAAATACGGTAAAAAGCCAGCCATTATTTTTTATGGCAAACAACTATCCTACCATGAACTGTACAAACAGGCGGGTAGTTTGGCGGCTTCTCTGTCTGCGATGGGCATCGGCACTGGAGACGTGGTGGCGCTGTATTTGCTTAACAGCCCCCAGTACATCATCGCCTACATGGCCATATTGATGACGGGCGCCACAGTTACACCGGTCAGCCCTGTTTTCACCAGCCATGAACTCAAATATCAGTTGATTGACAGCGACGCAAAAGCCATCGTCTGCCAGGATATTCTCTTTGACAATCTCGCAAAGAGCGATGTAAAGCTTGAGCAGGTGATAATCACGGGCATTGATGAATACCTGCCTCCGCTGAGAAAAATCTTGGGGAGGACTTTATTGAAGAATTTTTCACGTGAAATGGACCTGCCTACACCTATAATCCCTGATGAACCCTGGATTCATCGCTTCCAAGACCTGCTGAAGAATTCCAGTCCGCCGCCAAGCCCGGCAATTAAGCCGAAAGAAACCTTGGCATCCATCACCTATTCTGGCGGCACGACCGGCCCTCCCAAGGGAGTCATGCTGACTCACTACCAGCTAATTGCAGGGGCGATGCAGTTCAGGGCTTTCATGCCCAAACTGCAGCCAGGCAATGAGGTTTTTCCCGCTTACCTGCCGCTATACCATGCCTACGGGCAACTAGTTGTCATGATTAGCGGCTTTACATTGGGAGCCACACTCGTCATATTCACCACGCCTGACATTGACAGCATTCTGGATGCGGTGGAACGCCATGGCATCACTGTCTTCTTCGGTGTGCCCACCTTCTATGACTACCTCAAGGAGTACGACAAAACCAGCCGGGTGAACTGGCGCAGGTTGAAACTGCTGGTTTGCGGCGCGGATACGTTGCATGAGCGGACTGCCAGTGAATGGGAAAGGCGGACAGGGACAAAAATCACTGAAGGGTACGGCCAAACAGAGAGCAGCGGTGCGTGCATGGCCAACCCGGTCCACCGAATGAAGCAGGGCAGCATCGGGATTCCTGTTGCCAACGTGGTCGCTGCTATACTGCATCCCGACCGCGATGAGTTTTTACCCCAAGGCGAAGTAGGCGAAATCACCATTCAGGGACCGAACGTGGCAGCGGGTTACTGGAGGAAACCGGAGGCCACGGCGGAAGTGTTTATCGAGTTTCTAGGGGAGCGGTGGTTGAGGACGGGAGACATGGGCTACATGGATGAGGAAGGCTATTTCCACTTCGTTGACCGCAAGAGAGACTTAATTAAATATAAAGGCTACTCCGTCTTTGCCCGTGACGTGGAAGAAGTGCTTTACAAAAACCCGCATATCAAGGCGGCGGGTGTGATTGGTGTACCGGACCCGAAGGTCGGACAGCTCGTCAAGGCGTATGTTGTCCTGCAACCCGAAGCACGCGGGAAGGTGTCGGAGGAGGAGATTATCGAGTTTTGTCAGCAGCATCTAGCTCACTATAAAGTGCCGAGAATTGTGGAGTTCCAGGGAGAAATACCTAAAACAGATGTGGGTAAAGTATCCCGGCGAGAACTTCGTGAACAGGATGAGGCGGTGTAATCCATGGCCAATGAATTCCTGGTGGTCGAGAATCTGTCGAAACGCTTCGGCGGCCTCCATGCTGTCAACAATGTCAGTTTCCATGTGGCGCGTAACGAGATGGTCGGGCTGATAGGCCCGAACGGCGCAGGGAAAACCACGCTTGTCCGCTTGCTGATGGGTATCATCCGCGCTGATTCCGGTAAGGTTCTGCTCAGGGGACAGAACCTGCTCGGCAAGAAAACGTGGAAAATCGTGGAACACGGTATAACCGGCACTTTCCAAAACGTCCGTCCGTTCGCACACTTGCCCATTATCGCCAATGTCATGGTACCCTGTCTCAGCCCCAGAGCCTCTAAGCGCGGTGAATGGGTGAAGAAAGTTGAAGCCAGGGCTATGGATGCCTTGGAGTTTGCGGGCATCGCCGATTTGGCCCGGGAGCCTGCTTCACGTCTGTCTGAGGGCGACCTGAAGCGGCTGGAAGTGGCCAGGGCCATTGCCTGCGAGCCGGAACTGCTGATTCTTGACGAACCTTTCGGAGGCCTGAACCCGGCTGAAACTAACCTGATGGCCAAGTCTCTGCAGCGCCTGCACAAAGGAGGCCGTTTCGGACGTCTGCATAGTGAAGGGCCGGCAATGGTGATTATCGAGCATAAGTTGTCCGAACTGATGAGAATCGTTAACAGAGTTATTGTGCTCAATTTCGGTCAGGTGATAGCGGTGGGCAAACCGGATGAAATTATCAGCAATGCCGAGGTTATTGAAGCCTACATCGGCAAAGAGGTGGTATAAATGCTGCTGGAAGTTGAAAACCTTGCCGTAAGCTATGACACCGCCACCATCATCAGCGATGTCAGTATCCGTGTCGAAGAAAACGAGCTGGTCGGACTGGTGGGCCCTAACGGTGCGGGGAAGACCACACTTCTGCGCGCCGTTACCGGGCTGGTGAAATGGGAGAAGGACAACAAACAGGGACTGCGCCAGGGCAGAATAAAACTGGATGGTAAGGTCAGGTTCGTGGGTGAAGACCTGAGCCCGCTGACCGCACACGAGATTGTCCGCCGCGGCCTGATTCATTGCCCTGAAAGAAGAAGGCTGTTTAGCGAAATGACGGTCTATGAGAATCTGCTTGCGGGCGCTTATCTGCTGGAGAAGAAAAAATTCAGCCGGATTCTCGAGGAAGTTTATCATCTTTTCCCCATTCTCAGAGACCGGGCAGGGCAGGTGTCCGGAACGCTTTCCGGCGGTGAACAGCAGATGTTGGCCATCGGCAGGGCACTTATGCTCAAGCCGAAGCTGCTGTGCATAGATGAGCCGTCCATTGGGCTGGCTCCTATCATAAAGCGTAATCTGTTTGAAAAAATTGCCAATATTGCCCGGTCGGGCATAGCTATTCTGCTTATTGAGCAGGATGTAGTAACCACTTTTTCCATGTCCAGCCGTAACTATATCCTCTCCCATGGGAGACTGGTGGGCGAAGGGAAGAGTGAAGATCTGATAAAAGATGAAAGTATCCGTAAATCTTATCTCGGCCTGTAACAGGGCCTAAAACTGGAGGGAAAAAGATGCTACAGAACTTTGTATGTTTTGAAGACTTCTCTGTGGGCATGCGCCTGTCTTCCCACGGCAGAACGGTTACCGAAGCCGATATCGTCAACTTTGCCGGGATCAGCGGCGACTGGTACCCACTCCACACCGACGAGGAGTACGCCGCAAAAACGCCTCCATTTTACCGCCGGGTCGCCCACGGGATGCTGGTACTATCCATCGCTTCCGGCCTGTTGCAAATCCCGCTGGGGTTGCTAATTGCTTTTTACGGCATAGAAAAACTCCGTTTTGTCAGGCCCACTTTTATCGGCGACACACTGAATCAGGACTTGGTGGTCCTTGAACTGGAGAAGAAAGAATTGGGCGGTCTGGTCGTGTTCGAGCAAAATATTTTCAACCAGCGCAGCGAACTGGTTGTCAAAGCTGTGGTCAAGGTCCTGCTGAAAAGCAAATCGGACATATCCGGATGAACAAGCGCCATGTTCAGCCGGCAGGGTCCTGGCTGAAGAAGCCGTATAGAGATAGGGGAGCGTCAGAAATAGAAACTTTGAAAAGGAGATGTCACCATGTTCCGGGAAGCGAGATGCGACTATTGCGGTGAGTGCCTGAAGAGCTGCCAATACCTGTCTTTCGCGGCGGAAACGGAAGGCGAAGAGATTAGGCGCCTGGCCGCGGGTGAGGAAAGGGAATGGATTTACAGCTGTATCACCTGCATGGCCTGCAACGAGTACTGTCCTAACGGCGCCAGGCCGTTTGACCTGATCCTGCGGCGGCAGGAAGAAGGAGGCAGGTACGCCGATCCTAAGACGGTGGACGCTCTTGTCAATCTTTTTTCCGCCAGAAGCGAGCCGCGACCCGTGGAAGCAGCGAGCCGGGCGATGTCGCTTTGCGTGATGTCGTCATCTATGCCTTGGGCGCTTGAAGGACAGTTGTTTTCCGGAATGACGCTGCTAAAGGGGCTTCCCTATTTCTGTAATGTGCTTTTCGCGCACCTAGCCAACGAAGCTCTGATTAAATCACGCTTGGCCAGGCTGGTCGATAACCTGGCCCAGAGCGGCGCAGGTGAAATCATTTTTCTACATGAGGACTGCTACGCCTTGTTCCACGGCATGGCTCCCGAATACGGCGTCAGCCTGCCATTCAGGCCCATACATTTTTTTGAATATCTCCGCGACTATCTGAAAGAACACGAAAATGAACTGGTTAAGCTGAATATCAAAGCGGCTTACCAGAGGCCCTGCGCCTCTCGGTACACCCCTCCGGAAGTGGAGTCAGTGCTGGATGAAATTTTCGCCCTGACCGGCGTGAAACGTGTGGAAAGGAAATATGACCGCCGGGAGGCGCTCTGCTGCGGAGTCGAGGAAATAGGTGTAAATATTGCACCCATGAAACGGGGTGGGCGCGATTTAACACCCTACCGTGAAAAGAATATCAGCGACGCCGTGGATTCCGGCGCCGAGGCCATGGTTTATTTCTGCGCCATGTGCTTCCGAACTCTGAGCAGCCAGGCTAATTCTGCCGGGTTGCTCAATTATATGCTTAGCGACCTCTGTCGCCTGTCTCTCGGTGAAAATCTGTCTGAAAACCGGCCGCTGTAGTACGCAAACTCTATAAGCAGTGTCTGAAGGAGGTTCGTGCATATGTTTGAATATTTAATGACGAAAAAGCAACTCAGCCTCAGGGAAGAAGTCCGGGATTTTGTCAAGTCAGTCGACCGAAAGCTGATTCTTGATATGGACGCTGAACAAATCAACTACCCTACATCTTATGTGCGCGATGCCGCATACAGAAAACTCCTCGGGCTTCGCTTTCCAAAATCCTGCGGAGGCAGGGCGCTGGGTTGGGCCGAGGAGGTGATTGCCTTGGAGGAGGTTGGTACACTCGGTGCTTCCTTGGCCTGTCTTTATTCACTGCCGACCATCGTCGGCGAGGCCATCAACGTTTTTGGCACAGCAAAGCAAAAACAAAAATACTTGGCCGGCACCCTGGCCGGAGAGCTTTTTGCGGCCGAGGCACTAACAGAACCACGGGGTGGTTCCGACTTTTTTGGTGCTACGACAACTGCCCGGCGCGAAGGTGACCATTACGTGCTCAACGGGCAAAAACGTTTCATTGTCGGGGCTGAAGGCGCCGACTATTTCATGGTCTACGCCAGAACTAACCCGGAAGGTGTGCCTCACCAGGCACTAAGCGCCTTCCTGGTGGACAGAGGTGAAGGCGTGGACGTCAGGCATATCTACGGCTTGATGGGCACCCGGGGAGGCGGAGCCGGAAGAGTAGTTTTCCGGGATGTGAAAGTCCCGGCCGAAAATATTCTGGGCAAGGAGAACGACGCTGCTGAGATCTTTTATCGCATGATGATTCCTGAACGGATGACCAGCGCCGCCGCCGCCGTCGGCCTCGGGAGGGCGGCACTTGAAGTGGCGACTCGCTACAGCACGCTGCGAAAAGCGTTTGGTCGTAAAATAAAGGATTTCCAGGCCGTCAGTTTTAAGATCGCCGACAGCATCACCTTGCTGGATGCGGCGCGCTCACTGGTCCACACTACTGCCGTAGCCATTGACAACGGGCAATCTCCGTCGCTGCAGCGACGGATGGTATCCGAAGCTAAAAAATTCGCCACTGAAACCGCATGGACGGTGGTCAACAACGCTATGCAGGTCTTGGGCGGCATCGGCTATACAAACGTCTTCCCTGTGGAACGCTACCTGCGCGATGCTAGGCTGTTAATGATTTGGACCGGAACGAATGAAATCATGAACCTGATTATCCAGCATGAATACTATAAGGAACTTGCAGAAGGCATCTCCACTGGTCGCAACGTGGAAATGGATGCCAAGGAAGCGGAAAACCTGGAGGAAAAAATTTATGAGTAAAGAATGAATCAGATAACGCGTTAATTTCTAGTAAAGGCGAAAAGACCGCGGTACCGCGGTCTTTTTGCCAACAGGCCTATGATTTTTTGCCCTTATGATTATTTGGCTCTTTGACTTCGTAATGCTCAAACACACGCAGGACAGCTTTGACGGAGGTAATCAGCATCTCCCTTTCCTCCAGCGTCATCTGCTCGGCCATGTTAGTAAAGCGCCGCGAGCGCCGCTGAAAAACAAGGCTGGCCAGCTGACGGCCGTAGGATGTAAGGTAAACCCTGACAATGCGGCGGTCTTTTTCATCGCCCTTGCGCTTGACCAGATTAAGTTTCACCAGCCGGTCAACCAAGCGGGTGGCGGCGCTTTCCGCCAGGTAGATCTCGCCACTCAGCTCACCCATGGTCAGGTCGTCGTGCATATACAGGATTAAGAGCGCGTTTACCTGCCCGGGGGTAATGCCCAGACCGGTCAGTTCACGGGTTTCCTCCGTTTCCAGGTAATGCATCAGCCGCGGGAATATCTCCTGAAAAACTCTGGTAAAAATCTCCGGGTTTTGGTAAACGGAATTGTCGGTCATCTGATCCCTCCTAAAATAACCTTAACGTATAATGCCGCAGTTATACTTCATCATTATAACACTTCACAGCAAAAAAAAACAGAATAATCAAATATTTTCTGTTAACAGTCAAGTATGTGAAATAATGGAGGTGGCCAAATGTCAGAAGTAGTTTGGAATGCTTTTCAGGACAGCCCTTACTGGCGGCTGCTCGGGATGAAGATTGAAAGCGCGGCGGCCGGATCCGCCAGGCTTTATATGCCCTGCAGCGAAGAGCTGCTTCAGCTTTTCGGTCAGGTACACGGCGGCGCCATCGCTTCGTTGATTGATTCTTCGGTGGCGGTGGCGCTCTCACTGAC
The DNA here is from genome assembly GCA_041695355.1 of Bacillota bacterium. Classification (GTDB taxonomy): domain Bacteria; phylum Bacillota; class Dethiobacteria; order Dethiobacterales; family Dethiobacteraceae; genus HKB214. The sequence goes on from JBGFRB010000002.1 coordinate 91,381, forward strand.
GCTGTCCCCGGATGAAAAAGCAACTACGGTCGAGCTGAAAGTCAACTACCTGGAGCCGGTGCGGGCAGGAGAAATCTACGCCGAAAGCAAATTAGTAAAAAGAGGGAAAAGTATCATTGTCGGTACAACCGGAGTTACGGACCGGGAAGGCCGCCTGGTGGCCATCGGCACTGTAACCTATATGGTGCTTAAGAAAAGGGGATAGGGGAGTGGTTTTGATGGAACTCAAATCAGTGCTGGAGCAGCGTCGCAGCATCCGCATTTTCCGGCAGGAGCCGTTGCCGCCCGGTACTATAGGGGAGCTGCTGGATGCAGCCCGGCTGGCTCCTTCCGGAACAAACCTGCAGCCCTGGCGGTTTCTGGCTGTTACCAGCGCGGAAAAACGTCAGGCGTTGGCGGACTGTACTTTTAACGTTAATTTCATCGCCCAGGCGCCGCTGACTATGGTGTGCTGCGCCGACCGCGCCGCTTCAGGCGCGCGCCCGGAGAGACTGCGGGAACTTAGCATTGCCGGCGCGTTTGCCGGTACAGATTTGGAAAAATTTGATTTCAGCGGCTACCGGAAAAGCGTGCCGCGCGATGAGGCGGCCGAGCTGGCCTACCTGAATCTTAACGTGGCAATTGCTGTCCAGCAGATGATCCTACGTGGCGTGGACCTGGGACTGGGCAGTTGCTGGGTGATGCTGTTCAGCCAGACAAAGGTAAGGGAATTGCTTGGGCTTCCGGATAGCCTGTCTGTTACGGCACTGGTACCGTTCGGCTATCCGGCGCAAACTCCGCCGCCCCGGCCCAGACTAAATCCCGATGACATCTTCCTCGGCGAAGTCTAAATGTGTTTCCTTAATTTAAAAAAACAAAAAATTTTAAAATTTCAGCAGGATTATATTGACCGACAACGAATTTACCTGCATAAATATTTAACAGATGAAAATATATCGGAGGGGGAGTTTTATGTAGTTTAAGCAAGTGCAGGCGAAAACAGGATTATTGAGAGGGAGGAATGAGAGATGAGGAGAATACGCCGTGCGGCTGTGCTTGGCGCCGGGACGATGGGTGCCGGTATCGCCGCGCACTTGGCGAATGTAGGGATCCCGAGCCTGTTGCTTGACATTTTGCCGCCGGATTTGCCGGAGGGCAACGAGGATAAAGGGGCCCGCAATAAGCTTGCTTTACAGGGTATTGAGAATTTAAAAAGAGCCAAACCGTCACCGCTGTACCTGGCTGATGACATTGCCCTGCTTACTCCCGGCAACCTGACCGATGACCTGGAGAAAATCTCAGAAGTTGACTGGGTTATCGAAGTGGTGGCTGAAAATATGGCTATCAAGAAAGACCTTTACGCCAAGGTGGAAAAGTTCTGGCGTCCGGGAACAATTGTGACTACCAATACCTCCGGACTGTCGGTTAACGAGATGGTGGCCGAACGCTCGCCGGAATTCCGCAAATATTTCCTGGGTACCCACTTTTTCAATCCGCCCCGGTATATGAAGTTGTTGGAGATCATTCCCGGGCGTGATACTGACCCGGCAATTGTGGAGTTTATGCGCGACTTTGCCGAGCGGACTCTGGGCAAGGGAGTGGTGCTGGCCAAAGACACGCCGAACTTTATCGGTAACCGCATCGGCGTTTACGGGCTGCTTTCCACTTTGACCGCAATGAGTGAGGAAGGGCTGACGGTTGAGGAAGTGGACGCGGTTACCGGCCCGGCCCTGGGACGCCCAAAAAGCGCCACCTTCCGCACCCTGGACCTGGTGGGGCTTGATGTCTTTGTCCATGTGGCCCGCAACGTGGGGGAAAAGGCGACAGAGCCCTGGGAAAAAGAGGCCTTTAACATTCCCGCTGCGCTGACAGGCATGCTTGAGAAGCGCTGGCTCGGCGAAAAGACAGGACAGGGCTTTTATAAAAAGGACAGAAGCGGTGGCCAGAAGCAGATTCTTTCCCTGGATCTGGGCAGCATGGAATACCGCGAACAGAAGAAAGCGCGTTTTGGCAGCCTGGAAGCTGCCAAGGCCGCGCAGTCTGTGCCTGACCGCATTAAGGCGTTGTTGAAAGCGGGAGACAAGGGAAGCCAGTTTGCCTGGAAGACGCTGCGTGATATGCTTGTTTACGCTGCCCTCAAGGCGGAAGAAATTGCCGAAGACATTGTTTCTGTTGACAAGGCGATGCGCTGGGGCTTTAACTGGGAGCTTGGCCCGTTTGAAACATGGGATGCCATTGGCCTGCAGGAAGTGGCCGCCCGTCTGGAGCAGGAGGGACGGGAAGTCCCGCCGCTGGTGCGGGAAGCCCTGGCCGCCGGCTGCACATCTTTCTACAAAAAAGACGCCGGCCGTGTGCTGTACTACGACTTTAAAAACAGAGCGTACCGCCAGGAAGACAAGGCGTTCGCCCATATCTTCCTGCCCGACTTTAAGGAACAGGGCCGCGTCGTTAAGTCCAACTCAGGCGCCAGCCTGGTGGATATCGGTGACGGCGTGGCTTGCCTTGAGTTCCACTCACCCCGCCAGGCTATCGGCCCGGAAGTGTTAACCATGATTTATAAGGCGGCCGACGAGGTGGAAAAGAATTTTGCCGGACTGGTGATTGCCAACCACGCCCGCAACTTCTGTGTCGGCGCCAACCTGATGATGATCCTGATGGAGGCGCAGGCGGGCGAGACTGACGAGCTTGAGATGGTTGTCCGCCAGTTCCAGCAGACGCTGATGCGCCTGAAATACTGCGAAAAGCCGGTCGTCGGCGCGCCGCACGGCATGGCTCTTGGCGGCGGCTACGAGGTGGTGGCGCACTGTGACCGCATCGTGGCGTCGGCGGAAACTTACATGGGCCTGGTTGAGCTGGGCGTAGGGCTGATTCCCGCCGGCGGCGGCACCAAGGAGATGGCGCTGCGGGCCGTGGAAGCAGTGATGGACAACGAAGCGGTTGATCTGCTGCAAATGGTGATTGCCAACTTTATGACCGTGGCCCAGGCCAAAGTGTCAACCAGCGCCAAAGAGGCAAAGAAGCTGGGGTACATGAGGGCAGCCGATTCTTTTGTCGTCAATCAGGACCGCCTGATTTACGAAGCGAAGCAGGCAGTTCTGGCCCTGGCCGCCACCGGCTATCAGGCTCCCCAGCCGCGCAAAGTTCGCGTCGTCGGCGAAGCGGGGCTGGCGGCCATCCAGGCCGGTGTATACAACATGAAGGAAGGCCGGCAGATTTCCGAATACGATGCTTACCTAGCGGAAAAGCTGGCATACATTATGTGCGGCGGCAGGGTACCGGCCAATACCTGGGTAAGTGAACAGTACCTGCTGGACCTGGAGCGGGAGGTATTCGTCCACCTGTGCCTGCAGCCCAAGAGCCAGGAGCGTATGGCGCACCTGCTGAAAACCGGCAAGCCGTTGCGTAACTAGCAGCGCGTTGCCGGCAAGGCATTCCGGCATGTAAGCGAAATTGAGTATGGTGTCCCTTTAATTATGTGAGGAGGGATTGGTGATGAGAGAGGCGGTAATAGTAGCCGCGGTCCGGACGCCGGTAGGCAGGGCCAAGCGGGGCGGACTGAAAGACGCCCGCCCGGACGACCTGGCCGCGCTGGTATTCGGTGAAGTTGTCCGGCGGGCAGGTGTGCCGGCTGATGTTGTCGATGATATTATTCTTGGTTGTGCCTTTCCGGAAGCGGAACAGGGCATGAACGTGGCGCGCATCGCCGCGCAGCGGGCTAAATTCCCACCTTCGGTGTCCGGTGTTACGGTCAACCGCTTTTGCTCCTCGGGCCTGGAAGCCATAGCCTTGGCCTCGGCCCGTATTCAAACCGGCATTAACGATTGTGTGCTGGCCGGCGGTGTGGAAAGCATGAGTGTTGTGCCGATGGGGGGCAATAAGCTGGCCGCCAACCCGACATTGATGCAGGAATACCCGCAGGCTTATATGTCCATGGGGCTGACGGCCGAACGCGTGGCGGCGCGGTACAATATCAGCCGCGAGGATCAGGACCGCTTTGCCGAGCGCAGCAACCGCCTGGCGGCCGCAGCCATCGCCGCCGGCAGGTTTGACGGGGAAACCGTCCCCGTGCCGATAAAGAAATTTTCCTTTGACAGCAAAGGAAGGCCTGTCTTTAAGGACGACCTGTTCAGGATGGACGACGGCGTGCGGGCCGATACCACGGCGGAAAAGCTTGCTCAGTTGAAGCCGGCTTTTATGCAGGGAGGAACAGTGACAGCCGGTAATTCCTCGCAGACGAGTGACGGTGCCGCCGCTGTGCTGGTCATGTCACGGGAAAAGGCCGTTGCACTGGGATTAAAGCCGCTGGCCGTCTTTCGCGGCTACGCTGTCGGCGGTGTGGAAGCCGAAGTAATGGGAATCGGGCCGGTGGTTGCCATCCCTAAAGTGCTGGCCCAGGCCAAGGTCAGCCAGGAACAGGTGGACCTGTTTGAGCTGAACGAGGCGTTCGCCGCTCAGGCGCTGGCGGTGGTCCGCACACTCGGCCTTGATGAGGTAAAAGTCAACGTCAACGGAGGCGCAATTGCGCTGGGCCACCCGCTCGGCTGCACCGGCGCCAAGCTGACCGTCACCTTGCTGGCAGAGCTGACGCGGCGCGGCGGGCGGTTCGGGGTCGTCAGTATGTGCATCGGCGGCGGCATGGGCGCGGCCGGTCTGTTTGAAATGGAGCGCTAAAAACTAATTTGTGGACGGGAGGAATGTATAATGACTGAACTGATCAAAGGCGGCGCCTTTCTGATTTCAAAGGCTACGCCGGAACAAGTGTTTACCCCGGAGGATTTCAGCGACCTTCACCGCATGGTGCAAGACACGGTGGCCTCCTTTATTAAGGAGAAAGTGGCGCCTGTCTTAGGGTCAATTGAAAAAATGGAGGACGGGGTGGCCGTCGGGCTGATGCGCCAGATGGGCGAGTTGGGGCTGCTGGGCAGCGATATCCCGGAAAAATACGGCGGCGCTGAGGCCGACAAAATCACCACCCTGATTATCGCCGAGCAAATTTCCCGTGCCGGCTCCCTGTCGGTGTCCATCGGTGCTCATACCGGCATCGGCACACTGCCCATCCTGTTTTTCGGCACCGAGGAACAGAAGAAGAAATACCTGCCGGATTTGGCTTCGGGTAAAAAAATAGCCGCATACGCGCTGACCGAAGCCGGCGCCGGCTCGGATGCCATGAACGCCAAGACCAGGGCGGTCCTTTCCGCCGACGGCAAACATTATGTTTTAAACGGCTCCAAGCAGTTCATTACCAACGCCTCCTGGGCTGATGTGTTTGTCACCTACGCCAAAATAGACGGCGAACATTTCACCGCCTTTATCGTGGACCGTGACACTCCCGGCGTTTCCATCGGAGCGGAAGAGCACAAAATGGGCATCAAAGGCTCCTCCACCTGCTCGGTAATTTTTGAGGACGCTCACGTTCCGGTGGAGAACCTGCTGCACAAAGTGGGCAAAGGACACATGGTTGCCTTTAACATCCTGAACATCGGCCGCTTTAAACTCGGCGTGGGCTGCGTCGGCGCCGGCAAATTTGCCCTGGAGTTGTCGGCAAAGTACGCCCAGGAGCGCGAGCAGTTTAACATGCCGATTGCCAAGTTCGGCCTTATAAAGAACAAAATTGCCGACATGAACATCCGCACCTATGTTTCGGAAAGCCTTTGCTACCGTACCGGCGGCCTGATCCAGAGCATGGTCGAAACACTGGACCTGGAAGGAGAAGACGCCGGGCAAAAGGTGGGCGACGGCATCCAGGAGTACGCCATCGAGTGCTCGGTAGCCAAAATCCACGGTTCGGAAATGCTTGACTTTGTTGTGGACGAAGGCGTGCAGATTTTCGGCGGATATGGCTACAGCCAGGAGTACCCGATTGAGCAGGCCTACCGTGACAGCCGCATCAACCGCATCTTTGAAGGAACCAATGAGATTAACCGGCTGATTATTCCGGCGACGCTGATGCGCAAGGCGCAAAAAGGCGAAATCCCGCTCATCCAGGCGGCCATGAAGCTGCAGGAAGAGCTGCTGATGCCGGTTATGCAGGAAGAATCCGATGAACTGCTGTCCCGCGAAGAGCAGATGATTGAAAACTTTAAGAAAATCTTCCTGATGGTGTCCGGCACTGCCGCGCAAAAGTTCGGGGAGAAAATCGTCCGCGAACAGGAAATACTGGCACGCATGGCCGACATGATTTGCGAAGTGTTTGCCGCCGAGAGCGCCATGCTGCGGGCCAGGAAGATTATGGCGGCCAAAGGAGCGGAAGCCGCGTCGCTTGCCGCCAAAATGACGGTCTGCTATATCAGCGACTTGGCCCCCAGGGTTGAAGCCTGGGCCAAGGAAACAATCGCCGCCATGGAAGAGGGCGACACCAAGCGCACGCTCTTTGCCGCCCTGCGCAAACTGACCCGTTTTGAGCCTGAGAACGTCTTTAAACTCAAGCGGGAAATTGCCGACGCTGTTTATGCGGCCAACAGGTATGTTGTTATAAAGTAAACTGCGGACTAAAGCTTAGCGGCCGGGCGCAACTGCGCCCGGTTTTTTGTTGTTAAGCAGGCAGCAGAAGATCTTTCCGGAAAAGCTGTTGAAGGCAATAGGCAAGAATGTTATACTTGTGGCAGAAATTAGAGAATAGAATTGTTTGTCGCGGCTCTGTTGACGTCTGATGTTACTGAAGCAAATTATTCAAGGAGGTATGAGAGATGACTAAGCAGGTACGGATAGTTGCGGTATGTTTAGTGTTCGTGCTGCTCCTGGCCCTTGCCGGGACGGCAGGAATGGCGCCGCAAGTCGAGGTCAATTCTCAGTCCGGGTTCGCTCCCGGACAGATTCTCGTGCAGTTTCGTCCCGGCACGGCTGCTTCTGATGTCGCTTTGGTCCATAGCCATAACAGAGGCCAGGTTTTGCAGGTCCTCGAGCGCATCGGCGTCCAGGTAGTACGGGTGCCGAAGGGAGAGGAGCTTCGCGCCGTAGCCCGCTACCGGTCAAATCCGAACGTGGCGTTTGCGGAGGTTGACGGGATAGTCAGTGCCCTTAGCTTTACGCCGAACGATCCCATGCTGCCAGATCAGTGGGGCCTGGCCCGGGTGGAAGCTCCATTAGCCTGGGGTGTGACCCAAGGGAGTTCCACGATACGGATAGCCGTATTAGACACGGGAATTGACGCGGGACACGGCGATATCAGCCCTAAGGTGGTGGCCGCCCGGAACTTTACCACCAGCTCTACGGTGAGTGACCGCAACGGTCATGGCACCCATGTGGCGGGCATCGCCGCCGCCGTTACCAACAACGCCCGAGGTGTTGCCGGGCTGGGCTTTAACTCTGTGCTTATGAACGGCAAGGTGCTTGGGGATGACGGCAGCGGGACTTGGTCATGGGTCGCCAACGGTATTATCTGGGCGGCGGACAACGGCGCGCAGGTGATTAACATGAGTCTGGGCGGCACGAGCCACTCTGCTACCATCGAGAACGCGGTCAACTATGCCTGGGGACGGGGGTCTGTCCTGGTAGCGGCAGCCGGTAACAGCAACAGCAGCAGCTTAACCTATCCGGCAGCCTACGCCAATGTGATCGCCGTGGGTGCCACCGATCGCAACGATGCCCGGGCGAGCTTCTCGAACTTCGGCGCCTGGGTCGACGTAGCAGCCCCGGGGGTGGATATCCTGTCAACCTTCCCCCGGTCGGGGCGGAACGACCGCTATCGCTGGATGAGCGGTACCTCCATGTCTGCTCCCTTTGTAGCCGGCTTGGCCGGCTTGGTCTGGACCACCGGGTGGGGGACGAGCAACACTGCGGTTCGCGACCGAATCCAGGCGACGGTCGATCCGATAGTTACCGATCAGCCGATCGGCGGCCGGATCAACGCGGCGCGGGCGGTAGGGGCGAAGTAGCATGTTGCGTATTCTGCGCACCTTCGGCGAGCGGCATGACCGGCATCCTTGACGCGTGCAATAAAACCGGATCTGCGCGGGCGGTTCGCCTGGCAACGGCTGACCTGGCCCGGCGCTTGAAGGTGAACAAGCGCGAAATAGTCCTGCATAGTGTAGTCCCGACGGCTTGGCCGGATGCCAGCCTCGGCTGCCCGGAGCCCGAACGGGTATACGCTCAGGTGCTCACGACTGGCTACGTGGTGCTGCTTTCCTGCGGGCAGGATGTATTTGAGTATCGGTCCGATGGACGTCGAAAACCGGTCTTTGCCGGTTGCAGAAACCGGGAAGGATAACTTAGTTTGGACATAGGTCGTTATGAAGCAAGAGGTGACAGTCCAGCCGGCCGGGCTTACGCCCGGCCGGTTATTTTGCCTTTGAATCTGGCAGAGCTCCGGGAGAGTTTATTGAAAGCAGCAGGCAAACATGCGGAATGCTTATGACATATATTATGTGGAAAGGGTTGTTTGTCGCAGCTCTGTTGACGTCTGATGTGACTGGAACAAATCATTCGAGGAGGTATGATGGATGACTACGTTCGCTCCCGGACAGATTCTCGTGCAGTTTCGTCCCGGCACGGCTGCTTCAGATGTCGCTTTGGTCCATAGACACAATCGGGGTCAGGTGTTGCAAGTCCTTGATCGCATCGGCGTCCAGGTGGTGCGGGTGCCGAAAGGAGAGGAGCTTCGCGCCGTAGCCGACTACCGGGCCAATCCGAACGTGGCATTTGCAGAGGTCGATGGGATTGTCAGGGCCCTGAGCTTTACGCCAAACGATCCCATGCTGCCGGACCAGTGGGGTCTGGCCCGGGTGGAAGCAACACCAGCTTGGGGTGTAACGCGCGGCAGATCCACAATACGGATAGCCATACTCGACACCGGGATCGATGCAAGGCATCGTGACATCAGCCCCAAGGTGGTGGCCGCGCGGAACTTTACCACCAGTTCTACGGTGAGTGACCGCAACGGTCATGGCACCCATGTGGCGGGCATCGCCGCCGCAGTTACCAACAACGCGCGAGGTGTTGCCGGGCTGGGCTTTACATCGGTGCTCATAAACGGCAAGGTGCTTGGGGATGACGGCCGCGGGACTTGGTCATGGGTCGCCAACGGCATCATCTGGGCGGCGGACAACGGCGCGCAGGTGATTAACATGAGTCTCGGCGGCACGAGCCGCTCAGTTACTGTCGAGAATGCGGTTAACTATGCCTGGGGGCTGGGGGCTGTCCTGGTGGCGGCAGCCGGCAACAGCAACAGCAGCAGCTTGACTTATCCGGCAGCCTACGCCACTGTGATCGCCGTGGGTGCTACTGCCCGTAACGATGCCCGGGCGAGCTTCTCGAACTTCGGCACATGGGTTGATGTGGCGGCTCCAGGGGTGGATATCCTGTCGACCTTCCCCCGGTCGTGGTGGATCAACCGCTATCGTAGGATGAGCGGTACATCCATGTCTGCTCCCTTTGTCGCTGGCTTGGCCGGCTTGGTCTGGACCACCGGGTGGGGTACGAGCAACACTGCGGTCCGCGACCGGATCCAGGCGGCGGTCGATCCGATAGTCACAGATCAGCCCATCGGCGGCCGGATCAACGCGGCCCGGGCGGTGGGGGCGAAGCAGTAATGTTACGGCCGGGCGTTTGCCCGGCTTTTTGTTGTAAGGGGGCAAGCATCTTGCGACTGGTGCAATAGTATTGTACAATTGTTCTGCAGGTGCTAATGTGTCTGTAAACAGAGTGTTTAGCGTTATCATTGAACGTGATGCAGAGGGTTACTACGTAGCCAGCGTACCTGAACTGCGCGGTTGCCACACTCAGGCCAAATCGCTTGACACCTTAATGAAACGAATTCGTGAGGCAATCGAGTTGTGCGTTGAGTGATTAGCCGGACGGCGAACAGGCTGCCACTGGCGGCAAGGAGGGGCGCGTGCTTATTTTAGGGCTGACCGGAGGGATTGCCACAGGCAAATCGACGGTGGCAAAGATGTTTGTGGAACTGGGCGCGGCCCATGTGGACGCTGACAGTTTGGCCCGTGAAGTGGTGGCTGTGGGAGAGCCCGCCTGGCGGGCGATTGCGGATTATTTTGGCACCTCTGTTCTCCTTGCGGACGGCAGCCTGGACAGGAAAGCGCTGGCCCGCCTCGTTTTCAGCGACCTACAGGCGCTTGCGGCGCTAAACGCGATCACTCATCCACCGATTATCGCCTTGGCGCGCGAGCGGCTGACGGCGGCGGGGGCCGGCGGCGCCCTGCTCTGCGTGCTGGAGGCGCCGCTTCTCTACGAAACCGGTTTAGACCGTGAGGCAGACCGGGTGGTCGTGGTAACCGCGGCGGAGGCAACCCAGCTGGCCAGGCTGATGGAGCGCGAGCAGCTGACGCAGACGGAAGCCCGCCTGCGTCTGGCGGCTCAGTTGCCGCTCGCGGAGAAAGCAAGACGCGCCGATTACTGTATCGACAACGACGGCCCGCTCACGGCCACCTGGAGGCAAGTGCGGGAATTATGGATAAAACTGACCGGGGAGGCTGCCTGTTGCTCATCGCCCTGAAAAAACTGCTGCAGGTCTTCGTCTTGCTTGTTATAGCCCTGGTTCTGTTTCTGCGGACGCCCCATTTCGCCAGGCTTTACTACCCCTATCTGTACCGCGAGGCTATCGAAGCCAACGCCGCCGCATTTGGCCTTGACCCGCTGCTGGTAGCCGCCGTCACCCGCACGGAAAGCAAGTTTGACCCGCGTGCCGTTTCCCGCAAAGGAGCTCTCGGACTGATGCAAATCATGCCGGCCACGGCGGAGTGGATTGCCCCGCGCCTGGGGGTCGGCGATTTCCGCGCCGAGATGCTGTTTGAGCCGGAAACAAACATCCGGTTCGGTGCTTGGTATCTGGCGGATCTGACCGCTGAATTCGGCGGGCGCCTTGACGTCGTTATTGTCGCCTACAACGCCGGACGGGGGAAGGTCAGCGGCTGGCTGGCCGACGGTGTCTGGTCCGGCAGTTTTGAGGACAGGGAAAATATTCCATATGCCGAATCCCGTGTTTTTCTTGCCCGGGTGCGACATGCGTATGCGCAGTATATCAGGCTTTACAAGTAACGCTGACTATTCATTAGCATTTGGCGTCATCTATCGGCTTAAGCAGTTGCTAGAAAGGAGTGGTAACAGTTAACAATAGGACGCCGGTGTCCGGTGCGGATGATATGCTGGCCAAAAGAGTGTGGGCTGTGATAGGAGTTTCGGCTGACAGCAGCAAATTTGGTTACAAGGTTTACCGGCGGCTGAAAAAGGCGGGGTATACCGTTTATGGAATCAATCCGGGCCTTGCGGAGCTGGAGGGGGAGACAATATACCGTGACCTGGCCTCCCTGCCGGAACAGCCCGAGGTAGCTTGCTTTGTGGTGCCGCCGGCTGTGACGGCGGCGCAGGTTCCGGAATGTGCCAGGCAGGGAATTACGAAGCTTTGGCTGCAGCCCGGCTCAGAAAACGGCGAAGCACTTACTCTGGCCGGGAAGCATGGCCTGGCAGCGCACCGGGGCTGTGTGCTGACGGAGCTGAGGAAGCGCTGAAGTCATGATTAAGCACGCTTTGCCAAGGGAATAATATCCGGAAGGCCGCCTGAACGGAAGTCGGAAGTCAGAGGTCAGAAATCGGACAGCTGGGTAAACGGCGGCCGACTGGAACGAAAGAAGGTGAAAGCGTGCGTTGTCCTTTGTGTACCGGCACAAGCCTGGGCAAAATAGGTAGTGCCCAGTATTACTGCTGGAACTGCCTGGTGGAACTCTCCGGGGATGGAGAGCAGGGACTTACAGCCTATTATGTTGACGAGGAAGGGGGGCTGCAGGCGCTGTTGCCGTCTGAAGGCCAGGCACAACAGCACATGTAGGTGCTGAAAAAGTATTTGCCGGCTGGCTCCTGCATAGATTTAGCAGTATGAGCCGGACAGGGGGGGGGGTGGAGCGGTGGAGTGGTCTGTTAATTTCAGGCATAAGTCCTGGCGCTATGCAATCCTTGGGGTGCTGACCGTCGTTGGTCTTTTCCTGCTGCCCCGGCTGCTTAGGGCAGCGGGACCGTTCCTGGAAATTCTTGAGCCCTTCCTGATTGCTATTATCCTTGCCTATATCTTAAACCCGCTGGTCGTTGTCTTTGAAAGGCGCCGCGTCTCAAGGGGTCTGGCCATCCTGCTGCTCTATGCCATTTTTTTTGCTCTTGTTTTCCTGGCCGGGGTCTGGACCATTCCCGGCCTGGTGACGGAACTGCAAAAACTGATGGAAATGCTGCCGGAGTATAGCGAGCAGGCGCAAGGCTTCATCCGTCACCTGTACTCGGACTACCGGCGATTTAACCTGCCGGACAGCCTGCGTTTGGCCTTGGATGAAAATATCCTGTTGCTGCAGCGTGCCCTGCAAACTTTGCTGGAGAGGATAACCGGCGCGATTGTGGGACTTTTCTCCCACTTTTTTGTGCTGTTGCTGGTGCCGTTGCTCGTTTACTATTTCCTGCGCGACATGGAGCATCTGAAAAGTTCTCTGGTGGCGCTGTTCCCGGCCAGATACCGCCAGCGGGTGCTGGTGGCAGGAAGCGAGATAGACGCCGCTCTTGGCGCTTATCTTCGCGGCCTGTTGCTCATCTGCTTTCTGGTCGGGCTGCTCACTTATCTCGGCCTGCGTTTGCTCGGCGTCGAGTTTGCACTGATCCTCGGCATCATTTATGGACTGACCAATATTATTCCGTATTTCGGCCCGCTGATTGGCGCGCTTCCGGCCGTCCTCATCGCTTTGCTTGACTCGCCGGCGCTGGCGCTGAAGGTGGTCGGCGTGATGGTTGTTGTCCAGCAGCTTGACAGCCAGCTGCTCAGCCCGCAGATTTTGGGCCGGAGCCTGGGCTTGCACCCCTTGGCGGTGATTCTGGCTTTGCTGGCCGGGGGACATCTGTTCGGTCTGCCCGGCCTGATTCTGGCCGTCCCGCTGGCGGCCATGCTAAGGATTGTCCTGCGGCACGCCGCCGCCCTGCCGCCGACTCATGTAAAACGTTGACAGGTCATTTCGCGGCCTATATAATGTTCCTTAAGAATATGCCGGATATCCGGGGGGGTTTGGCTTGCTGTCCAAAGAGATCCGAGACACGTTTCTGGACTATTTCCGCCGGCAGGACCATCTGGTGCTGCCAAGTTTTTCGCTCGTTCCGCGGAACGACCCGACATTGCTCTTAATAGGAGCCGGGATGGCCCCTTTGAAACCTTACTTTACCGGCGAGAAAACACCTCCGCACCCCCGAATGGCCACCTGTCAGAAATGTGTCCGCACGCCCGATATCGACAGGGTCGGCCGCACTTCCCGTCATGCCACCTTTTTTGAGATGCTGGGCAACTTTTCTTTTGGCGACTACTTCAAGAAAGAAGCCATCGCCTGGGCCTGGGAGCTTGTCACAACCGGCTACAGGCTACCGGAGGACAGGCTATACGTCAGCGTCTATGAACAGGATGACGAGGCGTTTGAAATCTGGCACAAAACAATCGGCCTGGCGCCGGAACGTATTTTCCGCCTCGGCAAAGAGGACAATTTCTGGGAGATTGGCGAGGGGCCGTGCGGGCCCTGCTCTGAAATTTATTACGACCTTGGCGCCGACCGCGGCTGCGGCCGCCCGGGCTGTGAAGTGGGCTGTGACTGCGACCGTTTCCTGGAAATCTGGAATCTGGTCTTTACCCAGTTCAACCGCACAGCCGACGGCCGTTACGAAACGCTGTCCCAAAAGAACATTGACACCGGAGCAGGCCTGGAACGGCTCGCCGTGGTCCTGCAGGGCGTAAACAACCTGTTTGAGATTGATACCGTGCGGCCGCTGCTGGCCCATTTTTCAAAAGCCTGCGGCGTGCCTTACAACAAGGACGAAACAAAGGACATTTCCCTGCGTATCCTTACCGAGCACCTGCGCGGCACATCTTTCCTGGTTGCCGACGGCGTCCTGCCCGGCAACGAGGGACGCGGCTACGTCCTGCGCCGCCTGCTGCGCCGCGCTGTGCGCCATGGCAAGCTGCTTGGCCAAAACCAGCCGTTCCTGTACCAGGCGGTGGGAATCGTGGTTGACCGGTACGGGGAAACTTACCCTGAACTGACAAGCAACAGCGGACACGTCGTTGAAGTGGTCCGCAGGGAAGAGGAACGTTTTCACGAAACCCTGGAGCAGGGAACGAGAATGTTAAACGACCAGATCTGGCAGATTGGCAGCCGTGGTGTCCTGCCGGGCGAGGCGGCTTTTAAACTGTACGACACTTACGGTTTTCCCGTGGAGCTGACCAGGGAGATCCTGAGCGAACACCGGCTGGTCCTGGACATGGAAGGTTTTACGGCGGCCATGAATGCGCAGCGTGAGCGCGCCCGCAAGTCAAGCGCCGCCGCCGCCGCGGCGGGACGGGATGACCACTGGCAGGAAATCCGCCAGCCGGCCACCGACTTCCTCGGCTATGACACTTTGCAGGCGGACGGGGAGATACTGGCCATTTTCCGCGAAGGGAAGCGGGTAACCACTGCCACCGCGGGTGACGAGGTTGAAGTTGTCCTGAACCGTACCCCGTTTTACGGGGAGAAGGGCGGCCAGGCCGGCGACACAGGATTACTTTCCACGGCCGGCGGCACGGTAGAAGTGCTGGAAACGGCTGTGACGCCGCAGGACCAGGTAGTGCACCGCGGGCACGTCAGCCACGGCGCCGTCAGCGAGGGGGAAACGGCGCAGGCCGACGTCCACGCCGCGCCGCGACAAGCCGTCTGCCGCAACCACACCGCCACACACCTGCTGCACAGCGCCTTGCGCGAGGTGCTCGGGGAACATGTCCGCCAGGCCGGCTCGCTCGTTACCGCGGAGCGGCTGCGCTTTGACTTTACCCACTTTAGCCCGCTTACCCCGGAACAACTGGCCGAGGTAGAGCTGATAGTAAACGAAAGAATCCAGGCCAACATACTTGTCCGGACTGCTGTTGCCGGCTTGGATGAAGCGCAAGAACTTGGAGCAACGGCTCTTTTTGAAGAAAAGTACGGCCAGGAGGTGCGCCTGGTTCAGGTCGGCGGTTTCAGCACCGAGCTGTGCGGCGGCACGCACGCGGCCGCCACCGGTGAAGCAGGCCTGCTGAAAATAATTTCCGAATCCGGCATTGGCGCAGGTACCCGCCGCATTGAAGCGCTGACCGCCGCAGCCGCATATCACTTCCTGAACGGGCGCAGCCGGCTGCTGGAAACGTCTGCCGCCCTGCTGAAGGCTAAGGCGGAGCAGTTGCCGGAGCGCCTGGGAGAACTGCTTGCCGATTACAAAGAGCTGCAGCGGGAAAACCAGCGCCTGCAGCTGAAGCTGGCCGGCATGGAGGTTGACGGGCTGCTGGATCGCGTTTCCCGGGACAGCGGCGTACCCGTGATCAGCGCACGCGTTTCCGCCGGCAATATGGAAACGCTGCGGGAGATGTCCGACCGCCTGAAAAACAGGCTGAACTCCGGAGTGATCGTGCTTGGCGCGGCGGCCGAGGGCAAAGTGCTGCTGGTTGCGGCAGTGACACCGGACCTGGTCCAGGCCGGGTTTCATGCCGGCCGGCTGGTGGGAGAGGTGGCCAGGCTGACGGGCGGCGGCGGAGGCGGGCGCCCGGACCTGGCCCAAGCCGGCGGAAAGAACGTGGGCGAGCTTGACGGGGCGCTAACGGCTGTCAACAGGCTGGTACATGACCAAGCGGCAAGCGCTGCCGCCACCTGAATCAGAAATGCCTGCCGGGGGTGAGAAAATGAGCAACACGTCTGACCACACCATGAAATTCAGGCCAAAATCAGAGGAAATGTGCTCGGCAAAAGACATCATAACCCACGTGTACGCCGCGCTGCAGGAAAAAGGCTATAACCCTATCAACCAGTTGGTCGGCTACCTGCTGTCCGGTGACCCTGCCTATATCACCAGCCACAATGAAGCCCGCATTCTGATTCGCCGGCTGGAGCGCGACGAGCTGCTGGAGGAGTTGCTCCGCTTCTACTTGGATCGCCCGGACGACCGGGTATGACCAGAATTATGGCTTTGGACGCCGGCTCTCACACTATCGGCGTGGCCGTCAGTGATGAGCTGGGCTGGACGGCGCAGGGGCTGACAGTCATCAGGCGCGGTACCTGGGAACAGGACCTGGAAGCCTTACGGGCCTTGGTCGCCGAGTACCGCCCCAGCAGGATTGTGGTGGGCTGGCCGCGCAACATGGACGGCAGCTGCGGACCGCGCGCCCGCTTCTCCGAGGAATTTGCCTCCCGCCTGACAGCCGGCCTTGGCCTGCCGGCAGTCCTCTGGGATGAACGGCTGACGACCAGAGAAGCGGAAGCCACGCTGCTGGCCGCCGACCTCTCCCGCGCCAGGAGGCGCCGGGTGGTCGACAAACTGGCTGCCGTCCTGCTGCTGCAAAACTACCTGGCGGCCCACCCCGTTTCCTCAATAAAAGACAGCCGGCGGCCGGAATAATAATTGGCAGGTGTGTAGTTACAATAAGCTGGAGGTCGGAGCGTACGTCGGAGTGAGGACCGCAGGAGCAACAACGCAGATGGCGGTTTATAAGCAGTTGTATATATATATGTGTGTAGTTACAATAAGCTGGAGGTTATAACTGTGACAGAACATGAAGACATAGTTGTCCTGACCGACGAAGAAGGGCAGGAACATTCCTTTGCAGTCCTCGATATCCTGACGGTCAACGCTCAGGACTACGCGATTCTTGTCCCGCTGACCGGGGAGGAAGTTACCGACCACGAGGCCGAAGAACAGGAAGCCGTTATTTTCCGCCTTGTCCCGGACGGAGAGGAACAGGCGCTGCTCGTTGTGGAAGACGACGACGAGTGGCAGGCGGTGGCGGCGGCCTGGGAGGAAAGCAACAGCGACCTGTGGGACGGGGAAGAAACGGAACAGTAGTTGCGGAGGGCAGGCCATGAGGGTGCGTGTTCCGCCGCGGCTGCCGGCAGTACTTGCCGTTTGTCTTGCCGCGGCCTTTCTGTTGCTGTCACAGGTCCGGCATTTTCTGCTGCCGCCGGCTGTACCGGCCTCCGGCCCGGTGCCGGTGCTGGTTACTATCCCCCCCGGCGCTTCATCACGACAGATTGCCGGTCTCCTGCAGGAGGCAGGCCTGGTCAGGAGCGCGATCGTTTTTGAATACTATGCCAGGTACCGCGGCGCCGACCAAGGACTGCAGGCCGGGACATATCGGTTTACTTATGGCATGACAGCTTACGCGATCCTCAGGCAGCTGGCCGCCGGTGAAACGTATCGCCCGACCGTTGCCGTTACTATTCCCGAAGGGTTTACCGTTGAACAGATTGCAGCCCGCCTGTCTGAAGCCGGCGTTGTGGATGACGATGCTTTTCTTGCCGCAGCCGCCGCAGCAGCCCCCCGGCTTGGCCGGCAGCTTCCCGGGCAGCGCCACGCGCTGGAAGGCTTTCTCTTCCCGGATACCTACGCGTTTGAACCGCAGACGTCGCCGGATGCGGTCATCAGCCGCCTGCAGCAGCGCCTGGCGGAAGTCTTTGACGAACCATTACGCAACAGGGCGCGGGAGTTGGGCTTTGACACACACCAGGTGCTTACGCTGGCCTCGCTCATTGAGCGGGAAGCCCGGGTGCCTGAGGAAAGAGAGCTGATTTCCGCCGTGCTGCACAACCGCCTGCGCCTCGGTATGCCGCTCCAGGTGGATGCCACGGTGCTGTACGCGCTCGGACGCCATCAGGAGGTTGTCTTGTACCGCGACCTGGAGATTGACTCGCCTTACAACACCTACCGGGTGGCCGGGCTCCCTCCCGGCCCGATTGCCTCTCCCGGGCGCGCCGCAATACTTGCGGCGCTCTACCCGGCGGACGTTGACTATCTTTACTACGTCACCAGAAAAGACGGCAGCGGCGGTCATTATTTCGCCCGCACCCTGGCAGAGCACGAGGCCAACGACCGCCGCAGCCGCCGGCGGCGGACACCATAAGGTATAAATTGCGCCCCGACGGGAATTATAGCGCCAAAATTCCCGCGGGGTGTTTTTATGGTCCGCCGGCAGCGTCAAAAGAGAATAGTCGTCCTGCTGCTCGCTGTCCAGCTGGCCGGCCTGATCCTGTTGGCCCGCCTGTCCTGGCTGCAACTGGCCAGGGGGCCGGAACTGGCCCGCGCCGCCGTCTATCAGCGCAGCCTGCGATTTATCTACACCACCGGTCGCGGGCAGATTCTCGACCGTCACGGCCGCTCCCTGACCGACACGCGACAGGAGCCGGTGCTGGTCGCCTTCACGCCTGTTTTGAGCGAGGAGGCGCGGCTGGCGCTGGCACCGGCCGGCCTGACGGGTACGGAGCCGGTCCAGGTCATCCCGGGCCTTGCTCCCGCCGCCCTCCGCCGCCAGCTGGTGCGGGACACGGAAGGGCTTGCAACCCTCTCCCGGGAGGTGCGGTACGGCCCGCAGGCGCTGGCCCCCCACGTCACAGGCTACGTCCAGCGCCGGGAAACAGAAGACAGTCGTCCCCGCTACCGCGAGGTTTCCTACCTGCCGCTTGGCGGGCTGGAGCTGACATTTCACGAAGAACTGTCCGGGCGTCATCCCCCGGCTGTGGCTGCGCCCATCGACGGCCGCGGACGTCTGATCGGCGGACTAGGGTTGCGGCACCTGCGGGAAAACGACCCGCGCCGCCCGTACAACGTCCTGACCACCATCGACAGCCGCCTGCAGGCGGCCGCCGAGCGGCTGGGAGAACGGCACCTGCAAAGCGGCGCCATCGTTGTCCTGGAACCGCGCAGCGGCGACCTGCTGGCGCTGGCTTCCTTCCCCGCTTTTGACCCCGCCGCCCTGCACCGCGGTATCAGCCACCCCGAGTTTGCCAGGTTGCAGGCCAACCCGGAGCGGCCTTTCGTTAACAAAGCAGTATCATCCTATCCTCCGGGCTCGGTTTTTAAGACAGTCCTGGCCGCCGCCGCCCTCGAACAGCGCCTGCCGGACGAACCGCTGCTTTGTACCGGCTCTGTCGCGGTGGGGGAAAGAGCCGTTTCCTGCTACCAGGGCCGGGCACACGGGCAGGTTAGCCTTGAACGGGCCTTTGCGCTGTCCTGCAACGCTTACTTTATCCGTCTGGGAGAGCGCCTCGGCCGGGATACAGTGCTGGATTTTGCCGCCCGCTTCGGCCTTGGCCGCAGAACCGGACTGCCGCTCCCCGGCGAAGCCGCCGGCCGTCTGCCTGCCTTAGCGGAACTGCCGCACCTGGGAGACCTGGCCAACACCACCCTGGGCCAGGGGCTGGTGGAGGCCACCCCGCTCCAGTTGGCACGTCTGCTGGCCACGGTGGCGACCGGCGGCCTCGACGTCCCTCCCCGCCTGGTCCGGGCCGTCACCGACAGCCGGGGACGAGCAGTCCGCCGCTACCCCGCCCCGCGCCGTACCCGCGTGATTTCTCCGGCCACCGCGCGGCAACTGCGCACCCTGCTGGCAGAAGTGGTTCACAGCGGAACGGGCCGCGACGCAGCCAGCCAAAGACTCATTACGGCCGGCAAGACCGGCACGGCCCAGAGCGGCCGCCCCGCCCCGCCCGTGTACTCCTGGTTTGCCGGCTTCGCGGAGCGGGGCAACGAGCGCCTGGTCATTGTCGTCTTTGCCGAGCGGCGCCGCGACCTGTCCGCCCCCGCCATCTTCCGCCTGCTTGCTGAAGAAGCGCTGCCGCGCTGAGCAGGTCTTAATCTATGCCCAGTCTAATTTGCGGTTTTGCATGTGCCTGTGGCGCTTGACCTATTTAATTCGTCTCAGAATGATTTCCTCATGCCTTGATACTTCCGCTTCAATCAGGTCCAGCTTTTCAGAAATGAGTTTGTGTTCATCAAACAAGGCTCCCAGCTTCTGGCCGTGGTCGTGTTCTATTTTGATGACGATGGCCTTGACTTTCGCCAGTTCATCCTTAGTGGCCATGGTTGCCTTGACTCCGGCCATATCTTTCGTGAGGCCGTTCACCTGGGTTGTGAGTTTATCCACCTTCGTAGTTAGTTTGCCAACCTGCGTCGCAATAAGCTCTAATATATCTCGGTCGGTCATATGGGCTCACTCCTTTGGGTAATGGCTATTGCCAACATTTTCCGCAAGGTTTCCTTACACCAACATTGTAACAGGGGCTAAAGCTGCTGACAAGCCGCTCTTGACACTGTCCCTTTTGCGACACTCAATAATTGAGTATGGTGTCCCTCAAATTACGAGTATGGTGTCCCTTAAATTATTGAGGCACAAAAGAGAGGCCCCCGGCATAGGATGTAGGAGTGATTTTATGCCGGGGGTGGATTGTTTGCTGGCTCTCGTTACTTTGGTGGCTGCCGTGGTCAGGGACATTATCCTGCTCGTTTCCTACCTGCACAACAACTCCTTTCCGCAGCCGCTATCTCCGCTTGAGGAAAAAGACTGCCTCAGCAGGCTGGCCCTGGGGGACCACGCGGCCCGCGCGGTACTGATTGAGCGCAACCTGCGCCTGGTGGCTCATGTGATTAAAAAATACGACAACACCGGAGAAGAACAGGAGGACCTGATTTCCATTGGCACCGTCGGCCTGATAAAGGCTATCGACTCTTTTGACAGCGGCAAGGGTACGCGCCTGGCCACCTTTGCCGCCCGCTGCATAGAAAATGAGATCCTGATGCATATCCGTGCCACAGCCAGGCGCCGCAACGAAGTGCTGCTGCAGGATCCAATCGGCAAAGACCCGGAAGGCAACGAAATCACGCTGCTGGATGTCCTTGTCGGCAGCGACGGCGAACAGGTGCTGGAGGAAGTGGACAAAAAGATTGCGGCCGCCAAGCTCTACCGGATTATCAGGCGATTGCAGCCCCGCGAGCGGCAGGTGCTGGCCATGCGTTTCGGCCTGCCGGCCGGCACACGCCGGACGCAGCAGGAAATCGCCGGGTTGCTGGGCATCTCCCGCTCATACGTTTCCCGCATCGAGAAAAAGGTCCTGGCTAAAATCGCCGGCGAATACGGCCGGGGAGAGAATATCTGAACACGGCTTAATATCCCATATATAATATTTCTAATAAATCGAAGAAAATTAGCTGAATACATATTTTCGACAAATGCCCCTTGACGCAGCGGGCGGGCGGCCTGATAATAAAAGTAGGACAGGCTGTTCCCGCGGTTTGTTTTTAAAGGGGCACACAGCCCGGGTAAATAATTAACAAAAAATTAACAGGAACTATTTTTCAATAAAGAGCAGGAATTGAGCAGGAATTGCCGTAAGGCAGTCAAATTATTTATAAGTACCAGACCCGGAGAAAAAATTATAACCATAAGCAGGAGTTCCCGGCAGGGCGCCGAATTTATGCTTGCTGAAAAAATTATAGCCATAAGCAGGAGTTCCCGCCTGAACTAAAATGTAGCAGGCGTGTGTGAAAAAAATCTCAGGGCAGGCAGAAAATTTTATGGCTATAAGCAGGAATACCGTATAGTGCGCCGAATAGAACTTTTATGGCGGGCATTCACGCTGGTGATATCCGTCACAAGGCGGTTGCAGGCGGAGGCGCTAAGGTGGAAGAAAGAGAATAGTATTGGCAAGTCTGCTTCCGGCTAAGCCGGGTTAGGATGAAAGGTTATGGTTGAGCGCGGTGAGTTGGGCAAGGCGGTAGCAAGATATTTTTCAGTAGTATTGCTGACCGGAGCGCTGGGAGTAATGGCGCTTGCCGCCGATTTTCGTACTAACACTTCCCAAACCTGCGCCATGTGCCACACCATGCGTCCGCAATACTACACCTGGAAGACCTCCTCCCATGCCGCCGCCACGGACTGCTTTACCTGCCACCTGTCCCCCGGCTTGGACGGGGCGTGGCAAATGACCCAAGATCTGGCCCGGATGGTCCAGCGCCAAATTAGCGGGACTTACCCCTTCCCCGTGCTGATGCTTACCTACCTGGATGACGCCAGCTGCCGTGACTGCCATACCCCGGCCCGGCCGGTCAGCGCCGGAGGCGCCTTTCAAATCCCGCACCAGCCGCATACCGATATGCGCGTCCGCTGCACCGCCTGCCACAACGCCGTAGCCCACGGTGGCGTTTCCGCCAAAAGCGAGACCCGCAAAACGCCTGCCTACCGCTGGGACGCCGAGCTGGCGCGCCAAAAGATGGACGAGGCTCGCGCCGCCCCGCTGAAAGAGGACTGCATGGGCTGTCACTACCTGCGGCGCGTCTCCAACTCCTGCAACGTCTGCCACGCGGACGGCATGATCCCCGGGAACCACCTGGCGCAGGATTTTCTGCTAACCCACGGCGCGCAGGCCAGAGCCGACCTGCAAAGCTGTAACGTCTGCCACGGCATGCAGGGCAAAAGGCGAATCAACCTGCAGCACTATCCGGAAGTGGAGCGGTACGCCCGCGTCAACGCTTTTTGCCGCGACTGCCACGCCCAAAGGCCCGCCGGACATGGCGAGGGACTTTGGCAGGGGCACGGCAGAGCCGCCCTGCTGGACCAGCGACGCTGCCTGGCCTGCCACGATAACCAAGAAGGTTTCGAATTGCCGCCGCCGGCGCTCACTACCTGCGCTTCCTGCCACCCGAGCGGTCACAGGCCTGGCTGGCAGCAACGGCACAGCCTCCCGCCGGACCCGCAGGTGAACGATGGTTGCTGGACGTGTCATAACAGAGATTTCTGCCGGCGGTGCCACGTCTTCTGGGAACAGGGAAATTAAGTATGGTGTCCCTCGAATTGAGGGAAATTAAGTATGGTGTCCCTCGAATTAAGTGTCCCGCGAATTATTTGCAGGAGTGTGAGCAGACTCATGGAGTACGCGCTGCCAAAGCCAAAAAAAACCTTCCCGCTGTGGATTGCCTTGCTGTTGCTGCTGGTCGGCCAGCCGCTGCTTGCCGCCGCAGGGTATCTGGTTGGCGCCAACTTTTTCTGGGTGGATCGCGACCTAGTCCGCCTGCAGCGCCAACTGGCCCATTTTCAGCAGATGGTGGTAAAAGAGCCGGAAAACATTGACCATCGCACGGAGCTGGGGTTTACCTACTATACGCTTGGCGATTACCGCGGTGCGCTGGACCATCTGGAGCAGGCCATCAAGATGGACGAGACCTACCTGCCGGCTTATCTCTCCCGCGGTTTTGTATATGTGGCGCTGGGTCGCCTGGACGAGGCGCTACGCGACTTTGAACAGGCCAAGGAGCTTTCGCCCGAGGATTTCCGCGGGCATTTAAATTCCGGCATCGTCTTCCGGGAGATGGGTATGTTTGAGGAATCGATTGCTGATCTCGAGCGGGCTCGGACGCTCCATCCCCGCGGGAGTGACATCTATTATCACCTGGCCCTGACTTACGAGCAGATGGGAGAGGCGCAGGCCGCTCTGGAGCTGCTGGGCCGCTCGCTGGAACTGGACCCGCAGAACGCCCTGGCCTTGGCGGCGCTGGCCCGACTGCAAAACCGGTAGTCAGAGGGCAGAAATCAATGCGCCGGAAAATCCGGCACGTTGACATTTGATATCCGGCATCCGACGTACAGTATCCGGTAGTATCTGACATCCGAAAGAGGGTAGCACTATAAATGGCAAACAGAGGCAACGCTTTCCTGGATCTGCTTACCTACCCGGTTTCCCGCTTTAAAGTGCTCGGGCTGTTCCTGCTGCTCGCCGCTTTGCAAATCGGCGCCTTTACCGCCACCTATCTGCAGGGGCGGCCGCGCTTGCTGCAGATAGTGCTGGCGCCGGTCGCCGCCCCCGGACGGCCCGTTTTTGACACCATGATTCACGGCGATTTCGGCGAGGCGCTGCTGACCAAGCCCATGGCTGTCCTGCGGGCCCATGACCGGATTTATGTCAGCGACACCGGCAACCAGCGTGTGCAGGTATTTGACACCGCCGGCCGACCCCTTTTCCGCTTCGGCTCCCGCGGCCGCGAGCCGGGACAGTTTTACTTTCCCTATGGCCTGGCCGCCGCCGCCGACCGCTTGTTTGTGGCCGACCTGCATGCCGGCACTATCCAGACCTTTGACCTGGACGGCAACTTCACCGGCTATTTTGCCGAGCAGGCCGTCCGGGACGGCCTGCTGAAAGGCCCCGGCGCCCTGTATCTCCGTGATGACCGCCTGTATGTAACCGACATCAACCGCAGCCGCGTGCTCGTCTTTGCCTTAGACGACGGCCGCCTGCTGCAGGAAGTGGGCATGGCGGAGGATATCCTGGCCCCAAACGGGGTGGCTGTCGATGACAACGGCTATATCTATGTGGCCTCCGCCGGCAGGCAGCGCATCGCCGTGTACACGCCGGAGGGCCGGCCGGTCCGTTTTATCAACGGCTCCGCCGACGGGCACGGCCAGTCGGCGCTGCTTAACCCCCGCGGAATTGCCGTCACCCGCGACGGCAGAATTATCGTGGTCAGCAAGCTGACCAACCAGTTGTTCATTTTCAACGCCGCCGGCGAAGCGCTGCACGTCGCGGGAGGCTTGGGAGCCGGCGTGGAGCAGTTTGCCTTCCCCAACGGCCTGCACCTGGATCCGGCCGGCCGTCTGTACGTCACCGACACGCTGAACCGCCGCATTGCTGTTTACCGCCTGTAAGGCCGCCGGCCTTGCGCGGTGAATATAAACCGCCTTGAAAGGAGTGACGCCTGGCAGAATCCAAGAAAGGACGCTTGTTTGTCGGGATGCTCGTGAGTAACTCAGTTAATTACAAGAAGGAGGAAAAAACGTGAGAAAATTTGCCATTTTGGCGGCAGTCATGATGGTTGTCATGCTGTTGGTAGCCGGTACCGCCGCCGCCAGCCCGCAGCTTACCGGCGCAGATCCGCCCGTCGGCCCGGCAGCGCCAACAGCAACACCCATCACACCAGGATGGACCAACAGTAACCGCTCCGGTGAGCCAACCGTTGCGGGACCGGACGGCATTGTGTATTCGCGTGCCGTTTGGGGTGCAGTTTATCAGCAATTGACCCATACCGATTTTAAACTTAACACCAACTCCTGCGCTTCTTGCCACATGACCCACACCGCCGTCGGGCCGAGGTTGCTGATTCGCAACACGACCAACAACACCTGTTTAGCCTGCCATGACGGCACGATGGGCTTCCTGAACGTCAATGCGCCTGCTACAGGCACCGCCCACAACGCAGAAATGGGCGGCTCCGTTGCGGCCGGCACGTTTGCTCTTCAAGCCGGCCGTACGCCCTCCTGGCACGATGCCACCGGCGCAGTGAACATTTCCGGCGCCCCCGGCGGACGCCGCGACGGCACCGGTGAACGCGGCGCCTGGGCTGCGCCCTTCACCTGCGCCTCCTGCCACGCGCCGCACGGCTCGCACAGCATCCGCCTGCTCCACTTCAACCCGAATAGAGTTGCCGTCCGCGCAGAAGTATCTGCGGCAGTGTATGGAGTGGAAGGCGGCCGCTACCGGGTAAGCAGTGCGACCAACATCAGATTAGCTGCAACCAACTGGACGTACGACACTTCAGTAACTCCCGCGGTTTACCGTTATACTTTAACCGGCGCCCCAGCTGGGCCTTGGGTTTCAGGCTACACGGTTGCCCACACGGGGGTGCCCGGTGGACGCGTCGCCCAGTTCTGGACCAGGATTTACCACATCAACTGGGATCCCAACACTGTTGCCGGCGGCGTCTACGCCGACCCAACGGTAGACATTGGTGCTGCCAACTCCAACAACCTGCTGACCCGTCACTTCATCATCAACTTTGCTGCCGGCACGGTGATGCAGACGGACGTCCAGCGCGCCGCTCTAATGACCCGGCTTGGCGAGATGGGGGTTACTGCCGACACTGCTGAACTGCGCATCGACGTAGCCCGCGGCCTGCAGGTGCGCGCCCGCGCCGCCACCGCCCATCAGGGCAACCTAGTTGTCGGTGCCCGCGCCAACAACTTCATTGACCCCGCTACCTACGACGCGCCGGCCTACAACCTGTTCTGCGCCGCCTGCCACACCGACTACCTGCCGACCATCAGTGGCACTGCGCAGCGTACCACCCGCGGTGCAGGTGTCGGTATATACAGCACCAAGTTCCGCCACACCATCAACCGCGGCGCGAGCGCGGCTGTTTCGCCCATGCCGGTGCGCGGCTTCGCGACAATAGTTGCTGGCGTTAGCCATTCGGGATTCACAGGTGCCAATCTGACCGGTACAAATACGGGCACGGGAAACCAGATGATGTGCCTCTCCTGCCACTTCGCTCACGGCGTGGACGCCAGCATGATGCTGTTTGCTAACAACACCCGCGTCAGCGCTGGCAGTACAGTTACTGGCTCAGAGACCTACCGGGGTCAGAACGACGTGAGCGGCTCGCTGGCAATTGCCGGAACAGCTTCCCCTGGCTCCTCCGCCCTGAAGCGCTACATCAACCAGGCTTCCTGCTGGCACTGCCATGTGCGCTCCGCGGCTACAGTGTTCATAAACACCGACTACTACTGGAGAACGTTCCCGCAAGGACCGACCTGGTAACAGCCAGACTGGAGGGGGCGCTTGCGCCCCCTCCTTTTTTCCAAAAGCCTTATTTCTGTTTTCAGCATTCCGGCCTCCGATAACCGGAAGTCAGATGTCGGAAGCCGGTGAGCAGGAATCTGACCGCCTTTCTCCGACCTCCGACATCCATTTTGACAGGAGTGGAAACGATGCTTGCTGCAATTCTTGTCCGTCGTAAACTGTTACTGGCGCTGTTCGTCCCGCTTGCCGTTCTGGCGCTGTATTTCGCCCTTTTTGCTCCGCCGCCGGCGCGCCTGGATCCTGCTGTCGGCCAGGACGCGGTAGCTGCGAGGGGCCTTACGCCGCCGGCCAACGATGCCGCTGTGTACGCGACGCTGGAGCAGTATGTGCACGCCTTGGTGGCTGACGACCGTCCGGCGGTGCTGCAACTGCTGACCGTCGAGCACCGGGGGGCATTTGGCGAGGCGTCTTTCCTGCTGCTGCCCGGCGTGCGGGAGGAGTTCAGTGAAATCCGCCTGGCAAGTCTCAACCACAGCTTTCCCACCTATACGGCACAGTTGCCGGGAATGGCTGGGGTGATGGTGGCTGTGCTGGAGGCGGAGTACACCGCCCACTTTGTGCGTGACGGGCAGGTGGTGCACGCGCCGCGCTTCCGGGAGGAACTGGTGCTGCGGGAACAGGAGGGCCGCTGGCTGATTGCCGTCAGCCGCCGCGATTTTCTGGCGCAGGACGGACAGGACGGGAACGAGTGAGCGCCGCGGCGTTGTCTGCTCTGAAAATTAGCTGCTGCAATCCCCTCTCCCCGTGGGGAGCCGTAGTCAGCATCGTCAGCGTACAGCAAAACGAAACCGCAATCCCCTCTCCCATGGGGAGAGGGTTAGGGTGAGGGGGCCAAGTGAAGTTGAAGAAAAGGGTTTTTATAACTTTTGTGATCTGCCTGCTCAGCCTGGCCGTGATAACCGGCTGCGCTGAGCGGCGCACGGAGCCTACGGAATTTATGGCCTGGAGCTTTGCGCAGGGCACAGTTACCAGGCGGATGGCACAACCCGGCAAGACGTTCTACCCGGAGTTCCGCCCGGAGTTTGTGGAGCGCCAGGGGCGGGACGTGTTTGTGATACGCGCTTTCGTCAGCACGGTGGACGCGCAGGGTAAACCGGTAGCTTATAACTTTTCTGTTACCGCCAAATATCAGGGGAACAATGTCTTTGAGGCGACCGCGGTGGAGATAACGCCGCAGTAACCCTGTGGAATATAGCTCGTAGGTCATTGCTAATGCCTCAAGTATTGCCACTTGTCGAAAACTAGCGAAAGTAGTATAATTATTGACAAGAGGGTGTTGCGGCTTGAGTCGTTTGAGCAGGAGAGGGCTGCCCCGGTGGCGAACTAATATGTGATGCAGAGCCGGGAGGGATGTTGTCATGGTCAGGACGGACGTGTGCCGCAAGCCGGTGATGATTGCGCTGGCGTTATTCCTGACTGTCAACTTTGGCCTTGTCCTGGGTGCCGGCCTGCCTTGGGTGTCTGGTGTCACCAACCCTACGCCGCGGGTTGACCTGGCGGTGTATGGCATTTACAACGCCAACTTTACCGGTGTATCAGTTGCTGTTTACGGCTACCTGCGCAACGTTCCAAGCCAATTGGTCCATAGCAACTTTCGCCTGAACAGCAACTCCTGCGCTTCCTGCCACCTGACGCATCAGGCGCCGGGAGAAAATCAGCTTTTCCAGCGTTCTATATACAACACCTGCAGCAGTTGCCACTTTGACGATGCCAACAGCACCTACAATGTCCTGACCGGACATGTTCGTCCCGGTGGGCCGGCCACTGTAGGCGGACGTTTCTTCGACGGTGATTTTGCCGCACAGGTGAGTGGGCGCCGCGGTGTTTCCTTTCACTTGGCCACGGGCGCAGTGCGCCACCGTGACGCTCCGGGAGCAAATACGGCTCGCCCCGGGTTCTGGGACAACCATTTTACCTGCGGTTCCTGCCACGCGCCGCACAGTTCCTACAGCGGGCGGGCTTTGCATTTTAACGTCAACGGTCAGGCGCCGCGCTTTGGGCCGGTGGCCCTGGAGACGGTGGCCGGAGAGGTGTACCTGGTGCCGTCAGCTCACCGGGAGAGGACGCCTTGGCTCCACTACGACCCGGAGCATCCGCTGGCGGCCACTCACGGCGTTGTTATCACTAATGTTTATAGCGCGTTAGTGACGCATGCTTTTCGCGTTCAAAACCAGCTTGGGCAGGTGACGCTGGTTGACGCGGCGGCCGCTGGGGCAGGCCCTTATCATGTTTCTTGGAGCCAGACCACGCTAACGGGAATAGAGGTGCTAAACGCTGGCACTGTTACCGAGACGGTCTATTACCGCAGCGCCGTGGCCAACTTTTGCGCATCCTGCCACACTGTCTACCGTTCCCTGTCGCCTGCCGACCCGCTGGCGGCCGCCTTTTATGCCCGGCATGCCGGCTTTGAGCATCCCATCGCCACTGATATCGGTCCTCACGTGGTAAGCGGGTTTGTTTATGCACCGCCAGCCAGATTTCGCCTGGAGGAAAGCGGCGGGCAGCGGCGCCTGACGTGTCTTTCCTGCCATTTTGCCCACGGTACAGACACGGCGCTGATGACCAGGAGCGATATGACCACCGCGGCTTATGGTACGGGAGACCACCCCCCGCCTGAGACCAGGTTGTCGCGCTTCGGCAGCCCGCTCCACGGCAACCGCGAGGTGTGCCTGGCTTGTCACGCCGTCATGCCGGCCGCCACTTTGACGGTGCTGTCCACTGTGCCGGCGCATAGCTCCACGGTCAGTGCACCCGCGGATGTTCGCATAAATTTTGACCGGCGGGTGGACATGAATACGGTTTCCAGCGTCACGCTTACTGTCTATGGGCAGGTGTACGGTACAATCAGCGGCGCGTTCTCCCAGGTTAACGACTTCCGCACGGTGGTCTTTACGCCGGGTACGACGCTGCGGCCGGACCTGTATACCGTTAACGTCACAAACGGCGTCAGGTCTTGGTTTGCGCGACCGGCCACGCCGCATGCCTTTAATTTTACCGTGCAGTAACAAAACAGCACAACAAAAATGCTCATCAAAAGATGAGCATTTTTAAAATAGTGAATTCAAATTCGAGGAAATTCGAGGGACACCATACTAAATTCGAGTGGAATTCAAATTCGAGGGACAAATTCGAGGGACACCATACTGAATTATGAGACAGCAGCCGGCCGGGGCGAGACCAGCAGTTCCTTAAATTTTTCTTCCAGCGCGGCGATAATCTCCCGGGAGCCGCTGCCGTCCTCCGGGTGGGTGACGGAGGCGGTGAGCAGGTCCAGCCCGCTGCAGCCGGTCCGCCGCAGTGTCTGCTCAAACGCGTGGTTTAGGTTGTCCAGGACGGTCAGCGCACCCAGCCGCCCGGCAAAGGGGAGAATCAGCAGCGCTTCGTTGGCGGAAAGAGGACAGACGGTGTCGGTTTCACGCAGGCTTTCCCGGACAAGCTGCAGGAAAGCATCGCCAAAAGCGATATTTTCCCGGCAGTGGTCGCCGCGGAGCGGGGAGGCCAGCGTGCCGGCGCGGAAAATGCCGGTCAGAAGCAGTGTCAGCTCGTACCCGGCGCGCCTGGCACGCTTTACTTCCGCTTCTATCTGCCGGTAATAATCCTTTACCGCCGCGTTGTCGCGAAGGTAAATGGGCCCGCTGTCCCGGGCGGACAGAAACAGATTGTCGAGTCGCTCAAGCAAATCTTCCGGGCGGAAAGGCTTGACGACCAGGTCCTGCGCGCCGGACCTGGCGGCCAGCAGCGCGGAGGCTTTGTCAAGAAAGGCGCTGATGACTATTACCGGCAGGTTGCTGGTCGCCGGAGTATCCTTCATTTGTTGGATGACTTCCAGGCCGTTGCCGTCCGGCAGGTGCAGGTCGAGCAGCACCAGCGCTATTTCTCTGGTGTCGGTATGGCTCAGATAGGAATGGAGTTCCCTGACGGTAGCTATTTCAATCAGTTCCAGCGTGTACTGGCTGGCCAGCACGTTTTTCAGGTAGGTGCGAAAGAGCGGAGAGTCATCCACGATTACGATTTTACTCTTTTCCCGCGTCATCCTGACAAGCCTCCCCGTTAATAAACTATTGTCCATTTTTTCTGCGCCGGTGCTGCAAATTCCTGCCGCCTGCGCCAAATACTGTTGGGCCGTGCGTAAGCAGCGTGTGCCAAGGCGGTCAGGTTTCCCTTTTGTTTTACCCAGACAAAGTCGGACTTCCGGCAGGTGGTGCGGTGTGGTATAATAA
This sequence comes from Bacillota bacterium, assembly GCA_041695355.1. GTDB lineage: Bacteria > Bacillota > Dethiobacteria > Dethiobacterales > Dethiobacteraceae > HKB214. The sequence goes on from JBGFRB010000002.1 coordinate 121,940, forward strand.
TTTCCATCAGAGACGTGAGGTGGACTATGCCGAAATTGCTGCGGCCCGACCAGATTGTCGGGTCAATTTACGAAATAGACCTGACGGCGCTGCGGGAACGCGGCATCAGGGGAGTAATCGCCGACCTGGACAATACCCTTGTACCCTGGAACGGTTCAGTAGTCGATGACCGTCTGCAGGAGTGGCTGTGCAACCTGCGTGAACTGGGGCTGGAGCTGGCCATTGTTTCCAACAATTTCCCTGCCCGTGTGGAGCAGGTTTCTTCACGCCTCGGCGTTATTGCCGTGGCCCGCGCCGTCAAACCACGGCGCCGCGCATTCCTGAGCCTGGCTGACCGGCTGGGCCTTGCTCCGGGCCAGGTGTGTGTGATCGGCGACCAGTTATTTACCGATATCATGGGCGGCAGACGCAGCGGTATGCACACCGTCCTGGTGACGCCTATTGACAAGCGGGAATTCATTGGAACAAAGGTAATGCGCCTGCTGGAGCGGCTTATGCTGCGCAAATAAAGATCCGCTATACTGAATTAGTCGGCTGAGAACGAAGTATGGCGCCGTTTATAGGCGCAAGGAGTGGAAGCGGGTGGTCTACGTTAGCGGAGAAACAAAAATTACCGGAATATTTGGCTCTCCCGTGGCCCATTCCCTGTCGCCGGCCATGCACAACGCGGCATTTGCCGCTCTCTCGCTGCCTTTTGCCTATGTCCCTTTTCATGTCAGTCAGGAAAACCTGCCTGCGGCGGTAACGGCCGTCCGCGCGTTGCAACTGGCTGGTGTCAATCTCACCGTACCCCACAAAGAAGCGGTCCTGCCCTGCCTTGACCTATTGGACCACACTGCGGCATCCTGCGGGGCTGTCAATACTGTGGTTAACCGGAGCGGTACGCTGACCGGATACAATACCGACACCGGCGGCTTCCTGGACGCGCTGCGCCTGGATGCCGGCTTTGAGCCTGGAGGTAAGAAGGCGGTGGTCCTTGGCGCCGGCGGGGCGGCCAGGGCCGTGGTTGCCGCTTTGCTGCAGGCGGAAGCCGCCGAAATAGTCTTGCTGAACCGCAGCCCGGACAGGGCGCAGGCGCTGGCCGCCGATGTGCAGAAACGCATGGATACCAGTAAAACTCTGCTTTCCGCCCTGCCACTGACGGGGAATCTGCAGGAACCTCTGCTTGGCGCCGGCCTGGTGGTCAACGCTTTATCAGTTTCTTTCCTGCGGGAGGGGAAATGGCTTGCCGACCTGCGCCCGGCTGCCGGGGCGTTGTTTTTTGATTTGCGCTACGGGGCCGGGGCAGCCGATTTTCTGGCTCTGGCCAAAGAATTAGCCAGCCCGGCTGTGGACGGACTGGCCATGCTGCTGTACCAGGGAGCGAGGGCGTTTCGCCTGTTTACCGGCGAAGAGCCGCCTCTTGACGTCATGTGCCGGGCGCTGTTTGCCGCCGCCCGCCGTTAACAGGGAAATCCACGCTTACCCGTTTTTGTTCAAGGGAGGGCCGCTTTGCTTTTGAAATATCAAGGTGTCCGGTAATATCCTCCTGTCCTTCGTCAAATTTACTGTCGAACTCATGAGTGTTCATATACCTACACCTCCTAAGTGGATTATGTCTTAAGTTTATTTTGTCTGCAAATCCATCTTTTGGCAGGGTTGCCGCCAGGTCTGTTTTATGTTAAGGTGTAGGCGAAGGTTCTGTCCCTATTTCCCCGGTTGCCGGGTTGTAGCAGAAGTCAGGCCGCCCTGTCCGGGGGTTGACCGGCAGGCTGTAAAGGTAGCCTTCCTCGACCAGTTCAGTAAGGCAGGCGGGGTAATGCCCTTCCCGCACAGCGAAAATTTCTATTGTTTGCTGCAGCACGCGCACGTTATAGGCGAGCACGGTATCCCTAGCCGTATCCAGATGCCGGGCAAGCGGCGGGACAGCCGCTGCCGATAATGAAGCCACGAGGCAGGTTGCTACTATTATTTCAAGGAAAAAACCTGCGCGATAACTCATATATACCTCAGTGCCAGATTACTTCGCAGGTTAATGTAACCTGACGCTGTTCCAATTATGCAAAAGGGCAGGCCCATCACTGCCTGACCGATATTGCCGCAATCTTAACCCTCTGTTTCTGTCCGGCGTTTCTGAACACGTCCAGCCCTGGGCAGGAATAAGATGGTTTCCTGTCGAACACATACCGACTAAGGCGATAAAGCTGCGGGACAGGCGACGGAGGGTGGACGATGGCAAACCGGCAACGGCGGAGGCTCGGAGATATATTACTGCAGGCGGGCCTTGTTACTCCGGAGCAGTTGGATGAGGCACTGCTGGAGCAGGGACGCAGGCGGGAACGTCTTGGCAAAGTCCTGGTGGACAAGGGTCTGGTTACGGAGAATCAGGTAATCGAGCAGTTGGCCGAACAGCTGGGGATCCCTTCCGTTCAGTTGACTCCTGCCATGGTTGACCCGGAAGTGGCCACCGCTCTTCCGGCCTATCTTGCCCAGCGGCACGCCATCATTCCGCTCCGCCGCAAGGGGAACAGGATAGTTCTGGCCATGGCTGACCCGCTAAATATCCTGGCCATTGACGACGTGTCGCTGTTGACCGGGTGCGAAGTGGAGCCGGTCATTGCCAGGGAAAGCGTCATACGGCAGACCATAGATCAGGTTTTCGGCCTTAAGGAGTCTGCCGATGCGGCGCTTCAGCTTGACGACGCGGACAAGGATCTGGCAGACCAGGAAAACCTGGCGGCGATGGTTGACGACGCGCCGATTGTCAAGGTGGTCAACTCGGTTATCCGGCAGGCGGTCAGCGAAGGCGCCAGCGACATCCACCTTGAGCCGCGCGAAGGCGGACTGCAGGTACGACTGCGGGTGGACGGCTTCCTGCGCGACGTGATGCTCTCCCCTAAGAAGACGCAGGCGCTGATTACTTCCCGGGTCAAAATTATTTCCGGCATGAATATCGCTGAGCGCCGCCTGCCGCAGGACGGACGCTTTTCCCTGCAGATGGAAGGGCGGCCCATTAACATCAGGGTTTCTGCGCTGCCCACAGTGCAGGGCGAAAAGGTAGTCCTGCGTGTGCTGGACAGGGCCAAGATGCTGTTGCCCATAGAAAAGCTCGGGTTTTCACAGCACAACGAGGCGCTTTTCCGCTCCTGCCTACGGGCGGCCTACGGCATGATCCTGGTAACCGGTCCGACCGGCAGCGGCAAGACAACCACGCTTTATTCCTCCCTGAACGCCATCGCCACGCCGGAAAAGAACGCTGTCGCCGTGGAGGATCCGGTGGAATTCCGGCTGGACGGCATCAACCAGGTGCAGGTCAACGCCAAAATCGGCCTGACCTTTGCCGCGTCACTGCGCTCCATCCTGCGCCAGGATCCGGACATTATCATGGTCGGTGAAATCCGCGACGCCGAAACGGCGGAAATTGCTATCCGCGCCGCGCTGACCGGACATCTGGTTTTCTCCACATTACATACGAACGACGCGCCGCGAGCCCTGTCCCGCCTGGCCGAGATGGGAATCGAGCCGTTTTTGATCGCCTCATCGGTGGTCTGTATTGTCGCGCAGCGGTTGCTGCGCAAAGTCTGCCCCGACTGCAAAGTTGTCTACACGCCGACTCCGCAGGAAATCAGCGTCTACAATCATTACAGTTCCAGCCACGAGCAGCCCGTTTTTTACCGGGGGAAAGGCTGCCGGGAGTGCAAGGAAACAGGTTACCGCGGCCGCACCGCTATTCATGAAGTCCTCTCTTTAACGAGCGAGCTGCGCTCTCTGGTCGTGCGTTCAAGCCCCATGGAAGAGATCAGGCAGGCGGCACTACGCGCCGGGATGGTGACTCTCCAGGAGGAAGGAATGCGCCTGGTCAGTGAGGGCGTTACCAGTATCAGCGAAGTCATCAGGGTAGTTTTTGAGGGGGTGTAAAGATTGTTACCGTTGCCAACCATCAGTGATCTAATGCGGCAGATTTCGGAAAAGCATGCTTCTGACCTGCACATCTCCGTCAACGTCCCGCCGATCATGCGCCTGCACGGCGAACTGGTGCGCCTGGATTATCCGCCGTGCGCGCCGGAGGACACTGAAAGCATGGCCAGGCAGATTTTGAGCGACCACCAATGGACTATCTTTACCGAGCGCGGGGAGATTGATTTTTCATTTGGCATTGCCGGCGTGGGGCGCTACCGGGTCAATGTTTTCCGGCAGCGTGGCTCGGTCGGCCTGGCCCTGCGGGCCATTTCAGGAAACATCCCGTCGCTTGCCAGGCTTAATATGCCGCCTGTGCTGGAATCATTCACCAAGAGGACGAAGGGTCTGTTTCTGGTAACCGGTCCGACGGGCAGCGGCAAGTCGACGACGCTGGCGGCCATGCTCAACCTGATTAACGAACACCGCTCCTGCCATATCCTGACGCTCGAGGATCCCATAGAATACCTGCACAGCCACCGCAAGTCCATCGTCAACCAGCGGGAAATCGGGGCCGACAGCCATTCATTTGCCAATGCGCTGCGCGCCGCGCTGCGCCAGGATCCGGACGTGATCCTAGTGGGGGAGATGCGCGACCTGGAGACAATCGGCATCGCCATTACCGCCGCCGAAACCGGCCACCTGGTGATGGCCACGTTGCACACCATCAACGCCCCGCAGACGGTGGACCGCATCATCGATATTTTCCCTCCTCACCAGCAGCAGCAAATCAAGGTACAGCTTTCCAACTCCTTAATCGGCGTGCTCTCCCAGCAGTTGCTGCGCCTGCGGGATACTGACGGGCGGATTGCCGCCACCGAACTGATGGTGGTGACCCCGGCGGTGCGCAACCTGGTCCGGGAAGGCAAAACACACCAGATTTATTCGGCGATGCAGACCGGCGCCCGCTTTGGTATGCAGACAATGGACACTTCCCTACGTACGCTGTACAGGGAAGGCAAAATCAGCTACGAAGACGCCTTAAACTACGCCATCGACCCGGAAAGCATGCTGCGCGAGCTGGAGGTCAGGCATTGACGGATGTCGGAGGGAGGGAGCAGGATGTCGCCGCTCTACAAATACCAGGCCAGGGACGGCAAAGGGCAAAGCATCAGCGGTGAGCTGGCAGCGGCCGCACCCCATCAGGCGGCGCAAGAGCTGCGCGAGAGCGGGCTGTTTATCGTCAGCATCAGGGAGGCCGGCCTGTCCGCCGGGAAACCCGGCAAAACCAGGGTGCCGGGCGCGGCCGCGGAACGGCGCGCGCTGTTTACCCTGCCTGACAAAAAGCCGAATTCCCGCGACTTCATGGTGTTTTGCCGCCAGTTTGCCACGGCGGTGGAAGCGGGCATGACCGTACTTGCCGCCCTGAAAATCCTGGCTGCTCAGACACACCCCAAAAGCCTGGCCGTCAAAGTGCAGGAAATTATTGTGGCGCTGGAAAAAGGCAGCGGCCTGGCCGAGGCCTTTGCCGAACACGGTCCGTTTTTCCCGCGTATTTTAATCCACATGGTGGAGGCGGGAGAGCTCAGCGGTTCACTGGACGTTACGCTGAAACGGCTGGCCGACTACTTTGAGAAAGAGCACGACCTGCGGGAAAAGGTCAAGTCGGCTTCCACCTACCCCGCGGTAATCATGGTGGTGGCCTTACTTGTGGTAACTTTCCTGATTGTCCGCGTCTTGCCTATGTTTGCCCAGATGTTCGCCGACATGGGCGCCGACCTGCCCTTGATTACCAGACTGCTGATGTCGCTTGGCACCGGTGCGCAACAGTGGTGGCCCCTGGTCCTGCTTGCCCTGGCGGCGGCCGGTTTTGCCCTTCGCCGCTGGGCCCGCACCACAAGCGGCGCTTATCTGCTTGACCGTCTAAAGATGCGACTGCCGGTCTTTGGCCCGCTGTACCAAAAAGTTGTCTTTGCGCGCTTTTCCCGCACGCTGGCCACGCTGCTGGCCTCCGGGGTCGGCGTGCTGCCTGCGTTGATCCTGGTCGGGCGGGTTTCCGGCAATAAAATAGTAGAGGAGGCGATTACAAAATCGGCCACCGGCATCCGCCAAGGTCAGAGTATGGCCGCACCCCTTAAGAGTTCGGGCATTTTTCCGCCCATGCTGACCGAAATGCTGAAAATCGGCGAGGAGACCGGCGCCATTGACACGATGATGAGCAAAGTCGCCGACTTTTACGAAGCGGACGTAGCCTACGTCGTTTCCCGCCTCAGCTCCATCATTGAACCAATCCTGATACTTGGTATGGCCGTAATTGTCGGCACCATTGTGATAGCCATTGTTACGCCCATGTTTGAAATATTCCAGCATATCCAGTAAACCGGAGTTCAGAAGTCAGCGGTCGCCACTCGGACGGTAACAAAGAGTTAAACCATGAATGCAGGTTTACGATTTTTTCGGAGGAGGGTGTCCGATGGAAACTGAAAAAATCCTGGAGCTGATGACTAGAATATACAATGACTTAAAGGCCGGTCAGGAGCAGCTACGGACCGAGATGCAGGCCGGCAACGAACAACTGCGGGCTGAGATGCGGTCCGGTCAGGAGCAGTTGCGGGCAGAGATGCAGGCCGGCAACGAACAACTGCGGATTGAAATGCAGGAAGGGTTCAGCGCGGTAAACCAAAAACTGTCGTCTTTGGACGAGCGGCTGTCTTTTGTGGAAAAAAGCGTGGTCAGAATCGAAAACGACCACGGCGCTAAGCTTAAGGCTTTATTTGAAGGCTACCAGTTAAATTCCGAAAAGTTGGACCGGATTGAGTCGGAGGTAGCCAGGCACGACGAGTTTATTCTGCGCCGGTTGAAATAAGGTTGCCTGCTACAGGAACATGATGCAATATCTGGCAAAAAGGCAAATTGGAGAGAGCGGACGAGGTAACCGCGATAAATCGAATGCCTGTCCTGAATGTTGCCTTATTTAATGATTGACGAATTCTGTCAGTTGCTGTAAGCTTGTGTCAGAGGTAACAAAGTGCCTCGCCATTCAACCTGAACCGAAAAAGGCTAACCTGCCGAAAGGCAGGGGCGCAAAGCCGCGGGTCTAAGGGACGAAAGCCTACGACAGCCGGGCCGCCGAAGAGCAGGATATTTTTTTCGAGACTCCAGCTCCGGCCGGAGTCTTTTGTTACCAGTGAAATTCTTATAACACGATATTTGCCGAAAGAAGGAATAAAGTAAGCGAGAGAGAATGATAGGGGGGAGCAAAGTCCGGGGAAGGACGGAAGCGACCAGGCGGCCGCGCCCGGGGACAAGCCCGGCGCCGCCGGTCAGGACCGGCAATAATGAGTTGAAGGAGGTTGAGAGAATAGAGGCTCAGGCGTACTGTAAACTCAGGCTTGCCACCGGCAAGCAGGAAATCTGAAAGGAAAATTTTATTACGAGGGAGTTGAAACTAATGTTAAAAATCGTAATGTACCTACAGAGCTGCCGCCGCAACCGGCGCGGTTTCACCCTGGTGGAACTGCTTGTCGTGGTGGCCATCCTTGGCATCCTCGCGGCTATCGCCGTGCCGCGCGTAACGCAAAACATCCAGTCGGCCCGCGTGGCGGCGGACATCGCCAACGAACGCATGATCCTGAACGCCCTGGAAGCATACTACCTGGAAGTAACCGCTGCCGGCCCGCGGCTTGGTTATCCGACTAGAGCTGACATGACAGCTACTGGCGCGGGGACTTTTGGAGCTTTCTTCGGCCCGCTGCCTGGCGTGCCGGCTGGTCTTACTAACCGAGTCGCATATCCCGAGCGTTATAGTCCTCTGGGAACTAGCTTTACTGTTGGAGGAATTACAGTTCATCCCGCCTTCACCTGGACGTCGCCCAACGGGTTAACCGTTACCCGGGGGGTATACTAACGCGTTCCGCCCGTAACATGGCGTGAGTTGTAACATGTCCGGCGCCCGGAGAAATTAAAGCCACTGCTCCCCCGGGCAGCCCCGGGTGCCGGACACTTATCTTTTCAGCATCCAAATATTTGCGGTCGGCAAATTGGCCTTTCCAACCTCCAGCTTCTAACTTCCAACTTCCAGCAGCGCCCGGGTGCCGGACACTTATTTTCAACATCCGATTCACAAAAAGAGCAGCAGGCGGCATGGCTGACTGATTGCCGGCAGTATAGCCGGTTGATCCGCAATAATTGAGTATGGTGTCCCTTGAATTCAATAATTGAGTATGGTGTCCCTTGAATTCAATAATTGAGTATGGTGTCCCTTGAATTCAATAATTGAGTATGGTGTCCCTTGAATTCAATAATTGAGTATGGTGTCCCTTGAATTCGAGTATGGTGTCCCTTGAATTCGGAGTATGGTGTCCCTTGAATTTGAGGTGAGGGAATGGCGGAAGGTGTGCTGGTTTTTGTTCTGGGGCTGCTGACAGGCTCATTTTTAAACGTCTGCATCTGCCGCCTGCCAAAGGGCGAATCGATCGTTTTCCCGCCGTCCCGCTGCCCCGCCTGCGGGAGGCGTCTGGGCGCGGCGGAACTTGTGCCGGTCTTCTCCTGGATCCGGCTGCGCGGCCGCTGCCGCGGCTGCGGCGCTTCTGTAGACGCGCGCTACCCGGTGGTGGAGTTGCTGACAGGGCTTGTCTTTGTGCTCCTCTACCGGCAGCTTGCTCTGACGGCTGCCTTTGCGACAGCTGCTGCTTTTTTTTCCGTACTTATCATAATTACTTTCATTGATTTGGAGCACCAGCTGATTCCCAACCGGCTGGTTGTCGTGCTTTTAGGGATAGCCGCTCTCCGGCAAATTTTTTGGCCGGAGGTGGCGCTCGCCAGTGCCGTCTGGGGAGCAGCGGCGGGCGCCGGCATATTGCTCGCTGTAGCTGTGATTTCCCGTGGCGGTATGGGCGGCGGCGACGTCAAGCTGATGCTGCCGTTAGGTTTTTACTTCGGCCTGCAGGGGACGCTGCTGCTGTTGTTGCTTGCCTTCATTTCCGGCGGAATGGTCGGCGGATTGCTCCTGTTGCTGAAAATCAAGGGACGCAAAGACCCGATTCCTTTTGGACCTTTCCTCGTGTTTGGCGCCCTGGTTGTCGCCCTGGCCGGGCAGCAAATTATTGAATGGTACCTAAACTAGAGGTCGGAGGTCAGAAGTCGGAAGTCGCAAAACAGAGGGCGGAGCCACCGGATGAATAGAGCGGAGGTGGGCGGGATGCGGTGCGTGGGCGGCGAGCGGGGCATGACGCTGATCGAGTTGCTGGTGGCGCTGGCGGTGCTGGCGCTGCTTCTGCCCGGGGTGCTCGCTTTTTTTAACGCAGGCGGCCGCAGCGTGGCGAGAGCCGGCTTGCAAACTACCGCCACCGTGCTGGCAGCCGATGCCATGGAAGAGCAAAGGCGCAACCTGCTGACTCATGTTTTCACGCATGGGCCTGGCAGCCGGACCGATGCGCCGCGGCAGGGTTTTACCCGCACCGTTTCCTGGAGAGAAGCCAAAGTTGACGCCGGCGGACGCCAAGTGTCCGTCTGGGAACTTGACGTCGTGGTAGCTTATCAGGATGAGCGTGGCACGGCGCGTCAGGTAGCGCTGGAGACGTTCGTCTTCCCAAGATAGAGGACGGAGAATTGGATGTCGGAGGTCGGAGTGCCGGAACTTTGAAAGAAATGCTCTGCCTTGTCAGGCTGAAAAGCAGATGTTTGGAATTAAGGCGGAAGATAGGAGGACTTAGGCGGATGCGAGGCACAGCCGGGCGATGCGCTTGCCTGCAGCGGGCGGGGACAGGCAATGAAAAAGGCTATTCGCTGGTGGAACTGCTGGCGGTAACGGCTGTGCTGGCTCTTGTGCTGGCCGCGGTGTTTATGTTTTATGAAAACGTCTTGCGCTCTTTTGCCAGAGACACCTCTCAGACGGAGGTGCAACAAAACGCCCGGGTGGCGCTTGATTTTGTGACCGGCGACCTGCACCTGGCGAGCCAGTTGGTCAGCCGGGAAGTTTATACCGTGATAGACTACCGGCTGCCGGGTGAAAATTTTCAGTACACCATTCGCCGCCGCCCGGAGGATAACACGCTGCTGCGGGAAAGAAGGCAGGTATGGCAGGACGGAACACTTGGGTTAGTGGACAACACGGTGATGCTGGCCTCGCATATCACAGGCTTTAGAGTTATCCCGACCGGCAGCGTCTTTACCTGGAATGTGGAGCTGGTCGCGGCTGTCGGCGGGCGGCAGTTTACCCTGGATAGCACCGTATCCCCGCGCAACCTGCGATAAACGGAGGGCGGCTGTTGAAAAGATATTCCCTCGCCCCCTTGGTGGGAGAGGGTTAGGGTGAGGGGGATTATTTTTAAGGGAGGTGGTTTGCGTGAAAGGCGTCCGGGTTAATGCTTTGGCAGGCAGGCTTGCAGGCGGGAGTTCCCGTCAGGGTTCTGTGGTGCTGCTGGTGCTGCTGGTCAGCGCGGTATTCGCGGTGCTGGCGCCGGTAGCCGGGACGATCGCTACCGGTGAAGTGCGCATCTCCCGGAGTCACGCGGTGCAGAACACGGCTCTCCATATCGCCGAAGCCGGAGTGGAGCTGGCCGTGGCCCGGCTGCGTGCGGAACCCGGGTTTACCGGTACTTTTAGCGGGCAGGCGGGCGGCGGCTCGTTTACCGTCATCGTGAGCGGTGCGGCGTCTCCGTTGGCGGAAAGAACGATTGCCGCCACAGCGATATGGGGCGGCGGGCAGCAACGGGCGGCGGCGCGGGTAACTTTCAGCCAGACTCCCCTGCAAAGCTTTTTGTTCCAGCATACCTTGCTGTCCGGGGGCACGGCGGAAATCCGGGGTTCGACTATTAGCGGGCCGGTGCGGCTGCACGCCTTGCATCAGAACAGCCGTGACAATACCTTTGACCAAGGCCAGCCGGTCACGGTAAATGTTTATGATTCGCTGATCCCGCTCGTTAATTTCAGCCACTATCAGGGGCTGGCCAACGCCAATCCATCCTTGTGGCATGTGACCACCTCCGGCGACCTGGACGGGGCCGTCAATGCCGCCAATTCCCTTGGCCGTCAGCGGATTCTGGTGAATGCGGGGGACGGTAATGTTACCCTGGACGCGCCGGTTTATTTTACGGGGCTGATTGTCATCCAGGCTGATGAGGTGCGCATCAGGCGCGACATTAACGCCGGTCAAAACAACCCGCTTGTTATTCTAACCACCGGTGATATTGACGTCCGCCCCGGCCAGGGCCATAGGGTGGACACGATAGGCAACAGCACGCTGCTGTACAGCAGCGGTACGGTGGCGCTCACGCGGTCCGAAGGTGGCGGGGTCAGGCAGATGACCGGCATCGTGGTGGCCAAAAAGGGCGGCGCCAGTCCCCGCGACCTGTGGAACGCTAATCTTGCCTATAACAATTCCATGCTACATCTGCTGGAGCAGGACGCGCAGCCGGAATTCCGCGAAACAGCAGCCACTACAATGCACGTGGAATATGTCAGGCCGTAGCTTGAAGCGGGCGCGGCGCACTTGCTCTGCCTTCGCGGGTGCGCTATAATAACTTTAAAGGCGGTGAGCGAGTTTGAGCGGGGAAAGGGTGAGGGGTTTTTTAGCGGCGGGGCGGGCTGATGGATGTGTGAAGGGGGAGCGGGGATGGCGGAGCGGGGGCTGGGAGTGGAACTGGGCGCGGCGTTGTTAAAAGTCGTGCTGCTGGAGAGGACAAGGGATGGCTACGGGGTATTGGCTGCCGATGTGCGGGAAACGCCGGCAGGAGCTATAGTCGGCGGGCGCGTCCTGCAGCCTGAGGCGGTTTCCAAATCCTTGCGTGAGTTGCTCAAAAGTGCGAAAGTCACACAAAAAAACTGCTTCCTTGCCCTCGGTAAGCAGAGCGTGACCTTGCGCACGGCTCAGTTGCCGGCCATGCCGGAGCGCGAGCTGCGTGAGGCGGTGCGCTGGGAGGCGGAGAAACACCTGCATTTTCCGCTGGACGAGGCAGTGGTTGATTATACCGGGGTACGGGAAATCAAGGGTGAAGACGGTGACAAGCTGGAAGTCTGCCTTGCGGCGGCGCAAAAAGAGGTGGTCCACGGCTACCTGGAAGCGGCGAACCTTGCGGGACTTAACCCGGTTGCCGTAGATACGGAAACGTTTTCCCTGTTCCGTCTGCTGATGTATTTGCAGCAAGCCGGCCCGGGGGAAGAGGAAGTCGTTCCTAAGGTATCGTTGCTGCTTGACGCCGGTGTGGAGGCAAGCAGTATTCTCATTGTCGAAGGCGGGCGTCTTGGCTTCCATCGTGTGGTGCCACTGGGTGAGAAAGCTTCCCCTGAGGATTTAAGCAGGGAGGTGCAGCGTTCCGTTGACTACTATTTTTATAACAGCCGGGAGCGGGAAAGCCAGCTCCGGCAGGTTTGGCTGGCCGGGGCCGGGTCGGAGCGCGACCAACTGCTGTCTCGCCTGCGGGAGGACCTGGAGATAGAGCCGCAAGTGCTCGATCCTTTTCTGTCGATGAAGTTACAGATTAAGACTGGCCTCACTGAGCTGAACAATGTCGCGCCGCACCTGGCGGTGGCCTGCGGACTGGCCTTGCGGGGGTGGCGGAATGGAAGTTAACCTGCGGCCGGCCGGTTATGTCGGACGGCGCGTATTTTATCTGCCCAGGTTCTTTAAGCTCTTCCTGGTGGTCAGCTACCTGCTGGCGCTGGTGGTGGCGCCGGGCTGGCAGCTGCTGCTGAACGGCCAGCTGGAGACGGAAACAAAGGCACTTTCCGCCACTTTGGAGAGCGGCCGGGCAGAAGCCGAAAGGATACGGGCCTCGCTTGAGGCCGGCCGGCGCCTGTCGGTGCAGGCCAAACGCCTGGAGGAGCAGTTGGCTTTACGTTACCGCTGGTCGGTAATCTTGCGGGAACTGGAGCAGGCTGCCGGGACGTCGGCGATTACCTTGTCAGGCTTTTTCTGGCAGCAGGAACACGCTGATTTACACGCTGCCGGCCGCAGCTTGCGGGAAGCCGGGCGCTGGCCGGAAGCGGTGGAGAATACGGCGTCTTTTGCAGAGGCGCGGTTGCAGACGATTGAGAAAGCGGAGGACGGCTTTTTGGTGCTGATGACGGCAAAGGTTGCGCCTGACTCCTCCCTTGCCGCAATACCTGCAGAGCCGCCGGCAGCGTACAAACTGGAGGACGCGGCGCAGGCGGACGATAAAGAACCGGAACCAACTTTGCCTGCTGCCGGCCAGGCCCCGGAGGGGCCGCCTGTTCCGCTACCGGAGGTATATATTGTGCAACGAAGCGATTCGTTGACCAAGATTGCCAATAATTTTGGGATTACCCTGGAGGAGTTGCTCGCGGCCAACCCGCAGATAAAAAATCCCCGCCTGATTATCCCTGGGCAGCGTATAAAGCTCCCTGCGACTGAGAATTGAGGTGACAGGCCTTGTCCAGGATTGACGCGAAAGCGGTTCTGCCGTATCTGTTGCTGCTGGCCATCGGCGTGGCTGTCTGGCAGTTTGCCTGGCTGCCTGGCAACGTAAGGCGGGCGCAGTTGCTTGCAGAAAAGACAAGACTGCAGACTGAACTGGCGGCCCAGGAGCAACTGCTTGGGCAACGGACGGCCGTACAGGAAATGGAGTCGGAGTGGCAGGCGCAAGCCGCGGAGTTGGCGCGGCGGCTGCCGCCGTTAAGCTATTGGCCAGAAATGCTTGCTGAGCTGGAAGAGCTGTTTTTCCGTCCAGGGCTGACCGTTACAAGCTTCAGAGTCACAGCACCTCTGCCGCTGCCGGCGCCTGCCGCAACCGGACAGGATGGCACAGCGTCGCCGGCGCCTCCGGGAGTACCGCAGCAGGGAGACCTGTTGGCCGCTTCGGGTGAGGCAGCGGTGACCGCCGACAGCAAGGAGGCATTTTTCAGCCTGCTGGCCGCTCTGGAGGCGCTGGAGTTTTTGACGCCGGTACGCTCGGTGTCCTATACATTGTCGGAGGGAAAGGTGCAGGGCCGCTTGGAGTTTCAACTGTTGCCAAGCTTTGAGTAGGCGGATAGGGATAGGCAGGCGCCGGTCAACCGGCGCTGTTTTTCGGGCTATCGATGGCAAATATTGTACAAACAGGGATTGATTTATGTTTATGTCAAACAGGGTCAGGAATGGTAAAGGATATACCTTGGTGGAGCTGCTGGCGGTGTTGGCTGTCGCCGCTCTTATCCTGCTGTTGGTATTTCCCTTTCACCGCCAACTGACAGGCTGGCCGCTGCAGGGGGCTGCGCTGGAACTGACATCACGGATCAGGGAAATGCGCCATGCGGCTATTGCCAGCGGGCAGCAGACGGAAGTCGTGTTTTTTCTGTTTAACGGGATGTACCGGGTCAGGTGCCCGGAACGGGCAACATTGGTGCGTTTGCCGCCCGGGGTATCTTTCGCCGCGATTAACTTTCCCTCGGACGGAGTGCGGCACACACTGTCGTTCCGCTTCACCGGCGCGCCTAACCAGGGAGGGCATGTTACTCTGCGCAACACGACTGGGCGACGCCTGCATGTGATTGTCACACCGGTGACGGCCAGGGTGCGCATCTCAGCCCAGCCTCCGCACGATTTCTAAGCGGTTGCCGTTGTATGATGGATTTAGCAACTGCCTGATTTTTAAGGAAAATTTTGCGCACTACGTTAACTGCGGCAGGGTAACAGTGGATTTTGTCGAAACCTATCGGGTGGCTGTTGTTACAGTACCAGAAAAGTAACCAGGGCGGTAATGGGGGATATCGTATGCTTGTGAAAGAAATAATGATAACAGCGCCGGTACTGGTTGGTCCGGAAGCAAGCTTGCAGGAAGTGGCCGCCAGGATGATTAGCGCGGAAGCGGCACACGTGCTGGTGGTGGACGTGCAGGGACAGTTGCTCGGGCTGGTTTCCGGGTATGATTTGCGTAAAAGTATGGCTGACGGCTGCTGCTCCTGCACTGTTTCTGATGTGATGGTGCCGCGCGAGCGGTTGTTCGTTGTCTTTCCCGATACGCCGGTGGAAGAGGCGGCCGGGATAATGACGGAGCGGCGCGTCAGTCAGTTGCCGGTGGTGGAAGGCAATACCCCGGTGGGTTACCTGAATATGGCGTCGGTGCTGGAAGCCAAGGCGGTTGAAGCCAGGCGAAACCGTGACCTGCTGGAGCAGTTCCGGCAGGCGCCGGCTTTGATTGCGGCGATGCGCGAAGGCCTGGTGGCGGTGGACAGTGAATTTGTTATCCGTGAGTTCAACCCTGCTGCGGAAAAGACCAGCGGGCTTCTGGCACGAAAAATGCTGGGGCGCAAATCCCTGACTTACTCGGCGCCAGATTCGGCGGTGCGCAGGGTCATGGAAAGCGGCGAACCGTTGTATAACGTGGAGGTGCAGACGAACAGGGGACAGGTCTTGCTGACCAATAACGTGCCGGTCGTTCAGGAAGGCCGGATTGCCGGCGTGGTACAGACGTTTACGGAAATTACGGAAACCAAGCAGTTGCACCTGGCGTTGCTGAAAGCGCGCGATGAGCTTGACAAGGCTTTTGCCCTGACGCTGCCCAATACCAGAGTGGAGCAGAAGCTGAAAAATACTCCGGAGTACCGCGACAATTTTAACCAGGCCACCGGGATGATAGAAATTACCGAGGTCATTGATGACGGGGGCTACCTGCATGTGGTTAACGCGCTGAAGGTGGCGGCTGATTTAAACGAAAAAGGCATGATGGGCCTGCTTGGCATTGATAAGGATACGCTGGTGCAGGCGCTGCTGTTCCATGATATCGGCAAGTCCCAGCCGCTATTGAACGTGGGCCAGGTGGTTGATCCATACAAGGTGTTCGAGGAAAGCACGCGTCACGCGGCACGCAGTGCTGAGATAGCGGAGAATTATTACGGGAAGCCCACGGACGTGGCGGAGTTGATCCGCTACCACCATCACCGGGAAGAGGAGTTGCCGGACAGTTTTCCCCGACACCTGCTGCCGATGCTCCGGCTGTTTAGAGTGATTGACGGCCTGTCGGCCGGGCTGACAAGGCGCAGCGCCCGCATCGGCTTCCGGGTCAGCGGCTCCCGCCTGACGGTGCTGGAGCATAACGGACACCCCGCCTTTAACCGCACGACGGAGATTGATTTATATACCGGCGTAGAACTGATGTTCCTGGAGAAAAAACAGCGTGCCGCGAGGCGGGGGGAACTGAGGGCTTGAAGCGGCTGACCGGCAAAAACCTGGTCTTGGTCGGCATGATGGGCACCGGCAAGACAGAGTCAGGCAAGTGCCTGGCGGCACGTCTCGGCCGGCGGCTGGCTGATACCGACGAATTGGTGGCAGAGCGCGAGGGGCTGAGCATAGCCGAAATTTTCCGCTCGTTTGGCGAACCTTATTTTCGCGCGTCAGAGCGGGAAGTTGTCCGGACTCTGGCGCAAAAGCGCGGCCTGGTCATTGCCACCGGCGGCGGTGTGGTGTTAAACGCGGAAAATGTGTCCGATTTGCGCGCCGGCGGCTTCCTGGTCTGGCTGGAAGCCGGGCCGGAAGCTCTCATGCTTAGGTTGCGCGGGGATCAGTCGCGGCCGCTGCTGGGCGGAGAGGATGACCTGGCGGCACTGCTTGCCGCGCGCGAGCCGTTGTACCTCGCGGCGGCCGACGCGCGGGTGGATACGACAGGAAAGACAGTACTGCAGGTGGCTGAAGAAATTCTGGAGATTATTGCCTGCTAAGTGATTTCCGACCGCCGACATCCGGTTTACGGCAGGATTTTCTAGCCTGTGCGCGAAATAGGAATAAAAGCAGTTATGTTATAGGTGAGTAGCAAACATAAGTGGGTGGCGGTGGACGATGCGTAAGATACTAGTGCTTAACGGGCCAAATCTAAACAGGCTGGGCCGGCGTGACCCGGCGTTTTACGGAAGCGGCACACTGGAGGACCTTAAACGGCAGGTGTCGGTCCAGGCGACGGAGCTAGGCCTGGTGGCCGAGTTTTTTCAGTCTAACCATGAGGGCGGGCTGATTGACCAAATCCAGCAGACCGATGCTCAGGCTATTGTTATTAACCCGGGGGCGCTGGCTCATTACAGCGCGGCCCTGTACGATGCGTTGCTGGACTTTGCCGGCCCGGTGGTAGAGGTACACATCAGCAATATTCATGCCAGGGAAGATTTTCGCCGCCGGCTGGTGACGGCGGCGGCGGCGAACGGCCTGATCAGCGGGTTCGGCTTTGAGGGTTACAGGCTGGGACTGCAGGCTGCGGCCGGACTGCTGGCGGCAGAGGGGGCTCATGGCAAACAGGCTTAAGCGGTTGCGTGAGCTCTTGTCGGCTGCCGGGAGGCCTGCCTTGTTGGTCAGCAACCCGGTTAACGTGGCTTACCTGTCCGGTTTTACCGGTTCATACGCTTTCCTCCTGCTGGCAGGCGGCCATGATGTGCTGCTGACCGACTCCCGCTACCTGGAGCAGGCCCGGGGGGAGACGGCGCTGGAAGTGGTAAATGCCGGTACTACACTGTGGCAGCAGGTCGGAGAACTTCTGTCAGCGGAAGGTGTCACGGAGTTGGCCGTTGAGGCCGACCACCTGACGGTAGATGCTTTTGCCAGGCTGAATGAGACTCTTGCCGGAAAAGCGGCACTCGAGCCGGTTTCTTCGCCGGTGGCTACTTTGCGCCGCATTAAGGACGGGGGAGAAATCGCGAGCCTTGCGGCGGCCGCTATGCTCGCCGATGATGCGTTTGCCTATATTCTCGGACGCATTGCCCCCGGACGGCGTGAGCGGGAGATTGCGCTTGAGCTGGAATGCTACATGCGCGAGAGGGGTGCGCAGCGCATAGCTTTTGAGCTGATTGTTGCCTCCGGCCCTCGCTCGGCATTGCCTCACGGGGTGGCCGGCGACAGGATGCTGGCCCAAGGAGACGCGGTGGTGCTGGACTTGGGTTGCGTGTTGGACGGTTACTGTTCAGACCTTTCGCGTACGGTTTTTCTCGGCCGGCCGGATGAAGAGCAACGCCGTGTTTACCAGGCGGTTCTGGCGGCGCAAGGCTGTTCGCTGGCCGCGTTGCGCGCCGGAATTACCGGGCACGAGGCGGACGCTCTGGCCCGCGGCTGCCTGGCGGCGGAGGGGCTGGACGGTTTTTTCGGCCACGGCCTTGGTCACGGCCTGGGAAGGGAAGTGCATGAGGCGCCGCGTCTGAAAGCGGGCGCGGAGGAAGTCTTACTGCAGGGAATGGTCGTGACTGTGGAACCCGGCGTGTATCTTGCCGGACGCTTTGGCGTAAGAATTGAGGATGTGGTGGTAATCGGGGACGAGGGCTGCCGGGTTCTTTCCGGGAGTAGCAAGCAATTAATCTGTATCTGACGGAGGAGTGAGGCAGTTGATTTCTACCAGTGATTTCCGT
Organism: Bacillota bacterium; assembly: GCA_041695355.1. Lineage (GTDB taxonomy): Bacteria > Bacillota > Dethiobacteria > Dethiobacterales > Dethiobacteraceae > HKB214. The sequence continues at coordinate 140,135 of JBGFRB010000002.1, forward strand.
ACCGGCCTGACTATAGAGATTGAGGGGGAAATCTATTCTATAGTTGATTTTCAGCATGTTAAGCCGGGTAAAGGTGCTGCTTTTGTCCGCACCCGCCTGAAGAATATCAGAAGCGGCGCCGTTACAGAGCGAACCTTCCGTGCCGGTGAGAAACTGGAACGGGCCATGATGGAGCGCCGGCCGATGCAATTTCTTTATACCACCGGTGACGATTACTACTTTATGGATACGGAGAGTTTTGAGCAGTTGGCCATCAACAGGGAGCGACTCGGTAATGACGTTAAATATTTAAAAGAAAATATGGACATTGCCGTTGTTCTTTACCAGGAGCAGGTAATAGGCACGGAATTGCCTCATGCGGTAGAGCTGATGGTAACCGAGACGGAGCCGGGTATTAAGGGGGACACGGCTTCCGGCGGTTCCAAGCCGGCTACCCTGGAGACCGGCCTGGTGGTGCAGGTGCCGTTTTTTATAAACGCGGGCGATGTCTTGCGCATAGATACCCGCTCAGGTGAGTATATTGAAAGAGTGTAACAGGCCTAAAAAGTGACAGGAGGGAAAAAGATGGACAACCTTAAGTCGCAGGTTGCATACCTGAAGGGACTGGCCTCGGGGCTTGGTTTTGACGAAAGCACCCGGGAGGGCAAGTTGCTTGGTAAGATAGTCGAGGTTCTTGATGCTCTGGCGGAAGCCGTTACCGAACTGCAGGACGAGTTCGAGGATTTGGCGGAGTACACCGAGGCGCTGGACGAGGATCTGAGCGAACTGGAGGAAGATATTTACGGGGACGAGGACGACGAGGAAAACGGTGAAGAAGATGATGATGAAGATCTGGATTATGCCGATGACGAAGAGCTCTTTTCGGTAGAATGCCCCGATTGCCACGAGCTTGTCTATATTGATGACGACCTGCTGGACGATGACGAGGTTGTGGAGATACTCTGCCCCAGTTGTGAGCGGGTAGTTTTTGTCAACGAAGACAAAGATGCAGACGATGACGAAGATGATGAAGACGACAGGAAAAGGCGGTAAGGCATGAAGCAGGCCGGGCGGCAAAAAGCCGCCCGGCTCTTTTTATATGGCATAAATGCCAGCTCGTCCCCATAAACATGCAGTAAATACTCAGGCCGTTATATAACGCCAACTGCGAAAATGTATGGGGTGGAACAGATGAGCAGGCTACAGTGGGAAAGTCAGATCTTGCCCTTTCTGCCGGCGCCGCTGCCGGCACTTATACTTGGCCTTGATGCGGAAGCGCTGGAGAGGGCGGAGGAAATCCGCCTGCGTGCGGGCAAGCCGTTGGTACTGCAAGCCGGAAGGACTGTACGGGTTTTTGACGGCAAAGGCATACCAGCTCATCCGGTCTCCCGGGAGGAAATCAACGGCGTACTGATGCTGGCCACGGAACATTCCCTTTACGCCCGTGACGAGGAGCTGCGCCGCGGTTACCTGTCGTTGCCGGGCGGACACCGCGCCGGGTTCGCCGGACGCACCGTGCTGGCCGGCGGCAGCGTCAAACTGCTGCGGGACATTTGTTCCATCAATATCCGCATAGCCAGGCAGGTAAAGGGTGCGGCGCGGGGATTGCTGGCCCAGCTATATCACCCGGTGGAGAAGAGAGTGAGACATACCCTGGTGGTTTCTCCTCCCCAGGCGGGAAAGACGACTCTTTTGCGTGACCTGGCCCGCGTCTTTGCCAACGGGGATCCGGGCAACGGCCGTCCGGCCTTCAGGGTGGGAATAGTGGACGAGCGCTCTGAAATTGCTGGTTGTTTTGCCGGGGAGCCGCAACTGGACGTGGGGATGCACAGTGACGTCCTGGACGGCTGTCCCAAGGCGGAAGGGATGATGATGCTGGTGCGCTCCATGTCGCCGCAGATTGTGGTTACGGATGAATTGGGAGGCCAGGAGGATGTACGGGCTGTCGAGGAAGTCATTAACAGCGGGGCGACGCTGCTGGCCTCCGCTCACGGCGGGTCGGCGGCGGAACTGTTCAGGCGGCCGAGCCTGGCCGGAATGCTGGAACGCAAGGTTTTTGAGCGCATTATCCTGCTTAACTGCAGCAACGGTCCGGGTACTGTGGCGGCGGTGCTGACGGCGGCGGAGGCAATACTTTCCGGCAGGAAGGAATGAGGGCGATGTGGGAGAGATGGGCAGGGGTTTTCCTGGTCTTTGCTGCTTCGTATAGTCTGGGTGAGCTGAAAGCGGCCCAGACGCGCCGCCGGGTGGCTGAACTGGAGGACTTTAACCTTGCCTTACGCCTGTTGGCGGCGGAAATCGGGTACACGGCAACTCCCCTGCCCCGGGCGCTGGTCCAGGTGGCCGGACGCCTGCAGCGCAAGGCGGTGCGGGACTATTTTCTGCTGGCAGGGGAACTGCTGACCGGCGAAAACAGGCTCTCAGAAGCTGCCCTCTCGTGGAGAACGGCGGCTGAACGCCGGCGCGGCAGCCTGGCGTTAACGGGCGAGGACTGGGCCGCCTTGCTGAGAGGTGCGGCAGGGCTTGGCGCACTGGGGCGGAATGACCAGGTACGGCAACTGGAGATGGCCGGCCGCCAGTTGTCCGAGCGCTGTGCTGAAGCAGCGGCCCGCTGCCGGGACGGAGAAAAGATGTGGCGCTATCTCGGGGCGCTGGGCGGCCTGACAGTTGTCATTCTGCTCTTGTAGGAGGGGGAAAATGTACGGGCTTGATGTGGATCTGATTTTTCGCATCGCCGGCATCGGTATTTTTATTTCTGTGCTGGCTATCGTGCTGAAGCAGGCCGGCAAGGAAGAACAGGCGCAGATGCTGACCCTGGGGGGTGTGGTGGTAGTGCTGCTGATGCTGATACAGTTAATCAGTGAGCTGTTTACCAATATAAGGACTATTTTCAACCTGCATTAGAATAAGCATCTGACGACTCTTTAGCATCTGGCGTCATTTATAGGCCTGAGCAGTTACGTTGTTCGGTGAAGCTGTCACTGGAGGAGGCCGCGTCGTGGAAATAGCCCGCATTGTTGGTTTTGCTCTGGTTGCTGCTGTGCTTTCGGCTATGTTGCGCCCTGATAAGCCGGCTTTCTCCATGTTCATCGGTGTTGCAGCCGGCGCCGTTATTTTCCTGCGCCTGCTTGACTACCTGGCGGCGGTGCTGCAGGTGCTGACCGAGATGGCCTTGCAGGCCAACATCCCCCTTATTTACCTGAACACGCTGCTTAGGGTACTAGGCATTGCTTACATTGCTGAGTTCGGCGCCCGCGTCTGTGAGGATGCCGGAGAAGGCGCGGTTGCGGCCAAGGTGGAATTTGCCGGCAAATTGCTAATCCTGGTTCTGGCCGTCCCTTTGCTGGAGGCGGTCCTGTCAACTGTTCTGGGCTTGATCCCATAACAGAGGGCGGAGAACTGGATGTTGGCGGTCGGAAATCAGAGTGCCGGAGGGTGGGGGTGAAGGGGAAGTTGGGACGAAGCGCCCTGCTGTTTGTGATATGCCTGATGATATTGCTGCTGCCCGCTCCCGCAACGGCGCTTGGCCCGCAGGAAATGGCTGAGCGGCAGGTGCAGGAGCTTGACCTTACTGAACTGGAAAAGTTTTGGCCCCAGCTGCAGCAGCAGATGGGCGAATACATGCCGGCTTTCCGCTGGCAGGACCTGTTGCGCCTTTTTCAGTCCGGGAATGCGGAACCTCTGTCGCTGCAGGAAATCGTGAACGGGCTGTGGCGCTATTTATGGCGGGAAATTTATCTTAATTTAAGCCTTCTCGGGAAACTGCTGTTCCTGGCCGTGGCGGCCGCTCTTTTAAAGAACCTGGAAAAAGCGTTTGCCAGGGAAAGCATCGCCGCCCTGACGCAAACAATAGTTCATCTGGCGCTGATAGTCATAGCCATGCAAAGTTTTGCCGTGGCCGTCAATTTGGGCCGCCAGACTGTGGACAATCTGGTGGAGCTGATTATGGCCGCTATCCCGCTGCTGCTGACACTGCTGGCCTCTCTGGGCAGCTTTGCCGCGGCGGCGATTTTTAAGCCGCTGATTATTTTTGCCGTCAACTTTCTGGCCTCCCTGACCAGAGACGTAATTTTTCCGCTGATTTACCTGACTACTATCCTGTCGGTCGTCAATCATATTTCTCCGCGGGTCACAGTAGGCCGGCTTGCGGAGCTGCTGAAGAATGTCTCAGTCTGGTCTATGGGTTTGTCAATGACTGTTTTTACCGGTTTGCTGGCCGTTCATGGGGTGGCAGCCGCCGTGGGTGACGCTGTAACCATCAGGGCGGCCAAGTTTATGACAGGCGCTTTTTTGCCTGTGGTGGGCGGAATGCTGGCGGATGCCGTGGAAACAGTGGCCGGCGCCACGCTGATTCTGAAAAACAGCGTCCATCTGGCCGGCGTGCTGATTATCTTTTACATGGTGGCCTTCCCGGCATTGAAGATACTGGCGCTGGTGTTCATTTACAAGCTGGCGGCCGCGCTTATTCAGCCGTTGGGGGAGACCGCGCTCAGTGAGGCTTTAAACACCTTCGGCAACTGCCTGGCCCTGATTTTTGCCGCGGTGGCTATAGTCGGCCTGTTCTTTTACCTGGCGCTCACCATTATAGCCGGCGCCGGAAACACTTCTTTTATGATGAGGTAAGTAAGAATGCTGGAGATCATGTTTGATGTGACGAGAAACATTGTTGTGCTGCTGATAGTTTTCAGCCTCCTGGAGTTGTTCCTGCCGCGGGGGGAGTTCAGGCCTTTTCTGAACATGGTTATCGGCCTGGTTCTGATGCTGACGCTGCTCGGACCGCTGTGGGCGCTCCGTCAACTGCCAGGGGAGCCGCCGCTGCCGGCCACAGAACGGCAGGGACTGACGGATGACGAGAACGCAAGGCTCCTTTCCCGTCTGGAGCAGCTGAACCAGGGGCTGACACTGCAGCGCTACCGGGCGCTGCTGACGGAAAAGATTGGCAAACTGCTGCTGGCGGAAGGTCTGAAACCCCTGGAACATACGCTGGAACTGGTTGAAAAGCCGGGACATCCGGCTTATGGTCAGTTGTTGTCTGTGCGGGTACTGGCGGTTGCCGCTGAAGCGGATGAGCCGCCGCTTGGAAGAATGCCGGAAATACGGGTTAAACTTGAAGGGGGAAAACCGTCCGGGAGCCGGGAGTACGCCGGGGAGGCCTGGACGGCCGGTGTTCCCAGTCGCGGGCTGGCCTCCCTGCTGGCCCGGAATCTGGGCCTGCCGGAGGAAAAAATTGAGGTCCGGGTGTTAAAAAATTAAACGCGGCATAACTTGTTACAAAGGCTTGTCTGCCGGAGGTGTCGGAGGTTGAAGGAAACACTGGCTGAAAAAATTAAACGTCTGCGTTCAGGCTTGCTGCTGGCGGGGCTGGCTGGACTGGGAGTGCTGTTCTTGCTGGCCGGCTCGGTTCCGCGCCGCGCAGAGCCTCCCGCCCGGCCGCCGGAAAATGCCGAGGCGCTGGCGACACCGGGAGGCAGGGACGATTACCGGGAGAGACTGGAGCGGGAACTGGCCGATACCTTAAGCCGGGTTAAGGGCGCAGGCAAAGTGGTGGTGCTGGTGACACTGGAGAGCGGTCCGGGCGGGGTGTACGGGGAAAACCGTGAGACGACGGTCAGCCGGACAACAGAGCAAGACGGGGCGGGTGGAAGGCGGGAGGTGGAGGAAAACACCTCCCGGACGGAAATCGTCGTTACCAGGGAGGGACAGGGGGAAAGGCCGCTGCTGCTGGTGGAGCGGAAGCCACGGCTGCGCGGAGTGATGGTTATTGCTGAGGGGGCAGCCGACCCCCGCCTGCGGGAGCAGCTGGTTCTGGCGCTGCAGGCCGGCCTTGACATAGCTGCCCACAGGATTACCGTGTTGCCCATGAAATAGGTCCAGGGGAGGGAATGACAAATGTCGCAGAGAAAGATTTTTGTCCTGGCAGCATTGTTGCTGGCCTTTGGCTGTGTCTGGTGGCTGATGCAGGTGGAGAAAGAAGTCAACCGGATAGAAATTGTTGCCGGTGAGCCCCCGGCTGCGTCAGTCGTGGCCCCTGCTGCGCCTGCCACGGGGGAGAAGATGCCGGCAGTTGAGGGACCCGCGTTTTTTGCGGAATACCGGCTGCAGCGGGACAGCATCCGGGCCAGGGAAATGGAAATGTTAAACCAGTTTATCGAAAACGAAAAGATCAGCGAGGAGGGGAAGCAACAGGCCGAGCAACAGCTGCTGTCGCTGATTGCTCTGATGGAGAAGGAGCTGCTGGTGGAAAACATGGTTAAGGCCAAAGGTTACCGTGATGCCGTCTTTTTTTACCGCGACGGCCTGGCTAATGTGGTGGTTGAGGCGGAAAATCTCACAGAACGTGACGTTGTCCAGCTGGCTGAGATGATCAGCGGTCTGGCGGGAATCAGGATGGAGGAGGTGGCTGTGGTGGAACATGGAAAATAGCAGGAATTCCGGAGTCCGCGGCGAATAAAATTGTATTCGCCCGTGGCATCTGGTATAATTAAGCAGCGGTATTCTTCAATAATGTATAAATTAACGGGAGGTGTCAGCAGTTGGCGGGACAGCAAGATTTGCTGCCTTCCTCTGAAGTAGGCAGTATCAGGATAGCTGACGAAGTTGTGGCGATTATCAGCGGCCTGGCGGCCACTGAAGTCGAAGGCGTGGCCGGCATGAGCGGCGGGCTGGCTGGCGGCATTGCCGAAATGCTTGGCAAGCGAAATCTGGCCAAGGGTGTTAAGGTGGAGGTAGGGGAAAAGCAGGCGGCGGTTGATGTGTTTATCATCGTCCGATTCGGAGCCCGCATTCCTGATGTCGCCTGGAAAATACAGGAGAGCGTTAAGCAGGCTGTAGAGTCGATGACCGGCCTGGAGGTAATCAAGGTTAATGTGCATGTCCAGGGAGTAAGCTTTCATGCCGCCCGTACGGATGAGGACGAAGAAGAACAGCGAGCCGTGAAATAGAGTTTGTCTGCACCAGGCTGCTGATGCGGAAGGAGTTGGCCTTTTGAACCTACGGGAAAGAGTGTATCTGGCACTGGCCGCGCTGCTGCTCGCGGCAACCGGCGCCGCTTTAGCCGTCGCCGCGTTGCCGCTCTTTCCGTTACAGCGTTTGCAGCTCTGGCTGGCGTTAGTCTATGGCGACCTTCGTTTTGCCATAGCCGGGGCGGTGTTGCTGCTGCTGGGGGTAGTGACGCTTGTTTTCAGCATGCGCCGCGGCGCCGGGGAAGAAACGCTGCTGCAGGCCGGCCCCTTCGGAGAGGTGCGGATCTGTTTTACCACCATTGAGACACTGGTTCTCAAGGCTGCCAGAGAGGTAAAAGGTGTGCGGGAGATAAAAACGCGGGTTGTCGAGAAGCCGTCGGGACTGGTGATTTTCCTGCGCGCCGTGGCCCTTGCCGGGCAAAACATCCCGCAGTTGGCGGCCCAGCTGCAGGCTGCGGTGAAAGAATATGTGGAAAGCACTGCCGGCAGCCATGTAGCCGAAGTCAAAGTGATGATTGAGAATGTAGCCTCTGAATCAGCAAGGGCGGCGCATTAGTAATGCGGGAAGAGGTGCATGAATGACCAGGCAGGCAATGCGCCAGTTTGTGGCGGAGCACTGGGGTAAAATTACCGGCGGCCTGATTGGCCTGACCATTGGCTTGTGCATTATTGTTTTTGGTTTCTGGCGAAGTGTTTTTATTTTTTTCTGTGTTGCGCTTGGTGTTTTTGTCGGTCGCCTGTTTGACCGCAACGAGCGGTTGCGCGGTATTTTGAACAGATTCTGGCCGGAAGGCGATTAAACCGCACGGCCGGGCAAGTGGGGGGAAAATGAGCCGACATTTGGCAAGAGAGGTTGCTTTTAAAACATTGTTTCAGATGGATTTTGGCAAAAACGGGCTGGAGCCGGCTTTAACGGATCTGCTGGCAGAAAGCGGCCTGGGCGCTGAATACGCGCATTTTGCCAGGGAATTGGCCGAGGGCACGGAGGCAAACCTGCCGGTGATTGACAGGATATTGTCCCGCTACCTGGTGAACTGGGAGTTTTCGCGCCTGGCGGCTGTGGACCGCAATGTTTTGCGTCTGGCGGCGTTTGAAATACTGTACCGGGAGGATATCCCGGACGTGGTAGCTATTGATGAGGCGCTGGACATTAGCAAAACCTACAACTGTGAGGAGTCGGTCGCGTTTTTGAACGGTGTGCTGGACCGGCTGTCCAAAGAAAAACAGAACCATGCCCCGGCCCTGTAGGCGGCGGCTTTGAAATATCACGAGCAATACGGTGTCCCCGGCTGTGACAGACGGCCGGGGACACCTGCTTCCCGGACGCAGGCAGCCATGGGCACTTGCAGCTTGGCCGCAGCAGCCGGGACAAATGGCCGCCTTAATTAGAAATTTGTGAAAATAATCTGCAGTGCGGCAGGGAAGCAAGTGTGCAGCAGCGAAATAACTCGTTTGTGTGTAAGTCTAGGTGATAAGGAGAGGTGTTTCAATGGCGGCCGGATGTGCCTGTCAGGCAGCGGAGGAAAAGACCCTCCCGTATGCGCAGTTGGATGAAGTTATCGCCAAATACCGGGGAGAGGCGGCAGCCATTATTACCATCCTGCAGGATGTGCAGGAACTGCTCGGCTACATCCCAAAGCAATCAATCGCCTATTTAGCCGAAAAACTGCATGTTTCACCGGCAAAAATCTATGGAATTGTCACTTTTTACGCCCAGTTCCGGCTTGCTCCGGTCGGTAAATATAATTTAATGGTTTGTGAGGGGACCGCCTGCCATGTTAACGGCGCCAAGGCTCTGACGCGTGCCATCAGCGAGGAGCTGGACATTGCCGGGGGAGAAACGACGCAGGACGGACTGTTTACCATGGAGAGGGTGGCCTGCGTTGGCTGTTGCAGCCTGGCTCCGGTAGTCGTTGTCGACGGTGAGGCACACGCCAATATGACACCGGCACGGGTGCGCCGGCTGATCGGACAGCTGCGGGAAAAAGAACAGCGCTCCCAGGGAGCGCAGGCCGCAAAGGAGGTGCTGTAGGTTGCAGGAAAAGACGGTGGTAAAAGTGGGCATGAGCACTTGCGGCATCGCCGCGGGAGGCCGGAAAACTTTTGCGACGCTGGAAAGAGAAATTGCAAAACACGGTTTGGACGTGGAGCTCAGACAAACCGGCTGTATTGGCATGTGCTACATCGAGCCGCTTGTGGAGGTACACTCGCCGGCCGGTGAAACTTATTACTATGGAGCAGTGACGGAGGAGAAAGCAGCCCTCATCGTGCAGGAGCATTTATTGAAAAATGAGCCGCAGGAAGAGCTGCTGATTTCCCGCGAAAAGGGGAACGTCTTCAGCAAGCAGGTCAGGGTGGCGCTGCGCAACTGCGGCGACATTGACCCGGAGTCTATTGCCGACTACCGGCGCAAGGGCGGGTATGAGGCGCTGCGCAAAGCGCTGCTGGAGATGAGTCCCGAGCAGGTGATTGAGCAGATGCTGGCATCGGGCTTGCGTGGCCGCGGGGGCGCCGGATTCCTGACCGGGCTGAAGTGGCGTTTTACCCGTGCGGCCAAGGGACAGCCGAAGTACCTCGTCTGCAATGCGGACGAGGGAGACCCCGGGGCCTTTATGGACCGCAGCATTATTGAAGGTGACCCGCACGCGGTGCTGGAGGGGATGCTGCTGGCCGCCTACGCCATCGGCGCCTCTGCCGGTTATGTCTATGTCAGGGCGGAGTATCCGCTGGCCATTGTGCGCCTGGAAAAGGCTATTGAGGCTGCCAGGGAGGCCGGGTTCCTGGGGGAGGATATTCTGGGCACTGATTTTAATTTTATCATAAAAATCAAAAAAGGCGCCGGAGCTTTTGTCTGCGGTGAGGAAACTGCGCTGCTCGCTTCCCTGGAAGGAGAGCGGGGCATGCCGAGGCTGAAGCCGCCGTTCCCGGCCGAGCAGGGTCTCTGGAAAAAGCCGACTTGTATCAATAACGTGGAAACCTTTGCCAACGTCCCGTGGATTATCTTAAACGGGGGCGACAAATTTAAGGCTTACGGCACGGAAAAGAGCAGCGGGACGAAGGTGTTTGCCTTGGCGGGCAAAATCAGCCGCGGCGGGTTAATTGAAGTGCCTATGGGCATCTCCCTGCGGGAAATTGTTTATGAAGTCGGGGGGGGTATTCCCGGGGGGAAAAAATTCAAAGGCATCCAACTGGGCGGGCCTTCCGGAGGCTGTGTGCCCGAAAGCTTGCTTGATACGCCGGTGGACTATGAGTCTATCGTGAAAACGGGGGCTATTGTAGGCTCCGGCGGGATGATTGTTATGGATGAGACTACCTGTATGGTTGATATGGCCAGGTTTTTTTTAAACTTTGCCCAGAATGAGTCATGCGGCAAATGTACGCACTGCCGTATAGGCACCAAGCGGATGCTGGAAATCCTGGTTCGTATTACGGAGGGCAAAGCGGCGCTGGATGAGTTGGACCTGCTGCAGGAACTGGCGCTTGAAGTTAAGGAAGGTTCTTTGTGCGGCCTTGGCCAGACGGCTCCCAACCCGGTGCTGACCACCTTAAAATATTTCCGTGAAGAATACGAAACTCACCTCCGGGAACGAAAATGCCCGGCCAAAGTTTGCCGTGAGTTGCTTACCTACACAATTGACGCCGCGGCCTGCACCGGTTGCGGGCTATGTACCAGGCGCTGCCCGACGGCGGCGGTTAGCGGTGAGAAAAAAGAGGCGCACACCATCAGCCAGGAGTTATGCGTGCGCTGCGGCAACTGTTTTGACGCCTGCAAGTTTAACGCAGTCTTGGTGGAGTAGCTGCTAATTTATGAGGGGAGTGAGCCTTCTTAATGAGTAAGTGTAGAATAAATATAGACGGCTGGGAGTTGACGGGCGAGGCGGAGCAGACCATACTTGACGTGGCCAGGGAAAATAATATTTTCATCCCTACGCTGTGCCACAGCGGGGAACTGGAAATTTACGCCTCCTGCGGCCTCTGCCTGGTTGAGGTGGCTGGAATGCCAAAGCTGCTGCGGGCTTGCGCCACCAAAATCAGCGAAGGGATGGTCGTCTGCACTGATAACGAGAAAATCAGGAAAGCGCGCAAAACGGCGTTGGAGCTGATTCTTTCCGACCATCGCGGAGACTGCCGCGCGCCGTGTGTGCTGGCCTGCCCTGCAAACTGCGACGCGCAAGGATACGTGGGTCTGATTGCCAACGGCCGCTACCGGGAGGCGTTGCAGCTGGTTAAAGAATTTATGCCGCTGCCTGCTTCCATCGGCCGGGTTTGTCCCGCGCCCTGTGAGGAAAACTGTCGGCGGCAGTTAAAGGAGGGGGCGGTCTCCATCCGCTACCTGAAAAGGCTGGTTGCCGACCTGGACCTGGCTTCTGACCGGCCTTATGTGCCGGAGGTGGCCGCGGACACCGGGAAAAAGGTGGCGGTCATCGGCTCCGGACCGGCCGGTCTTACCGCGGCGTATTTCCTGCGCCGCCGCGGCCACGAGGTGACAATTTTTGAATCGTTGCCGGAACTGGGAGGGATGTTGCGCTACGGCATCCCGGAGTATCGTTTGCCCAAGAGTGTTTTGGACTCTGAAATCCGCCAGGTGCTGTCTTTGGGCGTAACTGCGCGGGTAAACCTGCAGTTTGGCGAGGACTTTACGGTTGACTATTTGTTTAAGAGCGGTTATGACGCGGTTTATCTGGCCATCGGGGCGCAGAACAGCAAGCGCATGGGAGTTCCGGGCGAAGACCTGCCGGGGGTGATCGGCGGGGCTGAGTTCCTGCGGGCCGTGATGCAAAACGCTCCGGTCAGTCTTGGGCAAAGGGTTGCCGTGATAGGCGGCGGCAATACAGCCATGGATGCGGCCAGGACAGCCCGCCGTCTCGGCGCATCGCAGGTGATGGTTGTTTACCGGCGTGAACGGGAGCAAATGCCGGCACAGAAAATAGAAGTCGAAGAGGGTGAAGAGGAAGGGGTGGAGTTCCACCTCCTGACCGCGCCCGTTAAAATTGAGAGAAACGGCAGTGTGCTGGTTATGACCTGCCAGCGCATGGAACTTGGGGAGGCCGATGCCTCCGGCCGGCGCCGGCCTGTTCCCATTCCCGGGGCTTTTTTTGACCTGGAGGCTGATACGGTTATCGCGGCCATCGGGCAGGATGTGGACGCGGCGGCTGTGGCCAGGGATGAGATTGCCCTGACCCGCCACAGCACGCTACAGGTGCGGGACACTACTTTTGCCACCAGCTCTCCCGGTGTTTTTGCCGGAGGGGATGCGGTTACCGGGCCCGGTATCGCCATTGAGGCTATCGGCGCCGGAAAGCGTGCCGCGGAGGTAATTGACCGCTACCTGAGAACCGGTGCGGACGCGCCTTACCAGACGGCCTACAACCTGGAGGATAAGGACTTGAAGGCCGAAGACTTCAGTGATGTGCCGCCTCAGCCCAAAATTGAGATGCCGGTGCTGCCGCCTGCCGTGCGCGTGCAGAGCTTCCATGAAATCGAGCAGGGCCTGACAGCGGAAGAGGGGGCGAAAGAGGGAGAGAGGTGCCTGGAGTGCGGCTGCCTCGATGCTTTTGAGTGCAAGTTGCGTAACTTTGCCCATCTTTACGCGGCAAAACCTGAGAGAATTATCGGTGAGCGTCGTGCCGTTGAGGTAGTCAGCCATCCGCTTATCCGGCGCGAGCCGAGCAAGTGTATCCTGTGCGGCCTTTGCGTGCGTACCTGCACGGAAATTATCGGAGCTGAGGCGCTGGGTCTGGTTAAGCGCGGTTTTGAGGCTTATGTCAGTCCCTCGCTCGACCTGCCCCTGGAGCAGACCTCCTGCGTGGCCTGCGGGCAGTGTGTGGCCGTCTGTCCTACAGGCGCGCTCGTGGAAAGCTTGCCCTTTGCCAAGCCGGCGCCGTGGGAAGCGCGGCGCACCCGTTCGGTTTGCGGATACTGCGGGGTAGGCTGCAGTCTGGAACTGGAAACGGTCGGCGGGACAATTTCCCGTGTTCTGCCGGCAGCCGACGGCCCGGCCAACAACGGCCTGCTCTGCAAAAAGGGGCGCTTTGGCTTCGGCTATCATAACAGCCCCGAGCGGATTACCAGGCCGCTGGTCAGGGAGGACGGCGTGCTGAAGGAGACTACCTGGCAGGAGGCCATGCTGCGGATTGTTAAAAAGACAAAAGCCGTCAAGGCGCATCACGGCGGGGAGAAAATCGCGGTATTTGCAGGCCCCCGCTATACGAACGAGGAAGCATATCTGATCCAGAAGCTGGCGAGAGCGGTGCTGGGTACCAACCATCTTAACAGCCTGTCAGAGCCTGCCGGCCCGGCGACGGATGCGCCGGTGAGAGATGTTTCCACAAATTCTTATGCGGAAATTGCGGCGGCTGACTTTCTGCTGGTTGTGGGCGCCGACCTGCCCGACTACCCGATTGCCATGCTAAAGGCCAGACAGGCTGCCCAACAGGGTAGGCAACTGTGGGTCATTGACCACGCGGACAGCCGGCTGGCCAAATACGCAACCAGGTTTTTCCCGGTTGCAAAAGATATGCCGGCGCGCGCTTTTACGGCCCTCTCCGCCTGGCTCCTGCAACAGGACTTATATGATAAGGGTTTTGCGGAGTCCCTGTTTAACGACTTTGCCGGCCAAGCCGCCGCGCTCAGAGAGGCGGGGCCGGTCGAACTGCCGGCGGGCAGCGGCCTTTCCCCAGCTGACTGTGAGGAGATTGCCCGCCGTTTTTCCTCCGCCGGGACCGGCTTAATGCTCCTGGGCGGCAGCCGCCTTCCTGCTGAGGCGGTGCGGGCCTTGACTGCTTTTGCGGCCCTGTGCGGCAAAATCGGCCGGCCGCGGCGCGGTGTGATCGTGCTGAGAGGACACTGTAACAGCCAAGGCAGTGCCGATATGGGCGTCTCCCCTGTTTTCCTGCCCGGGTACCGCACGGTACAGGACGGGCAGGCGAGGCTTGCCTTAAGCCGCGTCTGGCAGTGCGATATTCCGGCCGCTCCCGGCCTGGACAGCAGGGAGACTTTGGCAGAGCTTGCTGCTGGCCGTCTTAAGGCAGCCTTTGTCTTCGGGGAAGACCCGGACCGGCAGCAGGTTGCCATGTTGGCGGCGGCCGACCTGCTGGTTGTCCAGGACCTGTTTCTGACCGACCTGGCCAAAGAGGCGGATGTGGTTTTGCCGGCTGCCGGCTTCGCCGAGACGGGAGGTACTTTTACCAGCAGCGAAAGGCGCGTCCAGCTGCTGAGACCCGCCTTGCCCGCGCCGGCAGGGAAACAGAACTGGCAGGTTCTGCTGGAACTGATGACGATGATGGGGTATTATCAGAAGCTTGCCGCGGTGGAGGACGTCTGGCGGGAAATCTGCGCGGTGGTGCCGGATTATGCCGCGCTGTCGCCCCAGGACGCTCCCTATTCCCTGCAGAAACCGGTTTATCCGGTGGAGCGCCTGGCGGAAAACGGCAGGCTTACCCTGGCGGCACCCGGCAGCGGAGCTCCTGCTTTTAAAGAGCCGGGTTTCCGGCAGAGCAACGAAAGCTGGCTGGCTGAAAGTCTCCGGCAAAAAGGCTTTTAATAAAGAAAGGGAGGTAATTGTAATGACGGCAAAACTTATTAAAGGGCCGGAAGTGGCGGCGGCTATCCGGGAGGAAATTGTGGCGGAACTGGTTGGTTTAAAGGAAAAGACAGGGACGGTTCCGGGGCTGGCCGTAATTCTGCTGGGTGAGGACCCGGCCTCCAAGGCTTATGTCGGCAACAAGGAAAAAACCAGCAAGCAGTTGGGCTTTTATTCCGAGGTTCACCGCCTGCCGGCGGAAACATCCCAGGAAGAGTTGCTGGCGCTGATCGACCGGCTGAACTGCGACGACAGGATTAACGGCATTTTGGTCCAGCTGCCGCTGCCCGACCATATTGAGGAGAAAGCGGTTATTGACGCTATTGCCGTGGAAAAGGACGTGGACGGCTTTCATCCCATCAATGTCGGCAACCTGATGATTGGCGAGGAGAGCTATATCCCCTGCACGCCGCATGGCTGCCTGAAGATGCTCGAGTTTATCAACTACGACCTGAAGGGCAAGAACGCTGTTGTTGTAGGGCGGAGCAATATCGTCGGCAAGCCGGTTGCCATACTCCTGTTGCAGCAGCACGCCACTGTGACTATCTGTCACTCCCGTACCAGAGATCTGCCGGCTGTCTGCCGGGAGGCGGACGTACTGATCGTGGCGGTGGGCAGGCCGGAGATGATAACCGGCGAGATGATTAAGCCCGGCGCAGTAGTCATTGATGTCGGTATCAACAGGGTGGGAGAGAAGCTGGTGGGCGATGTGCATTTCGACAGCGCCGCGGCTGTGGCCTCATACATTACGCCTGTTCCAGGCGGTGTCGGCCCGATGACCATTACTATGTTGATGTTGAATACACTAGAGTCTTTCAAACGCAAACATAACTTGTAACTAACTGCTTTTAAACCGCCATCTGCGTTGTTACACCCTGCGCTCCTCACTCCGACGTACGCTCCGGTACGCCTCCGTTCCGGTTCTCGTCGCGCCTAGCATCTGACGATTTCTCAGCAGTTAGCGGTATGCGCAGTAACCATAACTTAAAAATAGGAGGGATGTGCGTGGCTGTCAGAGTTATTGACGGTGCGCTTGTGGCCAGAGAGGTGCAGCAGCGGGTGACGGAAGATGTGGCCGCTCTCAAGGCCGCCAGGGGAATGACGCCGGGGTTGGCTATTGTTCTGGTCAACAGCCCGGTGGCTCGGAAAGGCGTCGCCGAGCTGAAAAGGCGCGCCTGCGAAAGTGCCGGCATTTACTGCGAGGTACATGCTCTTAACTCTCTTTCGCGACAGGAAGACGTTATTAAGCTAATCACCAGGCTGAACCGCGACCCCAAAATTACCGGTGTCAACGTTCACCCGCTACCGCCCCAGATTAGTTACAAGGCAGTTGTCGCCGCCCTTGACCCGGCTAAGGACGTGGAAGGCGTTCACCCGCTCAACATGGGGAAATTTTTGCTTGGCGGGAAGCAGTATGTGCCTTTCACGCCGCGGGGTATTCTCAGGCTGGTGGAGTCAACGGGAACGGATCTGAAGGGCAAGCGAGCCGTCATTGTCGGGCGCAGCCAGCACGTGGGGCTGCCGGTAGGGTTCTTGCTGCTGGAGCGACATGCCACGGTAACTTTTGCCCATTCCCGTTCCTGGTACCTGGAACATCTGACGCGCGAAGCGGATGTGCTGGTTGTGGCGGCCGGCCACCCGGAGATGATTACCGGTGCGATGGTTAAGCCGGGAGCGGTGGTGATTGACGTCGGAGTCAACCTGGTAGGCGACCATCTGGTTGGCGATGTCGAGCATGGCAGCGTCCGGGAGGTGGCGGGCTGGCTGACACCGGTGCCGGGAGGGGTCGGCCCGATGACGATTGCCGCGCTCCTTCTTAACCTGGTAGACTGCTGCAGGACTGATGGCTGAGCAAAACAACCGCGTTCTGACGGTGGGCCAGTTAACTCAATATCTGAAAGAAGTTTTTGCCGCTGATCCAATGCTTTGCCGGCTGCGGGTCAGCGGTGAAATTTCGAATTTTAAGCGGCACACTTCCGGTCACCTGTACTTTACCCTGAAGGATGCAAGCGCCTCGCTACGCTGCGTGATGTTCCGCGCACAAAACTCACGCCTGAACTTTCGTCCCGCAGACGGAATGCAGGTGGTGGCGGCGGGGCGGCTGTCGCTCTATGAGCGTGACGGGCAATACCAGTTGTACGTGGAAGCACTGGTCCGTGAAGGGGTGGGCAGCCTTTATGCCGCTTTTGCCGAATTGAAACAGAGGCTGCAGGCGGAGGGGCTGTTTGCTGCGGAGCTGAAGAAAAAGCTGCCGCGGTATCCCCGCCGCCTTGGCTTGGTTACCTCGCCGACCGGCGCGGCTGTCCGCGATTTTCTTACTACGGCCGGACGGCGCTATCCGCAGGCGGAAGTGCTGATTGTCCCGGTGCTGGTCCAGGGGCCGGAGGCGCCGGGTCAAATAGTCGCGGCTCTTGAGCTGCTCAACCGTACCCCGGGGATAGAGGCGATCATCCTTGCCCGTGGCGGCGGCTCGATTGAAGAACTGTGGGCCTTTAATGAAGAGATCGTGGCCCGCGCCATCCACTCCTCCGCACTCCCGGTAGTCAGCGCCGTAGGTCACGAGACAGATTATACCATTGCTGATTTTGTGGCCGATGTGCGGGCCGCCACGCCGACGGCGGCCGCCGAACTGGCGGTTCCCGACCAGCGGGAAATTCACGCGTTTTTGACGGCAGCTCCGGCCAGAATGACGGCCGCCCTGCGCCGCAGCCTGGAGCAGGACCGCCGTTACCTTGAGAGGCTGGCTTCTTCCACTGCGCTGAGCAGGCCGTTTGAGCGTCTTGAGCAGCAGAAACAAAGCCTGGACAGCTTGCAGTCACGGCTGGAAAGCCGCATCAAGTTCCTGTTGCAGAAGTTTTGGTCCGGCCTCGACACAAAGAGCGCCAAACTGGCGGCGCTCAGCCCGCAGGCGGTTCTGGAACGCGGTTATGCTCTCTGCCTTGACAGAGCGGGCCAGGTGGTCAGGGACGCTGCGCTTCTTGCGCCCGGGGACAGTCTCGAAGTCCTGTTGCAACGGGGCAGGGTGGAAGCTGTTGTCAAGCAAGTTTACGAGGGAGGGGAATGACTACCCCGCTCTGACGGGCACCCTTACCAAAGGAGGTACTCGCGATGGACGCGTCAGACCGCACGTTTGAACAGGCGCTGGAGCGGCTGGAACAAGTTATCGGACAGCTGGAACGCGGTGAATGCCGGCTGGATGAATCATTGGCCCTGTTTCAGGAAGGTATGGCTCTTCTGAATTACTGCCGCAAGGTGCTGGCCGATGTAGAGGGGAAAGTTGCCGTCCTGCTCGGCGAAACGGGTGAAAAGGCGCCGTTTGAATTTTGATTCGGGAGGCTTGCAGCCGGTGCGCTTTGAGATGCAGGCAATAGCGGCTGAGGTGGACAGGGCGCTGGAAGGATACCTGCCGTCGGAAGAGGCCTGTCCCGGGGAGATTTACCGCGCCATGCGCTACAGCGTCTTTGCCGGCGGCAAGCGGTTGCGCCCGTTGCTGGCGCTGGCAGCCGCCGGCGTGTTTGCTGTGCCCCGGGAGCGGGCCATGCCGGTGGCCTGCGCGCTGGAACTCGTTCATACCTACTCGCTCATTCACGATGATTTGCCGGCGCTGGATAACGACGATTACCGGCGGGGCCGCCTGTCAAATCACCTGGTCTTTGGCGAAGCGATGGCAATTTTGGCGGGAGATGCGTTGCTGACGCTTGCTTTTGAATTGCTGGCCGGGGAGGCGGCACGCCTGTTTCCTGCGGAAACTGTGGTTCGCTTGGTGAGAGAGTTGTCTGGAGCTGCCGGCGCCGGCGGAATGGTCGGCGGTCAGGTGGTCGATATCCTCTCAGAGGGCCGGCCGGTCGATGCCGCAACCCTGGACTATATCCACCGGCGTAAAACCGGGGCGCTGTTTATCTGCGCGGTACGCTGCGGGGCAATTCTTGGAGCGCCGGGCCCTGACGAGCTGGCACACCTGACTGGCTTTGCAGAAGCTGCCGGGCTGGCTTTTCAGATTGCCGACGATATCCTGGATCTTGAAGGCGATGAGGCTGTACTTGGCAAAAAAACAGGCTCGGACCTGCATAAGCAAAAGGCTACCTACCCGGCTTTATTCGGTCTGGCGGAAGCCAGGCGGATGGCGGCGGAAAACCTGAAGTCGGCAAAGGAAGCTCTCGTGCCACTGGGCGACAGGGCTGAAAGCTTGCTGTATCTGGCAGACTATATCGTTAGCCGTGACAGGTAAGCAGGTCTGCTTTGCGTGTGCTCAGGTGAGAGTGAACCCGTGTGAGCGTGAGCGGGACACCATTGAAGATAAATAGCGCGCGGTTATGCTGAAAGGCAACCTCCAGGCGCCGTAGACCGGGTTGGCGGATTTTGCTTTTGCGTCGCCGGGTGTGCTATAATATAACCTGCATAACCGTAGATGGCGCAGTATTCTAGTTAGTACAGACGCTTTCGAGGACGGGCCTAAAAATCCGTAAAAGGCACACCGATGAAGTTCTTGGTGCT
The DNA here is from genome assembly GCA_041695355.1 of Bacillota bacterium. Lineage (GTDB taxonomy): Bacteria > Bacillota > Dethiobacteria > Dethiobacterales > Dethiobacteraceae > HKB214. The sequence goes on from JBGFRB010000002.1 coordinate 159,152, forward strand.
GGCCGCCGACGCCCAGTCGGGGGCTGGTGCTGGGAGTTAAGGGGCCGGGGCGATCTGCAAAGGCATGCAGGCGTGGACCCTGACCCCGTGGAGACCCAAAGCGCGTGGTGAATTACCGTTGGGGTAAAAGATTACGGCTTGGGAAGAACCTGTATGCGGTGCGCGCTGTGTACAGTGTAGCCTGCCTTGAGTGGTGCCGGTGGAGTGTAGCGAATGAAACCCGCACTGCAAAAGAGGATAGAAAGCGACCCTCTACTATCGGGGAAAACCCCTAGACTGTTCCTTACAGGGAGACTTTGCAGGGATTAAAGTACGGTCTAAGTGGCAATCCAGCCCTGCCGCTGGCAACACGGCAGATCCGGTCTGAAACGGAAACGGTCAGGACGGCGACGTTCTGGCGACCGGTTGGGAAAACCTGCTGGACCTCAAGCCGTAACGTTTACTTGCAGGGTTGCTCATCTACGGTAATTATTTTATAATTTAATAAAGTCCTTTTTTTTTATACATATAGATACAGTATGGGAACTATCCGCGGGAGCTGATCTGATGGCGCAAAACCGGAAAAACGGGAACAGGCTGCGGTGGGTGGTGACTACCACTGTGCTGACTTTCGTCTTATCCGTCATAATCAGTGTGGTCACCCAACTGCTTTTCGGCCTGGTCGAATCAATTATAGCCGCGCTGTTTGTCTTGCTGGCGATAGTCTTTGTAGGCATCCTGTTTGACATGATCGGCATTGCCGCTACGGCTGCCGATGAAGTTCCGTTACTGGCCAAAGCAGCCAAAAAGGTGACAGGAGCAAGGGAAGCGTTGTACCTGGTGCGCAATGCGGGCCAGGTGGCCAATTTTTGTAACGACGTGGTCGGCGATATTGCCAATATTGTCAGCGGAGTGCTGGCCGCATTCCTGGTGCTGCGCCTGGCTGCCGCCGGGGTCGTGGCGGAAAGTCCCGCAGTGAGCATCATTATTACCGGCCTGATTTCCGCCCTGACCGTAGGAGGCAAGGCGTTTGGGAAAGCATTGGCCATTGAAAAGTCAACCGATATTTTGCTGCTCAGCGCGGTGGTTCTGTCCAGGATGGAGGCCATTCTCCCTGGACGCCTGTTTTTTGGGCGGCAACTTCCGCCGCGGAGAAAGTGAGGGTAAGCGATGCAACTACTGTCAATGGTCAACGGGCCCCGTGACCTGAAAAAGATGAGCGTGGCGGAGCTTGGACAACTGGCTGCCGAGTTGCGTGCCTTCCTGATTGAGACCGTGGCGCAAAACGGCGGACACCTGGCCTCCAACCTGGGAGTGGTCGAACTGACCATTGCCCTGCATACCGTCTTTAACAGCCCCGAGGATAAGATTATCTGGGATGTCGGCCACCAGTCCTATGTTCACAAGATACTGACCGGGCGGCGGGACGCCTTCGACACGCTGCGGCGCTTCGGGGGGTTGAGCGGTTTTCCCAAGCGCCGGGAAAGCGTTCACGACGTTTACGAAACAGGCCACAGTTCCACCTCGGTTTCAGCGGCGCTCGGGATGGCGCAGGCGCGTGACCTGCAGGGGGGGAAACAACGTGTCATTGCTGTAATAGGCGATGGCGCCATCGGCGGCGGCCTGGCCTTTGAGGCCCTCAATCATGCCGGGCATGCCGGAACGGACCTGCTCGTTGTTCTTAACGACAACGAGATGTCAATCGGGCAAAATGTCGGCGGCATGGCTGCCTATCTTGGCCGGCTGCGCACAGACCCAAAGTACTTCCGCGTCAAGGAAGACATCGAGGAGATACTGAGAAAAATCCCGGCTATCGGCGAACGTATGGTCAGGTCGGCGGAACGCCTGAAAGACGCTCTGAAATATCTGCTGGTGCCGGGGATGATTTTTGAAGAGCTTGGCTTCACTTATCTCGGCCCGGTCAACGGGCACCAACTGGAGGCTCTACTGGCTGTCCTGCGCAGTGTCAGGAGCATGAAGGGTCCGGTTTTAATCCACGTGCTGACGAAAAAAGGCAAGGGGTTTGATTTTGCCGAGAGCAGCCCGGACGTCTACCACGGAGTCGGACCGTTTGACCCTCAGGAGCCCGCCCCGCTGCGGCGTTCAGGTAACCAGACCTACACGGAGGTGTTCGGCGAAACTGTTACGGCGGCCGCGGCGTCTGACGAAAAAATAGTGGCTATTACGGCGGCTATGACCAGCGGCACGGGACTGGAGCAGTTCGCCAAAGCTTACCCGGACAGGTTCTTCGACGTGGGTATTGCCGAGCAGCACGCCGTAACATTTGCGGCGGGCCTGGCTGCCGGAGGGTACCGGCCGGTGGTGGCTGTTTATTCCACCTTCCTGCAGCGTGCTTACGACCAGATCCTGCATGATGTCTGTCTGCAAAACCTGCCGGTGCTGTTTGCGCTGGACCGCGCCGGCATTGTCGGCGAGGACGGGGAAACTCACCACGGCCTGTTTGACCTGGCTTACCTGCGCCATATGCCCAACATGTCGCTTGTTGCGCCGCGCGACGAAAACATGCTGCGGCACGCGTTGTATACCGGCCTTGTCTTTGACGGCCCGCTGGCCGTCCGCTACCCGCGGGACAAGGGGATGGGCCTGCCGGCTGAAGAGCCGCGCTGTTTACCCCGGGGACGGGGAGAGCTGCTGCGCGCCGGTGAAGATGTGGCAATTCTGGCCGTGGGGACGGCGGTGCAAATTGCGCTCCTGGCGGCGGAACGTCTGACGGGCCAGGGCCTTTCCGCGGCCGTGGTTGATCCGGTTTTTGTCAAACCGCTTGATGAACCACTGTTGCTGAAGGTGGCCGGGTCTGTCCGTTACGGCCTGGTGACGCTGGAGGAGCATACCCTGCCCGGCGGCTTCGGCTCGGCGGTATTGGAGTTGCTGGCTGCCAACGGGTCGCTTTGCGCTCCGCTGCTCGCGCTTGGTGTCCCGGACCGGTTTGTCGGCCATGGCGCCAGGGAAATTTTGCAGGCCGAGTCAGGGCTGACAGTGGAGTCCGTAGTTGCCGCTTGCCTGCGGCTGGCCGGTAAGAAGGAGGCCGGCCCGTGAGCGTGACGCGTGTGCGACTGGACAACCTCCTGGTGGAACGGGGGTTATTCACGAGCCGTTCCGCTGCCCGGGCAGCGGTGATGGCCGGTCTGGTACAGGTAGACGGCCGCCCGGCTGCAAAGCCGGGGATGCCGGTCCAGAGCAGCGCGGAAGTGCAGGTGCGGGAACGGGAACGCTTTGTTTCCCGCGGCGGGATTAAGCTGGCCAAGGCGCTGCAGGAATTTTCCGTTGATGTCGGAGGCAGGATTGTCCTGGATGTCGGTGCTTCCACGGGCGGGTTTACAGACTGCCTGCTGCAGGCCGGCGCCGTCAGAGTTTACAGCGTTGATTGCGGCTATGGACAGCTGGACTGGCGCCTGAGGCAGGATGAACGCGTGGTTGTGATGGAGCGTACCAATGTCCGCTTTCTTACGCCACGGCAAATCGGGGAGCAGGTGAGCCTGGCCACGGCAGATGTTTCTTTTATCTCCCTGACCCTGGTTTTTCCGGTGTTAAAGAGCCTCGCGGTTCCGGAGGTAATTGCTCTTGTCAAACCGCAATTTGAGGTGGGAAAAGGGCGTGTGGGCAAAGGCGGGGTAGTCAGGGCGGCGGACGACCATCTGGCTGTGCTGGAGCGGGTTGTTGCCGCCGCGGTAAGCGAGGGATATGCGGTAAAAGGCGTTACTCATTCCTGCTTGCGCGGACCGGAAGGCAACATTGAGTATTTTCTTTACCTCGGCCCGGAGGAGAGTGCGCGGCAGGAGCCCAAAGCCTGCCTCTCCGCGGTGGTGGCTGCCGCTCACCGGGCGTTTGCCGGAGAAGGCCCGCCCTCACGCGGGCAATAATGTGGCGGGGCGGGTGTGACAATGGGCTTGAGGGTCCAGGACTGGGTGTTGCTGGCGGCCGCCGCTGTGGCCCTGCTTGTTTGGTACGTGCGCAAAGGACGCCGTATCCGTGGCAGGGCTCCGCAGAAAGAAAACAGCCGGGCCGTTCAGCTGCTGGAGGAAGCCGGCTATCAGGTGCTGGCGCATAAGCCTTCTGTCGAGGTAAGGATGGAAATAGACGGCGGTAACAGTCGCTTTGAACTGAAAAGCGACTACCTGGTTGCCCGGGACGGGCGGCGCTACCTGGTTTGTCTCCACCGGGACGGCAAACCGCTCCGCCTGCAGTCCAAGGCCTGGCGCAACGCACTGTTACGCGATGTGCTGGCGTTCCGGGTTGCCGGAATAGTTGTTGTAAATACGGACAGGGAAACTGTGCAGCAGGTCAGTTTCCGCGTCTGAAACGAGGTGGGTCATGCAGGGGGTCGGCATTGTTCCCAACTGGAAAAAGGAAAAAGAGGTCCGGGCGATGGTCGCAAGAATTGTGACTTATTTCCACAGCCGGGACGTCCGGGTTTATTTGCCGGCCACTGCCGAGGCGGCTGTTTTCGACGGCGTACGGTACATACCGCCGGAGGAGTTCGCCGGCCTGGCCGACCTCCTGATTGTCCTTGGCGGAGACGGCACAATCCTGCGTGTCGCCCGCCAGTTCAGCGGCACTAACCTGCCCTTGCTCGGCGTAAATCTTGGTCAGATGGGTTTTTTGGCCGAAGTGGAGCCGCCGCTGCTGGAGGAGGCGCTGCAGTTGCTGCTGGAAGGCAGGTACAAGGTCCGCCACAGGCTGATGCTGTCGACCCGCGTTTTGCGCGATGGCCAACAGGCGGCCGAATATACAGCGTTAAACGATATTGTTGTCGGCAAAGGGCCTGTTTCGCGCATAATTTATGTGGGCGCTTACGTCAATGATAAGCACCTGGAATCCTACCCCTGTGACGGCTTGATTGTAGCCACTCCCACCGGCTCCACCGGTTATTCACTTTCAGCCGGGGGGCCAATAGTCAACCCCGCATTGGATGTTATGATCATCACTCCGATCTGCCCGCACCTCCTGCACCACCGTTCTGTGGTAGTGGCCAGTTCTGAGCGGGTTTCGCTGAGGGTGCAAACCAGGCAGGCTGAAGTGATGCTGACGGTGGACGGCCAGGTGAGCCTGCCCTTGCAGGATAACGACGAGGTCCAGGTTACACGCGCCCCGCTGACCACGCCGCTTATCCAGCTGCAGGGCACCGACTTTTATACTCTCCTGCACAGGAAGCTGATGAAGGTTATTCATAGGGAACCGGAGTTGATGTAATGCTGCGCTTGCTGGAAGTCCGCAACCTGGCTCTGCTGGACAACCTGTCGTTTTATCCCGGAGCCGGACTGAACGTGATTACCGGGGAGACAGGGGCGGGCAAGTCGCTGCTTGTAGGAGCGCTTGAACTGCTCCTTGGCGGGCGCGCCGGCGCTGAAGTAATCCGCACCGGCGCCGACTGCGCGCTGTTGCAGGCCGTCTTTGACGCTCCCCTGCCGGCAGCTGAGGACGAGGAGCAGTATCAGCTTGCCCCAGGAGAAAAAGAGCTGATCCTGGGGCGCGAGCTGCGCGCCGGCGGTCCGAATATCAGCCGCATTAACGGAAGGGTGCAGCCACTGGCACAGCTTGCGGCGCTGACGCAAAAGCTAGTTGACCTGCATGGGCAGCACCAGCAGCAATCCTTGCTGTCCGGCGCGGTACAACGCCGGCTGCTGGACACTTACGGCGGACCGCCTCTTTATACTTGCCTTGGCGAAGTCGCCAGGCTGCACAGTGAGCTTTCCGGGGTGCAAAAAGAGCTGCACAGCCTGGGGGGTGACGATGCGGACCAGGAGCGCAAAGCAGATTTTCTGTGCTATCAGCTGGAGGAAATAACGGCGGCGGAACTTTCCGCCGCTGAGGAGGAGACACTGGAAAAACGTTTTAAGAAACTTTCCCAGGTACAGCGACTGCGCGAGCGGACAGCCAGAATTTATGACTCTCTGCTTGAGGGTGCTTCAGAACCTGCCATTATCGAACGTCTTGGCGAAACGGCCAGGGAGCTGGCGGCAGCGGCGCTGCTGGATGAAGAATTGGCCGGGGTAAACATACAGGTGGAAGGAGCGTTGCAGGAGTTGCTTCAGGCGGCGCGTACCTTACGCAATTATTATCAGACTCTGGAACATGATGAGGCTTCATTGCAGCAAATTGCCGACCGCCTGGAAGTTTATAAAAAAATTAAAAAAAAGTATGGGCCGGCCATTGAAGAGGTAGCGGCAACAGTTGCAAGACTGAACGCGGAACTGGAACTGTTGGCAGGGCGGAAAGAAAAAGTCGCCGCTAATCTGCGCCGGCAACAACAGTTAGAGCAGCAACTTCGCACAAGCGCCGGCCGCCTGAGTGAACTGCGGCGCGAGACGGCCGCTAAGCTCGCAAAAGAGATTGGGGAAGCGCTGCAAAGCCTGGCTCTGCGTGGCGCCCGCCTGCAGATTTCAGTTCATCTGACCGGGGCAATCGGACCATCCGGACAGGACAGGGTGGACTTTCTCTTTTCAGCGAACAGCGGCGAGCCCCTGCGGCCACTGAGCAAAACGGCCTCGGGTGGTGAGATTGCCAGGGTGATGCTGGCGGTGAAAAGTGTTCTGGCCGAGCAGGACAATGTGCCGACGCTGATTTTTGATGAAATTGATGCCGGCATAGGGGGCCGTACCGTCCGTGTCGTGGCTGACAGGTTGCTTCTGTTATCTCGCCACCGTCAGGTCATCTGTGTCACACACCAGCCCCTGATTGCCGCCGCTGCCGACCATCATTTTCTGATATTTAAGCGGGAAGAAGCAGGCAGAACAGTTACCATGCTGGCGGCGCTCGACGCGGAGGACCGGGAGCGGGAACTGTCCCGTATGCTGGGTGGCGAAGCAGGGAATCAGGCCGCGCTGGAGCATGCCCGCGAAATGCTTAATACAGCGCGGGCCAACAAAAAATAAAGTTATTAAATTTAAAAAATAGACTGCCGTGGGTAAACCATACGGCAGTCTATTTTTTTGTAAATATTTCCCGCTTGTCCATGATGAGGCATGGGAGTTATGTTGCCTTAGCGGCATAAAAAAACTGCGTCAAGGCAATCTTAAAGATGCCTGTTATTTGAAAAGTCATGGTGGAGGTGATTTTTTCCGTCTGAAAGCAGGACAAGGAGGAAATGCAAGTGGAAAAATTATCCGTAAGGCAGAAACTTGTTCTGACCGTTCTTAGTTTGCTGTTATTGCTGGCAGCAGCCATCCCTTGGCGGATTTGGCTGAATATGCACCCCGCTTTGCGGATTCTGGAAGGCGAGCAATATTCCGTGAACATCGCGTCGCCGCTCTCCATTCATGTCCGGGGCGACAAAGACGGAGTCCTGTCCTTAAATGGCGTGCCCGTTTCTTCGCGTGCCAGCAAGGTAAGCCTGCGCCATCCGCTGCTGCTGAGCGGTCAGGGATCCGGGTCGGTGAATTTGCAGTTTAAACTGTTTGGCATCATCCCGCTCAGGGAAATGACCGTAAACGTTTTGCCGGAGAAAAAGCTGATGCCAGGGGGACACTCGATTGGCGTTAAACTGCACAGCGAAGGAGTTCTGGTAGTTGGGCATCATCTTGTGCAGTCCGACGGGAAGGCACAGTCGCCTGCCAGGGAGGCCGGGATTGAAGTAGGTGATCTGATTGTGGCGATTGACGGCATTCGGCTTCTGGACGCCAACCAGGTGGCAGAGCTGGTCAACAGACAGGAAACGGCGGGAAAGAGCGTACTGTTTGAACTCAGAAGGCGGGGACAGCAAGTTGCCAGAGAGGTGCGTCCGCAGCTCTGCCAGGAGACGGGACGTTTCCGGATCGGACTTTATGTTCGTGATTCTGCGGCCGGTGTGGGGACACTGACTTTTTATGACCCTGCATCGATGATTTTTGGCGCCTTGGGACATGTCATCGCGGATGCTGATACCAATCAGGCTATTGAAGTCCGTGACGGACAGGTGGTAAAAGCAAATATTGTCAATATCAGGGCGGCAAGGCGTGGCTCTCCGGGCGAAAAAACCGGCGTTTTCCAGGAGGAAAGAGATCTGCTCGGAGAAATCAGGAAAAATTCCCCTTTTGGAATTTTTGGCACACTGTCCAGGATTTCCGAGCCGGCAGGCAGCTACAACAGGCCCATGCCTATCGGTCTGATGTCTCAGGTAGTACCAGGCCCCGCGGAGATTCTCACTGTTATTGAAGGTGAAAATATCGAGCGCTTTGACATAGAGGTTCAGCGTGTTTACCAGCAGACGAGACCGGCTGATAAAGGGATGATTATCCGGATCACCGATGAGCGGCTGTTGGAAAATACCGGCGGCATCGTGCAGGGCATGAGCGGCAGCCCGATCATACAAAACGGCAGGCTGGTCGGAGCGGTGACCCATGTATTCGTCAATGACCCGACCAGGGGGTACGGACTGTTTATTGAATGGATGATTATGGAGTCGGGTATGATTAACGCCGCCGACAGTCTGAGCTATTCTTATGACGCCGGGCGGCGTTATTTTTTTGTAATAAATTTTTAAAAATATTGGCAAACGTGAAAGGAGTATCCAACCGTCTGTCGAATAATTTAGTCCTGAAAGTTTGTTCATCAGTCAAAAACAGAGGAGGAAAAAACAATGCTTAAAGTCTTTGTTGCTGACGATAACAGGGAATTCAGCGACCTGCTCGTTGAATTCCTTGAGCAGCAGCCCGGTATTAACATCATTGGGAAAGCGTACAACGGCAAAGAGGCGCTGGAGCTGATTCCCAAAGATCCTCCGGATGTTCTGCTTCTGGACATCATCATGCCCCACCTTGACGGGCTTGGCGTCCTGGAGGGGCTGAATAATTTCGACTTTGACCCACGGCCGAAAATAATCATGCTGACCGCCTTCGGCCAGGAAGACATCACCCGCAAAGCTGTGGAACTGGGCGCTTCGTATTACATATTAAAGCCTTTTAACATGGAAACGCTGGTGGAACGTATCCGCCTGCTGGCCGCCAGCAAACCGGTACAGCCTGCCGGCATAGCACCCCGTCCGTCAAAAAGGCCGGTACTCGAGGTAGAGGTAACAAACATCATCCATGAGATGGGGATACCGGCGCACATTAAAGGTTACCAGTACCTGCGCGAGGCGATTATGATGGTGGTGGAGGAAGTGGACCTGCTGGGGTCCGTTACCAAAATTCTTTATCCCCAGATCGCCATAAAATTCGACACGACCAGCTCCCGGGTGGAAAGAGCCATCCGCCATGCTATCGAGGTGGCGTGGTCAAGAAACAATATTGAGACGATTAAGAAGTTTTTCGGTTATACTATCAACACGGAGAGAGGTAAGCCGACTAACTCTGAATTTATCGCGCTGGTGGCAGACAGGCTGCGCCTGAACAGTAAAACGGCCTGAAACGGTAAATTTGCATAGTTTTCGCGGGGGGAGGGGAAAAGCAGCCTGTCCCCCTTTTTGTTGCGGGAAAAAGGTAAAAGACAGGAGGAAAAAGAGGATTTTTGCAGAATACTAGGAAGACAATGGAGAAGACGGTATCGTCCCGGCTAATTTACCAGGGGAAAGTCGTCAGCCTGCGCGTTGACGAGGTTCTCCTGTCTGACGGTCGAAGAGCCGGCCGGGAGGTTGTCGAACATCCCGGAGCGGTAGCTGTGCTAGCCGTCAGTGATGGCGGCGAAGTTTATTTTGTCCGGCAATACAGGCAGGCGGTGGCCGAGGAACTGCTGGAAATCCCGGCCGGGAAACTTGAGCCGGGGGAGAGCCCTGCCGGCTGTGCTGTCAGGGAATTGGCCGAAGAAGCGGGAGTTAAGGCAGGAGAATTGCGCCGGATTGCCTGTTATTATTCTTCTCCCGGCTTCGCTTCAGAAAAGATTTATCTGTATCTGGCAACCGGGCTTGAGCCGGCGGATGCACAGCAGCAGCCGGACGAAGACCTGCAGGTATGCCTGATTCCTTTTGCGGAGGCGCTGCAAATGGCCAGGGATGGGAAAATCGCCGACGGCAAGACGTTGATTGCCTTGCTGCTGGCCGCCGGCCTATTGTAACAGCTCCTGTTGTCTACATAAATGTGCCGGCTTGCGCATAGACTTTCCCAGGAGTGGACAAGGGGGAGTGTTCATGTGGCGCAAGCTGAGCGAAGAACTGATTGAGCATGTCCGCGCCCAGCTGGGCATTTACGTGCTCGTCTGCCTGGCTTTTGCGGCCGGTGTGACCGGGGGCAGCCTGGCGGCCCGGCTGCTTGATGAAGTCAGTCTCAGGGAATTAAACGATTATTTGTTTGGTGTTCTCGATTATCTGGCCGCCCGGCAGCCGGTGGACGAAGTGCTTATCATGCAGAGGGCGTTCCTGCAGAACGGCATATTTATCCTGGCGCTTTGGCTGGCAGGCAATCTGTTTTTCGGGTTTACCCTGGTGTTGGGGTTATTGTTTTATCGCGGGTTTACCATCGGGTTTACCGTTGCTTTCCTGGTCAGAGAGAACGCATTGCAGGGAATTCTGTTTGCCTCCGCTGCCGTTTTGCCGCAAAACCTGCTTTATGTGCCGGCCTCTTTACTGGCGGGCGGATGTGCGGTTATATTTTCGCTGTTGCTGTTGCGACGTCGCTTTACCGGAAAAAACTTTCCTTACGGGCCGTATTTCGCTCAGTATTCACTGCTGATGCTGCTGGCTGCGGCTCTGTTGGCCGCCGGCGGGGCTGTGGAGGCCGTGATTACGCCGGTTTTTATGCAGGCGATAGCCGCTGTAATTAAATGACGCAGTTGCACCTATAGGTATTACTTCTTAAGGAGGATTTGCTGTGATTATCGGGGTACCCCGGGAAATCAAAGCTGACGAGCAGCGGGTGGCTGTCACTCCCGCCGGGGTGGAGATGCTGGTTCGGGCAGGGCATACGGTTTTGGTAGAAAAACAGGCCGGCGAGGGCGCCGGGTTTGCGGACGAAGAATATCATGCCGCCGGTGCGGTAATGGCAGATGACGGGCAGGGCGTCTGGCAGGAGGCTAAACTGATAGCAAAGGTCAAGGAGCCGCTGCCGGCAGAGTACGCTTTTATCAGCAGCGAACATGTAATTTTCACCTATCTGCACCTGGCTGCCGTACCGGAGCTGGCCCGGGTGCTGGCGGAAAAAAGAGCTGTAGCTCTGGCTTACGAGACTATGCAGACGCGGGACGGTTCACTGCCGTTGCTGGAACCGATGAGCGAAATTGCCGGACGCATGGCTGTACAGGTTGGAGCCAGGTTGCTGGAAAAGACGTATGGTGGGCGGGGAGTGCTGATTGGCGGCGTACCGGGCGTGCCGCCCGCAGAAGTGGTTATTCTGGGCGGAGGTGTGGTCGGTACGGGCGCCGCCAGGGTAGCTCTCGGGATGGGTGCCCGGGTAACAGTCCTGGATATCAGTGCAGAGCGGTTGCGGGCGCTGTACGACCTGTTCGACGGACGGGTTCTGACCTATATCTCAAACAGCCATACGATACAAAAAGCTGTCCAGTACGCCGACCTGCTGATTGGGGCGGTTCTGATTCCCGGGGCCAAGGCGCCGAGACTGGTGACGGAGGAAATGGTTAAAACAATGAAGCCCGGCGCGAGTATTATTGATGTATCGGTGGACCAGGGCGGCTCGATTGAAACAATTGACCGTATCACCACCCACAGCATGCCAACGTATTTAAAGCACGGAGTCATACACTATGCGGTGGCCAACATGCCGGGGGCGGTACCCCGGACGGCAACTTTTGCCCTGACCAACGTTACTCTGCCTTACCTGCTGCAACTGGCAACCAAAGGCTACCGTGAGGCGCTGCTGGCTGACCGGTGCCTGGCGGGCGGCGCTAACCTGATAAGCGGTTACTGCACCCACGCCGCGGTGGCAGAGGCGCTGGATCTGAACTTTGTGCCGCTGCCGGAAGCGCTTGGTTCTTAATAACTCTCCTCCTCCATACGCTAATAATGACTCTGCTGCAAAAAGTCGCTTTTACGACTTTTAATGCAAGTTCTGCCCAATGATGGGAGGAGAAATATTGCGCATTTATGTTCTGAGAGAAAAATTTTGCCGTTGCCTGCTGTTTGGATTGGTACTGCTCCTGTCTTTGCCTCTACTGCTCTTTTACGCGCGGCAGGCGGTAAACCCTGAGACGGTGCTGCATCTGAAGCCGCGGGGTGATGCGCTGAAAGTATACCTGGACACAGGACAGTCCGCCAGGCCGGGCGGCAGCCGGGACCGGATTTTTAATATCATGCGGGAATACTACCAAAACGGCTTTTAAAAATTAGCAGGACCGGACTAGTAAAGGAGAGTTCCATGGACAAGACGCTGAGGGAGTTTATACACTATCTGGCAGTGGAAAAAGGACTGGCAAAAAACACGCTCTTATCTTACAACCGGGACCTGTGCTCATTCTGTACATATTTGCGGCAAAACCGGGTGGACAGCCTGCAGGAGGTAAGTCGCGGACAGATTACCGATTACCTGTATGCGCTGCAAAAGGACGGAAAAGCCACGTCAACCCGTTCGCGCAACCTTGCTTCCATCCGCTCTCTTTTTCACTACCTTTTCCGGGAGAAGCTGGTCGACGCTGACCCAACCGCGGAATTACAGTCTCCCCGGCAGGAAAAAAAGCTACCGCGGATTCTTTCCGCACGGGAGGTCGGGTTGCTGCTGGAGCAGCCAAATGAAAAGCAGGTGACCGGTATGCGCGACAAAGCCATGCTGGAGGTGATTTATGCCACGGGTGTCCGGGTTTCGGAATTAATATCCCTTGATCAGGGGGATATTAACCTGGAAGCAGGATTCCTGCGCTGCACCGGCAAAGGGAATAAGGAACGCATCGTTCCTTTGGGAACACAGGCGGTCCGCGAGCTGCGAAACTACCTGGGCGCCAGCCGCCCGAAGCTGGTTCGACAGGCTACAGAGTCATCCCTGTTTGTCAACCAGCACGGCAAGCGTCTGACCCGCCAGGGGTTCTGGAAAATCCTGAAAAAATATGCCCGGCAGGCCGGGATTAAAAAAGAGATTACGCCGCACACCCTGCGCCACTCTTTTGCCACGCACCTGCTGGAGAACGGCGCCGACCTGCGCTCTGTTCAGGAGATGCTCGGTCATGCCGATATCTCCACGACGCAAATCTATACACAGGTTTCCAAACACCAACTTAGAGATGTGTACGACAGGGCCCATCCCAGGGCCTGAATTAAGGGGGTTATGCTCCATCAGGCGAGTGATTGTTATTGTGCTGGACAGTCTGGGCGTGGGAGAACTTCCCGACGCCTCTCTTTATGGTGATGAGGGGAGCAACACGCTGGCCAATATAGGCAGAGCGACAGGAGGGCTGAACCTGCCTGTGCTTCAGTCGTTTGGCCTGGGTTGCCTGACCGGGGTGGAAGGAGTGCCTTGCGCGGACAGGCCGCTGGCTGCTTTCGGTAAAATGGCGGAGCGTTCTCCGGGCAAAGACACCACAACCGGTCACTGGGAAATGATGGGGATTGTTTTGGACAAGCCGTTTCCCCTGTTCCCCGCCGGTTTTCCGCCGGAAGTGACTGAACCTTTCGAGCACCTGACCGGTCGCCGGATACTTGGCAATATCAGGGCTTCCGGCACGGAAATTATTGACCGGCTCGGTGAAGAGCACCTGAGCACTGGCCGGCCCATAGTCTATACATCGGCCGACAGTGTTTTCCAGGTAGCGGCTCACGAGGATGTTGTCCCATTGGCTGAGCTTTATGCCTGGTGCGAGGGAGCCCGCCGCCTGCTTTGCGGCCGGTTCGCAGTCGGACGGGTCATCGCCCGTCCTTTTACCGGGGTTCCCGGCAATTTCCGCCGCACAACAAACCGTAAGGACTATTCTCTGCCGCCTCCGCGTGAGACGGTGCTGGATATGCTGGCAAAAGCGGGACATGAGGTGGTGGGCATCGGCAAGATACCGGATATTTTTGCCGGGCGCGGCATCACCGTGCCGGTTCATACCGAAAGCAACGATGACGGCATGTCCAGGCTGCAGTCAGCGCTGAGGCAATTCCCGGAGGGACTCCTGTTTGCCAACCTGGTTGATTTCGACATGGTTTACGGCCACCGCAATGACGCCGCCGGGTACGGTCACGCCCTGGAACGGTTTGACGCCCAGCTGGCCCTTCTCCTGCCTCAGATGACAGACCGGGATATCCTGTTTATCGTGGCCGACCACGGCTGCGACCCTACCATCCCCCATACCGACCATACACGCGAATATGTGCCGCTGCTGGCTTTTGGCAGCAAGGTCAGGCCAGTGCCGCTGGGCGCCAGGGAAACTTTTGCCGACCTGGGCGCCACTGTTGCCTGCCTGCTGAAAGTACCCCGGCCTGACGCCGGGACCGGTTTTTGCTGCGAAATGGGGTTGTGTGAGCGATGCGCGCCATAGACGTTATCAGACAGAAAAGAGACGGCGCCGCCCTTTCCGATGAGGCCATCGGGTTTTTTGTCAGCCGTTACACGGCCGGCGATATTCCCGATTACCAGGCGGCCGCCTGGCTGATGGCAGTCTACCTGCGCGGCATGGATGAGCGTGAAACGGCTACCCTGACGCGGGCCATGGCGTATTCCGGCGAGGTGTTCGACTTTTCCGTTCCGGGGCGGACAGTGGTGGATAAACACTCTACGGGCGGAGTGGGCGACAAGACGACACTGATACTCCTGCCGCTCCTGTCGGCAGCCGGGGTTACTCTGGCCAAAATGTCCGGCCGCGGCCTTGGCCACACCGGTGGCACAATCGACAAACTTTCCTGCATCCCCGGCTTTCGCACCGACCTGACCAGGGACGAATTTACCCGGCTGGTTGCTGAAACAGGCCTGGCTATTACCGGGCAATCACCGGAAATGGTCCCCGCCGACGGCAAGCTGTACGCCCTGCGTGACGTGACGGCCACAGTTGACAGCATTCCTCTGATTGCCGCCTCTGTGATGAGTAAAAAAATAGCTGCCGGCGCACAGGCCATCCTGCTAGACGTCAAGGCAGGGAGCGGGGCTTTTATGCGGTCCCTATCCGATGCCAAGACGCTGGCTGACCGGATGGTTTCCATCGGGAAGAGTCTGGGCCGGCGCACCATGGCTCTGGTGACGGCTATGGAGCAGCCGCTGGGGCTGGCTGTGGGCAACCACCTGGAGGTAATCGAGGCGTTAAATATCCTGCGGGGCGAAGGGCCGCCTGACTTGCGTGACCTTTGCCTGCAGCTTGGGGCTGAGATGCTGCTTCTGGCAGATAAAGAACGAGACCTGACCGGCGCGAGGCTTCGCCTGGCCGCCTCCCTGGCCGACGGGACGGCTCTGGCTGCGATGCGGCGCTTTATCGCCGGACAGGGCGGCGACCCACGCATAGTTGATGACCCGGACATGCTTGGTACCCCCCGGGCCAAAGGTGAACTGACAGCAGACGGCAACGGTTACGTCACTCGCCTTGACGCCCGCACGGCAGGCGATGCGGCCGTCATCCTCGGGGCGGGACGCGGGAAGAAGGGTGACGCGGTAGACCTGCTGGCCGGAATACGGCTGCATAAAAAATGCGGCGACCCGGTGCGCCGCGGCGATTTACTGGCGGAACTGTTTTCCTCCCGGCCGGAGACAATCGCCCCGGCCGGAGCGTTGCTGGAAACCGCGTATTCATTAGGTGATGAAGCTCCGGCAGCAGGATCGCTGGTGCTGGCGCGGATAGAATAAGAATAATTTCTTCTCCCTGTCAAAAGATAATGGTGTCCCGGAAAAAGGGACGCTAAAAAGGCAGGGGGAGTTTGTTTTGCGAAAGAAATTGTCTTGTTGCCTGCTGACAGCTTTAATGTTAACGGCCATGGTGACGCCGGCCGGTCTGCGCGCGGAAGCACAGGGGCGGGCTGCAGTGGCCCCGGAGTTTGCTTTTCAGGCTAAAGCGGCGCTGCTGATGGACACAGGCAGCCGCCGGCTTCTTTACGCCGAAAACATCCAGGAGCGTGTCTATCCGGCCAGTATAACCAAAATAATGACTATGCTGCTGGCCATGGAAGCGCTTGCCGAGGGCAAGGTAAGCCTGCAGGAAATGGTGAATGTCAGTGAGGAGGCGGCAGGGCTGGGAGGGTCGCAGCTTTTCCTGGCACCGGGTGACCGCGTGTCGGTGAGGGATTTGCTGATTGGTGTGGGTGTTGGTTCTGCCAATGATGCTGCCGTGGCGCTTGCGGAACACCTGTCCGGGACTGTGGAGGCATTTGTGGCGGAGATGAACAGGAAAGCCGCAGCCCTTGGCATGAAAAACAGTCATTTTGTAAACCCGCACGGCCTGCACGATGAAAACCATTATACCACGGCTCATGATATTGCCCTGATGTCGCTGGAGTTGTTGCGCCACCCGCAAATTCACGAATGGCTGACAGTCTGGATGGATGCGGAATTTCTGAAAGGAATAATCAGGAAAGAGGGCGGCGTTTTCCTGAGCAACCCCAACCGTCTGATTCGCTATTACCAGGGCGCGGACGGGCTGAAAACAGGCTATACCGCACAGGCCGGCAATAGCGTGGCCGCTACTGCCAGGCGGGGCGATACAAGACTGCTGGCGGTGGTGATGGGCGCGCCCGGGCGCCCGGCCTTGTTTGACCAGGCCAGGAAGCTGCTTGATTACGGCTTTGCCAATTATGTGAGCCTGCCGGTGGTCCGCAGGGGTGAAGCTGTGGCCTCTCTGGCTGTTGACAAGGGACGGGTGGAAAGAGTTGATCTTGTGGCGGCGGACGACCTGTCTCTGTTGTTGCGAAAAGGCGAAAAGGCGGCCTTCGAGAGAAAAATTACCGCTCCGGAACGCCTGCCGGCGCCGCTCTATGCCGGCAGGGAAGTCGGGTTCCTGGTGGCCGAGGGAAAAGACGACAGTGAGCTCGGCCGGGTGGCGCTGGTGCCGTCCCGGGAGGTGGCGCGGGCCGGCTACCTGGATTTTCTGCGGCGTTTTCTGGAGCGGTGGATACGTTTCGGGCGCTGAAGACTTAAAGCAGCGGGGACAGGGAAACCTGCCCGCTATTTTTATTTGCCTTAACAGGCAGGGATTGCCAGATAAACAGAGAATAAAATCCTGGAAACACGACAAGGCGGAGGTGGCCGCGTTGCAGGTAAAATTAAAAGCCAAAGGGGACACCCTGGTGGTACAGATGCGCGGAGAGCTGGACCATCACGCCGCCGGCAGCCTGCGGACAGAGATTGACGCCAGACTGGCTGAAGCAAAAATCAAAAACGTGCTGTTTAACTTTCACGATGTGGATTTTATGGACAGCTCAGGGTTTGGCATGGTGCTTGGCCGCTACAAGGCGGTACGGGAAAAGGGAGGCAAGGTCCTGGCCTGTTCCCTGCGTCCTCCGGTCCGCCGAGTTTTTGAACTTAGCGGGCTGACAACGCGTATCCCCGTTTTTGGCACGGAGAAGGAAGCGCTGGACAATCTCTGGGGGGAGAGCGGATGAGCATGGATAACTATCTGAAACTGGAGATCCCGGCCAAGTCGAGAAATGAGGCTTTTGCCCGGGTGGTTGTGGCGGCGTTTGCGGCGCAGGCCGACCCCACGATTGACGAAATCTCAGACGTCAAGACGGCAGTTTCCGAGGCGGTGACCAACGCGATTATTCATGGCTACGAAAACAATACTTCCGGAACCATTGTGCTTAGTGCCACGCTGGCGGGGAAGCGGCTGGAGATTACGGTGGTGGATTATGGTGTAGGGATCGCCGACGTTGAACAGGCACGTCAGGCGCTTTACACCTCCAAGCCGGAACTGGAGCGGTCCGGCATGGGGTTTACCATCATGGAGAACTTCATGGATGAAATTTCTGTCGTGTCAAAGCCGGGGCAGGGCACGACGGTGACAATGGCCAAAGTTTTTGGCCGGTACAATGCAGAGCAAGCCTGATCGCTCCGATGGAAGAGAAGTTTAAGGAGCATCTGCCGCTCGTCAGGGGACTGGTCAATCGCTACCGCGGGGAATTTGCCGAGTCCGACGACCTGTTTCAGGTCGGTTGCCTCGGACTGTTGAAGGCCTTGCGCAATTATTCACCCGAGCGGGGGGCGAGCTTTGCCACCTACGCTGTTCCGGTGATCACGGGAGAAATAAAGATGTACCTGCGCGGTCTGGGCGCGATGAAATACGGCCGCGCGCTAAAGATTCAGGCAGTCCGCATCAAAAAGCTGCAGGATGAACTAAGCTTGCGTCTGGGGCGGCAGCCGACGCTGAGCGAGCTTGCCGAGGTCAGCGCACTGGAACGGGAAGAGGTGCTCATGTCGCTGGAGTCGCTGCGGCCGCTTCTTTCCCTTGACAGTGAGCGGGAACACCTGGCGGCTACGGAGGGTGAGGAGGCGGCGACAGTTGACCGGGTGGCGCTTTACGAAGCGTTGGGCACGCTGCCGGAACGGGACAGGAAAATAATTATTTACCGGTATTTCAGGCAGCGGACGCAACAGGAAACCGCTACGGCGCTGGGCATCTCCCAGGTCCACGTTTCCAGGCTGGAAACCAAGGTGTTGCACTCATTAAAAAAAATCATGGAGCTGGGGAATTGCTGACACAACACCGGCCGGTGCTGTGATATTTTTTTTCTGTCGGGGTAAACTAAAGCGGCAACAAACCGGCAAGGAGGTGAAAAGATGACGGTTGCCAAGGTTATTGAACTGGTCGGTGAGTCTAGGACGAGCTGGGACGACGCGGTGCGGAGCGCGGTTGCTGACGCCGCCAAGACGGTAGACAATATTCGCGGGGTGGAAGTTTACAACATGACGGCCAATGTTGACAACGGGAAAATCGTGGAGTACAAAGCTAACATAAAGCTTGCCTTCGGTGTGCATGACCGCTAGCGCGTATAAAACAGGGCCCTCCCGCGGGGGAGGGCTTTTTATGGAGGAGGCAAATGACCAGACACGCTGAACTGGAAAAAAAGCAGGCCGAGGGGAAAATCGGCGAGTACAAAAGTATTTACGGCCCAAAACAACCCAAGCCGCCGCTTGCCAAAAACCTGTTTTATGCCTTTGTGGTGGGCGGCCTGATTTGCGTGTTGGGCCAGTTTATCAAAAATATTTTTATAGGGCTGGGGTTTGCGCCGGAGCAGGCCGGCAACCCGACAGTGGCAACCGTCATTTTTCTTGCCTCGCTGGCCACGGGCCTTGGCGTTTTTGATAACCTGGCCCGGGTGGCGGGGGCCGGGACGGCCGTGCCCGTGACCGGTTTTGCCAATGCGATCACAGCGGCAGCCATGGAATTTCGCCGGGAGGGCCTGGTGCTTGGCGTGGGCGGAAAGATGTTCAGCCTGGCAGGATCGGTGATTGTTTTTGGTGTGGTGTCAGCTTTTATCGTTGGTTTGCTTTCCGCCTTATGAAAAAAAGGGGCCAGACATTGTTTTTTGATAAACCGCCGCGGGTACAGGGCGCTGCGACAGTGGTAGGACCAAAAGAAGGGCTTGGCCCTTTTGGCCTTGACTTTGACAAGGTACATCAAGACGTGCGCGCCGGGGAGAACAGCTTTGAGCGGGGAGAGCGGCGGATGTTTCTGGAGGCGGCCCAGCTTGCCATGCAAAAAGCCGGGGTAACCGACCGCGAAGTTGATTTCCTGCTGGCCGGCGACCTGCTAAACCAGATCATTTCCTCCGGCTTCGTGGCCAGGGAGCTGAACATCCCGTATTTCGGACTGTACGGGGCCTGTTCCACCTTCGGTGAAACTGTGGCGCTGGGCGCCGCCCTGGTCGATGCCGGGTTTGCCTGCACGGTGCTCGGGATCACGGGCAGCCATAACTGCGGGGCGGAAAGGCAATACCGTTACCCCACGGAATACGGCGTCCAGCGGCCGGCCACGGCGCAGTGGACGGCCACGGGAGCCGGGGCCGTGGTCGTTGGCCTGGAAGGTGACATTTTAGTCAGGGCGGCGACTATCGGCAAGGTGCATGACCTGGGAATCAAGGACCCTTTTAATATGGGGACGGCCATGGCGCCGGCCGCAGCCGATACAATTTACCAGCATTTCCGGGATACCGGCCTTGAGCTGAAACAGGTGGACCTGATAGCAACCGGGGACCTGGGAATGGTAGGGAGAGAAGCGAATTTAGCGTTGCTGGAGAGACAGGGGCTTGACATCGGCGACCGTTATCTTGACTGCGGTGTAATGCTCTATTACAGCCACCAGCAGGTGGAGGCCGGTGCGAGCGGCTGCGCCTGCTCGGCCGTCGTCACCATCGCCCACTTGTTTAAGCGCCTGCGGGAGGGCGATTTGCGGCGCATTCTGGTGGTGCCTACCGGTGCCTTGCACAGCCCCACTTCCTACCTGCAGGGCGACAGCATTCCCTGCATTGCGCAGGCCATCCTGTTTGAAGCGGCGAAAGGGGGCGAGACCAAGTGGGCACATATTTGACCGCCTTTCTGGTCGGCGGGCTGATCTGCCTTGTCGGGCAGCTGTTGCTGGACCTGACCCCGCTGACACCCGCCCATGTCCTGTCAGGCATGGTGGTAGCCGGGGCGGTTTTATCGGGGCTTGGGCTGTACGAGCCACTGGTGCAGTTTGCCGGCGCCGGTGCTACGGTGCCGATTTCCAGTTTCGGAGACGCTCTGGTGAAGGGAGCGGTGGCGGAAGCTGAACGGAGCGGCATTATCGGTATCCTGACCGGGATGTTCAAACTGACCAGTTCAGGTATTACCGCTGCCATTGTGTTTGGCTTTTTTGCCGCTTTGGTGTTTAAGCCAAGAGGATAAGCTTTTTCAGTGCGTGGAACGCGGAACGGTCGGGCGGAAAACGGGAGTACCTCCCGTTTTTTTAACTCCCGTCTTTTTTATTGGGTTTGCCGAACGTTTATGGTATAATGGGGAAGGATTTGGAGAGGAGAGCAGGTATGCGTGCCGTCACTACACACAGGAACGCTGATTTTGACGCGCTGGCTTCCATGGTTGCAGCAGGCAAACTGTACCCCGGCGCTGTGCTGCTCTCTCCCGGTGTTTTTAATCAGAATGTCCAGGAGTTTGCCGCACTGTACAAAGATGTTCTGAATATCCGCTCTTCGAAAGAGCTGGATCTGTCGCAGATTGAACTGCTGGTGGTGACCGACACGCGCCGGAAGGAGCGCCTGGGTCTGCCCGCCGGCCTGCTGGAAAAGGTGGAGGAAATACATGTCTATGACCACCACCCTGCGGCGGATAACGATATCCCTGCCACACTGCTGGCCGGTGAAGCGGTGGGTGCGACTACCACGTTGCTGCTGGAAAGAATTTTGGCGCAAAAGCTGCCGCTGTCACCGTTTGAGGCGACGTTGTTTGCCCTTGGAATATATGAGGATACCGGCTGCCTGACCTATACCGGGACTTCGGAACGTGATGTTGCCGTTCTGCACCGGCTGTGGCAGGCCGGCGTCAACTTGCGGGTGGTTAACGAATTTTTGAACAAGCCGCTCAGCGAAGAGCAACGTTCCATCCTGGACGAGATGCTGGCTGCCACCGAATACCATGAGCCGCACGGTGTGCGTGTGGCCGTTACTTCCGCGGACAGCGGCAGCTATGTGGGCGGCTTGGCCTTGCTGACCCATAAGCTGATTGAAATCGAGGATGTGGATGTTGTTTTCTCAGTTGTGGCCATGGATGACCGCATCTATATCGTGGGGCGCGGCAGGTTGGACCGTTTTGACCTGACGCAGGTGCTGGCGCCATTCGGCGGCAAGGGTCATGCCAAGGCAGCCTCGGCGACCGTCAGGGGCAGTTCCCTGCAAGAAGTGAAGGAAAATCTGACCGCTTCCATGTACCGGCAGTTGTTTCCGGTGACAACGGCCAGAGATATTATGTCGTCTCCCGTGCGGAACATTGACCCCGAAACTCCTGTGGACCGGGCACGGGAACTGATGTTTCGTTACGGGCACAGCGGTTTCCCGGTGGTTGAGGGAGAGAAACTGGTGGGTATAATTTCACGGCGTGACCTGGAAAAAGCCGCTCACCACGGCCTCGGCCATGCTCCGGTCAAAGGCTACATGAACCGGAACCCGTTGACGGCCACTCCGGAAATGCCGGTAAAGAAACTGCAGCAAATCATGATTGACAATAACGTCGGCCGCTTGCCGGTACTGGAGTCGGAAACAATTGTCGGTATTGTGACCCGTACCGATGTGTTGCGCAATCTGGAGGGCGTGCCGAAAATAAACTGCAGTGCGGGCGGTTCCCTGCCGCAGCACGGCGAGGATCTGACTCCGCTGTTTAAAGAACGCCTGTCCAGGCAGATGCAAAGCCTGCTTTTCCTGGTGGGACAAAAGGCGGACAGGGAAAACGTCCGCGTCTTTGTGGTGGGTGGATTTATCCGTGACCTGTTGCTGGGGTTGCCCACTCAGGACCTGGACCTGGTAGTAGAAGGGGAGGCGATTGCCTTTGCCGGTAAACTTCATGAACTTCTTCCCGGCAGACTGAAAGTCCATGAGCAATTCGGCACGGCACAGTTGCAGCTTGCTGACGGCACGGGAATTGACCTGGCCAGCTCGCGCCAGGAGTATTATGCCAGGCCGGCAGCTCTGCCGGAGGTGGAGCAAAGCAGCCTGAAAAAAGACCTTTTCCGCCGTGACTTTACTATCAATACACTGGCTTGTTCCCTGAACGCGCCGCACTTCGGCGAACTGCACGACTATTTCCACGGCACACAAGACCTGGACAACGGACTGATACGAGTCCTTTACAACCTGAGCTTTGTGGAAGATCCTCTGCGGCTGCTGCGGGCTCTCCGTTTTGAGCAGCGTTTTGGCTTTGTTCTTGAGGAGACAACCCGTTCGCTGCTGGAAAACGCAGTGCAATCCAGGCTGCTGGAAAAAGTAAGCAAAGAGCGCCTGTATGAAGAACTGAAGCTGGTCTGGCTGGAGGAGAAGGCTCCGGAGATTATCAGGCGCTACTTTGAGCTTGGCGTGGCCGCAGACCTTTTCCCGGGAGTGCGTTTTGCGGAACAGGTGCATTTGCGCCTGCAGTCAGTCCGAGAGACGCTTAGATTTGCCTGCCGCGCCTGGCCTGACGCCGCACCGCTGCAGTCTGTAATGTACCTGGCGGCGCTGCTGCGGGAACTGCCTTTCCAGGAGGTACGGCATTTAAGCCGCAGGCTGCGCTTGCGCAGGGAGGAACGCGAGCGCCTGCTGGCAGTGGTACAAGCCGTACCGGATCTGCTGGAATTGCTGGAAGCGGGACAGCTTTCCGCCGGCCGCATCTATTTTGCTTTTGCAGGCCAACCGGTGGAAACGTTGCTGATGTTGCGGGCGGAAAGCGCTTCCGGCCGCATCTGGGAGGCCACTTCCCTTTATTGGGAAAAGCTGCGCCACCAGGAACCCGGCGTCAGCGGCGACGACCTGGTCAGCATGGGCTACCGGCCCGGACCCCGGTTTCAGCATGTATTGAAGGCAGTCCGGCAAGCGAGGCTTGACGGACGTGTCAGTTCAAGGGAGGAAGAAATGAATCTGATAAAAGAGCTTTTTGCTGAAGCAGAGACTGAGAAAGGAAGCGGCAACGATGCTGACCGGTAATCTTCTGGTACGTATCCCGGCGCTGCTGCTGGCGCTTTCCGTACATGAAGCGGCACACGGGCTGGTTGCCCACCGCCTTGGGGATCCGACGGCGAAAGCCCAGGGCCGCCTGACGCTGAACCCGCTGGCCCATCTTGACCCCATCGGGCTGCTGGCACTTTGGCTGGTGGGCTTCGGCTGGGCCAGGCCGGTACCGGTAAACCCCATGTATTTCAGGGGAGACCGCCGCCGCGGTATGTTTCTGGTGGGTCTCGCCGGGCCTGCCGCGAATTTTCTGCTGGCGCTCGTGTTCAGCCTGCTTTTTGCCGGCATACCGCTCCTTCATGAGCACCGGCTTGTCAGAGAGCTGATGACAGCCACCTTTATTTACAATGTTTTTCTGGGCGTCTTTAATCTGTTGCCGTTTCCGCCGCTGGACGGATCCAAAGTTCTGGCCTATTTTTTGCCCCGGAACGTGGCCTACAGTTTCAACCAGCTGGAACAATACGGCCCGTTAATCCTAATTCTGTTGATATTCACCGGCATCCTGCCGCGTCTCCTGCAGCCGCTGGCTGCCGGTGCCATGGAGATAATCCTGGCCGTCAGCGCAATTTTAACCGGCGGCCTGCTGTAAATATTTCCCGCAACAGCGGGAGGGAGAGTGACAACCTTGCCGGAACAACAAGTGATTTTAAGCGGTATGCGCCCCACAGGGCGGCTGCAGCTTGGCAACCTGCTGGGTGCCCTGGAAAACTGGGTGAGACTGCAGGACGAATGGCGCTGTTTTTTTTGCGTGGTGGACTGGCACGCCCTGACCACGAATTACGAAGACCCCGGAGACCTGAGGGAAAACACTTATCAGATGGTGACCGACTGGCTGGCCGCAGGCCTGGACCCGGAAAAAAGCGTGATTTTCCGTCAGTCGGACGTCTTGGAGCATGCTGAACTGCATCTTCTGTTTTCGATGTTTACGCCGCTTTCCTGGCTGGAACGCTGTCCCACTTACAAGGACCAGATCGAGCAGTTGCGGGAAAAAAACCTGGCGACTTACGGTTTTCTCGGCTATCCTCTGTTGCAGGCGGCTGATATTCTGGTTTACCGGGCCAATGCCGTTCCGGTGGGCGAGGACCAGGCGCCGCATATCGAAATGACCCGGGAAGTAGCCAGACGCTTTAATCATTTGTACAAGCCGGTCTTTCCCGAGCCGGCGACCATTCTTAACCAGGTCAGACTGTTGCCCGGCATCGACGGTCGTAAAATGAGCAAATCCTACGGCAATACCATCGAGATGGCTGATGAGCCGGATGAGGTACGCCGCAAGGTTGGCATGATGATTACCGACCCGGGCAGAATACGCAAAACCGACCCGGGAAACCCGGAGATTTGCACCGTCTATGCTTTTCACGGCGTGTTTAACAACGGCGAATCCGCCAGGGTGGCTGATACCTGCCGCAGGGGCGAAGTAGGCTGCGTCCGGTGCAAAGCGGAACTGGCGGAAAAGCTGGTCAGTTTCCTGGCGCCGATTTACGAGCGTCGCCGCCGGATAGCAGGGGATCGGGACTATCTCCGCGAAATACTGGCGTCAGGTGCCATTAAGGCCAGAGAGAAGGCCGCAGAAACGATGGAAGCTGTCCGCGAGGCCATGCACCTTAAGTTATAAGCGCCTGGCGCTTAAGGGAAGGGAAGCCGTGGAGGAGTATTATGTCCGGTTGCCGGTCTTTGAGGGACCTTTTGCGCTGTTGTTTCACCTGATTGAGCAGGCGGAGGTGGATATCTGCAACATACAAATAGCGGAAATCACGGCTCAGTATCTGGCATATTTGCATGAGTTGCGAGAGTTGAACCTGGATGTGGCGGTGGAATTTCTGGTGATGGCCGCCACCCTGCTCAAGCTGAAATCTAAAAAGTTGCTGCCCGGAATGAAGCCCTCCGCCGACGAAGCGGAAGAAACCGCGCCGCTGATTTCCTCGGAGGAAGAACTTGTGCAGCGCCTGCTGGAATACCGCTATTTTCAGACAGTGGCCAAGGAACTGCGCCTCTGCGAACAGGAACAGAAAAGGGTTTTTGTCCGGTCACCCGGCGGCAAAACCATGCTGGTCAACCCGTCCGCTGCTGAGGCCGCGGGTGCCGGAGGTCTATCCTGCCTGCTTAGTGCTTTTCAGCAACTGCTTTCGCGCCATGAGGCGCTGCCCCGGGAAGTTGAAACCGATGAACTGTCCGTCAGCGACAAGATGAAGCAGGTACTGAAAAAACTGGCCGGTCACCGGGATGGCCTTGATTTCCGGGAGCTGTTTCTGGAACGGCCAAGCGTTACGGCGATAATTGTCACTTTTTTTGCTCTGCTGGAATTAATCCGCCGGCGAAAAATCAGCGTCTGGCAGGACCGGCCATTTGGCCTGCTGATATGTAAGCGAAACGCTTTTTAACCGGGAGGCTGCTGCAGGTGGATCTTAAACCGTTGCTGGAAGCCGTGCTGTTTGTGGCCGAGGAGCCGCTTCCGGCTGACAAAATAGCTGAAATAACCGGCGCCGCAGTCAGGGACGTCCGCTTCTGCCTCGAGATCCTGCAGCGGGAATATCAGGCCTCCGACCGCGGCCTGCAGGTTATGAACATAGCCCGCGGGTACCAGCTTGCTACCAAACCTGAAGCGGCGGCAACCGTTGAAAAGCTTTCCCGCGAGGAAAACCGCTACACCCTTTCACAGGCAGCGCTGGAAACCCTGGGTATTATTGCCTGGCGTCAGCCCGTGACCAGAGTCGATATTGAAGTGATTCGCGGCGTCAAGCCTGACGGCGTGCTTGACACGCTGCTCAAAAGACGGTTTATCCGGGTCGTCGGCCGCAAAGATGTTCCCGGCCGGCCGATACTGTACGGCACAACCAGAGAATTCCTCAGGTACTTTGGACTGAAGGATTTAAGCGAATTGCCGGCGCCGGCAACGAAAGGGTGAGTAAATGAAACTGTTATTGCTCTCGCAGGGATTTTACGGGCAACGGATAGCCGGACATCTCCGGGCGAAAGCCCCGGAAAATTGGCAGGTCAGCTGTTGGTCTGTACCGGCAATCAGCGAACAGATTGTTGATGAGCCTGAAAAATACCTGCCCGTGGATGAAATGTCCGCCGACCTGATTTTGCATGTGTCGGAAACTCCGCAGTCGGCGCAACTGTTGCCCGCTGTGGTCCGGAAAAGCGGTGCCCGGTCGGTTATAGTAGCTGTTGACAACTCCGCCTGGCTCCCCCCGGGAATGCGGCAGCAATTGCGCCGGGAACTGCGCGGGCTTTCGGCGGCCGTTGTTTTTGCCGAGCCGCTCTGCTCCCTGGATACCGAAACGGCAGGTTACGGTGAATCAGCGGAACACTATGCGGACGAATACATCAGCAAATTTGCCGCCTGCTTCGGAAAGCCGGTGCTGGAGGCCGGTGTTGACGGTGAGGGGAAAATAGCCGCTGTTACTGTGCTGCGCGGCTCGCCGTGCGGTTCAACTGAATATACCGCGGGCCGCATACTGGGGCTGGATGCGGCCGGGGCCGTACCCTCCTGCGGGCTGATCGCCCTGAGCTACCCCTGTCTCGCTTCAATGAAGTTCACCCAAACTTCGCATGGCATAGATACTATCATGCATAACTCCGGCCGGATCTTTAACGACAGTATAGCCAGGGCGCTGCAGAAGAATTGCGGCTGCTGAACAGATTACCGTGCGGCAGGGCGGCGGAGGAGGAGTGCAAAAGTGCTGATTTTCGGCCAATCGCTGCTGGTCTGGTTTGGCTTGCTGGCGGCAGTTTTGCTTAAGGCGGCGCTGGCGGCAGTTTACCTGGGGCGCAGGCACAAAAAAATAGCCCGCGGTCGCTGGCATCACAAGCTCGCTCTGGCGGCGGTGTTCTTTGCCGCCCTGCATGTGGTGCTGGCTGTCCTGCAGGTCTTTTTTCAGATAGTCCTGTAAGTTGTTATATCGGGCCTTAACGGCCCAACGTTTTTTGCTTCCAGTGTTTTTTGCAGTTCTCATAGTTCTTTTCCAGTAACCGGTATGTTTCTTCCAATAATTCTTTTTGCTCCGCGACCCGGCCACGCCACAGTTCAGCTGTCAGGTCCGGGTCTTTTGCTTTGGTGCGGGCCAGGAACATTTCGGTTGTCTCTTCTGGCAGCAGGTAGCGCGTAGTCTTTTTCAGCTGATAGAGGACGTCACGGGCGAATTGGTTAAACATGGCCCTGTCTTCCAAGATGTGCTTAATCAGGTCAACTACTCGCCGCTCCGGCTCAATATCCTCAACCGGGGTCAGGTCATGACGGTGGATGCGCCAGCCCGATTTGGTGCCACCCAGGCGCTGTCCCTTTAGTTTGCCGGTACGCAACCAGCGCCTGACAGTTTCTGCGTTGACGTTTTTCATATCCGCCACTTCAGATACGGTATAATACTCCTGCACCTTACCGTCTCCCTTAAGCGGGCAAGCATTTTCTGGCTACATTCTTACTGCTGTGGTTGCCGCCCCGAAATCTAAAGCTAATTTGATGCTACTTCTTTCTACATAAGATGATAAATTTCCTTCCTGGGAGGCGAAATATTTTTATTTATAACGTTCTCTGATCTGCAGTAACGCTAATTGTAGAATGATGGCTATAGATAACCATCCCGGGACGGGCGCCTTTCGGCTTGTGGACGTGTTTGACCAGGGTATAGTCCACTTCCGCTTTTCCCGTGCCGGACACTTTGCTGAAACGGACGGCAAGTCTCGCCGCCTCCAGCAGTGTGCGCTCCGGCGGTGCGGAGCTTCTGATGATGACGTGCGAGCCGGGATAGGATTTAACATGCAGCCAGGTGTCGGACTCTTTTGCCATCTTTTGAGTCAACAGGTCGTTTTGACGGTTGTTTTTCCCGACCAGGATTTCTATCCCGTCGGCGGAAACAAAAGACAGCGGGCTGGAAGGTGCCGGGCGAGGTTTTTTGGCAGACGGAGCTGGTAACAGGCCCGCCTGTTCCATTTCATCCTGTATTTCCGAAAGACTGGTCAGGTCGGCATAGGATAACGCTGTGAGAACAGACTCCAGATAGCTAATTTCCCGCATGGTAATTTCCAGCTGCTGTGCGATAACCGCTGCGCCTTCTTTCAGCTTGCGGTATTTTTTAAAATAGCGTCTGGCGTTTTCCTTGGGGGAAAGGGCACGTTCCAGGGGAACCAAGATGGTTTCCTGTGCGGGGGAGTAGTAATTGATGACCGCCGCTTCCTGTTTTCCCGGCTGCAGGAGATGAAAACTGGCCGTCAGCAACTCTGCGTACATCCTGTAACGGTCAGACCCCTCTGCTTCCTGCAACTCCTGTTCCTGCAGGAGTTGTTTTTTTCCCGCGCGGGCCAGGGCGGTTCGGGCGGCGGAGGAAAGGCGATGCAGTAGTTGCTGTTCCTGCAGCAAGCGGGCCGCCCGGGAATAGAAGCTATCCAGCATTTCGTTTACGGATGGATAAAACGAGAGCCATGAGTCGGGAAAGCGTGTGAGCCGGACTGGCGAGTAAGAGAATATTTTTCCGTCAGGGGAACTGGCAATACAGGGGTTATAGCTGCCGCCAGCTACCGTATCAGCCAGTTTGCGGAGGCAGGCTGTCAGGCTGCGCAATGCTTCCAGTGGATGGATGTGTTCAGAGCCGCCGGCTCTGAACATTATTTCGCGGGCAATTTCAGGGCCGATACCCATTACCGCGCCGACCAGCAGTTGTTCAGGAGATCCTTCCCCGCTCAGGCGCACTGCCAGGTCTTCTTCGTCCACAGTTTGCAGGGACAGTTTGTGCTGAACAGGAGGCGGGCAGTAAAGTTCTCCCGGCAGTACTGTACGGTGCCGGTTGATGCGGGATGTGACGGTGCGGGAGCTGCCAAGGATTCGTTCGCCGCCCTGTTCATCCGTTGTGGTCAGGATGAGGTTGGAGTGCTTGCCCATTATTTCGCAAATCAGTTTTTTGGTTGTTTTCTGCCCCCAGTCATCAGTGGAAGCAAAACACAGGATCAAAACTCTTTCAAAGCCGTCCTGTTCTGCCTGTAATAGTTTAGCCCCGCTCAGGTGCTTGCGCAGCAGCATGCAGAAAGACGGGGGTACCGCCGGGTTTTCGGCGCGCACGCCGGTCAAATGGACACGGGCCAGACGAGGGTGAGCGGAACAAAGAAGGACAAAGCGGTGTTCCGCACGGCGCAGGTGCAGCAATATTTCCTGCTGCCCCGGCTGATATATTTTCTCCACCCGCGCTCCGCCCAGACATTCCTTAAGTTCACGGCAGACGGCAGCCATCGTGATTCCATCGTAATTCATGCGTTACCTCCGTCCTTAACTGCCTTTTCAGTATAGCAGGACGCCACATGGCTGGCAACAGCCCGTGGAGGCTGGTTTTGTGCTTTTCCGCTCCGCGCCGCCATATACTTGAGTTGAAATAACACGTCCTGGCGGGGTGAAAAGATGAAGCTTTCCTGGCATGTCCTGGAATCTGAAGAAGTTCTGAAAAATTTTGCGGTTGAGTTAGCTGCCGGGTTGAGTGAAAATGAGGCACGCGAAAGGCTGAATGTTTTCGGCTCCAATCTCCTGGAGCAGAAAAAACGGGCATCGCCCTGGAAAAAGTTCCTGTTTCAGTTCAGGGATTTCATGGTTCTGGTGCTTCTCGGTGCGGCAGTTTTCTCAGCTGCGCTCGGTGAACACACTGACGCTCTGACAATTTTGGCCATCGTCCTGCTTAACGCCCTGCTTGGCTTTCTCCAGGAGCAAAAGGCGGAGCGGTCTTTGCAGGCCTTGCGGGATTTAGCCGCGCCTGCAGCCCGTGTGCTGCGCAACGGGGTAGCCCGTACGCTTGGCGCCGCGGAACTGGTCCCCGGCGATATCGTATTGCTGGAGGCAGGGGATCGGATTCCAGCCGATATCCGGCTTTGCCGAGTCAGCCAGCTGTCAGTTAACGAAGCTCCGCTGACGGGAGAATCCGCGCCGGTTTTGAAACAGGCGGAAGCGTTGCCGGACACAGGGTGCGCATTGGGCGACCAGGTGAATATGGCCTTCATGGGTACGCATGTTACAGGGGGACACGCCAGCGGAGTTGTGACAGGTACCGGTATGCAGACGGAAATGGGGCGGGTTGCCCACCTCCTGGAGGCAGCCGGCGCGGAAACAACTCCGCTCCAGAAACGGCTTGCCCAACTGGGCCGCTGGCTGGTGGCTGCCTGTGCCGTTGTCTGTGCTGTTGTCGTTTTCCTGGGACTGGCCCGCGGGTTTCCGGTTCATAAGATGCTGCTGGCTGGCATTTCCCTGGCCGTCGCTGCCATTCCGGAAGGACTGCCGGCGGTGGTTACGATTGCACTGGCCGGCGGCGTGCAGCGCATGGCGAAAAAAAAAGCTATCGTCCGTCGCCTGCCGGCGGTGGAAGCGCTGGGCTGCGCTACTGTAATCTGTGCCGACAAAACGGGGACACTGACGCAGAATATGATGAATGTGCGTGAGATCTGGGCCGGCGGCAACCGCTACCAGGTGGAAGGAGAAGGGTATAGCCCGCAGGGGCGGTTTATGACGGGCGGCAGAATAATCAGGCCGGCACCGGAAAGTGATTTGGCGGTGGCTCTGCAGGCAGCGTCGCTGTGTAATAATGCGCAATTGCGCAGGGGAGATACAGTGGTGCGCCCGCTCTGGCGCGGCGAAAGGCATGAATGGCGGGTAGACGGTGATCCGACGGAGGGGGCGCTGCTGGTGGCAGCGGCCCGGGCGGGAATTTGGCGGGGAGACCTGGAGCGCCGGCTGCGGCGCATTGCAGAAATTCCCTTTGACGGGTCACGCAGGCGGATGTCGGTGGTCTATGCCGGTGAGCAAGGTAAAGCAGTTTATGTTAAAGGTGCCCCGGAAGTAGTTATTGATCGGTGTGCCAAAATTTTAGAAAGCGGCGAGGTGCGCAAACTTGACGAGAGAACGCGTGCCCGCCTGTTCTCCGAAACGGAACGCATGGGCGCCCTGGCCCTGCGGAGCCTGGCGGTGGCCTACAGGCCGCTGCAGGCCCGGGAAGCAACAGGATTACCGGGTGACGACCACGAATGGGAGCTGGTTTTTGCCGGACTGTTTGGCATCCTTGACCCGCCGCGGCCGGAAGTGCTGCCGGCCATCGGAAAATGCCAGTCAGCGGGTATTAAGACCGTCATGATCACCGGAGATCACCGGACTACGGCGGTTGCTGTGGCCAGGACGCTGCGAATTCTGCCGTCAGACGGGGGAGTCCTGACCGGTCGGGAACTTGACCGGCTTAGCGATAAGGAATTAGGCCGGATAGTGGAAAAAATACATGTTTACGCACGGGTAAATCCTGCCCACAAGCTGCGGATTGTCAGGGCGCTGAAGCGGCGCGGTCATGTGGTGGCGATGACCGGCGACGGCGTTAATGATGCTCCCGCCGTCAAGGAAGCAGATATTGGCATAGCGATGGGACGCTCGGGTACGGACGTAACCCGCGAAGCAGCTTCACTGGTCCTGGCAGATGACAACTTTGCCACCATCGTCAGCGCCGTGGAAGAGGGGCGCGGTGTCTACGACAACATACGCAAATTTATCCGCTTTCTGATGGCATGCAATACCGGAGAAGTATTAACTATGTTATTTGCTATGCTGGCCGGTCTTCCCCTTCCGCTACGACCCATTCAGATCCTGTGGATCAACCTGGTCACCGACGGACTCCCTGCCATCGCACTCGGTGTGGAGAGAGGGGAAGCGGGGGCGATGCGCCGGGCGCCGCGACCGCCACGGGAGGGAATATTCGCCCGGGGACTCTGGCAGGAGGTGTTGTGGCGCGGGACGCTGATCAGCCTGTCCTCCGTGGCGGTTTTTGCCTGGTCACTGCAGCAGGGGATGGCGCTCGCTGAGGCGCAGACCATGGTTTTTACAACCCTGATTGTCCTGCAGCTGTTATATGTGTTTGACTGCCGCAGTGAACCGGGCAGCGGGCCAGAGGCGCCGTTCTACTCCAACCCCAGCCTGGTGGGAGCGGTATTGCTTTCCTTTGGCTTGTTGCTGGCGGTTCTCTACCACCCCGGGCTGGCCGTGGTCTTCGGGACTGTACCACTTGGGACGGAGCACTGGGCTGCTGTCCTGACAGTGTCACTTTTTCCCGCCGTCATCAAGGCTTTTGCTTATCTGCTTTGCTCCCTGAGAGGGGCCTCGGGTGGGGAAACGACTGAAAAAAGGCAAAAAACCGCTCTCCCTCATTGAATAATTCAATATTCATTGATATAATGTTTTCAGTGAAGGAGGGTTGCGCATGATTTCAGACAGAACACAAATTACAGGCAGAGGGCAGATACAGCTCCCGGCGAAAATCCGCCGGGCAATGGGTGCTGAAATAGGGGATGAAATCCTGTTAAGACAGAAAGAGAACGGGGAAATTGTGGTGGAGTTGCTAAAAAAGAAGAAACTGTGCGAGTTGGCGGGTATTTTACCGGCAAAGAGGCCGTTTGCGGGAGTTGACGACGAAGAGGATAAAACGCGGACTAGGGTGGCGGAAAAGGCGGGGAAATATGAGCAAACGGAATGAAGGCTGGCTCGATACCAATGTGCTCCTGCGCTTTCTGATCCGTGACCACGAAGGGATGTTCACCCGGGCACGTGCTTTGTTTTTCGCTGCCGAACAGGGGGAAGTGCGCCTTTTTATCCACCCGCTGATTGTGGCCGAGCTTGTCTGGACGCTGGAAAGTTTTTACGGGTACGGGAAGCCGGAGATAGTGCAAGTACTTTTGGCTCTGATTGAGGCCGATGGCATCCAGGCACATGAAAAGGAGACTGTCAGGAACGCCCTGCTGCTCTACAGGGAAAAAAATGTGGACTATGTCGACGCCTATCTATCAGCACATGCTGCGGAGAACGGATCGGCGACCATCTATTCTTTTGACAAAAAGCATTTTTCCCGCCTGGAGGGGGATACGGTTATCCTGTGATTGGTTCGCGGTTGAGAGCGCTGATTTTATAGCAGTAATTTTTCGGGGAGGGATGACAAATAAAGAGCATGACAGGTTTTGGCCAGGCGGATAGTGTTGCCGGAGAGGACTATTATTATAAAGTGGAAATACGTTCGGTAAACCACCGCTTTCTTGATATTGCCGTACGGTTGCCGCGGGACCTCCAGGCACTGGAGGAAAGGGTGCGCTGCGCGGTGCAGCAGGCTGCCGGCCGCGGGCGGGTTGAAGTCTCTGTGTTTGGAAGTCAGGTTAACGCGGGAAAGAAGAGAGTTATCCTGAACCGCTCACTGGCAGAAAGCTACTACCGGGCGCTTTACGAGCTTAGCGAGGTTTGCGGGGAGGGTGACTTGCCCGGTGCGGAGCTGCTGTCCGGATTCCCCGAGGTGCTGAGCCTGGAAAACGAGGCTCCAGACCTGGAAACGGCCTGGAGCGTGCTGGCCCCGGTTATAAACCGGGCACTGGCGCAACTGGTTGAACAGCGGCGTGCGGAAGGGGAGCGCCTGGCGTCTGACATCAGGCAACGTCTGTTGCTGGTGGAGTCATATCTTGCAGAGCTGGCCGGCCGGGCGCCGGCGGTGGCGGATGAATACCGGAAGAAATTAACAGAGCGCTTAAAGGAATACCTTGGCGGCTGCGGATTGGACGAGGCGCGCCTGTTTGCAGAGGCGGCCTTGTTTGCCGACCGGAGCAATATCACGGAAGAACTGGTGCGGTTGCGAAGCCACCTTGCTTATTTCCGGCAGACAATGGCGCTGGATGAAACTGTGGGGAGGAAGCTTGATTTTTTGGCCCAGGAGCTTTTCCGTGAAATCAACACTATCGGATCCAAAGCTGGGGACTTTGAGCTGGCCCGTCTCGTGGTGGAGATCAAGGCGGAGCTTGAAAAGGTGCGTGAGCAGGTGCAAAATATAGAATGAGTGAGTATGAGCCGCGCTGATTTACCTCTTGCATTATTTCCATTGTTTCCGTTATACTAGTAAACAGAGCAGACGGAGGAAGCATATGGGAAAAAGGAGGCAGAAAGCAGTTGCAGATAAAATTGATTAACGTAGGGTTTGGCAACATTGTTTCCGCCAACCGGATCATTGCCATTGTCAGCCCGGAATCCGCGCCGATTAAGCGCGTGATAACCGAGGCCCGTGACCGGGGCATGCTGATTGACGCCACGTATGGCCGACGTACCCGTGCCGTTATTATTACAGACAGCGGCCACGTTGTGCTGTCGGCGGTTCAGCCGGAAACGGTGAAACACAGGCTGAACACCAGGGAGAGCAGTATTCCGGAGGAAGAAGAATAGGGCGGAGGAGGCAGCGGTGACCAGGCAGGGTTTGCTTATCGTTATTTCCGGACCATCGGGAGCAGGTAAAGGAACGGTATGCAGGGCTCTTCTGGAAAAATACCCGGAGTTGGTCCTGTCAGTGTCCAAAACGACCCGCTCACCCCGTGCCGGTGAACAGGACGGGGTTAATTATTTTTTTGTCAGCCGTGCCCAATTCGAGGCCGCTATCAGCGCCGGTGATTTTTTGGAACACGCCGGCGTGTACGGGGAGCTTTACGGTACTCCGCGTGGGAAAGTACTGGAACATCTTGAGGCAGGTCGTGTCGTCCTGCTGGAAATTGATACGCAGGGAGCCAGGCAAATCAGGGAGAACTTTCCCGGAGGCGTGTTTGTCTTCCTGGTGCCTCCTTCCGCCGCGGAACTCTCCGCCCGCATCACCGGCCGCGCCACTGAATCTCAGAGTATGATACGCTGTCGCCTGTCGGAGGCGGCAGCGGAAATTGCTCAGGTCAACACTTACGATTATCTGGTTGTCAACGATACTGTGGAGAAAGCCCGCGACGCGATAGCCGCCGTCATAGTGGCTGAACAGTGCCGCACGGTGAGGAATATGGCTTTGATTGAGGACTTGGTCAGGGAGGTTGCCATGTTATGATTTATCCATCTATTGACCGCCTGATTACCAGAGGTGACAGCAAATACACACTGGTAATCACGGCAGCAAAGCGTGCCCGCCAGTTGAATGACGGCGCGCCTGCCCTGTTTGAATCCAGCCTGAGCAAGGATGTTTCAGTGGCCCTGGAAGAGTTGGCGCAGGGTAAGATTTCATACGAGCGGACAAAAACAGGTAGCAAATAAAGAGGTGGGACTGCCCATGTTTGACGGCAAGCGCCTGGTCTTGGGGGTAACCGGTGGGATTGCCGCCTACAAGGCGGTTGAGTTGTGCCGCCTGCTGGTCAGAGCCGGTGCCGAGGTTCGGGTGGTTATGACGGCGGCAGCCGGCCGCTTCGTCGCGCCGCTTACCTTCCAGACCGTGAGCGGCAACCGTGTTTATCAGGACCTGTTTGCCGGCGGTGAAGACTATAATGTCACGCATGTGGGATTGGCTAAAGAGTCCAGCCTTTTGCTTATTGCGCCGGCCACCGCCAATTGCCTGGGGAAAATTGCTGCCGGTATTGCCGATGATTTATTGACCACAGTCGTTCTGGCGGCCCGCTCGCCAGTATTGCTGGCACCGGCTATGAACGAGGCGATGTGGGACAACGAGCAGGTCAGGGCTAATGTGTCCAGGCTCGCAGGTCTTGGCTTTTACTTTGTCGGCCCGGCGCTGGGCGAACTGGCCTGCGGTGATGCCGGCCGCGGGCGGATGGCGTCCCCGGAAGATATTTTTGCCGCTGCCGGGGAAGCCCTGGCCCGGTCTCAAAAATGGCATGGCAAGCGGGTACTGGTCACCGCCGGACCAACCCGTGAACCGCTTGATCCGGTCAGGTTTTTATCTAACCGTTCCAGCGGCCGGATGGGCTACGCACTGGCCCGTGCCGCCGCAGAGCAGGGTGCGCAGGTCACTCTCGTCTCAGGGCCGGTAAGCCTTCCGCTTCCGGCCGGTGTGAACCTGGTCAGGGTTACCACGGCCCGGGAGATGCTGGAGGTGGTGCTGCAGCACTTCAATGAAACTGACGTTGTTTTAAAGGCGGCCGCCGTGGCTGACTACCGGCCCGCTGCGGAAAGCGGACAAAAAATCAAAAAAGGCGGCGAGCTGACCGTTACTTTCCTGAAGAACCCCGACATCCTGGCTGAGCTTGGAGAGCGCAAGACACATCAATTGCTGGCAGGGTTTGCCGCCGAGACGGAAAACGTTGCTAAATACGCAAAAGGTAAGCTGACTACCAAAAATCTCGATTTAATTGTGGCCAACGACCTGACCCAAGCCGGCGCCGGCTTTGATACGGATACCAACATTGTACAACTGTTTTTCCGGGACGGTACACAAAAAGCACTGCCGCTGATGTCTAAGCTGGAGGTTGCCCGGGTCATCCTTGATGAGCTCCACCAAAAGTATTTTGCCGTACAGGGCGGTATTTAGTCGTAAAAAGTTTCCTTCCCGACAAAAACATGCAGGGAATTGTTGCTGAATGTTGAATTAAAGTATGCAGCGAAGTGGAAGGAGACAAGCCATGAGTCAGCAATGGAAACGCATGGAGGCGGAACGATTGCTGTTGCATAAAGTGGCCTGCCAGGAAGGGTTGCAGCACGAAGGGACCCTCCGGCAAAGCCGGAAGGTAGACGAAGTGGTGATAGAGATTATGAGATATAATGGTAATAATACCCAAACAGAAGGCCTGCGGCAATGACCGCAGGCTTTTCCCTAACAGAAACACTTGCTCAGGTGATTGTTGACGTTCGCCATGATGCGGTTGACCGGCCGTTTACTTACCGCGTGCCGCCAGATTTGCAGGCGCCGGTGGGGAGCCGGGTGGTTGTGCCCTTTGGCGGGCGGCGGGTGACCGGATATTGTGTGGGTACGACCTCTGTACCGCCGGACGGAGAAATAAAAGCAATTGAACAGGTCCTGGACGAAGAACCGCTGCTGACGCCGGAAATGACTGCCCTGGCGGAGTGGGGAGCGTCACGGTTTTTGTGCCGCAGGCTTGATTTTCTGCTTAGTATGCTGCCCCCGACAGCCCGCCGTGCCGCCAAAAAATGGGTAACCTTCACAGGCCTGCAGGAACAGGCGTCGGCTCCGGCGCTGTCACAGTTGCGGGAAAAGGGTAAAGTGCCGCTCGTCAAATGGCTGGCGCAGTTCCGGGAGATAAGCAGGGACGGATTGTTGCGCCGCTGGCAGCAAAGCGGTATAATAAGCATAACCGAAGAAGAAAACCGTGCCGGCCGCCCCAGAACCATACCTGTTGCTTCTCTGGCCGGGTCTGACGCCGCGGACGATGTGACGGGGCGAAAGCAAGCGCAGGCTCTCAGGCACCTGACAGAATACGGCGCGACGCCGGTAGGCAGGCTGGCGGAGTTGGGCATCAGCTGCGACACCTTGCGGCGGCTGGCGCAAAAAGGCCTGGTGGTGATTAACCGGTTGCCGGTCAGTCGTCGTCCCGAAGCGGAGTGTGACGAGCAGGTTAAGCCTGTCATGCCGCTGACGGCGGCGCAAAGGCAGGCGCTCGCTGAAATTGAGGCGGCTATGGCGGGTATGGCACCGTCCACTGTCCTGTTGCACGGAGTGACCGGCAGCGGTAAGACGGAAGTCTACCTGCAGGCGATAGCTGGCTGCCTGGCCAAAGGCCGGGGCAGTATTATGCTCGTTCCGGAGATTTCCCTGACACCGCAGATGATAGATCGCTTTACCGCCCGTTTTGGCGATCTGGTAGCCGTGCTGCATAGCCGCCTTTCCGACGGCGAGCGCTATGATGAGTGGCGCCGCGTAAAGGTAGGCAGAGCGAGGGTGGTGGTGGGGGCGCGCTCGGCGGTGTTTGCGCCACTGGACAACATCGGCCTGATTATCGTTGACGAGGAGCATGACCACTCTTACAAACAGGAAGAGACGCCGCGCTACCACACCCGGGATGTGGCGCAGTGGCGGGCGCGGCACCACGGCGCGGCCGTGGTGCTGGGCAGCGCCACCCCCTCGCTGGAATCCTACCGCCTGGCCGAAGAAGGAGATTACTCGCTTTGCCGCCTGCCGAGCCGGATTTATGACCGCCCGTTGCCGCCGGTGGAAATCGTCGATTTGCGCCGGGAGCTGCGGGAAGGACACCGCAGTGTGTTCAGCCGCCCGTTGCTGTCCGCCCTGGCGGAGACTGTGGCGGCCGGCCGCCAAGCTATTCTCTTTCTGAACAGGAGAGCTTACGCCACCTTTGTACTTTGCCGGGAGTGCGGCTTCGTCCTGCGTTGCCCCGATTGCCAGGTGGCTTTAAAGTATCACGCTGCCGGACAGGAACTGCGTTGCCATTACTGCGAACACAGGCAGCCTTATCCGCTGGCCTGCCCGGGCTGTGCCGGGCGGTACATCCGCCACTTCGGCACGGGAACACAGCGGGTGGAGGAAGAACTGCAAAGGGCTTTCCCCGAGTGGCGGCTGGCCCGTCTTGACGCAGACACCGCAGCCCGTAAAGGCGCGCACCGCAGGATTTTATCCGCGTTCCGCAGAGGGGAGTACCAGGTGCTGGTCGGTACGCAACTGGTGACCAAGGGCCTTGATTTCCCCAACGTAACGCTGGTAGGCGTAATTACTGCGGATACGGCGCTCAACCTTCCCGATTTTCGCGCAGGGGAAAGGACCTTTCAGCTACTGACCCAGGTAGCCGGCCGCGCCGGCCGCGGAGAAGCCGGCGGCCGGGTTGTCGTTCAGACGTATGCTCCGGATCACTATGCTGTCTTGGCCGCCAAAACACATGACTTTGAGGGATTTTACAGGCAGGAGCTTAAGGCCCGCGCGGAACTGGGCTACCCGCCCTTTGGCTGTCTGGTGCGCTTTCTCTTTTCCGGAAGCGGGGAAGACGATGTAACGCAAGCCGCTGAACTGTTGGCAGACTTCCTTCAGCCGCAGGCAGAAATTCTTGGCCCGGCGCCATGCCCGCTTTCCAGGCTGCGGGGGCGGTTCCGCTGGCAGGTGGTGGCGCGGGACGTTTCCTTAGAGAAACTGCTGGCCATGGGCAGAGAGGCAGCGTCTTTTTTCCGGAACTCTGACCCGGTCGGCGATGTGCGCCTGACGGTGGATGTTGATCCACAAAATCTGTTGTAGCAAGGAGATGCCACGATGGCCGTACGTATCATCCGCAAGGCCGGAGACCCGGTGCTGCGCGAACAGGCAACAGAAGTGCGGAAAATTACGCCGGGTATCAGGGTTTTGCTTGAAGATATGGCGGAGACTATGTACAGTGTCCACGGCGTGGGACTGGCGGCACCCCAGGTTGGTATCGGCAAGAGGCTCATAGTCGTTGATATCCGGGACGAAAACGGGTTGCTGAAAATGATTAACCCGGTAATTACGGGACGGGATGGCAGGGAGACCGATGTGGAAGGTTGTCTTAGCTTTCCCGGTATACATGGCGACGTGGAACGGGATTACCGGATAACTATCCGGGCGCTGGACGAGGAAGGAAATGAAAGGGAGCTTTGCGCCAGCGGGCTTTTGGCACGGGCGCTCCAGCACGAAATCGACCACCTGGACGGCGTGCTTTTTGTGGACAGGGTTGTCCGCTTTGTGGAAGAAACCTCTCCAGTGGCGGAGCGATGAAAGATATTCGTCTGGTTTTTTGGGGGACGCCGGAATTTGCCGTCCCGGCGCTGCTGGCTCTGCAGGAAGTGTTCAGCGTGGCAGCCGTGGTTACACAGCCAGACAGGCCAAGCGGCCGCGGGCGAAAAAAAGGTGTTTCTGCGGTTAAGGCGGCGTCACTCCGCCTGGGCCTGCCGGTTCTGCAACCTGAGAAGCTACGTGAGAGCCGCTTTCTGGATGAGCTGGCAAGCCTTGCTCCCGATTTTTTGGTCACTGCCGCTTACGGCAGGATTCTGCCCGCTGAGCTACTGGCTGTGCCGCGAGTGGCTGCGCTTAATATTCACGCCTCACTCCTGCCCCGCTACCGCGGAGCGGCCCCTGTCCACCGTGCGGTAATCAACGGGGAAACGGAAAGCGGCGTGACGGTCATGTACATGGACACAGGCATGGACACCGGCGATATTGCTTTGCAGGAGCGCGTGGCGATCGCATTTGCCGACACGTCTGGTGACTTGCATGACAAATTGGCGAAGCTGGGCGCCAGGCTCATTGTTGAGGCTCTAACCGGCATTCTTGCAGAGCGGATTGAACGGCGGGCGCAGGACGAGGCTTTGGCCACCTATGCTCCGCCCCTGCTCCCGGGGGAGGAAAAAATCAACTGGCAGGCCGGTGCTTTGGCCGTCCATAATCAGGTGCGCGGCATGAACCCCTGGCCGGGAGCGTATACTCTTTACCGGGGGGAACGCCTGAAAATCCTGGCCGGCAAACCCGGCCCCGGAAACGGGACTGTAAGCGGCATGATTCTGCCGGCTGAGGAAGGGAAGCTCCTGGTTGCCGCCGGGGAAGGGGCTTACCTCGTGGAAAAAATTCAGCCGCAGGGCAGAAAAGTGATGACGGCGGCTGAGTACCTGCGGGGTAAGCGATTTCCGGCAGGCGCCGTCCTGGGAGAGTAAGTTACGGAAGCGAAGTGATGCAGCCGGTGAGCAAAAAGAGGCTTTACCTTGGCCTGTTGGCCGCCTGTTTGCTGCTGTCCGCCAGTATTGTGCTTTATGCCTGGCTGACCTTTTTTAACCGTGATGCCGGTCTGGCCCGTTATCCTCTGGCGGCGGCGGTTATCCTGGTGTTTGTGGTTCTTGTTGTAGCCGGTCTTGGCTTTATCGGGATCGTTATTTCCCTGCTAACCTCCCGGCCGTTCCGCTTGCCGGACAGACTGATCAATTTTACCGTATCGTTGCTGTACCCCGTAGTCCTCTGGTTTGGGCAGCGCCTGAGAATTGCCCAGGAACGGATTCAAAGTTCCTTTGTGGAAGTAAATAACCAATTGGTCAGAGCCCGCCGCCGTGGCAGGAATCTGGCGCCGCACCGGCTGCTTATTC
This sequence comes from Bacillota bacterium, assembly GCA_041695355.1. GTDB lineage: Bacteria > Bacillota > Dethiobacteria > Dethiobacterales > Dethiobacteraceae > HKB214. Next base: position 200,347 of record JBGFRB010000002.1, read on the forward strand.
TCCTTCCGCACTGCCTGCAGGACAGTGACTGCCCGCACCGCATTACCGCCAACCCGGGCAACTGCGTGCGTTGCGGCGGCTGCCCGGTAGGCGACCTGCTGACCATGGGCGAGAGAATAGGAGTACACCTGCGCATCGCCAGCGGCGGCACGCTGGCCAGGGAAGCGGTCAGGACGCTGCGGCCGGCAGCGATAGTAGCCGTTGCCTGCGAGCGGGACCTGACGAGCGGCATTCTGGACTGTAACGGACTGCCGGTGCTGGGTGTGATTAACGACAGGCCGCTTGGCCCCTGCCACAACACCCGGATTAACCTGGCAGAGGTTGAAAAAGCAATCCGATTTTTTGTCTGAAAGGATGATGAGCTATGTTTTTTTTGCCTGACATTACGTTTGTTTTAATTATCCCGGCCATGATTTTAGCCCTCTGGGCGCAGAGCCGCGTTCAAACTACCTACCAGCGCTACTCCCGCGTACCGGCCCGCTCCGGCGCCAGCGGCGCGCGCGTGGCCCGCAAACTGCTGGATGAAGCGGGACTGACCGATGTGGCGGTTGAGTTGGGACAGGGGAATCTGACAGACCACTACGACCCGCGCCGCCGTGTCATCAGGCTTTCCCCCGGAGTCTACCAGAGCAGTTCCCTGGCAGCCCTCGGCATTGCAGCCCATGAGGCCGGTCATGCCATCCAGCACGCTGACGCCTACGTTCCGCTTGCTTTCCGCAACAACATTTTCCCTGTGGCCAGCATCGGCACACACCTGGCTTTCCCGCTTTTCTTTGTCGGCCTGATTTTTGCGCAGGGCGGCCTGGGCTGGCTAATGGACTTAGGAATTCTCTTTTTTGCTTTTGCCGTGGTATTCCAGCTGGTAACCCTTCCGGTGGAATATAACGCTTCCGGCCGCGCGGTAGCCCTGCTGGAGGGTGCCGGCTTTCTTTCCCGGGACGAGGTTGCTCCCACCAGGAAGGTCTTGGACGCGGCGGCGCTGACCTACATCGCTGCTCTGGCGGTAACTGTCTCGCAACTGATCAGGTTGCTGGTGCTGCGCGGCATTAGCAGGCGGGACTGATTTACGGTGCCGGAGAAGGGACTGGAGGCCAGGGAGGCCAGTTTGCTGGCGCTTTCCCGTATATCGGAAGAAGGCGCTTTCATTAGCCTTGCACTGGCTGAGGTATTGCCAAAAGTACCGGACAGGCGGGATCGGAGCCTGGCGGCTGAAATAACATATGGAGTAACCGCCCACCGCTCCACCCTGGACTGGATGATCAGCCGGGTTACCGGGCGGCGCGTTGACAGCCTGGACAAGCCGTTGCCCGATATCCTGCGCATCGGCTTTTATCAGTTGTATTACCTTGACCGGGTGCCGCCGCCGGCAGCCGTACATTCAACGGTGGAGCTGGTTAAAAAAAGCAGGAAAAAAGCTCTTGCCCCGTTTGTGAACGGCGTGCTGCGCGGGGCGTTGCGTAAATTCTCCTCACTGCAGGACTTCCTGCAGAAGAACAGAGAGGCCGCACCCTCGGAAGCGGCTTCCTTGGCCTTAACATACGCCCACCCCGAATGGCTGGTTAAGCGCTGGCTGGAACGGTTCGGCACCGCACAAACCGAGGCGCTCCTGTCGGCCAATAACAGGCCGGCTCCTTTGACCCTGCGTACCAACACATTAAAAGTCAGCCGCGAGCATCTGTTGCAGGCACTGGCCAGCGCGGGCCTGACAGCGGAAGCCGGACGGATAACACCGGAAAGCGTGGTTTTGACAGCCGGCGGCCGGGTGACTGATCTGGAACCGTACCGGCAGGGATGGTGTCAAATCCAGGGGGAGAGCGCCATGCTGGTCTCGAGAATCCTTGCCCCCCGACCTGGCGAAAGCGTTCTTGACGGCTGCAGCGCACCGGGCGGTAAGACCACCCACCTGGCGCAACTCATGCAGAACAAGGGCGAAATTGTCGCCCTTGACATTTACCCCCACCGCCTGGCGTTGGTTGAAGCGAACTGTCGCCGGCTCGGTGTGTCCACAGTGCGTACCCTGAACCGGGATGTGCGGGATCTTTCAGTGGAATCGGCGGGAACTTTTGACCGCATCTTACTGGATGTGCCATGCTCCGGCTGCGGGGTAATCAGGCGCAAACCGGATCTGAAATGGCGCCGGCAAGAGCATTACTTTGCGGCCCTGGCCGCCGTCCAGTCGGCCATGCTGCAGGCGGCGGCGCAAACACTTCGCCCCGGCGGGATACTCGTTTACAGCACCTGTACCAATGAGCCGGAGGAAACCGACGGAGTAGTGACTGCTTTCCTGCAAGGCAATCCCGCCTTTGTTTCTGAAGACGTCCGCTCATTTCTGCCGGATGGCTGGCGGGAAGCAACAGGCTCCGCCGGCGTTCACCTTTTTCCGCACATACACGGAGTGGACGGTTTTTTCATATGCCGCCTCAGGCGAGCTGACTGAAATGTTCATTTTCGCAGACCGATAGCAGTAAGGACAAACAGAGCCTGGGGCTTGTTTTTTTGTCGCAATTGTGGTATTTTTTTATTGACGGCAGTGTCGGGGTGGCGGAACTGGCAGACGCGCACGTTTGAGGGGCGTGTGTCTACGACATACGGGTTCAAGTCCCGTCCCCGACACCAAAAAAATGAAAGAAGGCTTTGCGCCTTCTTTTTGTTTAAGCGGGTTAGCGTGCCGTGGCAAATTGTTTTTGTTTTGTTCTGGCTATGGCTACATCGTCACGTGTGCGGTCCCTTAAGGCTTCCACCGGATGCGGACTTACCTCGGCCCGGTAGTCCGATCCCTTGCCCTTCTGATGCTGAGAAATCACTTTATGGCTGGGAACGGAATTGACATCATGATTTACCTTGTCCTGGTACCAGAAGAAAGTGTGGTTTTCCGGCAGGTCGGCGACATTTCTTAAATCTTCTCTGTCGGCTGTCAGTTCCAGCTGTTCGGCAAGGACTTTTCGCACATAGTCGCGAGTGTCCCGGAAATTAAGCAGTTTCGGGAAAACTCCGCCGGGGATAACCTGTTCCCACTGCTTGTTTTCATGCTGGGCCAGCAGGGCGGCTGCCCTGTGCAAATGAGCGATTTCCTGTTGCAGGTGCATTTCCCAGATGCTTTTGACGCGCGGGTCAACTTCGTTCTGATAGAAGGAGTAATAGAGATAGCATTCCGTGTATTCGTGCAGCAACAGGCTTTCCAGCCAGGTCGCATTCGGGTCAAGCAATGACCCGTACTGGGTAACATGCTCTTCTTCGATGAGGGCGATTTCCTGGTACAGCTGGCGTCCCAGGTCGTTGTAATACGTGTTGCCCACGTTATTGTAAAAGGTCATGGTTTGCTGTTCACCGGCCGTAATGGTCAGAATGTTCAGCTTGGTGCGGATATCGGCCTTCTTAAAGTCAATAAACCGTCTGACTGTGTCATGGGGATGGCGGTGTTCGGCAATAGTCGGGCGTCCCGGGGTGATTTCCACGAAGCTTTTTACCAGGTTGTGCGAGGGGATGTTTTTGTCGAAGTCCAGTAAATTTGCATAGCGGTATAGATGATCAAAGTCTTCCAGCAGAGCAAAATCAAGGGTTTGCTTTACATAGGGGTCCGGCTCATTCTGGGCAAGCCAGGCCGTCAGGTCGACCGCGACATGCTCATAGCCGATCGTGTTTTCCAGTATGGTTTCTCCGATAGGTTTCAGCCAGTTGATATGTTTTTGCTGCAACTGCTCGATGCGCCGGGACATGGCCAGTTCCCGCCGCAAATCATTGTTGTTGCAGTGACGGTGAAACTGGTGGGAAAACGTTACCGCTTCCGCCTCGATGCCGTTCATCAGGATAATCCGGGTTTTTGTGTACGGATCGACCTCTTCTTTGGAGTATGGCTCAGGGTAAAGGGTTTTCCAGTCCATAATGGCGTCTCCGAGCTGCATTGGCTTTTCAGCAAAAGGGTTAAGCATCCGAGAAGTCTCCTTCCATCATAATTATATACTTAATTTTTCTGATTCACCGGAAATTTATTCTGAGAGTCTAAATGCTGACCGCATTCCGGGCGGCATCCGCAATTTAAGTTGCGGAGCAAAAGGTCATGGCGTGGACTGCGGAGAATTTAGCAAGGTGCTTAGGGAGGAGAGGGTAAAATGAGCAGGTTAATTTTTATCAGGCATGGCGAGACGCTGTGGAATCGTGAATACAGGCTGCAGGGGACAAGTGACACCGAGCTGTCGGAAAAAGGCAGGCAACAGGCAGAAACCCTGGCGGCGGCTTTTCCCGGCCCGGTTCATAAAATTTATCTTTCGCCGCAGCGCCGGGCTGTCCAGTCCGCCGCGCCGCTGGCGGCCCGGTTCAATTTGGAGCCGGAAGTGTTGGAAGAGTTGCGGGAGATGTCTTTCGGCAGGCTTGAGGGCCTGACCTATTCCGAGATGGACGGGGAGCTGCGGACAGCTTTTGAGTCCTGGCTGCGCAATCCGGCGCGCTTTAGGGTGCCGGAGGGGGAGTCTTTTCAGATGCTTTCACGGAGGGTGGGACTGGCGATTAAAAAAATGACTGACAACCTGGATGATGAGAAATCTGTTGCCGCGGTCAGCCATGGCGGCGTGATCCGCATGGCGGTGGTGCGACTGCTCGAAATGAAGCTGACAGCCATGGTCCGGCTACGGGTTGACCCCGGGTCTGTTACGGTTCTGGAAAAATCAGGCGGAGTGTGGAGACTGGTACTGTTAAATGATACCTGCCGGATGAAATCGGGAGGCTGACACAACCGGAAGCTTCTCCGGCAGGAATTTTCCCTGGTTTCCGCGAATGAATTTACAGCCAAGGGGAACGCTACATAAGAAAAGCACGGAGGTGTTCATGTGCTGAAGCCCGGTTTCGAAAAACATCTCAGCGTGGAAGAGTACCAGCCAGGCAGCGGCAGAGAAGCCGGTGTGTCGCAACGTATCCGTGCCAAAGTACGCTTTGATTACCGGGGAAAGGCGCGCCCGTCCCGCTTTTTCTTTGGCGGCAAGGCGGCGGTGGAAACGGCAGAAGACTTGCGGCAGCAACAGGAGGCTTTGTGGCGGAATGTACCGGTCCAGGGGCTTTTTGTGGAAAATATTGAGCGGGGAGATATTTATACCGTCTATGATGAAGAGATCGAAGATGAGGTGGCGTATGCGCCTCTGGAAATGACCGTACTGGCTGAAGTTCCCTCTGACTTGATTCGCTTCGCTTCCAGGGAAGAGTTTCGCTACATGAGGATTTTGGAGCCGGAACGCCTGACCCTGTCCGGACAGGATTTGGAACGTATTTTCTACCAAGTGCACGAACAGGTGCGGATGCAGGTTTATTTAAAGGCTAAAAGGCTGCAGGAATAGCTGAAGAATTGGTTGCGCCGCACCGGTTTGGCCGAAGGAGTGAGGCAGTTGAGCTTGGCCGGGGATTTCAGCCGCCGGACCGCCCGTCTGGAAAGGCTGTTAATAAAGGCCACCTTGTTTTTTCTGGTAATGTTGCTTGTTTGCCAGGCATTGCTGACTATTCCTGCGGTCCGGCGCCTGCTCAGCGCGGTTGAGCGCCTGGAAGGCGTTCCGTTCAGTTAAGTCATGAAATTTGCCGTCCGGAACTACTTGCCAAAATCAGCTTCTTAAGGTATTATCTAATAAGTTGATGTGGAAGTCGCGGGAGGACGTTGTTGTGGGGCGTAGTGCGGTCAGAGGAATCCGGGGCGCGATAAATGTGCAGCAGAACAGCGAGACGGAGATTATCAGCGCGACAAGAGAATTGCTGCTTGGTATGCTGGAGACGAATCATCTTAGCCAGGAGCAGATTATCAGCATATTTTTTACGCTGACCCCCGACCTGAACGCGGCCTTTCCGGCGGCGGCAGCACGCGAATTAGGCTGGTCGGATGTGCCGTTGCTTGGTGCGGTGGAGGTTGATGTGCCGGGAGCAATGCCGTTTTGTATCCGTGTGCTGATGCATGTCAATACCGGCCTTGGCCGGCATGAGGTTAAACATCTTTATCTCCGGGAAGCCCGCAAACTGCGGGCCGACCTGTTTGCCAGCAACACCTAGGGTGTTGTTTTTGTTGTGTCTTTTTTACAGAAAGGAACCGAGATGAAACCACGTATCGCTATTGACGGACCGGCCGGCGCCGGCAAAAGCACAGTTGCCAGAGCCGTTGCTCAGGCTCTGGGGCTGACTTATCTGGATACCGGCGCGATGTACAGGGCCATTACGCTCTCCGCTTTGCGGGATGGTGTAAACATGCACGATGCCGGTGAATTAGCCCGGCTGGCGCAGAGCGTCAGGCTGGAAATCAGGAATAACGGTCCAGACAACCAAAACATGGTGTTCCTTGACGGCCGTGATGTAACAGAGGATATACGCCTCCCGGAGGTAAGCAGAAATGTTTCCGTTGTGGCGCGCTGCCCGGAGGTCAGGGCAATTTTGGCGGAGAGGCAGCGGCAGACCGGTAAACGCGGCGGCGTGGTAATGGATGGACGTGATATCGGTACCAATGTGATGCCGGAGGCTGAATATAAGTTTTTTCTGACAGCTTCTCTGGAGGAAAGGGCGCGCCGCCGCCGGGCGGAGTTGGCGGCCAAGGGGCAGGAAATCAGCCTCACTCAAATGATGATTGAGCTTGACGCCAGGGATAAGATTGATTCAGAACGGGAGTGCGCGCCGCTTCGGCCGGCCGCTGACGCAATTCATATTGATACTACAGAAATGACCGTTGAGCAGGTTGTCGGCGCGATTGCAGCCGCGGCCTGTAAACGCTGCTAGGACGTGTCCGATGTTGTACTGGGCAATCCGCAAAGTATTCATGGGAATTTACCATGTCTGTTACCGACTGCAGGTGCAGGGGCTGGAAAATATCCCGTCCGGGCAGCCGTTTATTATCTGTGCCAATCATTTTTCCTGGTGGGATCCGCCGCTAGTCGCCTGTCTGGTCAGCCACAAGCCGGTCTGCTTTATGGCCAAGGAAGAGCTGTTCCGGTTGCCGGTTCTCGGCTGGGCTTTGCGGCGGGTACACGCTTTCCCGGTCCGCAGGGGCAGTGCTGACCGGAGAGCTATCGCAACGGCTTTGCATATTCTGCGAAACGGCGGGATTCTGGGGCTCTTTCCGGAAGGGACACGGAGCAAAACAGGGGATTTGCTGCAGCCACATCCGGGTGTTGCCCTGATTGCCGTAAAAAGCAACGCGGTTATTCTGCCGGTGGCTATCGTCGGACCGTACCGGCTGTTGCGGCCTGTCAGGGTGAAAATTGGGAGGCCGATGCAGTTTAACGAATTGGACGGACAAAAAACACGGGCAGAACAACTGGAGCAGGTAGCCGGGCAGATTATGGCTGAAATCAGCCGGCTTTGCCGGGATCTCTCCTGACGAACCTGCCGGCAGGTTGGGGTGAGAGCGCTGGAGATCAGGATTGCCAAGCACGCCGGGTTCTGCCGCGGGGTGAAACGGGCGGTAGAGATGGCTATGCAGGCCGCGCGAAGCGGTCCGGTTTATGCGCTTGGCGCACTGGCGCATAACGAGGCGCTGCTGCAGCGGCTGGAGGAAGAGGGAATCTCTTTTGTGGCTGACCTGGCACAGGTGCCGGACGAAGAAACCGTGCTGATCCGTACACATGGCGCAGCTCCGCAGGTGTTTGCTCTGGCCGCTGAACGGGGGATGCGGGTTCTTGACGCCACATGTGTTTATGTGCGCATGCTGCAGCAACTGGTGGCGGACCTTGCGGACAAAGGCAGGCAGGTGCTGATAGCAGGTGACCCGGAACATCCGGAGATACAGGCTGCCGTAGCCTGGGGACGCGGCCGGGCGACAGTAATATCGACGGCGGCGGAAGCGGAGCGCCTTTGCCTTGAGAGCCCGGTAGCCGTTGTATTTCAGACAACATTACGCAGAAGTATCGCTGAAGAAATCTGTGAGAAACTAAAAGCGATCAACCCTGCGGTTGAGATATATGATACAATCTGTCAGGCGACTGCGCAAAGACAGGATGCGGTACGCCGTCTCGCTCAGGCGGTAGACGCCATGGTGGTGATAGGGAGCAGGCAGAGCGCCAATACCCGCAAATTGGTTGAAATCAGCCGGGAAGCAGGTACCATGACCATCGAAGTGGCTCACAGTTCTGAGCTGGACAGCAGTCAGCTACGGGGGGCAAAATCGGTCGGGGTCGCCGCCGGTGCTTCTACCCCCGACTGGACGATAAAGGAGGTTATTACAAAGATGACAACAGAAAAAGAACCGGTACAGAGTGATGGACAAGAGGTTACGGAGCAGTCTGCCCTCACAGGGTCCCTGCAGCGTTTCTCCGTAGGGGATGAGGTAAAGGGGACCGTGGTGCAGGTCACTGACGACGAGGTATTTGTCGATATTGGCTATAAAAGCGAGGGGGTACTTCCGCGCCAGGAGACGAATGCCGGCCCGGATCAGTCGCTGAGTGATATCTTCCGGCCTGGGCAGGAACTGACGCTGCTGGTCCGGAAAGTTGACGAGCAGGATGGCAGGCTGACGCTGTCCCGGCGGGCTGTCGAAGGCAGGCAGCGCTGGGAGGCTCTGGAGCGTGCGCTTCAGGAAGGGACGGTATTGTCGGGAACGGTAAAAGAAGCAGGCCCGGCAGGGCTTGTTGTGGACATCGGCGGGGGCGTGGAGGCCTTTATGCCTGGTTCTATGGTTGATGTGCGCTTTATTCCCGACTTCAAGGAGTTTGTTAACACAGAGGTTAACTTTAAAGTCGTGGAACTGCGCCGGGAACGGGGCAAGGTGGTCATTTCCCGCAAACAGCTCCTGGAAGAGGAGACGGCCGCCAGAAAAGATCAGGTTCTCAGTTCACTGCAGGTCGGTCAGATTGTGCGCGGGACGGTCAGGAGGCTTACCAACTTCGGCGCTTTTGTCGATGTGGGTGGTATTGACGGCTTGGTCCATGTTTCCGAGATTTCCTGGAGCCGCGTCGAGCATCCCGCTCAGGCTCTGAAAGTTGGCGACGAACTGGATGTAAAAGTGATTGAGCTGATTCCGGAACGGGAACGAATCGGGCTGTCGGTCCGTCAGGCGCAACCTGACCCCTGGTCGGAAGTGGCGCGTAAATTTAAAGCCGGCGATGTGGTTGAAGGCCGGGTTACCAGACTTGCCGGTTTCGGCGCTTTCGTGGAGTTAATCCCCGGAGTGGAGGGACTTGTCCATATCTCCCAGATGGCTGCTCATCATGTTAAGCAACCGTCTGAAGCAGCCAGAGAAGGCCAGCAGGTAAAGGTAAAAATTCTGGAAATCAATACGGCTGCCAAACGGGTCAGCCTCAGTATGCGCGAAGCAAACCCGCGGCCCAAAAAAGACGCTGTCGGGCTGCAGACTACTGATAAGGAGCCTGCTTTGACCTTAGGCGATGTTTTTGGAGATCTTTTTAACGGGAGCAAAGGAGAGTAAATAAATGTCCCGCCAGTCTCGAAAACGGGAGCACTTGTGGCATACTGTGCGCTGTGACCTGACCAGCGCGGACTTTGATGACATTCAGTTCGTTCACAACTGTCTGCCGGAGACGGCTCTTGACGGGCTTGATTTATCCGCCAGGCTGGCCGGCATTGACCTGCAATACCCGCTGTTTATCAATGCTATTACCGGCGGGGTCGAAGAGGCGGAAAATATTAACCGGGAACTGGCGCTCTCCGCCAGGGAATGCCGCCTGGCTCTGGCTGTCGGTTCTCAGGCGGCTGCGCTGGATGAGCCGCTCATGCAAAGGACCTTCCGGGTGGTACGCGACGCCTATCCCGAGGGAGTAGTGTTTGCCAACATCGGTGCCTATGCCAGCCCTGAACAGGCCAGGCAGGCTGTGGAGATGATTGAAGCCAATGCCCTGCAGGTTCATCTCAATGTTCCTCAGGAGTTGATGATGCCGGGTGGGGATACTGACTTTCGCGGTCAGCGGCGCCGCCTGGAGAAAATTGTGCAGAGCGTGAAGGTTCCGGTAATCGTAAAAGAAACCGGCTTTGGCATAGCGCGTGAGCAAGCAGCTATTTTCAGGGAAATCGGGGTTGCCGCCATTGACGTGGGCGGCAAAGGCGGCACGAACTTCATGCTGATTGAAAGGCGGAGAGCGCACCTGCAGGGCGGGGATGACCTGCTTGACTGGGGCATCCCGACTGCTGTTTCGATCCTGGAGGCTCGCGCCGGTGCCCCCGGCGTTGATATAGTCGCCTCAGGCGGTGTCAATACCGGGCTGCTGGCTGCCAAAGCTTTGGCACTGGGCGCCTGCAGCGTAGGCGTAGCCGGGCTTGCCGCCAAAATTCTGCTGGCCGAAGGCAGGGACAAACTGGTCTATCAGCTGAAAGCTATTATCAGGGAAATTCAGATAGTGATGGTGATGACCGGCTCATCGTCCATCAGAGAGCTCAGGCGCAAACCGGTGATTGTTACAGGGAAAACCAAAGAGTGGCTCAGGCAGCGGGGACTTGATACGTCCTTGCTTGCCGGCCCGCATGGGGATAGCATCGAGTTCTGAACACAAAAGCCTCCGAATGTTTCGGAGGCTTTTGTGTGGCGCGCTGCTGATTGATTAGTACCGGCAATTATTGTCTGGAATTTCCGCGGCAGATTTGGTCAGGAAGAGTCTGGCCGGATCCAGGCGGAGCGGCCAGGGGCTGGGTTTTTCACGCAGCATCTCCCACTCCTCTTTGTCCAGCTCGGCATATAAGCACTGCGCACCGCTTGGCCCATTGCCCTCTAGCAGCAGTTCCAGGATGACGGTGTGCGGAGACTCTGTCACCCTGGCCGGACGGCAGGGGAAAGTGTTAACCGCAGGTGTGTCGTCAGCCAGCGCCAGATGATGTTCTCTGATGCCTATGTGAGTAGCCCCCGGCGGAACGGCTGCGGTCAGCTGCAAAGTGCAGCCCCAGTCCACGGCCTCCACCGTGCCGGAGGAGAGAACACGGACACGGGAAAGATTCCTGCAACCGGTCACGCGGGCGGCAATTACCGTTGGCGGCTGTCGAAACAAAGTATCTTTGGGGCCTGCGCCGACAATCCGTCCTGCGTCTAATAACAGCAGATCCCCGCAGATGCGGTAAGACTCCTCGAGGTTGTGGGTGACGTACAGCGAGCTGCCCCGGTATTTGGCGAGCGTGCCCACCAGTTGCAGCTCCAGTTGATTACGCAGTTGGCTGTCCAGGGCGGAAAAGGGCTCGTCCAACAGCAAAGCTTCGGGTTCCAGAACCAGAGCCCTGGCCAGGGCGACCCGCTGCTGCTGTCCGCCGGAGAGCTGGCGCGGGTATCTTTGTTCTAAGCCGTTTAAATTGACCATGGCCAGGACGTCTGCCACACGCCTGGCCTGTTCCTGTCTGGGAAGGTATTGCAGGCCGAACATGACATTCTGCATTACGTTCAGGTGTGGAAAGAGCGCGTAGTTTTGAAACAGATAGCCGATGCGACGCATGCGGCTGGGCAGGTTGATGCCCCGCTCTCTGTCAAAGAGTACGCGCCCGTTCAGCACAATTCTGCCGCTGCTGGGAGTGACAAGGCCGGCAATACAGCGCAGGGTCATGGTTTTTCCGGAGCCGGAGGCGCCAAGCAGGCCAAGTGTCTCCCGGCCGGCAGTAAAGGCAACCTTCAGATGAAATCCGGGCAGTCTCTTCTCAATATCAACGACAAGCGTCATCTTAACCCACCCTGCCATGCGTGACGTTGTTATGCCGGCGATACGACCAGTAATTCAGGGCCAGGACTATAAATGTGGCGACGGCAATCATCAGCAGCGTCCAGAACAGCGCGACCTCACGTTTGCCGCCTTCCACGGCAAAATAGATGGCGATGGGCATGGTTTGCGTCTTGCCCGGGATGTTTCCGGCCAGCATCAGGGTGGCGCCGAACTCGCCAAGCGCCCGCGCGAAAGATAAGATGATGCCGGCGGTAATCCCCGGCCAGGAGAGGGGGAGCATAACCCGCCGGAAGACAAGCCATTCCGTTGCGCCCATGGTGCGGGCGGCGTCGAGCAAGTCCGGATCCACCTGTTCAAAGGCGCCGCGCGCCGTCCGGTACATCAGCGGGAAGGTCACAACCGCCGCGGCAATAACAGCACCCGGCCAGGTGAATACAACCGGCATCCCCCACTCGGTCAGGACGCGGCCTAACAAGCCCCTGTTGCCGAAAACGAGCAGCAAGAGAAAGCCGATTACCGTGGGGGGCAGCAGCAACGGCATGATCAATAACCCGTCCGCCAATGCTCTGTTCCTGCCTCCCGGCGTGTGAGCGAGCCAACGCGCGGCAAGAATTCCGGGGAAAAAGGCAACCGCCGTGGCAGCGGTCGCGGTTTTCAGAGAAATCAACAGTGGTGAGAGCTCCAACAAAAATCACTCCTGTGCGTTAGCGGGCTGGCACCGTAAAGCCATAACGGGCAAACACGGCCCCGGCTTCCGTTCCGGAGAGGAAAGCCAGGAAGTCTTTCGCCGCGTCAGCTACGGCACTGTTTTTAATGACGGCCGCCGGGTAGAGAATTGGCTTGTGGGAGCCTGACGGCGCGGCCGCTATCACTGAAACCCCGGGTGAAGTTTTGGCATCTGTCAGATACACCAGGCCGGCATCGGCATCACCGCCCTCCACCCAAGTCAAAACCTGACGTACATCTTTGGCAAAAACAAACTTGGGCTTCAGCCTGTCCCAGAGTCCCAGATAAGTAAGGGTTTCTTTCGCATAACGGCCGGCGGGCACGCTTTCCGGCTCGCCGAGAGCAATTTTTCTTACCGTATCGGCAGCCAGTTCTTCAAAGCTGTTAACTCCCTGTATTCCCTCCCGGGCTACTAGAACCAGGCTGTTACCAAGCAGGTCCACTCTCGTGTTTTCGAGCAGGAGTCCCCGATCCTGCAAGGCGTCCATATGCCGCGGCGCGGCCGAGATAAACAAGTCGGCCGGAGCTCCTTCCTCGATTTGCCGTTGCAGGGCGCCTGAGCCGGCGTAATTAGTGGATATTTTCACGGAAGGATTTTTCTCCCGGTAAATTGCGATCAGCTCATTGAGCACATCGGTCAGGCTTGCTGCCGCGGAGACGGTCAGGGAAACCGGCGCCGGAGCCTGGGGGGCCGGCGGAGCTGCCTGGCGGCCGGCACATCCGGCTGCGGCCAGGAGCAGCAACAACATGAAAAATGACGGATATCGATGAAGTCTGTGCACTTGGTGTCTCTCCTTTTGCCGCCGGCCCTTTTACAAGGCCGGCCTCTTGTCTGACACAGTTCGACCGTTGCCGGAGAACTCCTGTTGCCCCGCCTTTATCCGGTTATAACAAAAGCTTATCCGGTTGCTCCGGCATGAACCCAGGCATAGCATTATCTTCCCGGCATAATAATTTCTTATGACATCAAAAGCGAAATTTTCCGGGGGATAAAACGTCAGCCGCAGGTTACGCTAATAGCATGATAACGGCATTGTAGGCCGCAGGAGGGAGAGTTGGCGCTGAATCTGGAATTGACAGCTATCGTCGGTGGGGTGGCCGTGGGGACTTTGGCAAGGTATCTGATGCTGCGCCGCGACTTTCGCCAGTACCCGTCTTATCCTCATGCGGCGGTTAACCACCTGGCACTCGGGTTTGTGGCCGCCATGATGGGAGCTGTAGCTGTCCCTGCTATTATAGCAAAAGAATATACCGCTGTCACGTTCCTGGCTCTTGCCGCCACTCAGTTCCGGGAAGTGCGCAGGATGGAAAGGGAGATGCTGCAGGCGCTGGATGGCTCTATTCTGGTGGCTCGGGGCAAGGATTATATCGAGGGAATTTCCCGGACCTTTGAGGCGCGCAACTACCTGGTCATTCTCATATCACTGGTTACATCCGGCGCAATGCTTATTTACGGTCACGTTGCCGGCCTGATCGCCGGCGCGGCCACTCTGGCCGCGGCCAAAACGCTGATGCGCGGCAAACTTGTCAGAGACATCGCCCGGGTAAGGCCGGCAGCGTTCTCTTTTAAAGGCCCGAACGTCTTTGTGGAGGAAATACACATCATGAACCTCGGCTTGGCGGAGGTCAGGGAAGTCTATAGCCAGCGGGCCCGGGCCGTTATCCTTGAACCGCTCGACGACACTGCCCGGGAAATCCTGGCCAATGCCGGCCAGCGCCAGGCAATCGCCCACGATGCCGCCGCTTTGCTCGGGGTACACCGTGAGGTGGATACGGCGGAATTTACGCCGCTGTTGCGCCGCGACCCAGATACCGGGCGTGTGGGAATGCTCATTGTGCCGATTGAGCCGGATGTTAAATGCCTCGTGACGGCGGTCGAAAACGTTCCGGTCCTGGAAAGCGCCGCTGTAAACCCGCTGGCTTCCCGGGCGGGCCGCTGTGCCGCCGACTAAGCTGATTCTGCTGGGGGAAAAATGGAAATATCTGTTACCAAGGTAATCCTGGCTGCTGTGACTACCACTGGAGAAAATGTCAGCGGGTTACCGGTGTTTTATGCCAAAAACCAGGAAGAACAGGAGTGGATAGCCAAAACCCTTTCACGGGTTTTGGAAGCAATTGCCCATGACCTGGGGAACGGAACATATATTCTTGTACGTCACTGAATGTTTGATGTAGAATCAACAGTTAGGCACGGGGGAGAGAATGGCTCACAAAAAAATTATTTATCACTGTTACGGCGGCGCCCATTCTTCTGTGGTCGCCGCCGCAATTCACCTGGGACAACTCCGGACAGACACCCTGCCCGGTGACGCCGAGCTGATGCGCCTGACACTGTTTGACCGGCAGACAAAGGACGGTCACGGGTTGCTCCACTTTTTCGGCTTTGACGAACAGGGAAAGCAGGTCTACTGCCTGGGGTGCCGGAATGCCGGGACAACGGTCGAACAGGTTCTGTTGCAGGTGGCGGAAATGCTTGGACTGCGGGAAGACCTGTTTTTGGTTGATACCTTGCAATGTGTAACGGTTAAGATGAGAATCGGCGGGTATTTTTCCCGGCGCTGGCAGCTGGTGCGCCTGGGGAGGCCGCTGGTGCTGGCCGGCACCAGAGAAGCCTTCCCGGCACTGGTGAGTCTTGTGCAGAAGGTTAAGGAAGAGGTGTTGCCGTGAACTACCTGTATCTTGGCCTTGCTGACCTTTACCTGCCGGCGGCCGCCGCCGGTATTCACCTTGGACGGCTTGACAGCACAAAACCTCCCGCTGCGGCAGATCTTCTCACTTTACCGCATTTCCGGCGTGCAAGCAGGGACGAAGACGGGCGGCTTTTTCCGGTCGGCAGCGACTACGCAGGCAACATGGTATACCTGCTTTGCGTCAGGGTGCATCCGGAGGTAGTCGTCAGGTCCGTGGAGAGCCTGCTTGGCTTGTATGGCCTGCCGCTTCACGCGGCCAAAGTAGTCCCTTGCCTGCCGGAAAACCCGCAGGCTCCCTTGTGGGGAAGAGTTCTTTCCGGGCTCGGCCTGCATGGCCTGGAGCAGAAATTTGCTTGCCTGCTGGTCCGCAACTGTTTTGGCAATATGCTGCGGACAGTGGCAGAAGCAAGGGTAGTGTTTGACAGTGCCGCCCATATATAGGATAATGGAAAAAGCACAGGACTGGGGTGGGTGGCATTATCAGCGCGGGAAAGCTGATCGGACATGTTGCGGAAGAGTCAATAGCCGGGGAACTTGGGCTCCATCCCGGTGACCGGATTCTCTGTGTCAACGGAGAGGAGCCGGGGGATATCCTGGACTGGCGCCTGGCGGAAAGCGCTGAGGAATTGCTGCTGGTCGTCCGGCACCGGGACGGCTCACTGGCTGAATATGATATCGAAAAGGACTATCATGAACCGTTGGGCCTGCAGTTTGACCCGCCAACGCTTGACCCGGTCCGCTCCTGCCGGAACCGCTGTCTTTTTTGTTTCGTGGACCAAATGCCGGCAGGGATGCGCAGCAGCCTGTACCTGAAAGATGATGACTACCGTCTTTCTTTTTGTACCGGAAGCTTTATCACACTGACCAATCTGACTCCTGATGACCTGGACCGTATTTGCCGGCTGCATCTGTCCCCGCTGTATGTCTCAGTTCATGCCACTGAATCGGGGTTAAGAAGCCGGATGCTAGGCAACCGCCGGGCCGGAGAAATCATGCAGGTGTTGAGTCGTCTGGTCCAGGCTGGTATCAGGCTCCATGCCCAGGTGGTGCTCTGTCCGGGCCTGAATGGCGGGGCGGCTCTGGAGAGGACGATTGACGACCTGTACAGTCTCTACCCGGCGGTGCAGAGTCTCGCTGTGGTTCCGGTGGGGCTGACGGCTCACCGGGCCGGCCTCTATCCGCTTGAGCCCTGCCGTAAAGCTGACGCCGAGGCAGCGCTGGCACTGGTGAACGCTGCCGCGGAACGGGCTCTTGGAGAACGAGGCACGCGTTTTGTTTTTGCGGCAGACGAGTTGTATCTCCTGGCCGGGCACAGCGTACCGGGGGACGAGGTGTATGAAAGCTATCCTCAGCTGGAAAACGGCGTAGGGCTTGTCCGGCTGCTGTTAAACGAGTGGGAAGCCTGGCAGGACAGGCTGCCCCGGGCTTTGCAGGCAGCACGGTCAGCAACGGTCGTGACCGGGCTGGCCGCCGCCGGGTATATGCATGGAATTGTTGCGCGCCTGAATGAGATTCACGGCTTGTCTGTCAGACTCGCGCCCGTCCCGAACAGATTTTTCGGCGGCCATGTTTCTGTGGCCGGGCTGCTGACTGCCGCTGACCTGCTGGCTGCATTTGCCGGTAGAAAGCCGCAGGGAACTCTTTTCCTGCCTGGCGTGATGCTCAAGGACAGGTCAGACCTTTTTCTTGACGGATATACTTTGCCGGCCCTGTCGGCTGACCTGGGAGCTCCTGTGCGGGTGGCAAACTGCCTGGATGAACTGTTGTGTGCCTTGCTGGGAGCTGCTTAAATAAAGCGTTGCCGGATTTTTCTGCTTAAACGGGGTGAACTTTATGTCCAAGCCGGTGGTGGCTATTGTCGGCCGTCCCAACGTGGGCAAATCAACGTTATTTAACCGCCTGCTTCAGCGAAGAATTGCTATTGAAGAAAGCACGCCCGGGGTGACCCGCGACCGCCTTTATGGTCTGGCGGAATGGCGCGGCCGCCGCTTTTGGCTTGTTGATACCGGAGGGCTGACCTTTGACGAGGACCAAATTGCCCGGGAAATCTTCTGCCAGGTGCAACTGGCCCTTGACGAAGCGCAGGTCATCGTGCTGGTGGTTGACGTGCGTAGCGGCCCGTTACCGCTTGATTACAGAATTGCAGAGATGCTGCGCAGGACCGATAAGCCTGTCTTGCTCGCGGCAAACAAGGCCGAAGCGCAGGCGGATACGGCGGAATTTTTTGCTCTGGGACTGGGGGAGCCTCAGGCCGTGTCAGGGGCGCATGGCTTGGGCACAGGTGACTTACTGGACAGCATATTTGCCTATCTTCCCGCCGCAGAGTCGGCGGCTGAGGATGACGACCTGCGTATAGCCGTAATCGGCCGCCCCAATGTCGGCAAGTCTTCCCTGGTTAACAAGCTGGCCGGCGCCGACCGTGTGATTGTCAGCGATCTGCCGGGCACGACCCGTGATGCCGTTGACTTGCTGATCGAGTGGGAGGGTAAACGTTTCCGCATTGTTGATACCGCCGGCATTCGCAGGAAAAGCAAGATTGAGGAGCGTGTGGAGCACTATGCCGTGTTGCGGGCCATCCGTGCCGTGGAGGAAGCGGATGTAGTGCTGGTGTTGCTGGACGCGGCGGCGGGGGTGACGGAACAGGACAGTCGCATCGCCGGTATCGCCCACGAGGCGGGACGGGCGCTGATTATCGTGGTCAACAAGTGGGACAGGGTTGAAAAGGACGAGAAAACTATGGATGAATTTCGCCGGAAAGTGCGCTCAGGACTGGCTTACCTGTCATACGCGCCGATTGTTTTTATTTCAGCACTGACCGGCCAGCGTGTGCAGCGTATCTTTCCCCTGGCCGACTTTGTGGCTGGGCAGCACGCGCTGCGGATCAGTACCGCCAGGCTGAATGAACTTCTGGAGGGAGCGCTGGCTGTGACGCCGCCTCCTGCCAGAGGCGGCAGGCAACTGAAGGTCTATTACATGACCCAGGTAAAAGTCAGGCCCCCTACGTTTGCCGTGTTTGTCAACGAGCCTGAACTGATGCATTTTTCTTACCTGCGTTTTCTGGAAAACAAACTGCGGGAAGCATATGGATTTGAAGGTACGCCGCTGCGTTTGCTGGTGCGCCGGCGGACAAGGAAGGGGGAAGGCACGTGAATTCTTTGCTGGCAATCTTGCTGGCCTACCTGTTGGGGTCGGTTTCCTTCGGCTACCTGGTGGGGAAAAGACTGCGCGGAGTCGATGTCCGGCGCTTTGGCAGCGGCAGTTCCGGCGCAACCAATATCATGCGCACTCTGGGAACCGGACCGGCGATTGCCGTACTGCTGCTTGACGCCGGAAAAGGAATTACCGCGGTTTACCTGGCAAAACTGTTGGACGGGAATCCCTGGGTTGTCATGCTGGCCGGGGTGGCTGTTGTTGCCGGTCACAACTGGCCTGTCCTGTTTGGCTTCCGGGGTGGCCGGGGAATAGCCACCAGCATGGGTGTGCTGCTGGGGCTGGCTCCCGGTGTGGTTCTCGCAGCTTTCCTGGCCGGCTCGCTCGTTATTCTGGTTACCCGCTACGTTTCCCTGGGCTCCATAATCGGGAGCATCCTGATTCCGCTCCTGATGCTCTTGTTTCACCGTGAGTATCTGCTGTTTGGCACCGTCTTGTCTGCCTTTGCGGTCTGGCGCCACAGGTCGAATATCAGGCGCTTGCTGAACGGCACAGAAAGCAAGCTGGGGGAAAAGGTGTCCACGGGCACGGGAGGAGTGCAAAAGTAAATGCGCGTGTCGGTAATTGGCGCCGGAGGCTGGGGAACTGCACTGGCAACAGTTTTGGCAGTCAATCACCAGGACGTGTTGCTGTGGGCCCGGCGCGGTGAACTGTGCCGCTCGATCAGCGAGAGCAGGGAAAACGCGGATTATTTGCCGGGGGTCCCTTTACCGCCGCACCTGCGGGTAACCGCTGATCCGGAGGAAGCGGTAAAGGGGAGAGAGGCGCTTGTCCTAGCCGTGCCTTCGCACGCCGTACGGGCAACGGCACGCCTGCTTAAGCCGTGGATGGGCGCTGAAACGATGATTGTCAACTGCGCCAAGGGACTGGAAGAAGGCACGCAACTGCGGATGTCCGAGGTTCTGCACGCTGAGCTGCCACAGCACAAAATTGCCGTTCTTTCAGGGCCGAACCATGCCGAGGAGGTAGGGAGGCGCATTCCTTCCGCCTCGGTGGTTTCGTCCTCAGCCAGGCTGGTGGCCGAAGCCGCCCAGGAAATGCTCATGACGCCTTTTTTCCGGGTTTACACCAATCCGGACCTGACAGGCGTGGAGCTGGGCGGAGCATTAAAAAACGTGATCGCGCTCGGAGCCGGCATTTCCGATGGTCTGGGTTTCGGCGATAACACCAAGGCCGCGCTAATGACCAGGGGGCTTGTGGAAATCGCTCGCCTTGGCAGCAGGCTTGGCGCTGACCCATTGACATTTGCCGGGCTGTCCGGCATCGGCGACCTGGTGGTAACCTGCACCTCCCGGCACAGCCGCAACCGCAATTTCGGCTATTGGCTGGGGACGGGTAAAAGCCCGGACGAAATTTTAGCCGGTCTGCAAGGGGTTGTGGAAGGTGTCCGTACCACGCGGGCCGCCTGGACACTGGCGCAGCAGCATGACACGGAGATGCCGATTACCGGTGAGATTTACCAGGTGCTGTTTGCGGGCAAATCGCCGCATGCCGCCGTGGCCTCGCTGATGCTGCGCAGCCGCACTCATGAGCTGGAGGAAATTGCATCATATTTGCGGAAAACATGGTAAATATTGTGCCCGACGGCGCCTCCTGAACCTGGTGGTTTGGGAGGCGCTATTTTTTGGCTTTCCGGTTTTTCCCTTGGGTTCTGGTATAATTGGCGGGTTGCCTCATATATATGTAACGTTAAAAGCGGTTGAAGGTTTATTTATCCAGGATGTAACAAAATCAGTCAGGGATGGTAACGTTTTTCCGGAGAGCGGAAAACATCTGAAAAGGAGGGAAAAGTTCTGTGAAATTTGATTTGCTGCAGCATATTGTGGAGAGAACAGGGGGTGATATTTACCTGGGCGTGGTAGGCCCGGTGCGTACCGGTAAGTCAACATTTATCAAAAAATTTATGGAACTGTTGGTTCTTCCCAACATAGCCGACCCGCTTGACCAGGAAAGAACCCGTGACGAGCTTCCGCAGAGCAGCGCCGGACGGACAATTATGACGACAGAGCCTAAATTTACTCCGGACGAAGCGATAGAAATCAATGTCCGGGATAATATCACCATGCGCGTCCGGTTGGTAGACTGCGTGGGCTACGCGGTAAGAGGCGCGGTCGGGTATGAGGACGAAGGGGAACCGCGGATGGTTACCACTCCCTGGTTCGACTATGATATTCCTTTTACCGAAGCTGCCGAAATAGGAACCAAGAAAGTAATTAATGAACACTCCACAATAGGGATTGTCGTTACCACAGATGCCACCATCACCGATATCCCGCGCGAGGAGTATGTCGCTGCCGAGGAGCGGGTTATCGCGGAGCTGAAAGAGCTTGGCAAGCCGTTTGTCGTTTTGTTGAACTCGGTCAGGCCATACTCGCAGGAGGCGCTGCTGCTGAAAGAAAAACTGAGCACAAAGTACAACGTGCCGGTGATCCCCATCAATGCTATCCAAATGATGGAAGAAGACATCAACGTAATATTCCAGGAAGTGCTCTACGAATTTCCCGTCCGCGAGGTGGAAATCCGGCTGCCGGGCTGGGTAGACGTCCTGGAAGCGGAGCACTGGCTGCGCCAGGAGTATGCCGAAGCTATCCGGGATAATGTCTCCGATGTCAGCCGCCTGCGGGACATCGACGGCATGGTGGATAAGCTGGCCGCCTACGAAATCGTGGAGAACATTGTCCTAAGAGAAATGGACCTTGGCACCGGAAAAGCAGTTATTGAAATCCAGCCGCCGGAGTCTCTTTATACAGATGTTCTCAGTGAAATGTGCGGCGTTAAAATTGCTGACCAGGCTGACCTGCTGCTTATTCTGCGGGATAGCGTCATTGCCAAGCGGGAGTACGATAAATTGGCGGAGGCTCTTGGGGAAGTGCGCGAGTTCGGCTACGGTATTGTGCCCCCCATGATGGAGGAGATGACCCTTGAGGAGCCGGAAATTATCCGCCAGGGAGGCCGCTTCGGGGTGCGCCTGCGGGCCAGCGCTCCGTCTCTGCATATTATCCGTGTAGACGTCAAGTCGGAGTTCTCGCCGATCGTCGGTACGGAAAAGCAGAGCGAAGACCTAGTTAACCACTTGCTAAGCGAGTTTGAGGAAAATCCGGAGAAGCTCTGGCAGTCCGATATTTTCGGCAAATCGCTGCACTCGGTGGTCAGGGACGGAATTGCCAACAAATTAAACAATATGCCGCCCAACGCCCAGGAAAAATTGCAGGAGACACTGGAAAAAATCATTAACGAAGGCAGCGGCGGCCTGATAGCCATTTTATTATAAACAGCCTCGGGAAAACCGGAGAAAGTTAAAATGCGTGGCAGCCACGCATTTTTTCCTGTGCTCAGGTATGTACATCTTAAACCGCAGGTTGTTGACTTTTCTGTCTTATCCTGACTTTGACAGCAAAACAGAATAAAAAGAGGCCGCAGCCCCTGCAAATAAAGGGCTCGCGGCCTTCAAATTTTATCAGAAATATGTAGGTGATACATCACTTTTTGCTTTCGGCTA
>JBGFRB010000023.1:0-52719 GCA_041695355.1 Bacillota bacterium
TTCTGGGCAATCACAAGATATGTTCTTCCTGACTTTTTTCGATACGACTGTTTAAGATACATAATGTACAGCCTCCCTATCATTCAGTCTGACAATCTTTATTATAACATATTGTGCCAAAAAATGCCACATATTTTTGATTAAAAATTAAAAAAATTTTTCCCCTGAAGCCTTATGCCACAAGGGATTCTTGGATTTACTATTGAACTATGCTGTCAAACTAACGGGTGAAAAGAGCCTATCTTGACACCTATGTGGTGGGGAAAAGCATCTTTGAAAATTTGCAGCGCGGCATCCCTATTAATATCACGCTGGCCAGCGAAGCGGTGGGTGTGCTTGTCGGGGAGATCGTGCAGCGCGGGGAACTGCTGCTGCAGCTGGCCGCCAACCGCCTGATCGATGACTATACTTTTTCGCACATGGTTAATGTGGCGGTCTATACGGCATCTTACGGCAGGTGCCAGAACTATGGCACGGAAGATATCAGGGATCTTTGCCTGGCCGGTCTGCTCCATGATGTGGGAAAAGCCAGACTGCCGGCTGAAGTTCTAAACAAGCGCCATGAGTTAAGTGAGGAAGAATTTTCCTTGATCCGCAGCCACCCGGAATACGGGTATTTCGAGTTGCTGAAAGTGGGGGCAATCAATGAGCGGGTGCGTCAGGGTGTCCTGCAGCACCATGAGCGGGGAGACGGCAGCGGTTATCCGAAAGGGCTGCGGCAAAAAGAGATCAGCCGGTTTGCCCGGATTATCGCTGTCGCGGACGTTTATGACGCGCTGACCTCCGACCGTTGCTACCGCGGCCGTGTTCTGCCGCACGAAGGCGCTGAAGTGCTGATGGGCGACAGTGCGCTCAACAGGCTGGATCTTGAAATGGTAAAAGTATTTTTAAACAGCATTATTCTCTACGCTCCGGGGACGGAAGTAGTTTTAAGCGACGGCAGGCAGGCCCGCGTCGTCCGGATTCATCCCGGTTTCCCGCTGCGCCCGGTTCTGGAGCTGCTGGACGGTGAAGATTCCGCTACCCGGACGTCGGCGGGAATTTTACATTTGCTTGAGCATCCCACGCTGTTTATTGCCCAGGTTATCGGCTAAGCTCAGGCTGGCTGTTTGTCTTGAAACCGCGTTGCGCGGTTTTATTTTTTTGGAACGGAAGCGGCTGGTGTCAGCTTTGCCGGAAAATCAGCGGGGAAGAGTCACACTCTGTTAGCCTCCGGCATATAATTGAGCTGAGGCAGTAAAGTATTTCAGATGAAAGGAGGGCAATCAGATGGGTAAGGATGAAGTTTTGCCACTGGAATGCATCACGGAACTGCTGAAAGTAGAGCAGGTAATCGGCGAAAGCGTTGCTCAGACCTCGGTGATCAGGGAAATCACTCTGCCCGGCCGCATCAGGAAAATCACGGAGGTTGACGCCACTCTCCGGGATATCAAAAGCAAAGTCATCGAAAATAAAGTAATTGTGGAAGGAGTAATCCACAAGCAAATTTTCTTTGTTGACGATGATACGGGACAACTCAAGGAGCACACGGTTCCGGATGAAAAGTTCGTTCATTTTGTGGATGTGCCAGGCGCTTTCCCCAGTGCCAATGTGCAGGTTCACGCCCGCATTGAGTTTGTCGGCCATGACTTCCTGTTCGAACGCAGGCACGAGAACGCGATAATCTCGCATTTCCGGCAGACGGTTGTCGTGGAGATTTTTGCCAAGGTAACCGAGTCGATTCAGCTTGATGTGGTCATTGATGTCAAGGGGATCGACCCCAAGCGGGTAACCCGGGAGTTGCTGAAGGTGGAAAGCGTTGTCGGGGAAAACGCTTCCCAGGCCAGTATTATCAGAGATGTTGTACTCCCGCGGCCGGCCCGGAAAATTAAAAACATCGATGCCACAGTTGAACATGTCGTGTCCACCGTCATTGAGAACAAGGTGGTGGTGGAAGGTGTCCTGCACAAGCAGATTTTCTTTGTGGGCGACAGTGACGTTGTTTATGAGGTTTCCGTGGATGAGAGGTTCAGCCATTTTGTCGATGTCCCCGGAGCATTCCCGGGCGCCAACGTGCAGGTTTACCCCCGCGTGGAGTTTGTTGACATCGTCATAGACCCCTATGACCGTACCAGGGGGCGCCAGACCGCTATCGTGGACCTTTTTGTCAAGGTGACGGAAACGGTGCAGGTGGATGTCGTCACTGACATCAAGGACGTCAAGGTTAAAAAAGAATTACTTAAAGTCGCTCAGGTTGTCGGTGAGGGCGTAAAGCAGCATTCCATTGTTGCCAACCTGACGGCGCCGTTCCCGGCCCGCAAAATCGCCGGCCGCCCGCTGACCAAGTTTGAACATGTCACAACCAAAGTCATTGAAAACAAGGTCATCGTTGAAGGGGAACTGGTCAAACAGATCTTCTTTGTGCGCGAGGGAGAAGTGCCGGATGTCCGGGAATTTGAGGTTCGCGAACGGTTCACCGTCTTCATTGACATACCCGGCGCCAAGCCCGGCCATGTGGCCCAGGTTTCCACCAGGGTGGAGTTTGTTGACTTTGAAATTGACCCTTATGACCGGAGACGTATCCGCCAGACCACCGTTATTGAGGTCTTTGTCAAGGTCACCGAGTTTGTCCAGCTGGAAATAGTCATTGAATGTCCGGTCAAGCCGGTCCCCATCCTGACGGTCTACATCGTTCAACCGAGCGACACGCTCTTTAAAATCTCCAGGCGCTTCAGCGTAACGATACAGGAAATTCTTAAAGCAAACCCGGATATCAAGGACCCGAACCTGATTTTCCCGGGCCAGAAAATCCTGATACCAGCGCCTCCCAAGGGGTAATGACCTAATGTAGCATCACGGATGCTACATTTTTTTGTCAACTTTCTGCAGCAGGCGCATACGATAAACGGGAGGGCATCCGACGATGAATCAGCTGGAAAAGGTCAGCCGTATATTACCCCTGCTGTTGGCGGACGGTGAGCTGAACATCACAGTACCGCTGAAATGGACGCTGCCTGCCAGGAGTGAAGATTTTGCCGAGCCCGAGTTGGTGGTGCTCGATACAAAGGCCGTCGCTCTTGACGGTGAACTTTGCGTACACCTGCTGCTTCGTCAGGACACCTACTATGTTGACGCTGCCAGCGGCTTAGTCGGGAAATCAGCCTCCAGGCACCGGGTAACACAGCTTTTCCCCGTGCCGGGCATAGCTCCGGGCAACGACGTGGAAATCAGCGCCCAGGTCTCGCTGCAGGGACCCTGCCGTGCCCGGGCCGGCGGCGAACGTGACGGTGGTGCCACCCTGCTGGACGGTGATTGCCGGGTTAAACTAAGCTATACGGTATTTGAACGGCAGCAGGTCACTTTTCTGCACCCGACGGAAAGCGATGCCGGCTTCCTTTCCGAGAAACTGACGGTGGAATCATTTTGCGGCCGCTCCGTCCGTGTCCTGGACCTTAATTTGCCTGTGGAGTTTGGCGAAATCCCGCAAAGCATGGGCCGGATTACCGCCGGATTTACTAACGGCAAAGCTTCTGTTTTTCCCGGCTGGGTCAAAGTTGAGGGAGAAGTAACGGCGGCGGTGTCGTACTACGGAGAAAATGGGCGGCCGCTGGAGGAAACTTTTGTTTTTCCCATCCGCCGCTACCTGGAAACTCCTGAGTCCGCGGCCGGGATGACGGCCGGCGTCTCTGCCGGGGTTGAAATATTTACCTGCCTGCGGGAACAAGGCAACAAAACCGGGGCGCTTCGCGGTTTGCTAAGTTCTGAAATACGGCTTTTCCGTCTGGAAGAGCTGGAGGTGGCGACTGCTGTCCGCCATGACAGACAGGTTTTTCCGGCCGGGACTTTTTTGCTGGAAGAGGTAATCGGCTTTGGTTCTTCGCAGACCTTAATTGAACGGGAAATTGTCTTCATCCGTCCGGCAAGAAAAGTCAGGAAGCCGGTCGATGCCCAGGTGCGGAATCTGACGCACGAGGTTATTCCCGGTAAAGTTATTGTCCGCGGTGTGCTGCACAAACAGCTCTATATAGTGGAGGCGGCCACCGGAGTGGTCCTTGCCCAGGATATTGACGAAAGCTTTGTCCATTTTGTCGATGTACCGGGAGTTTCTCCGGGAATGCGGGTTAAGCCTTCAGCCCGGGTCGAGTTTGTCGAGGTGGACATTAACCCCGGGGGTGAAACCGGCCGCCAGGTCACAATCATCGAAATCAGGGTCAAGGTAACGCTGCCGGTCAAAAAAGACCTGCTTGTCAAGCCTTGCCTCCAACCGGCGGTTTCCGTCCTGCCTGCGGTTCAAGGCGCCGGGACAACATACGTTGTCCGGTCCGGTGACTCTATCTGGAAAATTGCCCAGATGTTTCATGTTTCCATGCAGGCAATTATTGCGGCCAACAACCTCGCAGACCCCAGCCTGATTTTTCCGGGACAGCAGTTGCTGATCCCCCGCTAGACGGCATTATTATCCAACGGGACGCAACTGCAGCGGAGCCGTTCTTTGGGCGGCTCCGCGTTCTTCATTTGCCGGAATCGCCGGCCCCGGCCGTAAAATGACTTTTGCCAACAACATTTATAATGATTATAATTGAAATTGTGAAGTTATGTTAACAATTTGGAGGTTGAAAGTATGAAGAAAATCCGGGCCGTCATGCTAATCTTAGCCCTGCTCCCCGCTGTCCTGGCCGGACCCTTAAGCGGGACGGCCGCCGCTTCCACCCTGCGCTTCACTTTTCGTTTCAGCCCGACAGGCGGCTGGCAACTCATTTCATCTCCCGGGAGCGGCCAACTGACATTTAGGTCAGCTTATGCCCGTTACCGCGTGCAGACCGGGGATACACTGCAAGCCCTCAGCAGACGTTTCAGCACTACCGTGGATGAACTGCGGCGGCTGAACCGCATTGCCGGCGACCGTCTCCGGTCCGGACAACTGCTGCTTGTCCCGCTGACGGGAGCAATGCCGCCCGTACCGGTTTTGCAGCCGCAGCCGGCCTCGCCGCCCGCTTCCCCCGCACCGGCGCCACAGCCTGCCCCGCCTCAGGAGCCTGGCGCAACTGTGCCGGCGTCCGCGGAACTGCAAATGCTGGAACTGGTTAACAGGGAAAGAGCGGCAAACGGCTTGCGGCCGCTGCAGGCCGACCCGGAACTGACCAGGCTGGCCAGACTGAAAAGCCAGGATATGATTACGCTGAATTATTTTGACCACCAGTCGCCGACCTACGGCTCACCGTTTGATATGATGCGTGCCGCCGGAGTAACCTTCAGACTGGCCGGGGAAAACCTGGCCGGTGCGGGGTCCGTGACGTCGGCCCATACGGCTCTGATGAATTCGCCCGGCCACCGGGCCAACATCCTGAACCCGGGATATACCCATATTGGTATCGGTGCGGGTGTCAGCGGACGTTTCGGCCTGGTGTTTACGCAACTGTTTGTCGGCCGGTAACCCGGCGGGCATTCCGGAGAAAAAGGACGCCTCTTTAAACAGGGCGTCTTTTTTATTACTCAAAAATGGGGATGAGCAGCATCTTGCCTGGATGCAGGTATTTGGGAAATTTGATTTTATTAAATTCGATTAGCTGCTGTGACGTGATTTTAAAGCGCCTGGCGATGCTTTCCACGGTGTCGCCAGGCCGTACCAGGTAAACTTCCCGGCCGGCGTGCTGCGGCACTTTTGCCGTTTCTTCCCTGTCAAAGATATGGACTGCTGTGCCAATCGGTGTCAGCGGATAAATTTCTTCCACATCCTCGTTGTACATACGGACACAGCCGGCCGTGACAGCGGTGCTGATGGTCCAGGGGTTGAAAGTGCCGTGAATGCCGTGGCGCTGGTAAGTAAAGGCCATCCAACGGGTGCCCAGGCCATGGTGGGGACGGGGATTTTTTTCGTAAATGTGATATTGACCGAGCGGGGTGGGAGTTTCGGGCTTGCCGATGGCCACGGGATATGTTTTGTAATATTGCCCTTGCTGATAAAAGGTCAGGGTCTTCATGGCCCGGTTTACTTCAATTTTACTCAAGGCGCTCACCTTTCCCGTGTTTGTCAGATATTTTATGTTCTGTGTTCTTCTTTGTTGACGGCTGCAGCAAAAAAACTCGGCCCGAAAAAGGAATTTCCAAGGCCTTGTGGAAAGGTAATACAATGTTTTTATGGCAAAAAGCGCGCAAAAATGGAGGAGTAAGATGCGGGAATTACGCAGCCTGGATGATGTGCAAAACCTTGTTGCGGACAGTGAGCGCCTGTTCCATTCCGCATCGCACGAGGAAATTTTGGCCGGTGTGACAACAGACATTTATTTTGTCCGCACTCTGGAAATCCTGCGCGCGGCAGGCAAGGAGAAAACAAAGGTAACAGCGGAAATCTTTGCCGGAGGGGCGGGAATCTTGTGTGGTGTGGATGAGGCTGTGCGGCTGCTGCAACGCAAAAAAGTGGAGGTCTGGGCTCTGCCGGAAGGGGAGGCGTTTGCCGCCAGGGAAGTAGTGATGCGCCTGCGGGGCAGCTACGGTGATTTTGGTATCTATGAAACGGCTGTCCTGGGGATGCTGGCCAGCGCCAGCGGCTGGGCCACGGCGGCGAAGCGCTGCAAAGAGGCTGCGGGGGGAAAAGCAGTCTTTTGTTTTGGGGCAAGACATGTCCACCCGGCTGTTGCTCCGGTGATGGAGCGGGCGGCTGTCGTTGGCGGATCTGACGGCTGCAGCTGTATTCTTGGCGCTGTACTGGCCGGCAGGAAGCCGACAGGAACCGTGCCGCACGCTGTGGTGCTGATCATGGGGGACACGGTTGAAGTGGCTAAGGTGTATGACCGGATCATGCCGCAGGGAGACCCGCGGGTTATCCTGGTCGATACGTTTAAAGACGAGGCGGAGGAAGCGCTACGGGTCGCGGCCTTGCTGCGGGAGCGCCTGGCAGGGGTGCGCCTTGACACCCCGGGGGAAAGAGGAGGTGTGACAGCGGGCCTGGTGCGTGAGGTGAGGGCCAGGCTTGACCAGGCGGGGTTTACTCATGTTCGGCTGGTTGTTTCGGGAGGCATCACAGCGGAGCGTATTCCGGCTCTGGCGGCGGCCGGAGCCGATGCCTTTGGCGTCGGCAGTTATATTTCCAGGGCGCCGGCCATTGATATGACCATGGACCTCAAAGAGGTGGAAGGCAAACCTGTGGCCAAGCGCGGCCGCATTCCCGGCATTACGGAAAGTGAGCGTCTTAACAAAATACTGTAACTTTTAGGAGAGAGCGATGAGCAACGATGAGCGTGAGAAATTTTATTTGCAACTGCTCGTGGACTTTATCCTGTTAAACGAAATCGTGGCCGGTCCGTTTACTGAGCAGTATCTGCAAAAAGTGGGCATCAAGCAGGGCCTGCGCCTGGAGGATGCTTACCGGACTGAGCTGGGGCTTGAAGAAGAACTGGCGCCGGAACAGTTTGCCCAAATGATGCTCGCCTTTTTGCACAGCATGGGAGCCAAGTATGTAGTAAACGGCTGTGACCGGGAAAAAGTGGTTTTAACCTGCTACAAATGTCCGTTTGAGCCGGCTGTCCTGAGAGCGCCCGGGCTATGCCAGGTGCTGGCGGCTGCCTTTG
The DNA here is from genome assembly GCA_041695355.1 of Bacillota bacterium. Classification (GTDB taxonomy): domain Bacteria; phylum Bacillota; class Dethiobacteria; order Dethiobacterales; family Dethiobacteraceae; genus HKB214. The sequence goes on from JBGFRB010000023.1 coordinate 7,548, forward strand.
GCGGAATAGCGGCCCGCAATTTCTCGTACAGCAAGGTCTGTATTGACAACAGCCTCGCAGGCAGGGTCTCCGCCCCCTGCCAGATAGTGTTTTTCCTGGCGGAAACACCCGAGGCGGCCGCTGCCGCCGGCACGGTCTTCAGCAGCGAGCCGGAGTCATACCTCCTGACCAGCAAAGAAATCCATTCCATGGGGGAGTCACTGTTCGGCAACACTTTCACCGCCGGAAAATATGCGGAGAGCCTGAAGAGTTTACAGTTGCTGCACCGCGAAATGGAACGAGAATACAACCAGCTGCGCAATGAAATTTTTTCTGATTTGAGGCTGGGCGTGGTGACGTTTAATGAGGATGGCAAGATTACTTATATGAATGAAACAGCCCAAGAGCTGTTACGGTTTAAGGAAACCATGGAGGCAGAAATGGCCTGGCAATTTCTGCAGTTATTGCGGGAGACGCTGTTGACCGGCCGGCGGCATAACCAGCAACATTTGACGATGCCTTATGCCGGGGAGAATCACTATTATTGCGTGAATATGGCTCCCCTCTATGAGGAAAGCGGCCGGATCAGCGGTGCCGTCAGCGTATTCCAGGACATCACAGAAAAGAAAAAAATGGAAAATGAGCTGCTGCAGATGGAGAAATTTTCTCTTGTGGCCGAGCTGGCGGCCGGCACCGCCCATGAAATACGCAATCCCATGACCACGATGCGCGGTTTTCTCCAGCTGTTAAGCAAGGAGTTTAAGCCGGACAGCAAAGGATCTGAATACTGTACGCTGATGATTGAGGAGATCGACCGAGCCAATTCCATTATCAGAGAGTTTTTGCTTCTGACCAGGCCGAGTGCGCCGAAGCTTAAAGAGGCAGACCTGCACCTTATCCTGGAAGAAATATTTTTGCTGATTGAAAGCAAGTCTTTACTGGAAAACGTGGAGTTACATAAGAATTATGCCTGTGAGCTGCCGCCGGCCAGGGTTGACCAGGCGCAAATAAAGCAGGTTTTTCTGAACCTGGCGACCAATGCCATTCAGGCAATGCCGTCGGGAGGTGCGCTTGCCATTTCCACCGCGGCAGATCAGAACAGAATTCTCGTCAGCTTCTGCGACACGGGACCGGGTATCGGTGAGTCGAGTTTAATCAAGGTGTTTGACCCCTTTTATACCACAAAGGAGGGAGGCACCGGCCTTGGGCTGACCATCTCCTACCGCATTGTGGAAAACCATGGCGGCCGTCTCTCAGTACAGAACGTGCCCGGCAAAGGCGCCAAATTTACCGTCGAACTGCCGATTGCGCAGGAAGCCCGCGAGGTGTCCTGAGTTGGAGGTTGTCGAGCGGGCCCACGCCAAGATAAATCTGTACCTTGCAGTCCTCGACAGACGCCCAGACGGTTACCATGAGTTGCTGACCGTATTCCAGTCGCTCAAACTGCACGATACGCTTAAGTTTGCGGAGCGGGCGGACGGGAGGCTTAAGCTTATCTGCAATGCCCCGGATTTATCGCCCGGACCGGATAACCTGGTCTGGCGCGCCGCTGAACTGCTGCGCCGGCATTACGGGGTCAGCAGCGGGGCGGAGATGCAGCTGGAAAAAAACATCCCGGTGGCGGCAGGACTGGGCGGAGGCAGCAGTGACGCCGCCGCCGCCTTAAGAGGCCTGGCCCGCTTATGGCGGCTGCCGGAGGAAAAGGAAGCCCTTTATGCGCTGGCGGCCACCCTTGGGGCTGATGTCCCTTTCTGCCTGCGGGGCGGAACAGCACTTGGGAGCGGACGCGGAGATGTGCTGACAACACTGCCGGCCTGCCCGCATTATCATGTGTTGCTCGTTAACCCGGGGTTTGCCGTTTCCACTGCCCGGGTTTATGCGGAGCTCACCCTGGAGGAGGTGCGGCGGCACCCGGACCCCGCCCGGCTGTTCCGGGCCATCGGGTCAGGCGACAGAGGGCAAATCGGGCACTTGCTTTATAATGCCCTGGAAACGGCGACCTTCAGGCTTTTCCCGGAGGTGGCGAAACTGAAGAAAGAGCTGGCTGCCGGAGGACCGGCCCTGATGTCCGGGAGCGGGCCTACCGTCTTTCTCCTGCTGGAGGAGCACGAGACAGCGCTGGAGCTGGCCCGCGAGGCCGGAGAGCAGGGTCTGCGCGCCTGGCTGACGGAAACCTGGTCCGGGGGTGGAGAAAATGTTTGACGTCGTGGTACTTGCCGGAACTGGGAAAGTATCGGCCCTGACCAGGGACGAGCAGGTGGACAACAAGGCCTTCATTCTAATTGAGGGCCGTCCGCTGCTGGCTTTCGTGCTGGAAGCGCTGCGTGCCGCCCCGGAGGTGGGCCGTATCGCGGTGGTGGGGCCAGGCGACAAGCTGACACCTGTTGCCGGGCAGTATGATGCAACGGCAGTTCAGGAGACCGGCGCCATTCCCGGAAACATTCTGGCCGGGTACCGGGCGTTGCAGCCGGCGAATCATTTTTTGCTGGCCACCGCCGACATCCCGCTTCTTACGCCGGAAGCTCTGTCCGATTTTCTGGCCCAGGCTAGGCCGTATCTTTATGACTTTTATTACCCCATTATTTCCAGGGAAGTCAGTGAACGGCGTTTTCCGGGCGTGGTCAGAACATACGCCGGCTTGCGGGACGGTTCTTTTACCGGCGGTAACATCTTTTTGCTGAATCCGGCCAAGGTGGAAGAGGCTATGCCGCGCCTGCACCGCATTTTTGCCTTGCGAAAAAGCCCGCTCAGGCTGGCCGCTATGCTGGGCCCGCTGTTTATTCTGAAATTTTTAACCAGGCGCTTGTCAATCGGAGAGCTGGAACGCTGTTTGCCAAACCTGTTCGGGTTAAGCGGTAAGGCAATTATCAGCAGCTTCGCCGAGATTGGTACGGACGTTGATAAGCCGGGAGATTTGGAGCTGGTCAGGAAATTATTTCAACAGTAAAAATCAGTAAAATCAAAGCAGGAATTTTTTACGCTTGTATAGAAATAGCGCAAGGCAGGGTGGCGGTAGAAAGAAAGGCGGTGAAAACATGAAGGTCACCGATGTCAGGATCAGAAAAATGAATAACGAAGGTAAAATGAAAGCAATCGTCTCTATTACTCTGGAGGAGCAGTTTGTGATTCACGACGTGCGTGTAATCGAAGGAAACAACGGCCTGTTTGTCGCTATGCCCAGCAAACGGACCCCTGAAGGTGAATTTAAAGATATTGCCCACCCGATTACTTCGCAGATGCGTGAGCTTGTCCAGTCGGCGGTCCTGATGGCTTACAGCTCAGAGCTGGGAAAAGAGTTGGTAAGCGTAAGCTAGAGAGCGCGCGGCTCTTTTTTTTTCTCAGTTTAAAGAGACATCTGGTTTTATGGTATAATAAAACATATTCGCTCATTTAAACTGACTTCCGAGCAGGTGAGCAAGATGGAAAAAGCAACTGCTGTAATCCTGGCGGCAGGGGAGGGCAAGCGCATGAAGTCGTCCCTGCCCAAGGTGCTGCATCCCGTTTGCGGCCGGCCGCTGATCAGCCACGTTTTGGCGGCGGTGGAACAGCTTTGTACGGAAATTATTGTGGTAGTCGGGCACGGAGCCGATGCCGTCCGGGCGGAGCTTGGGGCGTCGGTTTCTTATTGTCTGCAGGAGCAACAACTTGGTACCGGCCACGCTGTTATGCAGGCAGCGCCGCTGCTGCCGCAGGCGGGGCCGGTTTTTGTGCTGTGCGGGGATACTCCGCTGCTGACGGCTGAAGCTTTACTTTCTTTAAAGGCTGTTTACCGGGAAAGCGGCGCAGCAGCCGTTGTTTTGACAGCATGTGTGCCCCAGGCGGATGGCTACGGGCGAATCTTGCGAGACGCCGGCGGCGCATTGTCGGGGATTGTTGAGGAGCGCGATGCTACCGAACAGCAAAAAAAGATTAACGAGGTAAACACCGGCGTTTATCTTTTTGAGGCGGCCGCCCTGCAACGGGCGCTGCCGTCTTTGCGGAATGAAAACGCCCAGGGCGAATACTACCTTACCGATGTACTGCAGGTCCTGCTGCAGCAAAAACTGCCGGTGGCCGCCTGCCGCGTCGCTGACTGGCGCATGACCCTGGGCATCAATGACCGGGTGCAGTTGGCTTTGGCGGAACAGTTGCTGAGAACTAAGATAAATGAGCAGCTGATGCTGGCCGGTGTGACATTGAGAGACCCGGCGGCTGTTTACGTTGATGCCGGTGTGCGTGTCGGGCGTGATACAGTGCTTTTGCCGGGGACAGTCCTTATTGGGCGGACTGCCGTGGGTAAAGGCTGCGTGATCGGGCCGCACACCGAAATCAGGGACAGTGTGCTTGGCAACAATGTCACTGTCCGCCATTCGGTGGTCAGCGGCAGCGTCCTGGAGGACGGTGTTTCCGTTGGGCCGTTTGCCCACTTGCGCCCTGAAACGCTGCTGCGACGCGGGGTGCGGGTCGGAGACTTTGTGGAGATAAAGAAGTCGGATATCGGCAGCGGCAGCAAAATCCCGCACCTTAGTTACGTTGGAGACGCCGAGGTGGGGGAAGATGTGAACCTTGGCGCCGGGACGATTGTCGTAAACTACGACGGACGCCGCAAGCATACAACCCGTATCGGCGACCGCGCTTTTATCGGCTGTAACAGCAATTTGGTGGCGCCTCTTTCCGTTGGCGAGGGAGCGTTTGTCGCCGCCGGTTCTACGGTTACGCAGGACGTGCCGGGCGGCGCTTTGGCTGTGGCCCGGGCCCGGCAGGTTAACAGAGAACGGCTGGCCGCCCGTTTTCTGAACAGGGAAAAAGATTAAGACCGGGCAGGAAAAAAAGCTGCCGGGGAAGAAATTAAGGAGCGTTTTAAGAGTTTCTGAACAGGAGGCTGGCAGTAGCGTGTATCGGGGACGCAAGTTAAAAATTTTCAGCGGCACCGCCAATCCACGGTTGACCGAGCAAATTGTGCAGCATGTGGGCGTTCCAATGGGGATGGCGGAAGTAAAACGCTTCAGTGACGGGGAAATCAACATCTATATCGGGGAAAGCGTCCGCGGCGCCGACGTTTTCATCGTGCAGCCGATCTGCAACCCCATCAACGACAACCTGATGGAACTGTTAATTATGATGGACGCGCTGAAACGCGCTTCGGCCAAAAGCATTAATACCGTCATCCCTTATTACGGCTATGCCCGCCAGGACCGGAAAACCAGGGCCCGCGACCCGATTACCGCCAAGCTGGTGGCCGACTTGCTGACCGCCGCCGGAGCTAACCGTGTGATTGTGATGGACCTTCACGCCGGTCAAATCCAGGGCTTTTTTAATATTCCGGTGGATCACCTGCTGGGTATGCCAATAATCGCCAAATACCTGGAGCAAAAAAATCTCGGCCCGGCTGTTGTTATCTCTCCCGATATGGGGGGGGTGACACGAGCCCGGGAACTGGCGGAAAGACTGCAGCTGCCCATGGCGATTATCGATAAACGGCGGCCGGAGCCGAACGTTTCTGAAGTGATGAATATTATCGGCAATGTCCGCGACAAAACGGTAATTATGCTTGATGATATCATCGATACGGCGGGAACGGTGGTGCAGGGAGCCGCCGTCCTGCTGGAGCACGGCGCCAGGGAAGTTTATGCCTGCTGTACCCACGCCGTCCTTTCCGGGCCGGCCCTGGAACGGCTGGCCGGCGCTCCGATTAAGGAGATTATTGTTACCGATACCATCCCGCTGCCTCCTGAAAAACATCTGCCCAAGCTGCGGGTCCTTTCTGTGGCGCAGCTGATTGGGGACGCCATCATTCGCGTACACGAAGAGCTGTCCGTCTCCAAACTGTTCGACTGATGACCGTTATTATTCTGGGGCTTGGCAATCCCGGCCCGCGTTACCTGCTGACCAGGCACAACATAGGTTTCCGGGTGGTCGATAAACTGTCGGCCGCTCTGCATATCCCCCTTTACCGGGCGCGGTACCAGGCGTTTTTCGGGCAGGGGCAGGTGGACGGGCGGCAGGTGGTGCTTGCCAAACCGCTTACCTACATGAACAACAGCGGAGTGGCCGCCGCTGCCCTTTGCCGTGCTTTTGGAGCGGAGCCGGCCCACCTGCTGGTGGTCTGCGACGACCTTGACCTGCCGCCGGGAGCGGTCCGTTTGCGTCCGCGCGGCGGCAGCGGCGGACATAACGGCCTGAAATCGCTTATCTTTCACCTGGCCACGGAGGAATTCCCGCGCCTGCGGCTGGGAATAGGGCGCCCGGACGCCCGTGAAGCGGCGGACTTTGTTTTAGAGGAGTTTTCCCCGGAGGAGGCGGGGCTGATGGAAGACGTGCTGAAACTGGCCGCGGAGGCGGCACTGATGTTTGCGCGTGAGGGTATTGATGTTGCCATGAACCGCTATAACGCGAAAAAATAGCTTTACTTACTGCTGTGCGGGTGGTATATTAAAGCCAGCAAAATACTATCGGCAATGATGGAGAAAAGTACGGTAACCCCGGTTCACAGGGAGGGGGCATCGCTGACTGGAAGTGCCCCTGAACGCGGATTGCCTGAAGTTCCCTCCTGAGCCGCCGGCTGAACTGCAGTAGGCCGTGCCGGGCTGTCCCGCCCGTTAACCAGGGAAAGGTATCGGAAGATTAGTTCCCGTACCTGAAACGAGCGGGCGCCAAAAGCGCCAAGCAGGGTGGTACCGCGGAAATCCCGTCCCTTCAACGGACGGGTTTTTTATTTTTATCAGGGGGTGAAGGGCATGATTGTGGTGATGAACCTGGACGCCGGTGAAAAAGAGGTTACGGCGGTGGTAAAGAAACTGGAGGAGCACGGCTACTCCTGCCACCTGATCCGCGGTGTGGCGCGGCTGGTGGTCGCCGCGGTCGGTTCAGAACTGGGAGGGGTGCCTCCCGGGCTGGAGGTGCTGCCGGGTGTGGAAAAAGTGGTGCGGATTATGCAGCCGTTTAAACTGGTCAGCCGGGAGGCCAGGCCTGAGGATACGGTAGTGCGGGCTGGTCCTCTTCGTCTTGGCGGCGGTTCTTTTTCCGTGATGGCGGGTCCCTGCGCCGTGGAGAGCCGGGAACAGCTGAATGAAGCAGCTTGGGCAGTCCGGCGGGCGGGCGCTGTCGGTTTGCGGGGAGGCGCTTTTAAACCTCGCACATCACCTTACGCTTTCCAGGGTTTGGAGAGGCTGGGACTGGAATACTTGGCTGAGGCAGGCAGGGAAACCGGTCTGGCCGTGGTGACAGAAGTGGTTGACCCGGCAGACGTGGAGTCGGTGGCCGCTGTCGCCGATGTGCTTCAGGTGGGGACACGGAACATGCAGAACTTCCCGTTGCTCCGGGAAGTGGGGAAGCTACGCCGCCCGGTTTTGCTGAAGCGCGGTCTCTCGGCGACTGTGGAGGAATGGCTGATGGCGGCGGAATACATTTTATCCGAGGGTAATGAGCAGGTTATTCTCTGTGAGCGCGGCATCCGGACTTTCGAAACGTACACCCGGAATACGCTGGATATCAGTGCCGTAGCACTGGCCAAGCAACTTTCGCACCTCCCGGTGGTGGTCGACCCGAGTCACGCGGCCGGCCAGTGGCGACTGGTGCGCCCATTGTCGCTCGCCGCCCTGGCTGCCGGTGCCGACGGCCTGCTGATCGAGGTTCATCCCGACCCGGCACGCGCTCTGTGCGACGGCCCGCAGTCCCTGACACCGGTTCACTTTGCCGAGTTGATGGAGGAGTTGGCGGTGCTGGCGGCGGCGCTGGGCAAGCAATTTGTGAGGGGAGAGAGCGTTCAGTGAAGACCAGGATTGCTTTCCTTGGGCCCCAGGGCACGTTTTCAGAAGAGGCGGCGCTGACCCTCTCCTGCCTGACGGGGATGGAAGCGGAGTTGCTCCCCTGCCCGTTGATTGAGGATTGCGCCGAAGCGGTGGAAGACGGGGCCGCCGACTACGCCGTAGTACCGCTGGAAAACTCGCTGGAAGGCTCTGTCAACGTAACGCTCGACCTGCTTACCACCAGCGCCGGATTGCAGATTGCCGCAGAACTGGTGCTTGATATTGAACACAACCTGCTGGCAGCCGCCGGCACCGCCGCCGCTGTCAAGCGGATTTATTCCCACCCGCAGGCTCTTGCCCAGTGCCGCCGTTACCTGCGGCGACATTTTCCGGAGGTGGAGACTATTCCTGTGTCCAGCACGGCGGAAGCGGCGTCCATGGTCAGCGGGAGCGGCCCCGGCAGCGCCGCCATCGGCAGCCGCCGCGCTGCCCTGACCTACAACCTGCAGGTACTGGCCGCCGCGATCCAGGACAACGGCAACCGTACGCGCTTTGCAGTCCTTGCCAGGCACGGGAAAAGCCTTGGCTCACCGGTCAAGACCTCGCTGCTGTTTGCCGTGAAAAACGCGGCCGGAAGTCTTTACCGGGTATTGCAGGCCTTTGCCGTTCATAACGTTAACCTGACCCGCATAGAATCACGGCCTGCCAGGAGCCAGCTTGGCGACTATATTTTCTTTGTGGACCTTGACGGCACTCCTGACGACATGTCCGTCAAACTGGCTGTCCGGGAAGCGGCTGACGAGGCGATGCTGCTGAAGCTGCTTGGCACTTATCCGGTCCTCGGCCGGGAACAAGGTGCATAATCAGTACCTTTCCGCTCCATACTAGGTGTTGCCTGCGGAATAAGCGGGTGACGTACGGAGCGGGCAGAGCCGGCACGCTCCGCGACAGCGCCCATACCGAGGCAGGCTAGAGGTATGCGATGCTTTTGCTCTGGACTTGCAGGAACTGCGGCGAACAACTGGCGAAACTGACGGTGCAGGCCGGCGACGAGCGGCTGGCGGCATTGACGGCGCAGGCGGGAGACGGTATAATAGAATATGATTCCGCCGGGAATATGCTGGTACATCTTCTCTGCGAGGAATGCCTGGAGGAACTGCGCTTCCCCGGGCAAAGCGAACTTATCTTTTTGCGCGGACCGGAACTTCATTAGCTTGTTCCCCGGGAAACCTGCGTTGTGTAGGCCTTGAGCAATGAGGCCTAATTTGTGTTTCCCGGCAGCTGGATATGAAGTTCCGGGTAGTTACGCCAGCGGTTTATAATTTGCGGGAGAGGGAAAGATGCTTAAACAAGTTGCTCTGGAAATGCTGGCACTGCCGGGTATGGACAGTTGTTTGAAAGCGCTGGCCGGAAAGACAAAATCCCAGCTGATTTATGGCTTAAACGGCAGCGCACGCACGTTGCTGATGGCAGCCGTCCGCCTGCGCACAGGCCGGCCGGTGCTGATTGTCGCCGCCGATTCGGCGCGTGCCGGAAAAATCTACGAAGACTTCCTGGCTGTCCTTGGTGAGGAAGAAGTTTATCTGTTTCCGGGGAAAGAGATGTTGTCTTACTACAACATCCTGTCGGAGAGCAGTGATGTGCCGCAGCAGCGTGTCTCCGTCTTAAAGGCTGTAGGCCGGCAGGGAAGCCCGGTTGTCGTCACTACCGCGGGCGGAATGTTAAGCAAGATGCTGCCGCCGGCGCGGTGGCATGACTTTGGCTTTACTTTGCGGGCGGGAGATGAACTGGCGCGTGATACACTGCTTGACCGGCTGCTTGCCGCCGGTTACGAGCGCACTGCCATGGTGGAAGTTCCCGGCCAGACAGCCGTTCGGGGCGGCATAGTCGATATCTACCCGGTGGGGGAAACCCGGCCCTGCCGGCTGGAATTTTTTGGGGATACGGTCGACTCGGTCAGGGATTTTGACCCGCGTACCCAGCGTTCCTTTGAAGCACGGACAATGCTGCAGCTTTCTCCGGCCAGGGAAGTGGTCATCGGCGGGGTAGAGAGAGAGCGGGCTGTTAAGCTGCTTTCCCGGGAACTGCAGGCAGCGGAGGAGCGGGCCCGCCAGGGGAAAGCGGCGGTACCGGCGTCTCTGGGCAAAAGAGTGCGGGAACACCTGGAGCAGTTGCGTGAGCAGCAGTATTTCCCCGGAATTGACCAGTACCTGACCTACTTTTATCCGTCGGTGTCCTCTCTGTTTGCTTACTTACCGGAGGGTACGCTTGTTTTTGTCGACGACCCGCAGCGTTGCGATGAGAAAGCGCAACAGTTCAGCCGGGAGCTGCGCGAGGCGCAGAGCACCTTGCTGGTTCAGGGCGAGTTGTTGGCCGGACAGGCGGACCTGACCTGGGATTTTCAGCAACTGCTGGCTGAGGCGGAACAGCCGCTACTGGCCTTTTCCCAATTTGTCCAAAACCTCCCTTCCCGTCCCTACCGTCAGAGCTTCTCCCTTTCGGCACAGCCGGCTCCAAAATTCTCGGGACAATGGGAAATGCTGGCCCACGAACTGTCCCACTGGCGCGACCAAGGCTACCGGACGGTGATCCTGACGTCTTCCCGCGAGCGAAGCACAAGCCTGTCGGAAATGCTGGCCGGTCGCGGAATCGCTGCCGTTTTAGCCGCAACAGACCCTGATTTTCAGCCCCGCACCGTCATGATGCTGCCGGGGAGCCTGGAGGAGGGTTTTGTCCTTACGTCGCTTAAGTTTGCCGTGCTGACAGAGCAGGATATTTTGCCGCAACGTAAGAAGCAGCGCCGCCTGAAAGGTAAGGAAGGCCTGCAGATAGCAGATTACCAGGAGCTGGCGGTCGGAGAGTATGTTGTTCACGAACAGCACGGCATCGGTCAATATCTGGGGATCCGTACGCTGGAGGTGGGAGGGGCGTACCGTGATTACCTGTATGTGCAATACGCCGGCAACGATAAGCTGTATATCCCTGTCGAACAGATTGATGCCATCCGCAAATATATCGGTGTTGAAGGAAAAATTCCGAAGCTTCACGCTTTGGGGGGCGGGGAATGGAACCGGGTTAAAGCGCGGGTCCAAGCCTCTGTCCAGGAACTGGCCAGAGAACTGCTGGCGTTGTATGCCGCCCGGGAAACGGTCAGAGGCTATGCCTTTTTACCGGACCAGCCATGGCAAAAAGATTTTGAAGCCGCATTTCCCTATGAGGAAACGGCCGACCAACTGCAAGCTACGGCAGAGGTCAAGGAAGATATGGAAAGAGGCCGGCCGATGGACCGCCTGCTCTGCGGCGATGTCGGCTTTGGCAAGACGGAAGTTGCTTTGCGGGCGGCCTTCAAAGCCGTGATGGACGGCAAGCAGGCAGCCTTTCTGGTGCCTACCACCGTACTTGCTCAGCAGCACTACCGCAATTTCCAGGAGCGGTTTGCCGGCTTTCCCGTGAATATTGCCATGCTCAGCCGCTTCAGCAGTGCCGCGGAGCAAAAAGAAACACTGCGCGGGATAGCGGGCAAAAGCATTGACATCCTGGTGGCCACTCACCGCCTGCTTTCCCGTGATGTGCGGTTCCATGACCTGGGGTTGCTCATTATTGACGAAGAACAACGATTCGGGGTGCGGCATAAGGAAAAAATCAAGCTGCTTAAACAAAACGTCGATTGTCTGACGATGACGGCCACGCCAATCCCGCGTACTTTGCATATGTCACTGGCCGGAGTCAGGGACCTGAGCATTATCGAAACCCCGCCCGAGGACCGCTACCCGATTCAGACATATGTGCTGGAATATTCCGACCTGCTGGTCCGCGAGGCGTTGTTGCGGGAAATCGCCAGGGGCGGCCAGGCCTATTTTGTTCACAACCGCGTCGGAACAATCGAAAAATGGTCCGCTCACCTGCAGCAGTTGCTGCCGGAGGCAAAAATAGCCGTGGCTCACGGACAGATGCCGGAAGGACAGCTGGAAGGGGTGATGCTGGAGTTTCTCAACGGACGGCATGATATTTTGCTGAGTACGACAATTGTGGAAGCGGGACTTGACATCCCGAATGTTAATACGATCATTATCAATGAAGCCGACAAATTCGGCCTGTCCCAGCTGTACCAGCTGCGCGGGCGGGTAGGGCGCTCGAACCGGATTGCCTATTGCTATCTGACGTATCAAAAGGAAAAGGTCCTGACAGAGGCGGCGGAAAAAAGGCTGCAGGCCATCAAAGAATTTACGGAGCTTGGCTCCGGGCTTAAAATCGCCCTGCGCGACCTGGAAATACGAGGCGCCGGTAATATCCTGGGGCCGGAGCAACACGGCTTTGTCATGGCCGTTGGTTTTGACCTGTATCTCAAGCTGCTCGATGAAGCGGTCCGCGCGTATCAGGGGAAACAGCAGGAAAGCCGTATCCTGCCGCGCGTGGAAATCAGCGTGGATGCCTTTTTGCCGGCCAGTTACATTGCCGACGCCCGCCAGAAAATCGTTTTTTATCAGAAGGTTGCCACGGTGCAGGAATTGGAGCAGGTGCAGGAAATAAGGGAAGAACTAAACGACCGTTTTGGCCCGCTGCCGCCCGCCGCCGAAAATCTGCTCCTGGTGGCCAGTCTGCGGTTGCTGGCGGAAGAATACGGTGTGGCGACTATCAGCGAAGAAAAGAAAGAGGTCATGGTCCGCTTTCACCCGGCCCGTCATCCCGAGAGCGGCGGCCTGATGGCGGTTGCCAGGAAGCTGCAGGGAAAACTGACTGCCCAGGCGGGTCGCCAGGTTGTGCTGACATTGCGTACCGCGGGGCTTGACGGCAGCGAAAAGCTCTTGTTACTGCTGGAACTTTTTAACGACCTAAAAAGGCTTGTCAAAAGAACAGCTGTTCACTTATAATAAAGCCATGCTCAAATCAAGAAAGGGAGTGCTTTGATGACTAACCGGGGGCATCTCATCAGGTGGGGTGCATTAGTCCTGTTTCTGGCAATAGTAGCAGTAGCGGTGTTAAACCTGACCGGCGGCGGCGGACAGGCTGTTGCCGAGGTGAACGGGGAAAAAATCACGCGCGCGCAACTTGACAGGTACATGGATATCCTGCTATTGTTTATGCCGCAGTTGGAGCCGATGCTGGCGGAAACAGAGCGTCGCGGCGCGCTTGAAAAGCAAATCCTGGACAGCATGGTTGACAACCTGTTGATTAAGCAGGCTGTCAGTGAACAAGGACTGCAGGTTTCAGCCGAAGAGGTGGACGCTGTCTACCAGCAGGCGAAAGCCGAGCTGGCTGGTATGATCGGCCCTGAAGAAGAAATAGCCAGGAAAATGACGGAACTGAACGTCAGCGAAAGTGACTTGCGGGAATTTTTGGGTAACACCGCTTATGCCGACAAGCTGTATAATTTTCGCCTGACACAAATAACAGAAGAGCAGGCGCGCGCCTATTTACAACAGAATCCGGATCTGGCTAAAACTCCGTCCATGATGGAGGTAAGCCACATTCTCGCTGAAACCGAGGAAGGCGCGCTGTCCGTCCGGGAACGGCTGCTGGCAGGTGAGGACTTTGCCGCGTTGGCCGAAGAACTGTCAACTGACCCCAGCGCCAAGATGAACCGGGGCAGCCTCGGTAACATTCCGGTCGATTCCAGGGATTTTGATCCTGCTTTCATGGCCGGGGCAAAAGACCTGCCGGCGGGAGAGATTTCCGAACCGGTTGAGACACAGTTCGGCTGGCACATTATTAAGGTACACAGCCGCACGGAAGCGGTGGAGAGGACTTTTGAGGAAATCAGAGACGAGGTAATGCAGGCGGCGGCTGAAGCGGATTTTAATGCCTTCTTTGGATCCTTGCGCGAAAAGGCCTCCATAACGTACAAGTTATAGTAAAACTTTGCGCTGTCCCGGTGGCCGATGAATAAAACATTTTCCCCCGATATATACTATGACCAGAGGCTAAGACTGTAAAGTACAGCAAATAAAGGGGGGGATGGCGTGAAGGCAACAGGGATTGTTCGCAGAATAGATGATTTGGGTCGTGTCGTAATCCCCAAAGAGATTCGCAGGACACTGAAGATCCGTGAAGGCGACCCGCTGGAGATTTTTGTCGACCGTGACGGTGAGGTGATCCTGAAAAAATATTCACCCATCGGGGAGTTGGGCGATTTTGCCCAGGAATATGCAGACTCTCTGCACGAAGCTATGGGGCATGCGGCGCTGATCGCCGACAGGGATACCATTATCGCAGCATCCGGGACGCCCAAAAAGGAATTTCTGAACCGCCCACTTTCTTCGGCGGTTGAAAAAGTAATGGAAACCCGCAGAAGCATCCTGATTACCAACACCTCGGAGCATAAATTTTACAAGGAAGCGGAAGAGGACGGCGCTCCCAAGTTTTTCAGCGAAGCGATCGCGCCGATTATTTCGGAGGGTGATCCAATCGGCGCAGTCATTCTGGCCAGCAGGGACAAGGAAGTCAGAATGGGTGATTTGGAACTGAAACTGGTGGAAACGGCGGCCGGGTTCCTGGCCAAGCAGATGGAACAGTAAGAAGGATCCCAAAAAACGGTGGCTGCCCACCGTTTTTTTTATGGTTATTTTTTGCGTCTGTGTTATAATGTTTAAAGATTGGCCAGGAACCGTTTGTGAACCGGGGTGAGTCTTTGAGCAGGCAGTCTTTTGTCAAAGGCGCGGCCGTCCTGGCGGCGGCCGGGTTTTCCGCGAGATTTATCGGTGCCTTTTTCCGGATTGTGCTGGCGATGCTGATTGGCGACGAGGGTGTCGGTCTGTTTCAGATGGCCTACCCTGTTTACAGCGCGTTGCTGGCCGTTTCCACGGCGGGAATTCCGCTGGCTATCTCGAAATTAGTATCAGAAAGCTTGGCCAAAGGAAATTATGCCTCGGCGCACCGCATTTTCCGGGTGGCGCTGCTGATGCTGGCAGTGTCGGGATTTGTATTCTCCTTAGGGATGTATCTGGGTGCGCCGACGTTTGCCGGACTGGTGGCCCGCGATCCCCGTGCTTCCCTGGCGTTGGCCGCCATTTCTCCGGCTATTTTTTTTGTTACGGTGATGTCTGCCTACCGCGGCTTTTTCCAGGGGCAGCAGCAGATGATGCCGACAGCTGTTTCGCAGATTATTGAGCAGCTGGCGCGCGTTGCCGTTGCTCTGTTGCTGGTGGTGCTGCTCTTGCCTTACGGTCTTGCGCAGGCGGCGGCCGGTGCCAGCTTCGGCGCTGTGGCCGGGGCGTTTTTCGGCTTGGCTTGCCTGATGCTGATCTGGCAAAAGCGGCGGAGGGAATTTTTGCAGCAGTGCGGCCGCTGCAGGAACGATGGTATTTCCACACCGGACGTTATGCGGAGAATTATAGCTCTGGCTTTGCCGATTACTGTGGGCAGTCTTGTGATGCCGCTGGTTTCACTGGTCGACCTCTCGGTCGTGCCGCTGAGGCTGCACCAGGCCGGGTTTGACACAGCGCGGGCCACGTCACTTTACGGCCAGTTAACGGGCATGGCTACACCTCTGGTTCATATTCCAACCATTATTACGGTAGCGCTGGCTGCCTCCCTGGTACCCGCCATTTCTGAGGCCCTGGCGCTGCAGAAGCGGCGACTGGTTCAGGAGAGGGCATTCCTGGCCGTCAAAATAACGTTGCTGCTTGGCCTGCCGGCTGCCGCCGGCCTGTATCTGCTGGCCGGTCCGATTACCGTATTGCTGTTTGACAACGCCGAGGCGGGGGCGGTGCTGGCAATGATGGCCGTCAGCGTTATTTTTCTGACACTTTACCAGACTACGGCCGGAATTCTCCAGGGGCTGGGACGGACTGCGGAGCCGGTAGTCAACCTGCTTGGCGGAGCGCTTGTAAAACTTGTGCTGACCTGGATTCTGACAGTGCAGCCGGCATGGCATATCCAGGGCGCGGCCCTGGCAACCGTGGCCGGGTTTGCAGTGGCCGCACTGCTTAATCTTCACAAGGTGATTGCTTTTACCGGACTGCCGCTGCGACCTGTTGACACACTTGTAAAACCGGGATTAGCCACGCTGGGGATGAGCATCGTTCTGCCGCTTTCGCTGGGCTGGCTGGAAGCAGGTTTCGGCAGCGTTGGCATTGGCCGCGCCGGTGAGCTGGCCACCTTGTTTTCTGTCGTGGTCGGTGTAGCGGTGTACGCCGCTCTTTTGCTCCTGCTCGGCGTCGTCAGGAGGGCTGACCTGGAGATGGTGCCGCTGCTGGGCAGCAGGGTGGCGGCGGTAGCGGAAAAACTGCGCCTGTTAAGGAGATGACCAATGAACACTGTTTACCTTGTCGGTCTTGGCCCCGGTGACCCGCAGGCGCTGACCGTCGGCACGCTCAAGCTGCTGCTCAGGGCCGAAAAAGTATATGTCCGTGCGGCAGAGCATCCGGCGCTGCTGATGCTTGACCGTCACGGGATTGCTTACAGGACGCTGGACAGCATTTACCGCCAGGCGCCTTCGTTTGAGCAGGCTTACCGGCAGATGGCGGGTCTGGTTTTGAACGCGGCACGGCACTGCAGGACGGTGGCTTACCTTGTTCCGGGCAGCCCTGCCTGTGCCGAAAGGTCTGTGGAGATTATCCGCGCTTTGGCCCCGTTGGCCGGCGTTTGTTGCCGGACGTTGCCTGCCGTTTCTTTTGTGGAGGCAATGGTGGACGAGTTGGCCTTGCCGGGAGGAGAAAAACCGGTTGTCCTGGACGCCTTTCAGCCGGACAGGCTCCTTGACTATCCTGACAGGCACCTGCTTGTCATGCAGGCTTACAGCAGGCAAATGGCTTCACTGATCAAACTGGAACTGCTAAAACTGTATCCGCCGGAACACCCGGTAACGGTGATCCGCGCCGCCGGGCTGCTCTCGGGAAAAATAAAGGAAGTCCGGCCGCTCTGTGAAATTGACCACCTGCAGTTTATCGACCACCTGACTACCTTTTACCTGCCGCCTTTGTTTGAGCGCGGGGTGCAGGACCTGTTGCGCGTGATGCGCCGGCTGCGCGGCGAAGGTCCGGTTTCGGCGGACGGATTGCCCTCCGGAAACCGAAAAGCGGGTGGCTGCCCCTGGGATATGGAGCAGGACCATCATACGCTGAAGCCATATCTGTTGGAGGAAACTTACGAAGTCTTAAACGCCATTGACAGCGCTGACCTGCCGGCACTTTGCGAAGAGTTGGGCGACTTGTTGCTGCAAATAGTCTTTCACTGCCAGATTGCTGCGGAAAACGGTTCCTTTTCTTTCTATGACGCGGTGGCCGGCATCACTGAAAAACTTGTCCGCCGCCATCCCCACGTTTTCAGCGGCGCGGCAAGCGTTTCGGCCGCGGAGGTAACGAAAAGCTGGCAGCAAATTAAGCAAAGCGAAAAGGCGGGACAGGAATCGTGTTTTGTTTTACCAAGCGGATTCCCAGCCTTGCTCGGGGCGCAAAAGCTGCAGCGGCAGGCCGCATCTGTCGGGTTTGACTGGCCGGAGGTTAGCGGCGCCTGGGATAAGGTGGAGGAAGAGTTGCAGGAGTTGCATGATGCATACCGCGAGGCGGACAGGGCAAAAATAGTGGAAGAAATGGGAGACGTGCTCTTTGCCTTGGTCAACCTTTCCCGTTTTCTGGATGTTGATGCGGAGCAGGCCCTGGCGGCCGGTACCGGCAAGTTTTACCGCTGTTTATGCTATGTGGAAAAAATGGCTAAAGACGAGGGGAGAGAGATGGCGGATTTCCCTTTGTCAGTTCTTGATGAATGGTGGAGAAGCGCCAAAAGTTATATTTAGCGCAAAAAACCTTTTATCTCAGGAAGGAATTCCTGAAGAATAAGCGAACTAGGCATAGTATAACTGCACAGCCAAAATATGATAACGGAGGGAAGTCTGTGAACAAGTCTGAACTAGTCAGTGTAGTCGCGGAAAAAGCTGGGATGACAAAAAAAGACACCGAGAAAATTGTCAGCGCGGTTTTTGACGGAATCACGGAAGCTTTGTCAAAAGGGGACAAAGTCCAGATTATCGGCTTTGGTACCTTTGATGTCCGGAACCGTAAAGCCCGTGAAGGCAGGAATCCGGCAACAGGAGCCGCGATAAAGATTCCTGCCGTCAAAGTGCCGGTGTTCAAAGCCGGCAAGGCTTTCAAAGACACTGTGAAGTAATTTCAAGTA
Organism: Bacillota bacterium; assembly: GCA_041695355.1. Taxonomy (GTDB): domain Bacteria; phylum Bacillota; class Dethiobacteria; order Dethiobacterales; family Dethiobacteraceae; genus HKB214. Next base: position 25,367 of record JBGFRB010000023.1, read on the forward strand.
ACTTTTTTTGAAAGAACATAGCATTGACAATCAGGTCTTTACGGCCTGATTTTTTTGTAATAAAACGGCAGCTGCCTTCTCATACTAAAAATAGCAAAGAGATGGAGGAGGTATGCAGTGGTCCGAAAACACTTGCCGTTGTTTATTGTTTTGCTTGTTTTTCTGGGGGTGGGCGGGTACCTGGGCCTGCGGCGCGCACCGGATATGGCTCCTTTGCGGCGGCCTCAGCCGGTCCCTGAAATTCCGGCTCCCATCAACCAGGGCAAAGGTGTGGAGCCGGAGTTGCGTGTCTATTTTGCCGGGGAAAACCAAGTGCGCACAATGAAGATAGAAGATTACCTGCAGGGGGTTGTCGCGGCGGAGATGGACCCGGACTGGCCGCTGGAGGCCCTTGCCGCTCAGGCGATTGTGGCGCGCACCTTTACCTTGCAGAAAATAGCCGCTGATGGAGGGGTGCCGCGGCGCGGCGCCCATGCCTCCACCGATATTAAGGAATTTCAGGCTTATGATGCAGAGCGGATTAACGACAAGGTGCGCCAGGCGGTGGAGGCGACCCGCGGACAGGCAGCAGTTTACGGCGGACGGTTTATCCGCGGCTGGTTTCACGCTTATGCCGGGCCGCGTACGGCTTTGGCCCGGGAGGGTCTTGAGTACCGCGGACCCAATCCTCCTTACATCCAGGTTGTCGAAAGTCCCGTGGGAGCGGTAATCCCGCCTGAGGAACGCTACTGGCAGGCCAGTTTTCCCTTGGCGCGTGTCCGCGAAGTGGCCCGCGGGGTGACCGGTCGGGATCCCGGCCGCATTACCAGGGTGGAAATCGCCGATAAAGGTCCTTCCGGCCGGGTGACCCGCTTTCGGGTAAACCGCGCCAAGGTTTCCGGACCCCAGTTACGCCTGGGACTTGGCAGCACTGAGATGCGTTCAACTTTTGTGGACAGCATCAGTCTTGCCGGCGACCGGCTGGTGATGAAAGGCAGCGGCTATGGCCACGGCGTGGGCATGTGCCAGTGGGGGGCCCGGGCGCTGGCCGAGCAGGGAAAAAGCGCCGCGGATATTGTCCGGTACTATTACCGCAATATAGAAATCGCCAAGCTTTGGTAGACACGATACCGGTCAGGATTAAAGGCCTGACCGGTATTTTTTTTTTTTGACGCGCATAATCATTGGACAAGAAGCTCTGTTCCTAAAGACATGCAAGGAGGGGAAATGATGGAAAACATGTATAACAGGCAGCAACAGGGACTGCACCGCCTGGTCATCAATAACCGCGAGGCGGCGGAGATTAGCGGTGTGCTGCACGTGGACAGCTTTGATGATAGTGAAGTCGTCCTGGAAACGGAACGCGGGCTGTTGGCGGTCCGCGGCGAGGATTTAAGAATTTCCCAGTTGAACCTGGAAAGGGGTGAACTGTCTCTGGAAGGCATGGTAACTGAAATAGCTTATGCGGAAGAGAAACGTTTCCGGGAACGCGGCGCAAGCTTTCTGGGCCGCCTGTTCAAATAATAAGGTGTAACATAAGGGGAGGAACAGGTTGGGCAGCGTTATCGGGGAACAGGCGTGGGTTCTTGCTTCAACCGTACTGGCCGGCGTGGCGGTCGGCCTGCTCTATGATGTCTCCAGAGCGGGAAGACAGTATTTGCGGCCATCACGCAACGTCCTGTTTTTTCTGGACTTGCTTTTTTGGATACTGGCCGCGCTGTTTGTCTTTCTGGTTTTGCTGGCTGCCAACCGCGGGGAGGTAAGGGCTTATGTGTTTGCGGGCCTGTCAGCCGGCTGGGTATTGTATGCCCTGATTTTTTCCCGGATTTGTTACAGGCTGATGGTTGGCGCCGCTTCTTTCCTGTTGTCACTGTGGCGCGCGATATTGGCACCTTTTGGCCGTCTGTATTATTTTTCCCGCAGGTTATCAGCAAGGTGCAAAAACGTGTTGCTGCTTCCGGTAGCGCAAAGCAGGAGGCAGGTGGAAAATTTAAAGGATTTATTTCACAAAAAGAAGGAATAGCCGCCCGCCCTGTCGAACAAAAAGTCACTATTGACTTCCGGGCAGGAACGGTGCTATGAATAACGGCAAAGCGTTAGGCAAACAAGGCAAAATCATTTATTTGCCTCTGGCTGACAGGAAGCAGCGGGGAACCGGCAGCCGCCTGAGATTCATCCTGGCTGCTTTGGCGGTGCTTTATTTTACTGTGCTTTTTGTTTCCCAGGGCTGGCGCCTTCTCAGCCTGCAGCGCAGCCTGGCCGATGTTGAGCGGGAAATCAGCGTTGTCCGCAGCCAAAATGAACAGTTGCTGCAGGAAATTGAGCAGTTACATACGCCCGCTTACCTGGAAAAGCTGGCCCGGCAGGAACTGGGTATGGTCCGGCCCGATGAGTTGCTGTTTTTTTTCCGTGAGACAGGCGGGTCACCGGCCGGCGGAAGGTAAAACCAGAAAAAGGCGCGTAAAAATTGCCGGGCATGCTTGACAAGGCGGGCAAACACGTTATATTATTTCCTTGGAGAAGATATCGGGGAGGAATTTAGTTCGTGCCTTTAGTGGTGGGCGATATTGTTGAGGGAGTGGTCACCGGGATTACGCACTTCGGGGCTTTTGTCCAGCTGGAAAACGGGGAAACCGGCCTGGTGCATATCTCCGAAGTGGCCAGCGTTTACGTAAAGGATATCAATGAGCATTTGCAAAAGAAGGACAAGGTCAGGGTAAAAGTCCTCTCTGTGGACGGCAAGGGGAAAATTGGCCTGTCCATCAAGCAGACCAGCAGCAACGGCCGTTCATCGTATAACAGCAAAGCAGCCCGCCAGTCCTTTGAGGATAAGCTGAGCAAATTTATGAAAGAAAGTGATGAAAGGCTCCAGGAAGTGCGCCGCAACACCGAATCGAAGCGGGGAGGAAGAGGCTCTCCCTTGTTGCGCTAGCACACGGTTACCGGCTATATTTTTGAAAGAAACGCTTCCTAAATAAAAATGCGAAGCGTTTTTCTTATTTAGTATCTAATCAGGCCGCCAACTGCGAAAGTCAATCGTCAAATGCTAGGCGCGACGAGGACCGGAACGAAGGCGTACCGTAGCGTACGTCGGAGTGAGGACCGCAGGAGCTCAGGCGCAGATGGCGGTTTAAAAGCAGTTGGCTAGGAGGTGCATCGGATGCGTTTAGCTGCCCTTGATATCGGCACCAACTCAGTCCGCTTGCTGGTGGCCGACAAGACTGAACAGGGGCTCGTCCAGAGACAGCGGGCCCTGCGTACAACAAGGCTCGGCGGCGGGCTGGCAGGCAGCGGACTTCTTTCTCCTGCCGGCAAAGAGGCAACGCTGTCGGCAGTCCGGGAGCTGAAAAACCTGGCGCTGTCGCTCGGAACTGCCGTCATTTACGCCGTTGGTACAAGTGCCTTGCGGGAGGCGGGCGATGGCCGGGCTTTCGCAGAGGCCTTGACGCTCGCAACCGGCCTGCAGGTGCAGGTGCTTTCTCCGGAGGAAGAGGCCTCCTTTAGCTACGAGGGTGCTGCGGGAACTCTCAGCCTGCCTGCAGGGGCGCTTGTTTTTGACTTGGGCGGAGGATCCTGCGAGCTGGCCTGGCGTGAAGACGCTGTTTTACATGCGCACAGCCTGAACATAGGCGCCGTTTACCTGACTGAAGCCTGCTTCCGCCGCGATCCGCCTTCCAGCCGGGAGGTGATGCGGGCCGGAAGGGAAATCCGGAGTCGTCTGGCCGGCCTCAATTTGGCGGGCAAAACGCCGGTTGGCCTTGGCGGAACAGTTACCTGTCTGGCTGCCATTGCTGCGGAACTCGCCTGCTACGATCCTGATAAGGTGCATGCAACTGTTCTCACCCGCACCGACGTAAGCAAAATCCTGGCCCGCCTGCTGGCTGTCCCGGTGCGGGAGCGCCTGAAAATCACCGGGCTTCAGGCCTCACGGGCCGATATTCTGCCGGCCGGCGCACTGGTGGTGGAAGAGCTGCTGCTTTCTTGCCGGGCGGAAGAATTAACAGTCTCGGAAGGCGACCTGCTGGTGGGCCTCCTACTTCATCAGCATTAACTTGGCACCCAGCGCCAGCAAGGCCATGCCGGCCGCTTTCAGCCAGGTGAAGGAATGGCGTTCCAGGCCGAACAGGCCAAGATGGTCGATTAACAGAGCCGTTCCTACCTGGCCGACGATGATGGCGGTAGTGGCGGTAGCCACGCCTATGCCGGCAATACTGGCAAGAACGGCATAAATAATTGCCACGCTCAGCAATCCGCCCAGGTAAAGATAGAAAGGAACTTTCGTCAGGTTGCCCAGGTCGCCCCGGCCGAACTGAAAAACAAAAAGGGCGAGAAGCAGGGCGCCCGTTCCGACAAGGTGGACTATAAAAGTTGCCTCCAGGAGCCCGACCAGTTTGCCAAGGGCAGCGTTAAGCGACCCCTGGACGGCCATGGTTACCCCGGCGACAAAGGCAAGCAACAGCAGCATTTTCGCTGGCTCCTTTCGTGCACACTAGCTTTTAGTCTGTACGCGCAGCCGACAATTATGCCAAAATAGTTGTCGGAAAAAAGTTCTGCCGGGGAACGCCGGTACGACAAATTCCCGGGAGGCGAAAACTTATAATAGGGGGAGTAACATCAGCAGGGGGTAACCTATGTTGGAGCAAGGCGCGGCAGTCAAACCATACAATCGGGTTGGCCGGCGGACGATGCAGCTTTCCTCCCGGGTTAAAAACTGGCGTTTTCGGGCGTTCTTCAGAGCCGTTACCGTTTTTTCAGTTGCGAGCCGGGAGACCGCAGGCCTCCTCCTGGTGCAAACGTTGCTGGCACGCCTGCACCTGCTGGAAGAACTGGCCCCTTTTGGCTTCGCCTTTTGGGTGGTAGCCGGCAAAGGACAGCGGGGCAGGATGGTTCTCTTCGGGGTGACGGCAGTTCTGGCGGCGCTGTCGTCCGGTGACGCTGCTTACGCCCTTAGCCTGATACCTGCGATGTTGTTCTTCTGCTTCCTGCGGGAGAGACGTATTGCCGCGCGCCTGCCTTTACCGGTCCTGGCCGGACTCGCCCTGCCGGCGGGCACTGTTCCGCTGGCCTGGTTCGTCAATTATCATACCTACGACCTGCTGCTGCTTGGCTTCGAGACTGTGCTGGCAGTGTTTGCCGTCATTGTGTTCAGGCGCGTGTTCAGGCAGCCGCTTCATAAGCTCAATATTCACAGGCATACAGAGGAAATTACGGCCTGGATTGTTTTTCTGGGGCTCGTCCTTCTTTCTCTGACCCAGGGGGGCGCGTATCTGTCCTGGCTCGCCGGGGGAGCGGCCCGGGCGCTTGTGTTGTGGGCCTCCTTCCTGTTTGGCCCGGGGATGGCGGCAGCCGCCGGAGCTTTGCTCGGGTTTCTGCTTGGCGTCCAGGGCCAGGTTATTTTCTGGCTGGGAATTCTGTCTTTTGCCGGCTTTCTGTCCGGCCTGTTTCGCCCTTACGGCCGAATTGCCGTAGCCGGCGGCTTTTTTTTGGGCGCCTCTTCTCTCGCCTTGCACCTTGCCGGCTGGGAGGCTGTTCCTGTGGAGGCGGCCTTAAGCGGTAGTGCGGCCGCGGTCTTTCTGCTGGCGCCCGTACTGCCGCTGCACCTGCGGGTCCAGTCGCTGTTTGCGCCGCGGGGAAACGCTGACGAAGGGCGACAGTTGCGCGATCTGACATCTGTACGCATCAAAGACTGCGCCCATGTTTTCCGGGAGTTGTCGCATGTCTTCCGGCAGACGGCGGCGGTTGAGGCCTCCAAGGAGCAATTGCCTGCCCCGTTGTTGGAGGAACTGGTCCGGCGTGTCTGCAAAGGCTGCCCTGCCAAGCGCAGTTGCTGGGAACAGGACCTGCAACGAACCTATAATGCCGTGCTTCGTTTGCTGGCGGAACTGGAAAGCGGGCAGGCGATGAGGGAAATAAAATATCCCGCGTTTTTTCAAAGCTGCCGCGAGAAAGAAAATTTTCTGCAAACCCTGGCTTTTCTGCAAGAAAAAGAGGGCCTAAACAAGCGCTGGCAAAAAAAACTGGCGGAAGGCCGGGATCTGGTTTCCCTGCAGTTGTCCGGGCTTTCTCAAATCCTGCACGAGCTGGCCTGTGAGGTCAGGGACAGCGGCCAGGCGGCAGGCAGGAAAGTAAACGCCGCCTACCATGTGGAACTCGGAGTTGCCCAGGCGGCAAAAAACGACCATGATGTTTCGGGAGACTATTACAGTTATCTGGAGCTGCGCGACGGGCGCCAGGTGTTTATCTTAAGCGACGGCATGGGCAGCGGCGGCAAAGCCTGCCGGGAAAGCCAGGCCACGGTACAGTTGGTGGAGCAGCTGCTGCTGGCTGGTTTCCGCCGTCAGCCGGTGATTCGTACGGTCAACACAATCCTGCAGTTGCGCTCCCGCGAGGAAAGTTTCGCCACACTCGATATCCTGCAACTGGACCCGTACAAGGGGAAAGCCGAATTCCTGAAAATCGGCGCCGCGCCAAGCTTCCTGTGCGCGCGCAATCAGGTGCGCGAAATCAGGACGCCTTCTATTCCGCTCGGCATTCTAAGCGACGTGGAGTTAAAGCAGGTTACCGTTGAACTGGAAGATGACACCATCTTCGTCATGGTCAGTGACGGAATTTTTGAGGTCAGGCCGTTTAACCCTGACTGGCTGAAAAAATACCTGGCAGGCAAGCTGCCAAAGCACCCCCAGGTCTTGGCCGACGAAATCATTCATTATGCCAGGAAAGCGGATACGAGGCAGGAACTGAGAGATGATATTACCGTCCTGGTCTGCCACGCCCGGAGGCTGACGCCCAAAATCCGCGATTACGCCACCGGCTGAAGAAGCCTGTTATGCGCCGGTCACGGTCAAGAGAGCCGGGAAATTTGTCAGGCGGGCTGAACTCAGCCTTTTTTTATTTGGGGACTCATGCTGATTTGGCATGATGCGTAGGGGAATGCTAAATTTATTCCCAGGGAAACTGAAGCAGACGGAGGATTGCAGAACAGTCTAAAAAAATCAACTGCCGAGGAGGATAATGATGAATCTGACGCGACACAGGAGACGGCTTGAAACTCTGCGGGCGGACTTGCTCCTGCAGCTTGGGAACGCTGAAGGGCTGCAGAAGCACGGGTCGCTGCGCGATTCCGTGGGGGAACTGTCAGTGGTGGATAACCATCCCGCGGATATGGGAAGCGAGAACTTCGAACGCGCCAAGAACCTCTCACTCCATGAAAAAAACCTGCTGACCCTGAAAAAAGTCGAGGAAGCGCTTGACAGGCTGGAAGCCGGCCGCTACGGGGTTTGTGAGAGATGTGGACGGAACATCCCGGACGAGAGGCTTGAGGCGGTGCCTTACACGGCGCTTTGCATGAATTGCAGAGAAAAAGAGGAGAACGCAACCCGCTTTGGTCATTGACATAAATCTGTGATAAACATCAGGTGGATTGGAGGATATTGTTGAAAAGGACGAAACCTATAATAAGGCAAAAGAGAGACAGCTTGCTACGATGAAAAATGGTTTCGATTTAGGGATAGAAGGAAAAATAACCTGGAAGAGAGAAGAATTGCATGTCATAGCCGTCAATCCATTCATGAACGGCTAGCCCGACACGATTATCTACGGGGGGCAGGCAATAATGGCTGAGACTTTGGAAAGCAAGGTGCTGCAGACGATTTCGCGTTACCGCCTGTTTGCTTCCGGCGACAAAGTGCTTGTTGCCGTGTCCGGCGGACCGGATTCCATGTGCCTGCTGCATTTGCTCTCCCGGCTGGCCGGAGAGCTTAGCATTACCTTGCAGGCGGTGTACGTGAACCATGGATTGCGGCCGGAAGCAGCCAGGGAAGCCTTTTATGTAAAAAAAACGGCAGCCGGACTGGGGGTGCCGGCTGTGATCTGCCGTGCCGATGCGGGAAAGCTGGCCCGGGAAGGCGGTTATTCCCTGCAGGACGCTGCCAGGCGAGAGCGCTACCGCTGCCTGCGGCAGGCAGCGGAGCGAACCGGCGCCGGCTGCATTGTTACGGCCCACCACGAAGATGACCGGGTGGAGGGCCTGCTGCTGCGGCTTCTTGGCGGCAGCGGGCTGGACGGACTGGCAGGCATGCGCGTCAAACGCCGGCTGACTGAGCAACTGCTGCTGGCCAGGCCGTTGTTCCATGTCAGCCGCCGGGAAATTGCCGGTTACTGCAGGCGTCATGGTTTGCGGCCGTTGCTTGACCGCTCCAACCGGGAAACACGGGCCTTGCGCAACCGCGTGCGCCTGCTGCTGCTTCCCTGGCTGGAGAAGGAGTTTGGCGGCCATGTGCGCAATACCCTGGCCAGAACCTGTGACTTGCTGGAGGGTGAAAGCGAGTTGCTGGGCCGGCTGGCCGCCGCACACCTGAAGCGGGCCACTCTGGAAAAAAACGCCGGACGGCTGGTGCTGGATATCGGTCAGCTGCTCCCGGCGCCGCAGGCCCTGCGCCGGCGTGTGGTGCGACTGGCGCTCTGGCAGGTTGGGGTGGAACGCCCCTCTGCGTCACATACGCAGGCTATCCTGCGCCTGACTGACAGCCGGCGGCCGTCAGGAAAGGTCTCGCTGCCTGCCGGTTATTCCGCTGCCAGGGAATACGGCAAGCTGATAATTGAACGTATGCCGGCCGGTCACTGCCGGGAGCCAGCCGGCGGGATCTTACTGTTGGAGGTGCCCGGCTGCACGCGGTTACCCTGGAACAGTCAGACAATCAGCGCGGAAATCCTGCCGGCAGCCGCTGTCCGGTTGCCGCTGTCTGACCGCCGGGAAGCCTGCCTTGACCTGGAGTGCCTGGAGCTGCCGCTGCAGGTGCGGACACGCCGTCCGGGCGACAGGATGCGCCCGCTTGGCACAGGCGGCAGTCGCAAGCTGAAAAAAATCCTGACTGAAAAAAAAGTGCCGTCGGACCAAAGGGACCTGCTGCCGCTGGTATTGAGCGGAGAAAGCATCGCCTGGGCCGGCGGAGTGGAGATTGCCGATTTTTGCAGGGTCAGTGCGGAAACGAGTCAGGTGCTGCGGCTTGTTTTGCAGGATACCAACAGAAAAGGGTGAGGAAGATGACGGAAAAATGTCTGAAAAGCGTTTTGCTGGACAGAGAGGTAATCAGGGGGAAAATTGCGGAACTCGGGGCCAAGATCAGCAGGGACTACGCCGGAAAAGAAGTGCTGCTGATCTGCGTGCTGAAAGGAGCCGTTATCTTTCTGGCCGACCTGGTCCGTCATCTTGACCTGCCTGTGCAACTGGATTTTATAGCCGTTTCTTCCTACGGAACGGCTACGGAAACTTCCGGGGTGGTCAGAATTCTAAAAGATCTGGAGGGCAGTATTGAGGGACGGCACTGCCTGATCGTGGAAGACATCATTGACAGCGGCCTGACGCTGAATTATCTGCAGGAGAACCTGCGCTCGCGCCGGCCGGCCTCGCTGAAAATCGTCACTTTGCTGGACAAGCCGGATCGCCGGCGGGTGGAAATAGAGCCTGACTACGCCGGCTTCCGGATCCCGGATGAATTCGTGGTCGGTTATGGCCTGGACTTTAACGGTTGTTACCGCTACCTGCCGGATATCTGTGTCTTAGGTGAAAACGATCCTGAGAACGGCAACAAAAAGTAGCCTGTCCCCTGTTATGGCTATAAAATTTTCTTATATCATTCCTGTCTGCAGCGGGCAGGAATGGTCTGTTTTGTGATGAAAAAGTACAAGTGAAGGGGGTTGCAACAGATGCCGTGCGGACGTTTGGGACCTTTGGAGATAATTTTAATTTTGGGCGCGGCCTTGTTCTTTCTGGGGCCGAAGCGCCTGGCCCAGGCAGTGCGCAACGTATTTCAGGGATTGACGGCCATGAAAGAGGCAGTCAAGGAAGAATCAGTCCCGAAAAAGGGAAACGGCACCGAAAAAAAATAAAAACGGTGCGCGCAGTCTTGATTTTATTCATTCCTGACGAAAAGCAGTAACACCAGGCGGGCGCCGAGATAAGCGCCAAGGAAGGCGAAAACGGCGAAAACCCAGCCATTCAGGGAAAATGAGCCGATGGCTGTGGAAAAGGCGCCGATATTGCACCCTTGCGAGACGCGGGCGCCGTAACCCATCAGCAGGCCACCGGCCACGGAAACGAGCAGGTGTCTGGCGGAACGGGTGTGCCGCAGGCGGGCCTCGGAGGCGGCCAGGGAACCGGCCAGAGCGCCGAGGATAAAGCCCACGTTAAGCAAGCTCTCAATCGTCATCAGAAAGCCCTTTTCCATGGCAATCTGGCGGCTTACTTTCTGAAAGTAAACCCAGTCGGCGAGCTCTCCGCCAAAGCGGGTGTACAGCCAGGCGCTCCAGTAGGTGATGCCGGTGGTGACGGTAAAGGCGCGGTCACGGTAGAGGTGCAGGATGGTAGCAAGAAAAGCAATCACGATCGCGCCGGTATTGTAGCTCCAGACTTGGCGGAAGAGGCGCTGCCGGGAAAAGAGCGGAGCGCCCTCCGGGGCCTCCCCGCCGCCGCTTTGCGGGGCGAGGCGGGCCAGCGCCAGCCACAGGGCAAGCAAGACGGCCGACTGGAGAATGACGGCCAGCGGCCAGCCGAATACGGCGGGCAGAAAGACGACAGGTGACGCCTCGATAACCGGCAGCCAGAAAAAGCGGTGCCAGGCGCCAAGCAGCGAGCCGGCCAGAAACCCGAGCAGGGTACCGTACTGCTGGACATAGCCCTCACCAAGGCGCATCAGCATACCGGTGGCGCAGCCGCCGGCAATGACCATACCGATGCCGAAAATTGCCGCACCCGTGGCGGTATGCAGGCCGGCAGGGCGCAGGTGCGGGGTAATCGGCAGTCCGTTCAGTGCGCTGTAAAAATAGGCGGCCGTAAAGCCAAGCGAGGTTAGCAGCAGCAGCAAAACGACGGCGCGGGCCACCTCCGTGCTGCGAAAGAGGATAAAATCCCGGAAAGCGGCCGCGAAGCAGAAGCGGGAGCGCTGGAAAGTAAAGCCGAGCGCAAGACCGGCTACAAGCGAAAAGGCCGGCACGGGCAGGCCGCCGTAAGTCAGCAGAAACGCGCCGAGCACGGTTGCGGCGACGACGGCCAGAGCGGCCGGCGGCTGCAGGTCAGCCTTCTCTTCCGGGACAACGATCCGGGGGACGGGGTTTGCGGCCATAGCTTACCTCCGGGGTCAGTTCCGGCTTTCACAAGCCGTGCCTCATTATTCAGTGTTAAAGACTAATTCCGGGAAGGGCGATGACTTTGAAACTGGCACAGCTGGAAGCGTTTTACGCTGTGATCAAGGCCGGCAGCATTTCCGAGGCGGCACGCCAGCTGCACCTGACGCAGCCGGCCTTAAGCCTGCAGATACGCGAGCTGGAGGAGTATTTCCAGGCCCAGTTGCTGGAACGGACGAACAAGGGCATTAAACCGACGGCGGCCGGGGAACTGGTCTATAATTACTCCCAGAAACTGATGGGCATGAAAGAGGCGCTGAACAGCGAGATAAAGAAATTGCAAAATGAAGCGACTCCCGTGCTCCGGGTCGGGGCGGCCACAGTGGTGGGCGGCTACGCCCTGCCCTGCAGCATTTACGCCTTTAAGGAAAAGCACCCTTACGCGGAGCTCAGGCTGACGGTTGCGCCCAGCAGGGTTATCCTGGAGGCGCTGCTGGAGGGAGGACTGGACGTGGCGGTGGTGGAAGGGCCGCTGTTTGAGCCGCAGGGTACGGTGGCGGAAAAGCTGCTGGCCCGTTCTATCGGTCACGATGAACTGGTCCTGGTGGCTGCCCCGGAGCTGATCCCCGCCGAGAAAAGCGCGCTGACGCTTGAGGAACTGCGCAGGTTGCCGCTGATTGTCCGCGAAAAAGGGTCGGCAATTCGGCTTTCCCTGGAGCAGGCTCTGGCCGGCTGCGAATTGTCTTTGACGGATTTAAACGTGGTTATGGAACTCAACAGTCTGGATGCTATCAAAGCTTCCGTGGGCGCGGGGAAAGGCTTTGCCCTGCTGTCTTACCTGTCGGTACGCAAGGAGCTTTATTACCGGACGTTAAGATCGTTGCCGGTGGAGGGCCTGTCCCTGGAAAGCACCTTCACTCTGGTACACCCTAAGCGTATTTTCAGCTCGCTGCTGGAGAAAACATTTATTGATTTTATGCGCTCCAAAAACAGGAGCTTTTGTTAAGCGGTACGCACGATGACAATTTTCCAGATGCCGCGCGCCGCCGGCTGCACGGTGGTGCAGGCGGCATGTTTGCGGAAGTGGAGCGGGATTCCTTTCATCGCGCAGCTGTGGTCGGTGGTAACGACCAGCACATCCCCCGCCTGTAGCTTTTGGAAAGCTTTCTCGGCGCGCAGGATGGGAAGGGGGCACATTTCACCCAGCACGTCAAGGTGGTGTTCAGCCATACAGAGCCTCCTGCAACTGATGGTGTCATCCAAAACATCATGTTTTTTATTTGTCTGATTTGATTATAGACCAACACTCACCGGCAGGCAAGATGTATTTACTGTCATGGTGCGGGGGAGAGTCTGACTGTGATGAAAACAACAGAGATGTCTGCTGTAATCCTGGCCGGCGGCAGAAGCTCGCGGATGGGGGAAAATAAGTTGCTTTTGCCGCTTGGCGAAAGCACGGTCATCGGAACACTGCTTGCCACGCTGAGCGGACTGTTTGCCGAATGCGTGGTGGTGACGGACCATCCCGACGCATACCGTGACCGGCCGGTGCGACTGGCCGCCGACATTATTACCGGCCCGCAGAAAAATTCCCTGACCGGCATTCACGCCGGCCTGTCTGTTTCCTCCGGGACATACAGTTTTGTCGTGGCCGGCGACATGCCTTTTTTGGCTCCGGGGCTGGTGCGTTGCCTGGCGGAACGGTGCGACGGCTATGATGTCGTCATCCCGCGGCAGGGCGGACATTTCCAGCCGCTGTGTGCCGTGTACCACAAAAACTGCCTGCCGCATATTGCCGCGCTGCTGGCCGGTCAGAAGTATAAAATTATTGATTTTTTCCCCGCAGTGCGCGTGCGGAGTGTTGATGTCGCGGAACTGGTGCCCTGTGACCGGGAACTGCTGTCCTTTTTTAATGTTAATACGCCGGAGGACTATCGCCTGGCGCAGGAGTTAATCGAAAAATTTAAGTCCGGGAGGATGACATGAGCATACCTGTAGTTTCCGTGGTCGGCAGGTCGGACAGTGGCAAGACAACCCTGATATGCGGTTTGCTCCCTGAGCTGAAACGGCGCGGCTGGCGCGTGGCGACCATCAAGCACGACGTGCATGGTTTTGAGATCGACAGGCCGGGCAAGGATACCTGGAAGCACGGTCAGGCCGGCGCCGACATTGTCATTATTTCTTCGCCGGCAAAATTCGCGCTGATGGAAAAAGTTGACGCGGAACTGACCCTTGATCAGGTGATAGCGCGGATTGAAAATGTGGACTTGATTCTTTCCGAGGGTTATAAGAGAAACGACAAGCCGAAGATAGAGGTCTTCCGTTCCACGGCGCATGAAGCGCCGCTTTGCGGCCGCGGGGACAATTTGCTGGCCGTGGCCAGCGATATCCGGCCGGACCTTGGCGTCCCGGTGTTCGACCTTAATGATTATCCGGCGATGGCCGATTTGATTGAACAGCGCTTTTTGCTGAAAAATACCGGCAAAACGCCGGAGTAAACAGGATAAATATTAGTTGCTGCAGCTTTTGCGCCATGCTAAAATAAGGTCAGAAAATTTTGGCGCAAGGAGGCTGTTTCCATGAGTTCTTATGCGGGGAAAATTTTACGCGTGAACCTGACAGACGGCTCCATCAGACATGAAGCGCTGCCGCCGGGACCGGCCGGGGAGTTTTTGGGCGGCCGGGGTCTTGGCGGGAAGATGCTGGCGGACGAAATTCCGGCCGGCATTGACCCGCTTGGCGAGGAGAACAAAATTTTCTTTGTGACCGGGCCGCTGACCGGCACTTCGGCTCCCACCGGCGGGCGGTATATGGTGGTGACCAAGTCGCCGCTCAACAACACTATCGCCTCCTCCAACTCAGGCGGCTTCTGGGGAGCCGAGCTGAAGTCTGCGGGCTACGACATGCTGGTGGTGGAAGGCAGGGCAAAGGCGCCGGTCTACATGTTTATCAGGGATGGAGAGGTGGAAATCCGGCCTGCCGGGAGGTTGTGGGGCATGACTTCCAATGAGGTGACGGACGCTCTGCTGGAGGAGGCCGGCGACCGCAAAGCGCGTGTGCTGAATATCGGCCCGGCGGGGGAAAGCCTATCCCGGATTGCCGCGGTGATGAACGACCGCTGGCGTGCGGCCGGCCGTTCCGGTGTCGGCGCCGTGATGGGCTCCAAAAACCTGAAAGCCATCGTGGTGCGCGGCAGCGGCAAGGCCGAGGCGGCAGTGCCGGAGCGTTTCAGGGAAATCGTCAACAGGTCTTTGCGCAAAATCAAGGAAAACGGGGTCACCGGCCAGGGGCTGCCCGCCTACGGTACGGCAATCCTGGTCAATATTATTAACGAGCACGGTATCTACCCCACCAACAATTTTCAGACAGGAGTCTTTCCCCAGGCCGAGGCCACTTCCGGAGAGACGCTGGCCGAGAAATACTTAAAGAAAAAGGACCCCTGCTTCCGCTGTCCCATTGCCTGCGGCCGCTACTGCAGCGTAGACGGGGAAGAGGGAGGCGGGCCGGAGTATGAAACGGTCTGGGCATATGGCGCCGACTGCGGCATTTCCGACCTGAAGGCCATCATCCGCGCCAACAACGTCTGCAACGAGATGGGTCTGGACACCATTTCGGCCGGAGCCACGATTGCCGCAGCCATGGAGCTGTACCAGCGTGGCCGCATCAGGCCGGAGGAGCTGGACGGTGCGCCGGAGCTGACTTTCGGCAACGCTGAAGCGATAGTGGAGTGGACGAGGAAGATGGGCCGCGCGGAGGGCCTGGGCGCCAAAATGGCGCAGGGCGCCGCCCGGCTGTGTGAGGCGTACGGCCTGCCGGAGCTGGCCATGACCGTCAAAAAGCTGGAGCTGCCGGCTTATGACCCGCGCGGCGTCGTCGGGCACGGACTGCAGTACGCCACCGCCAACCGCGGCGGCTGTCATGTGCGCGGTTACATGATTTCTCCGGAAATTCTAGGCTCCCCGGAAAAGCTGGACCGTTTCTCGCTGGAGGGCAAAGCGGAATGGGTGAAAATCTTCCAGGATCTGACTGCCGTCATCGACAGCCTGGGAATGTGCCTGTTCACCTCCTTTGCCCTGGGTGCCCAGGATTATGCCGACCTGTATAACGCGGCCAGCGGTGAAAGCTTAAGCGTGGAGGAGCTGCTGGCGTGCGGCGACCGCATATTTAACAACGAACGGCTGTTTAACCTGACCGAAGGATACACGGCCCGGGACGATACGCTGCCCAAACGTCTTTTGGAAGACCCGATGCCGGCCGGGCCGAGTAAAGGGCATGTGCACCCGCTGGACAAAATGCTGCCCAAATATTACGAAATACGCGGCTGGACGCCCGAAGGTATCCCAACGGCCGAGAAGAGACGGGCCTTGCGCCTGTAAAGCGCCGGCCGCCGGTTGCGGCGCTTCAGGTACGGGCTGATATTACCTGTGGGGAGTGAAAACCTTGGAGGTAACGGTCAAACTTTTTGCGACACTGCGCAACGGGCGCTTTAAAACCGAGACGCGCTGCTACGGGCCGGGCACGACTATCCGGCAGGTTGCCGGGGAGTTAAAAATTCCGTTGGAAGAGCTGTCGCTTACCCTGCTTAACGGGCAGACGGCCCTGCCTGACCAGGAACTGAGCGATGGTGACACGCTTTCCCTGTTTCCCCCGGTCGGAGGAGGTTAGGAGCGGCTTTTTAACCGGACAGGCAGGAAAAACTGAGTCCCGGTCGAATTATACACGGTGGCAGAAAATGCTGCCGATTTTTTTTAAAAAGACAGGTGACAACCGTGAAAAGGGCCCAGAATATTTTTTTTCTGCTTTTTTTGGCAGCTGCCGTTTACGGTCCGGCCGGGTGCGGGACGAAACCCGCTGCGCCGGTAGCCCAGCCGGAACCGCCTCCGCAGAGATTCAGCAGTGATGAATTTGAGAATCCGCGCATATGCCAGTATTGCCACCAGGAAATTTACCGTCAGTGGTCCGGCTCCATGCACGCGCGCTCCTACACGAACCCCTTTTACCGGCAGCGGGCGCAGGAAGCAAGCCGGGAATCGGCCGGCGCGGCTGACGTTTTTTGCGCCGGCTGTCACGCGCCGGTCGCGGTGCTGGCCGGCGAAATACCGCCGGCGGACGGTACTGTGAGCGAAGTGGCCGGGAGCGGTGTTTCCTGTGATTTCTGCCATACCATTACGGAAGTAACGGGAACCGGCAACGCCGCTTTCCGTGTTGCTCCCGGCAAAACGAAGTACGGACCGTTTGCCGACCCGCTCCGCACACCGTTGCATGAAAGCCGGTTTTTGCAGGTTTACACTGAATCGCAGTATTGCGGCGCGTGTCACAATATCACTCACCCGGAAAACGGCCTGGTACTGTCAGCCACGTACAGCGAGTGGAAGGCGAGCCCCCTGGCCGGCAGGGGAATTCATTGCCAGCATTGCCACATGACGCCCGGTCCGGGAGTTACCAGGCCGAATCCCGGCTATGCCGTTACCGGAGCGCCTAAAAAGAGGGAACACATTTCCACCCACTACATGACCGGCAGCGATGTGTTTGCCCTGCAGCAGGCCGGGGCACCTGAACACGCGCTCCTGGCTAAAGAAAACAGCCGTGCCGCCGCGGAACTTTTTCTCGGCCTGCCGGAAGCTTTGCAGCCGTATCAGCCGGGCAGTGTCAATGTACGGATCAGAAACAGCGGCGCCGGCCATTACCTGCCGACAGGCCTTTCACTGTTCAGGGAAATGTGGCTGGAGGTGGTCGTCCGGGACGAACAGGACAGAGTGCTTTTTCAGAGCGGAGTATTATCCCCTGACGGGAAAATCCCTGCCGGCAGCGTAACCTTTGGTGTTGCTTTCGCCGATGCCGCAGGCCGGGAAACGACAAACCTCTGGCAGGCTGCCGGCGTACTGCGTGACAGGCGGGTGCCTCCCCAGAAGTATGTGGATGAAAAGTTTGAGATTCCCGGGCTTCCCCGGCCGGGTACGCTGCAAATACGGGCCCGCCTGCTGCGCCGGGGGGTCCTGGCGGAGAATACCAGTCTTACGGAGCTGCCGGTAATTGAAATGGCCGCAGTCTCCGGGCGGATACCTGTCAGATAATGGCAATTAACGGGTTTTCTTGCTCCGCCGGCTAATTTGTGCTACAATTAAATAATGGTGGCAGTGAGGAGTTTTCCCTGAAAGGAGGCGGCTGCCATGCCTAAGTTTGTCCGGCAGGCAACCTTTTATCTGTTGATTCTGCTGGTGGCGGTAGTGGCAATTGAGTATTTCAACAGGGCCCCTGTGCCGGTGGGAGAACTGACCTACAGCCAGTTTCTCGACCAGGTGGAAGCCGGGGCAGTGGCGGAAGTCCTGATTGTGGGGCAGGAAATTACCGGTGAACTGAAGGACGGTTCCAGGTTCAGAACCTTTAACCTGGAAGGGGAACGGCTGGTGGAGCGGCTGCGGGGCCACAATGTGCGCTTTGCCGGGCAACCGGTGCCGGAGCCTCCCTGGTGGTCAAATCTGTTTACGTTTTTGATCCCGTTTATCATCCTGATGGTGATTTTCTTCTTTTTCATGCAGCAAAGCCAGGGCGGCGGCAGCCGGGTGATGAATTTCGGCAAGTCGCGTGCCCGGTTGCATGACGCTTCGCGCCGGAAGGTGACTTTTAACGATGTTGCCGGCGCCGATGAGGAAAAAGCCGAACTGGTTGAAATAGTTGAATTTCTCAAAGAGCCCCGTAAGTTTATTGATTTGGGAGCCCGGATTCCCAAAGGTGTTTTGCTGGTAGGCCCTCCGGGCACCGGAAAAACCCTGCTGGCCAGGGCGGTGGCCGGTGAGGCCGGCGTACCGTTTTTCAGTATTTCCGGTTCTGATTTTGTGGAAATGTTTGTCGGTGTGGGTGCTTCCCGTGTACGTGATTTGTTTGAAACGGCCAAGAAGAACTCACCATGTATCGTGTTTATTGACGAGATTGACGCGGTCGGCCGCCAGCGCGGAGCCGGGCTTGGCGGCGGTCACGACGAGCGCGAACAGACTTTAAACCAGCTGCTGGTGGAAATGGACGGGTTTGATGCCCATGAGGGGATTATCTTAATTGCCGCCACCAACCGGCCGGATATCCTGGACCCGGCGCTGCTGCGCCCGGGCCGCTTTGACCGCCAGGTGACGGTCAACTTCCCCGATGTCAGGGGGCGTGAAGAGATTCTGAAGGTACACAGCCGCGGCAAGCCGCTGGCCCCTGAGGTGGGGCTCGGCGTAATCGCCCGGCGTACCCCCGGGTTTACCGGCGCTGATCTGGAAAACGTGATTAACGAGGCGGCGTTGCTTACCGGCCGTAAAAACAGAAAGCAAATCAACATGCCGGAACTGGAAGAGGCTATTGACCGCGTTATCGCCGGCACGGAAAAGAAGAGCCGCGTCATCAGCGAATTTGAAAAAAGAATCGTTGCTTTTCACGAAGCGGGCCACGCTGTTGTCGGCTACCTTTTACCGCATACCGACCCGGTCCACAAGGTGTCCATTATTCCGCGCGGCCGTTCCGGCGGCTACACGCTGATGCTGCCGGAGCAGGACCGTTACTATATGACCAAATCGGAACTGCTGGACCGTGTTTCAACGTTGCTGGCCGGGAGAGTGGCTGAAAAGCTGGTCCTGAACGAAGTGTCGACCGGTGCTCAGAACGATCTGGAGCGGGCAACGGCTATTGTCCGCCAAATGATTATGGAATACGGAATGAGCGACCAGCTCGGCCCGATTACGCTTGGCAAAAAGCAGCACGAGCAGGTTTTCCTGGGCCGTGACCTGGCACGCGACCGCGATTTTTCCGAGGAGATTGCCAGGGCCATTGACAAGGAAATCCGCACCACCATTGATAATTGTTACAAAAGTGCCGAAGAGCTGCTCAGGAACAACCGTGAGAAACTTGACTTGCTGGCGGCTGCCCTGCTGGAGCAGGAGGCGCTCGACGCCGAGGAGATTGCCGCGCTGATGGAAGGCAGGCCTCTGGCGGAAATTCACAGCAGGCGGGCGGCAAAAGAGAAGCAGCAGGGCGGGGAGGCCAAGAGTGCGGCGGAAGCACGTCCGCCGCGTGAGCCGTCGCCCAGGAAAGAGCCGGTCAAGGTGCTGATTAACGAAAAGAAACTGGAAGGCGAACCTGTATCTTCCCCGCATGAATAAAAAAATGGACCGGTGCCGGGCGCCGGTTTATTTTTTTTGGTTGTTGTATGACTAATCAAAATGCTGGGAAATGTCCGTCAATGAGGCAGGAAAACTTTTTGGCGCGTAGAAATAGTTTAAGCCTGTTTCAGAAATAATCTATTCTTAAGGAGGGAAATATCGAATGGTGCTTGACCCGACAAAACATGCAGATTGGGAGATTGCCGAAGAATCGGAATCACGGATGAAGACGGTTTACCAGCTTGGAGAGGAGCTGGGACTGGCTAAGGAAGAATTGTTGCCCTACGGCCATTATGTGGCTAAAGTTGATTTCGCCAAAGTACTGAAACGCCTTGCCGACCGCCCTGATGGCAAATACATAGACGTGACGGCCATCACGCCGACGCCGCTCGGTGAAGGAAAGTCCACATCTACCATGGGCCTGACAGAGGGGCTTGGCAAACGCGGGAAGAATGTTATTGCCACTATCCGCCAGCCTTCCGGCGGTCCGACTATGAATGTGAAGGGCTCCGCGGCCGGCGGCGGCCTGGCGCAGTGCATCCCTCTAACCCCGTTTTCCCTGGGACTGACCGGCGACATCAACGCTATCATTAACGCCCATAACCTGGCGATGGTGGCGCTGACCGCCCGCATCCAGCATGAATTCAATTCCAGCGACGCCTTTTTGTCGCGCACCGGCCTGAAGCGACTGAATATTGACCCGCGGAACGTGGAAATGAAGTGGGTTATCGACTTTTGCGCGCAGGCGCTTCGTAACATTATGATTGGTCTGGGCGGCAGAAAAGACGGCTTTTTGATGCAGTCATCCTTTGCCATCGCCGTTTCGTCCGAAGTAATGGCAATTTTGTCCGTAGCCAAAGACTTAAAAGATATGCGCGAGCGCATGGGCAAAATTGTGGTCGCTTATGACAAACAGGGCAACCCGGTGACCACCGCCGACCTGGAAGTGGATGGCGCCATGACGGCGTGGATGGTGGAAGCGCTGAACCCCAACCTGATGCAGACACTGGAAGGTCAGCCCGTTTTTGTCCATGCCGGCCCGTTTGCCAATATCGCCATCGGTCAGTCCTCCATTATTGGTGACCGTGTGGCGCTGAAGCTCGGCGACTACGTAGTCACGGAATCCGGGTTTGCCGCGGACATCGGTTTCGAGAAATTCTGGAACCTGAAGTGCCGCATGTCCGGGTTAAAGCCGAACTGTGCGGTGGTGGTGGCCACCATTCGTGCGCTTAAAGCGCACGGCGGCGCTCCGCTGCCGATGCCCGGCCAGCCGCTTGATCCGGCTTACAGCAAGGAGCACGTGGAGTGGGTGGAAAAAGGCTGCGCCAACCTGCTCCATCACATCAGGACGGTCAAGAAAGCCGGCATTAACCCCGTCGTTTGCATCAACGCCTTTTACACCGACACCGACAATGAGGTTAAAGCGGTGCGGCGCCTGGTGGAGGCGGCCGGCGCGCGTGTGGCACTTTCCAAGCACTGGCAGTATGGCGGCGAAGGGGCGCTGGAGTTTGCCGATGCCGTTATTGAGGCCTGCAATGAGCCTAACGACTTCAAGTTCCTGTATGAGCTGGACACACCGCTACGGCAGCGCATAGAGCTGATTGCCAGGGAAGTTTACGGTGCCGACGGCGTGGAGTATACGCCGGAAGCACTGGAGAAAGCGGTCCGGATGGAAAAAGACCCTGAAATCCAGAAGCTTGGCACCTGCATGGTTAAAACACATCTCAGCCTGTCCGACAACCCGCTGCTGAAAGGTGTTCCCACCGGCTGGAAACTGCGGGTTCGTGATATTCTGACCTATAAGGGCGCCGGTTTCGTGGTGCCGGTGGCAGGGGCGATCTCGCTGATGCCGGGCACCGCCGCCAATCCTGCTTTCCGCCGCATTGATGTTGATGTGGAGACCGGTAAGGTAAAGGGATTGTTTTAATAATTGCCGTTTAGTTTTTGTTAAAGAAGCCGGGGTTGCCCCCGGCTTCTTTGCCTACGGTTTGTCCTGTTGACACGGTTTGCGGCAGTCCGTACAATGGAAATGCCGGCATAGTTTGCCGGTGAAAGGGAGCTGGGACATGAAGGAAGATCTGCTTGTCTTGCTGAAGGAACAGCTTGGCCGCTATGTTTCCGGTGAGTCCATAAGCCGCCGGCTGGGCGTGACGCGCACCGCCGTCTGGAAACAGATCCAGTTGCTGCGTGAGCAGGGCTACGGGATAGAAGCGTCGCCGCGCCGGGGTTACCGCCTGCTGGTGTTGCCGGATCTGCTGCTGCCGGCGGAAATTCAGTCAGGGCTGGAAACC
Source organism: Bacillota bacterium (assembly GCA_041695355.1). Lineage (GTDB taxonomy): Bacteria > Bacillota > Dethiobacteria > Dethiobacterales > Dethiobacteraceae > HKB214. Next base: position 46,893 of record JBGFRB010000023.1, read on the forward strand.
GGAATCCTGGGACATAAAGTGTATCATTACCGTGAAACCGATTCCACTAACCGGCTGGCCCGTGAGCTTGGCGAGCGCGGAGCGCCTGAAGGGGCCGTGGTCATTGCCGAATCCCAGCAGTCCGGACGCGGGAGGCTTGCACGCAAATGGTTTTCCCCTTCCGGCGGCATTTGGTTTTCGCTGCTGCTGCGACCGCGAATGCTTCCCCAGCAGGCGCAGCTCCTGACACTGGCGGCGGCGGTGGCCGCGGTAGAGGCGACCACGGCAACGAGCGGACTCGTGCCGGGAATTAAATGGCCGAACGACCTGCTGTTGGCGGGTCGAAAGCTGGCGGGCATCCTGACCGAAGTCTCGGCGGAAACAGATTTGGTGCATTACCTGGTGCTGGGTATCGGTGTGAACGCCAATATTCCTGAGGAAGCTTTTCCGGCTGAACTGCGGGATACGGCTACCTCGCTGCTGGCCGGAAGCGGGTGCGCGGTGGACAGGGCGGCTTGGCTGCGCTGCTTCCTGCAGGGCTTTGAAAAGCGATACCTGGCGGCGCAAAGCGGCCAGCTTGCCGCCCTGCCGGCAGAATGGCGCCGCTACTCGCTGACACTGGGGCGTGAAGTGACGGTTTGCCTGCCGGGGCGAAGCGTGGACGGGACTGCTGTTGATATTGACGAACACGGGGCACTGCAGGTCAGAACGGCGACGGGAGTGGAAACTTTTCCGGCCGGCGAGCTCAGGCTTCGGGAAAGAGAGGTTGGCTTTAATGCTGCTGGCGGTGGATGTGGGTAATACAAATGTAGTCTTGGGTATTTACAGCGGGAAGGAGCTGCGCGTGTCGTGGCGCATCTCGACAAACCGGCAACAGACCGGTGACGAGTACGGCATTATCCTGAAAAACCTTTTTTCCCAGGCCGGTGTCAGCGAGTCGGACTTAAGCGGGATAATCATTTCTTCCGTGGTGCCGCCGCTCATGTTTTCCCTGGAGGAAATGGCGCTGCGCTATTTTAAGCTCCAGCCGCTGGTGGTTGGGCCGGGAATCAGGACGGGGATCAGCATCCTGGTGGAAAATCCGCGGGAGGTGGGCGCGGACCGGATTGTCAACGCGGTGGCCGGTTTCGAGCTTTATGGCGGTCCGCTGATTATCGTAGATTTTGGCACCGCCACCACCTTTGACGCTATCTCGGCGCGAGGCGACTATCTGGGAGGGGCTATTGCCCCGGGCGTCGGTATTTCCACGGAAGCACTCTTCCGGCGAGCCGCCAAACTGCCGCGGGTGGAACTGGTCCGGCCGGCGCGCGTTATCGGCCGCGATACGATTACCAGCATGCAATCCGGAATTGTCTTCGGTTTTGCCGGGCAGGTAGACGGAATTGTCAAGAGGATGAGCAAAGAATTTCCCGTTAAGCCGAAGGTGGTTGGCACCGGGGGTCTGGCCGAGCTGATTGCCGCCGAGTCGGAAACGCTGGAGCTGGTAAACCCGCTCCTGACCCTGGAGGGGCTGCGCCTGCTCTATGAACGAAACCGCAGGTAAAAAGAAGGAAACAGGACTGTACAAAAAAGGATATTTTGCTTTTTTCTATAAATATAATGCAAGACTAATCACGCAGGGGAGGTCTGGAAGATGCCATACAAAGTGTGTTCTTTTTGCGGGAAAGTATCTTATTCCGCGTCTGACGCGCCCGAAGTCAGCTGGCTGTGTCCTCATTGCGACCAGGACATTTCGCATGTGCCGAGCGTGATGGCCAGGCCCCAGGAAAGAAGCGTGGAAAAACAGTCGTAGCGCACAGCTGCAGGGGCTAAAAAGACCGGCAAAACAGGAGAGAGGGATGACGGCATGAAAATTCTGGCTGTTTGCGGCAGTCACCGCAAGGGGAAAAACACGTCCAGGATGCTGCAGGCGGTACTGGATGAGGCGGCGGCTCTTGGCGCTGAAACAGAGCTTGTTGAATTAATGGACTACGAAATAAAGGAATGTACCTCCTGCAACAAGTGCCTGGGCCGGGCCGAGTGCACTATTGCAGATGACGGGATGAATGTACTGTATGGGAAACTGTTGCAGGCTGACGGCATTGTCATCGGCTCCCCGGTTTATTTCGGCAACGTCAGCGGTCGCCTGAAAGACTTTATCGACCGCAGCCGGCCGCTGCACATGGTGGCCAACGCCCTTGACGGCAAGGCGGGCGCCGCCGTTGTTCACGCGGGCTTACGCAACGGCGGTCAGGAACTGGCCCTGCAAATCCTGCATAACTTTATGCTCAGTCACGGCCTGTTGCTTGTCTCCGACCGCGGCGCCGGCGACTCAATAGTCAGTGCCGGGCCGATGGCGACCATGTTCGACGCCTATGACGGGGAGCGGATGAAATTTAAGCGCGGAGTGGAGGAAGATGCGGTAGCCCTCGCTTCCTGCCGCAGTCTGGGGAGAAATATGGTGGCTTTTTTAAAGAAAAGGTGTTGCTGCTAAAGAGGGACAGGCAAATATAATAAACTCTTTATATGTCGTACGATCCGGAAGAATAAATTATAAGGATCTGCAAAAGCTACTGCAGATCTTTTTTTTTAACAATTAAAAAAATATTATAAATTTTCTTATAAAAATGAGCAGGATATTTGTCGGAAAGGGTGAATAAGCATAAATGGGATGTAAATATTCATCTGATAATGCAACTAGCCATCCGAGGGGGGTGAGCATGAAGAAGAAGGATGCAAAAGAAAATCGTGATGATAGCGCGCACGAGCGGGAGGAGAGGCAGCAAATGCAACAGCAACCGGTGACGCTGGAGGTGAAGGAAGGGAGAAAAAGAGTGCGGCTGGAGTTTGCCTCCGAGGAGGACCGTGCCGGCTGGGAAAGGGCTTATCGCAAGAGCCGCTGGTATACTTTTTATTTTTTGGCCGGGGTAGGCATTAATTTTCTGTTGTACCGGGCCGGGCTGGATCTTTCCAGGCAAATTTTCTGGGGTGCGCTCGTAGGGATTGGCGTGCCGCTGGCCAGCATGTTTTTATTGACCGAAGTGCATTTCTGGCTGCTGGACCGCAGGCGCAAGAAACCATAGACATAGGAGGGAGAAAATTGTTTAAAGGCATGAAGCCCTATTTTTGGTGGGGCAACGCTGTTTATTTTGCCTGGGTGGCAATAATCATGTTTTGGGAGATGACCACTCCCGGCGTGCCTTATCAGGTGCAGGCCGGAGGAATACCGCTTTCGTTCTTTTATAACGGCATCTTTTCGGTGTGGATTTTGCCGACGGCACTGTCCTACTTCTTCTGGTACATGGGAGAATTGGACGACAAGAAAAGTGCTGCCAATCAGGAGGTGAACAAAGGTGGCCGTTAGTCCTATTGTAATTGGTATGACACTGGCTTACTTTGCCGTTATTTTCGGTATCGGGTACGCTACGCGCAAGGCGTCGGCCAACCCGATGGACTACTACGTGGCGGGACGCAAGATCGGTCCGGTGGTGAACGGAGCGGCGCTGGCGGCTACTTTCTTAAGCCCGGCCAGTTTCCTCGGTTTGCCGGCCTTTATCTTCCTGCTGGGCTATCCCTTCTGGTGGGGCATGATCGGCGTAATCGGCGGCATGCCGCTGGCCAGCCTGCTGACGGCGGCGCCGTTACGCAAGTACGCGCCTGTTTCCTTTACCGACTACTACTGCGACCGTTATGAAGACCAGAAATGGCTGCGCATTCTGCTTGGCATCCCCATCCTGCTGGGTACCTGGGCTTATGTGGTGTTGTCGCTGGTGGGCACCGGTCTGTTTATGATGGCTATCCTGCGCATTGATTATACTCTGGCTGTAATCATCGGCGCGGTTGCTGTACTCTTCTATGTGTATATGGGCGGGATGGTGGCTACCACCTGGTCAACCGCCTTCCAGGGCGTGCTGATGGCTATCTCTGCTGTTGTCTGCGGCCTGGCGGTCCTGTCCGCGTATGGCGGTTTTGCCAACATGGCCGCCGCCGTGCAGACGGCGACTCCGAACTTTTGGATGATGCCTCATGCCCAGGAAGCCTTTTCCCATCCCCTGATGAAGACCTGGACGGGTGTGGTCGGCTTTTTCTTCGTCTGGTACTTCGGCTTTGCCACCATGCCGTACTCGGTGGTGCGCTTCTTTACGGCCATGGACATCCGCTCCGCCCGCAAATCAGTGGTCTGGTGCGGTGTTTTCGGCGGCGCCATGTACTGGGGACTGATTGTTATCGGCACGGCGGCCCGTAACCTGATTGAAAAACTGCACCCGCTGATGGGCCAGCCGATGGTCAACCCGGACGGCACACCGGGCGTAATAAGCACCGTGATGCATGTGCTGTCCAGGATTAAGGCCGATTTTGCCATTGGCGGCGCCGCCGTTACCGACTACTCGATGGTCGCGGCCATTGAGTCGCTGCAGAACCCCTGGCTGATGGGCCTTCTGGTGGCCGGCGGCCTGGCCATCGCCATGTCCACCGCCGCCGGCTGGGTAGTGGTGGGCAACGTGCTCCTGGGACGTGACTGGTTAGGGAAGACGTTCGGCAACAAGTGGGCCATTGACAACCCGGTTCAGGCGTTGCGCGTGATGTCCGTGGTCATTCTCCTTATCGGTACGCTTTACTCACTGAACCCGGCCTCGCTGATTCTCGACCTTTCCGGCTGGGCGTTCGTGGTCTCGGTGGCTACGCTGGGCGTGCCGCTCATTTTCGGCCTGTGGTGGCCTCGGGCGACCAGGGCGGCCACTTACGCTACCATTATCGTCTTTTTCCCGCTGATTCTATATTCCTGGCTGTACGCCCGCAACGTGCTGAAGAGCCCGCACTGGTTTTTCTTAAGCGAGGTGCTGTTCGGCAAGGATGCCAGAATTGCCACACCGCACCAAATATACTGGATTCCGGTGGCGGCAATCTTTTTCATCATCGTTTCACTGCTCACTAAGCCGGCCTCGCCTAAGGCGGTTAAGGCCTATTGCGAGGACTTGCACTAGAATGAAGGCCTGAACAGTTTAAAAAGGGGCCGGGCAAGAAACAGTTTGCCCGGCCCTCCTCTTTTTGGGTCAGAATCAGCCGTGCTCCCCCTGTTGTGCATCCTGCCCGGGAAAAGTGTTTGACCGGGTGGGGTCGCGCAGGTTATACTGAATAATATCCTGAAAATTCAGCCTATTGGTTATATCTGAGAAGCAAAGGAGCATTCAGCGGATGAGCCTGTTTAACCGGCGGATAGAAATTGATATTAATTCCCATGGCGAAGGGATGTTCAGGCTGGTGACCACTCTTGGTGATATCTATCACGATATTGTCCTGACTTTAATGATCAGCGACCGCGAGTTTCGGATTACTGAGGCCGTTGTGGAAACAAACCGTATTCCGCACTCGTTCTGCCGGGAAATCAGCGGGCTTGCCCGCTCCCTGACCGGGCTGACGGTCGGCCCCGGTTTTACAGGCCAGGTCCGTTCCCGTCTTGGCGGAAAGGAGGGCTGCCCCAACCTGCTGAATCTGGTCCTGCTGACGGCGCCGCTGGTTGTTAACGCTGCCGTCATAGAGCGCCTGCAGCGTGAGAATCTGTCGCCTGAACAGGCGGAGGCTGTCTGGCAGGAAACGCTGGGTGGGGTTTGTCTGGCTTACCCGGTAAAATAAATACATGTTTCCAAGCAGTTGGCGTCTTATCACGGCCTGAGCATTTATAATACAATCATGCTGAACCAGCAAAAAAGTCCTTGTGTTTTTTTTTTGATTATTTTATAATTTAAAATCCTGACTTTGACAGCAAAACAGAATAAAAAGAGGCCGCAGCCCCTGCAAATAAAGGGCTCGCGGCCTTCAAATTTTATCAGAAATATGTAGGTGATACATCACTTTTTGCTTTCGGCTA
>JBGFRB010000017.1:0-51535 GCA_041695355.1 Bacillota bacterium
GACATCAATACTACCGTCTCAACGTGGGCCGTGTGCGGGAACATGTCCACCGGCTGTACTTCCCGGACGGCAAAGCCGTGGCCGGTGAGGCAGCGCAAATCGCGGGCCAGGGTGGCGGGATTACAGGAGACGTAGATGACGCGGGAGGGGCGGGTGGCGGCGATAGTCCGGAGCAGCTTTTCATCGCAGCCTTTGCGCGGCGGGTCTATGACAACCACGTCGGCGTGATAGCCGCCGGCCAGCAGTTTGGGGACGAGTTCCTCTGCCCGGGCCTGGTGAAATTCCGCGTTAGTGATGTTATTGATTCCGGCATTTTCCTTGGCATCCGCCACAGCGGAAGAGACGGCTTCCACGCCGACCACTTTTTTGGCTTCGCGGCTGAGATAAAGGCCGATGGTGCCGGCGCCGCAGTACAGGTCAAAAACAGTTTCCCGTCCGGTTAGCGCGGCATATTCCCTAACTTTGGCATACAGGATTTCCGCCTGTATGGAGTTGACCTGCAGAAATGAACGCGGTGAGATACGCAAAGACAGGCCCCACAGCTTTTCCTCCAGGTAAGGTTCGCCCCAGAGGAGCTGCTCTTCACTGCCTAGGATGACATTGCCGCGGCGGGTATTGATGTTTAACACAATGCCGGCCAGGTTGTCCACGGCGGAGCTAAGCGAGGCAACCAGGCGCTGCTGCTGGGGCAACTGCCGGCCGTTGGCAACCAGGGTAAGCAGCGTTTTACCGGTGGCAAAAGAAGTGCGGGCCATGATATGACGGAGGAGGCCGGTATGGCTTGCCTCCTCATAAATTGGTATGGACATGGCCTGCAGCGTATTACGGACGGCTGCTATCGCCAGGTCTTGGGCCGGGTGCTGGAGAAGGCAGGAATCCACTCTGACGATGCGGTGGGAACGCGGGGAGTAAAAGCCGGTCACTACGGCTCCGTCTTCCAAACCGGCCGGGACTTGCACCTTGTTACGATAGCGCCAGGGGTCGGTCATGCCCAGCATCGGGTTCACGGGTAAATCCAGGCCGCCAATACGCAGCAGCGCATCCCTGACAATCTGTCTTTTCTGGCGAAGCTGCTCGTCATAGGAGAGGTGTTGCAGCTGACACCCGCCGCAAGTGCCGAAGTACGCACAGGGCGGAGCTACACGGTGGGGTGAGGCGCGCAAGACAGTGCCAAGCAGTGCCCTGGCATAAGTTTTCTGCAGTGAGAGGACGCTTGCCGTGACCCGGTCTCCGGCTACCGTGCCCGGGACAAAGACGGTAAAGCCGGCATAGCGGCCCACACCTTCGCCTTCATTGTTGATGCTCTCAATATCTAATTCCAGCAGCTGTCCTCGGGAAACCGGGGAATTTTTAACGTGCACAATGCAACTACCTCGTCTGTCTTTGTTTCAGAGGGGGAAAAGTTCTTTCAGGGATGAAGGAGGCGCGTCAGCGTCTCGCTGTGTATGCGCAGTGCGTCGTCGCTGTGCAGAACAAAGCGAATCTTTTTGACGTACCGCAGCCCGGGGAGTGCGGCGAGAATTGTTTTAAAGGCGACTTCCGCGGCTTCCCTGACCGGATACCCAAAAACGCCGGTGGAGATAGCCGGGAAAGCGATTGAATCAATGGCATTTTGTTCGGCCAGTTCCAAAGCCCTGCTATAACAGCCGGCCAGCAGCTTGTCCTCCGGTTTGTCGGTGCCGTAAACCGGGCCAAGACAATGAATGACGTAACGGTTCGGCAAGGCATGACCGCCGGTGATAACCGCCTGCCCCGGCGAAATTGGGGCCAGGGGCCGGCATTCTGCCGCCAGCCCGGGGCCGGCAGCCCGGTGAATCGCACCTGCCACGCCTCCCCCCGGGAGCAGCTCGGCGTTGGCGGCATTGACCACAGCGGCGATATCGGATTGCGCCACAATGTCGCCTTTAACACATTCCAAAGTTACACCTTGCGTGGTTGTTTTCATGCCTTATCACCTTCCTCATGCAAGAGTTATTGCGGACAGCTTTTCAACCATCAGCCGGCGTAATTGCTCCATTTTTTCAGGAGATAACTGCTGTTTGATGGCCGTGGTCTCCAGGAAGCGGGCCGGGATGAGTACTTGCTCCGGCTGAAAGCCCATTGATTTTTTCAGGGCCATTTTCTCACGGTAAATTTTTTGCCCGAGAGCAGAGAGGTCTTCTGTAGTCCAGGAGAGGCCGAGGGCGGAGAGCGCTTCAGACACCAGCGGCAACTGATAGACCTTACGGGCAAAAAGACAGATTATCAGAGAGTTTAAGGCGTTACGCTCCTCTTCTTCCCTGATAATCCGGCTGATAATCTCCTCAGGTGTCGCAGGAGATTTGCTGACCAGTTCCTGGTCAATGGCATAGCCGGCGTTGTCCAGGTGGGAGTGGCGGGCGCCAAACGCCTGGCCGATAATATTGGCATAACCGGTGTGGTAGCCGGCAACCTCATTTTTGCCGAGCACACAGGCAAATTCTGTGCCGCCGTACTGTTTGGCGACCGCCCAGGTGCCGCGTGACAAGGCCTGATAAAATTCTGTCGGCTGGGAAACGATGTAATCCAGGGCAGTCAGGTATGGGTCTACCTGGCCGAAAGCCAGGCTGACGAGCAATTCCCGTTCAGGAGAGAGCAGCCCCCACTGCTGCGCTTCGGTGGCCCAGGCCAGTGCCACTCCGGCGGAAATAGCGTCCAGGCCGAGCTGCTCCACTTTTTCTATCAAAGCGTACACCTGGCGGTGGCCGGTGAAACCGAGCATGGTGCCCAGGGCATAAACAAGCTCATGGTCGTAGGAGACAGACAGCGATTCATATTCGTGTTCATGGTCCAGGCCGAAGCGGCGGCGGAAAAGGCCGATATGGATGCAGCCGATGGGGCAGCCGGAGCAGGCGATTTTCCTGATCAAGGTCTCCCTGGCTAACGTTTCACCGCTTAGGTTCACCGCCTCCGGATATGAACTGGCCTGCAGGTTGCGCACCGGCAGCGCGCCAAGCGCATTAAGCGGCTCCACGTTGCCGGTGGTGCCCAGGCCGTGGTATTTCTGCATTATTTCCGTTTCTACCAGCTGTTTGTAGATCTTCTCATAAACCTGGTTATACAGGGTGGGGTTTGTTATCGGGATATTCAGGTCACCGTGAATCACAAGCGCTTTTATCTTTTTGCTTCCCAGCACCGCACCAAGGCCCAGCCGGCCGAAATGGCGGAAGGTATCAACCACCGCGCAGGCAAAAGCGACCTGCTTTTCCCCGGCTCTGCCGATGCGTAAAGTAGAACGGTGCCCGCTGCCGGGAGAAAGCTGACGCAGGATGCGCCCGCTCTCCTCGGTCGACAGGCCCCAGAGGCCACGTGCATCGTTAAACTGTACCTGTTGCGGGGTAATGGTCAGGTAAGCCGGTGCGGCAGACTGCCCTTTCAGGACAATGGCATCGTAGCCGGCAAAACGCATGGACATGGCCAGCCGCAGGCCGGCGTAACTTTCTCCTAATTCCCCGGTCAGCGGGGATTTAAACATGGCCACCGCCTTGGTAACGACCGGATAAACAGTTGACATGGGTCCGATGGCCAGCACGACCGGCTGGCCGGGATGGAAAGCGTCCTCTCCGGGCAACAGGTGTTCTTTCAGCAGGCAGGTGGCAATACCGACGCCGCCCAGCCAGGATTTCAAATCTTCCCTTTCTTCCAGCACTGTCCTTTTTTTGTCCAGTTCAATAAGCAACACGCGTACCGGCCGGCCGTCAAGCATTGCTGCGCACCTCCATGGACAACACGTCATGGGGGCAAAACCGGACACAGGTTCCGCACTGGATGCAAACGACAGGGCGGCAGTTACGCTCGTCAAAGTAAATGACCTGAACCACACATTTTTGGGCACAGTCGCCGCAACCGGCACATTTCTTGCGGCTGAACCGGACACCGCCTTCCGGACGGGGCAGCAACGCATCAGCCGGGCAGGCGGCGGCGCAGGGAGCGTCCAGGCAGCCGCGGCAAATATCGGCGGTAAGCTTAGACTGCAGGCCTCCTCTGGTCCGGATCTGGATAGCACTGTAACGGGGGCTGTAGCTTTTGTTAACGACGCGGGCACAGGCCAGCATACACGAATAGCAGCCGATACACCGGTTCATTCCATGGGCCTGCAGAATTTTGCCAGGCATGTTACCACCTCTTTTGTACTTCTGACAAAGGCACCACAACAAACTGTACAGGGCGGTAAAGATGTTATATATTTCAATGCCGGCCAGGAAATTCCCTTTTACGACTAAAAATGCCTGAGCTACAGAATAGTTTCATATTATCAGCGTGGCATCGCCGAAACTTAAAAACCGGAATTTTTCCCGGACTGCATAAGCGTAAGCCTGTAACACCAGTTCCCGGGAAGCAAAGGCGGAGATCAGGAGCAAGTGTGATGAACGGGGGAGATGAAGGTTTGTTATAATGCGGTCTACGACTTTAAAGCGGTAACCGGGTGTAATAAACAGGTTTGTCCAGCCTGAGGCCGGCCCGACTTCTCCGGCCTGCGCCGCGCTTTCCAGCGCCCGCACAGCGTCAGTACCGCAGGCAACCACCCTGTTGCCCCGTTCTTTTGCCTGCCGGACGGCGCTTACCGTTTCCGGTGGCAGGATGAAGTACTCCGCAGACAGATTATGTTCAGCTACGTACTCCGTTTTTATCGGCCGGAAACTGCCAACACCCATGTGCAGGGTAAAATTGACATCCTGAATGCCTTTGGCCCTTACGGCCTGCAGTAACTCCGGAGTAAAATGGAGCGCAGCCGTAGGCGCGGCTGTGGAGCCTTGCTGTTTGGCCAAGACCGTCTGGTACCGCTCCGGGTTGGCCAGCGGCTCTTTAATATACGGAGGCAGAGGCGTATCACCCCATTTTTCCATGGCCTCCACCGCCGACTCAGGCGTAGGGAACCGTACCACAAAAGTACCCTGTTCGGTTTTATCCGTTACGTGTACCGGCAACCCGTCACCCAGCAGCACGACTTTTCCGGACGGGTAAGGCTTCAATAGCGCCTCCCAGCGTCCGTCCCCCAAAGTATGTAAGAGAAATATCTCCACTTTGCCACCGGTCGGCTTCCTGCCTGACAGCCTGGCCTTAATCACCTTGGTATCGTTGATAACCAGCACGTCGCCAGCCTCCAGCCAGTTTAACACGTTGCCAAAAACAGACTCACTTACCTGTCCGCTGCCGCGGTCCATAACAAGCAGGCGCGAACTGTCACGGGGTTCCACCGGTTGTTGGGCGATCAGTTCCCAGGGCAAATGATAATCAAACAGCTCTGTTTTAAGTTTGGTCTCAGTCATAAGTTCAGCCTCTTTCGCTTCCGGTTGTCCTGACTCTACCCCCGGCCAGGCCCCTGTTTTCGGTTACTATCATAGCATATTTTACCGCGGACAATCCACTTTTCTGAGTTCTGTGTTTATTGCCAAGGTTCGGCAAGGGCGGCGGTGTGCAAAAACTGCCGAAAGGACACAATAATTAAGGCAGGGCTGTTTAGGCCAGTTTTCTAAACAGGAATTGTTACCATTTCCCTTGCCTGGCTGGTTGTTTTTTCCGGCATCACTTTGTTATAATTAGGATTAACAAAGTAAACATGGAGGGATTAAAATGGCCAAAACCGTAGGCATTGACCTCGGTACGACCAACTCGGTTATAGCGGTGCTGGAGGGGGGAGAGCCGGTTGTTATCGCCAATGCGGAAGGCGCGCGCACCACGCCGTCGGTCGTGGCTTTTAAAGCAGGCGAGCGCCTTGTCGGACAGGTAGCCAAACGCCAGGCCGCCCTTAACCCGGAGAAAACACTCTCTTCTGTTAAACGCTTTATCGGGCGCAAGTTTTCAGAAGTCCAGGACGAAATAAAGATGGTACCGTACAAGGTGGTGGCCGGGCCTAATGAAGCCGTACGCTTCGATATCGACGGCAAGCTTTACTCACCGGAGGAGATTTCAGCCCTGGTATTGCGCAAGCTCGTTGACGACGCCTCTCAATACTTGGGCGAAAAAATTAAAGAAGTGATTATCACCGTTCCGGCTTACTTCAACGACGCCCAGCGCCAGGCGACCAAGGACGCCGGCCAGATTGCCGGCCTGCAGGTTTCGCGCATTATCAACGAGCCGACTGCCGCTTCCCTGGCTTACGGTCTAGACAAAAAGAAAAACGAAACAGTGCTTGTTTTTGACTTGGGCGGGGGTACGTTTGACGTTTCTATTCTGGACGTCGGAGACGGGGTCTTTGAGGTACGCTCCACAAACGGCGATACGCATCTGGGGGGCGACAATTTTGATAAGGAGATCGTTGACTGGCTGGCCACCGAGTTTAAAAAAGACTACGGAATTGACTTGCGCACGGATAAACAGGCTTTGCAGCGGCTGACGGAGGCTGCGGAAAAAGCCAAAACCGAGCTGTCAACACTGACTGAAACGCAGGTCAGCCTGCCCTTTATTACCGCTGACGCCAGCGGGCCGAAGCACCTGGACAGTAAACTTACGCGCGCCAAATTTGACGACCTGACCAGGCACCTGGTAGAGCGTTGCCGCGGCCCGGTAATGGCAGCGCTGGCCGATGCCAGGCTGACGGCCGGTGACATTGACGAGGTCATCCTGGTAGGCGGCTCCACACGCATTCCCGCCGTACAGAAGCTGGTCAGGGAACTGACCGGAGGGCGGGAGCCTCACCGCGGCGTCAATCCCGACGAAGTGGTTGCTGTCGGCGCCGCCATCCAAGCCGGCGTGCTGTCAGGCGAGTTGAAAGACGTTGTGTTGCTGGACGTTACTCCGCTTTCACTCGGCGTTGAGACGCTGGGCGGCGTAATGACCAGAATCATCGAACGCAATACGACTATTCCCGCCAGGCGCAGCCAGATTTTCTCCACCGCCGAAGACAACCAGTCTGCCGTAGACATTCATATCCTGCAGGGAGAAAGGGAAATGGCCGGGGATAACCGTTCCCTCGGCCAGTTTAAGCTGGAAGGTATTCCCGCCGCCCAGCGCGGCCTGCCGCAGATTGATGTCACCTTTGATATTGACGCCAACGGGATTCTCAACGTTACAGCCAAGGACCTCGGCAGCGGCAAGGAGCAGAAAATCACCATCAGCGGCTCAACTAATCTGGAGAAAAATGAGATAGAGCGTATGGTGCATGAGGCCACACGTTTTGCCGAAGAAGACAAGAAGCGGCGCCGGCAGGCGGAAATCAGCAACGAAGCGGACTCCCTGGCTTATGCCGCCGAGCGGCAGCTGAATGAAGCAGGCGACAAAGTTCCGTTGCACGAAAAAGCACGCCTTGAACAGCTGATTGCCGATGTCCGGCGGGCACTGCAGGAAAAAGCCCCGCAAGAGCGAATCCAAAACCTGAAAAGCGACCTGGAGCAGGCTTTGCACGGCTTGGCGGCTGCCCCTGCTGCGGACCGGCAGGCGGAGCGCCCTGCTGCAGGCGATGATATAATCGATGCTGAGTTTGAGGAAAAATAAACAGCAGAAACGGCGTGATACGGATGGGTGTCAAATTTCAGGACTATTATGAAATCCTGGGCGTTAAGCGGGATGCCACAGAGAAAGAAATTAAGTCTGCTTACCGGAAGCTGGCCCGCAAATGGCATCCCGACCTGCACCCCGGGGATAAAAAAGCCGAAGCGGAAGAAAAGATTAAAAAAATCAATGAAGCTTATGAAGTCTTAAGTGATCAGGAGAAAAGAAAGAAATACGACCGGCTGGGTGCCAACTGGCAGTCAGGACAGGATTTCTCCCCGCCCCCCGATATGGAAGGAGTGCGTTTTTACAGTTCCGCTGAGGGAATGGGCGGCTTTAGCGATTTTTTTGAAATGCTGTTCGGTGGTATGCAGCACGGCTTTGGCGACAAGCGGGGGCCTTTCCGTGCCGCTCCGCGGCGCGGCGCCGATGTCGAAACTGAGCTGGCCCTGACCCTGGAAGAAGCGTACCAGGGGACGGAAAAGACCTTCCGGCTTGATATGCAGACTGCCTGCCAACAGTGTGGAGGCAGCGGCATACGCGGACAGGGTTTTTGCTCCGCCTGCGGTGGAACCGGGCAGCAAAGCAACCCCAGAACACTGACCGTTAAAGTACCTCCCGGCACCCGCGAAGGCAGCAAAATCAGGTTGCGCAACCAAGGCGGCGCTGCGCCAGGCGGGCAGGCGGGTGACCTGTACCTGAAAATCCGCCTGTTGCCTCACACTTACTTTACCGTAAAAGGTGACGACCTGGAGGCAGAACTGGTACTTGCCCCCTGGCAGGCGGCACTAGGGGCGAAAGTACCATCTCGGACACTGGATGGCAACGTTACCGTGACTGTCCCTCCGCATTCGCCTGCGGGGAAAAAGCTGCGCCTGCGCGGCAAGGGGCTGCCGCAAAAAGAAGGCGGGCGCGGTGACCTGTACCTGAATATTGTCATTGACCTGCCTGGACAGCTCCTGCCGGAAGAAATCGAACTCTACCGGCAGTTGTCCCTGATTCGACCAAGTTAAGGGGGCGCTAAGATGGTCAATCGTTACTGGATGCAAGCCCGCCGCCAAAGTGTAACCGTCCGCTCCCGTCCCGCCTGGGTCAGCGCAGCAGAGTTGGACTACCACCCGGACCTGCTTGCCGCCCTGGCTGACTTAGGAGTCATTGACCTGGAGGACGGCTTTGTGCCTGTGCACCAAATTTCCCGTATCGAAAGGGTCTTTAGGCTGCGCCGTTTCCTGGGCGTCAACGTCTGCGGCGCCGCCGTTATCCTGGAGCTTCTGGAACGGCTTGACGAGTTGCAGGAAAAAGTCCGTACCATGGAAAAAGAGAAGCGCGAAGGCCGATAGTTTCAGGAGTGGACCGGCCGTGATTAATTACATGGAGGCAAATGATGCTCATCGGTGTCATCAGCGACACCCACATCCCTGCGCGTGCCAAACAATTACCGGCCGAGCTGTTTAAAGCTCTGGACGGCGTTGACCTGCTGTTGCATGCCGGCGACCTGACCGAAGAAGCAGTCCTGAATGAGTTAAGCAGTCTCGCCCCGGTGGAAGCGGTGGCCGGCAATATGGATCCTTTTCATCTTGCGACCCGTCTGGGCCGCAAGAAAGTGCTGGACCTGTCGGGCTATCGGATAGGACTGATTCACGGGGATCTGGGCGGCGAACGCCAAAAAACGCCTCTGCGGGCGTACGAGGCGTTTGCCGACGATAATGTGGACTGCATTGTCTTTGGGCACACACATCAACCTTATTGCCGGGAAGAAAGCGGTGTGCTGCTTTTTAATCCAGGCTCCCCGACAGACCGGCGCCGTGAACCCCGGCATTCCTGCGGGCGGCTTACACTCGGCGACAGTCTGACCGCCGAAATCATTTATCTTTGACCTCCGTCAGTCCTGCCCGGGCAAACACCCCTGTTCCGCCGTGTATGCGAGCGAAGGCTTCCGCCATCTGGCTGCGGTTGGAGTTTTCCACACAGACAAACAGGATTCGTTTCCCACTCATTATTTAGTCTCCTTTGCAGGTATCGGGCAACACCCGGCCTCCCGGCTGCAGCGGCAAACCAAAACAGCCAGGGTAGCGCCAAGCACCGGTCCGGCCAGGTAGATCCACAGCGCATTAAGCTGCCATGCGATCAGCGCCGGGGCAAGCGACCTGGCTGGGTTCATAGACGCGCCGGACACAGGGCCCGCAAAGAGGGCGGCCAAAGCAATGGTGGATCCTATTGCCATGCCGGCTGTAATTTGCTTTGACTTGTCCCCAGCCGTAACGCTTAAAATCACAAACATCAGTATTGCGGTCAGAAGTATTTCTACCAGCAGAGATTGAAGCACTGACCCTGCAGGTATTGTCCCGCCCAAGGTGGGATGTTGCGGAAACAATGCCAAGAGCGTCGTGCTGGCGGTAACAGCACCGATTAATTGGCTGACAGTATACGGGATCACTGCATGTCCGGGGAAACGCCCCGCCAGAAATAAACCCACTGTGACGGCAGGATTCAGATGGGCGCCGGATACATCTCTAAGGGCGGCAATCATGGCAAAAACAATCAGTCCGAAGGTCAGCGCAATGCCGATGTGTGTGACGGCACCCCCGCTGAGATCGTTGATGATTATAGCTCCGGTGCCGGCAAACAGCAAGCAATAGGTACCTATAAACTCCGCCCAAAGCTTTTTTTTCATTCCCCATCACATCCTTTGCCGCAATCCGCATTTTCCTTACAGATGCAGCTCCCCATACCGGAAGTTATGTCGCAGAAAAACTGCTGTATTTTGCTGATTGTTTCCAAGTCCAGAGAGTAGTACGTCCATTTGCCTGCGTTCCTGCTCTTCACAAGTCCGCTTCCGCATAGAAGCTTCATATGGTGGGACAGCGTGGATTGGGACAATTCAAACTTCTCTAAAATCATGCAGGCGCAAAGCTCGCCGCAAGAGAGCATTTCCACAATCATAGCTCTCTTGCGGTCGCCCAGCGCCTTGAACACTTTTACATGGTCTAGGTATTTTTCCACATTGACACCTCAAATCAAATATCTTCGATATGAGCATTGTATCCCACAAATCGAAAAATGTCAATGTAAAAAGTGTGATTATGAAACAAATATTCGTTATAAATTTTGTCTCCCTGTAGGCCATAAAAATGGTAAGAGTCTGAGCCAAATTCAGGCGGACTGTACGGGTACCCCCAGCGCTTCTTCCATGCCGGCAAGGCTCTCGCCGGTCAGGTCGAATCCGCGGTAGTCAAAAGCTTCCCGCGGGACCAGCACCAGGTCGTGGCGCTGCTTTGACAGTGCCTCTTGCGCCGCAGACTGCAGGTCTGCCGCCACCAGCAGGCCGGCCGCTTTAATCGAGCCCCCGAAGAAGCGGTTTTCCACTGCTTTTACGGCAATATCCGGCAGACCAAAGTTTGCTGCCGCCTGCCGCAGCAACGGCTCACCAAACTCTGATGTCAGCAGCAGCGGCGCCCGGGAACGGGCACGCCTTATTTTTTTGCCGGCCTCATCAAGGCGCAGCGGGTCAAAATCATAGTGCATGACAAATCCCGGAGACTCGCGCTCTTGTTTCCGCAGGATGACCGTCATTTCCCGCCCTTCCCGCCTGACGGACAGTGACGGATCAGCCGCCTTTCTCGCCAGGTTAAACGCTTCCACCCGCGTCCGGACTTCCTGTCCGTTCACAGCCAGCAGGGCGTCTCCGTGCATCAGGCCGGCCCGTTTTGCCGGTGTGCCACGCATTATCCCGTAAACCTCAGGGGTAAAGCCGGACGGTAGGGCGGGTTCCGGCAACACCGGCATGTCCAGTTCGCGTGTCAGTTCCCTGCTGATGATGGCAAGCTCATCCCAAAGAGTGCCGGGGAAGCGTAATTCAGGCGGCGCAAGGCGGGTGTAGCCGGGTAACAGCAGCCTTGTGGTCAGCGCGCCATGCGCAGCCAAAAAACGAATGGCAGTTAACAGGTCTTCCCGGCCTGTCAGGTGGGGCATGGCCACCACACTGCCGTGAAACTGCAGCCCGTAGGCGGTAAGCGCAGCTACGGCCCGCGGTGCCCGTTCCGGTTCACGGTCTCCGAGCAGCAGTCGCCGGCCTGTCACCGTGCTGCTGTTCAGAGAAATTGTCAGCTCCAGGGGTTGCAACGCTGCCAGTTCCGCAAGAATTGCCGGAGACAGCAACGTAGCGTTAGTGGTCAGCGCCAGCAAAGTTTCCGGGAACATGCCGCGCAAACCTTTTAATATTTTCCTTATTTCCGGGTGCGTAAACGGCTCACCCTCTTCAAAAAGCGTTGCCGACTCCCCGATTATCACCTTCTTCTCCGGAGACAGAAACGAAGCTGCCGCGAAGATCTGCTCCGGTGGCAACGGCGGCAGGCGGTAACTCCGCAAAGCAGGCGGGTTTTGCCGGTGGCTGCAGAATACGCAGGCCAGGTTGCAGCAGGAAGTTACGGCCAGGATATTGTCCCGGGCGGCGCAAGTATACAGATAAGGGACAATTTCAGCAGCCAACACCGCTGCTCTCCAGTGTTTGAGCAATTATATGGCTTATTTTGGTTATATCCCCGGCGCCCATGCCGATAATCAGGTCCCCGGGCCTTGCCGCCTTCACCACCCGGGAAATAAGCTCACCGGTATCGTCTGTCTGGAAAACATCCGCGCCTGCCTCCCGCATTCGACGGGCCAATTCAGCCGAGGTAACGCCGGGAAGCGGTGTTTCTCCGGCAGCATAAATTTTATGCAGGAAAACCTGGTCGGCATCTGCAAAAGAGTGGGCAAATTCGTCCATAAACAGGCCGGTGCGATTGTAGCGGTGGGGTTGAAAGACGGCCAGCACACGCCCCGGGTGGCCGGCGCGTGCCGCTTTCAGAGTTGCCTGCACTTCGGTGGGATGGTGAGCATAGTCGTCCACCACCGTCACCGGCCCCTGCAACAGGAACTGGAAACGGCGTTTGGCGCCATGGAACATTGCCAGGGCTTCGCTGATGCCGTCAAAAGGAATACCCAGGACGGAAGAGGCTGCCACCACCGCCAAAGCGTTGGATACGTTATGTTCGCCCGGGACTGACAGTTTAATATCACCGAGCGGGCGCCCGCCCTGCAGCGCGGTAAAAGTGCAGCTCCAGCCCTGTACCCGTAAGTCTTCGGCCTGGAAATCAGCGGGGGCCTGCAGTCCGTATGTAATAACGCTGTCCAGGTGAGCCGGCTTCATGCCGGGAAGATAATGGTCGTCAGCACACAAGACAGCGGTGCCTCCCGGTTTGATATTGGCCAGAAAATTGCGGTACGCAGCGAGCAAGCGGTTAAAATCCCCGCCGTAATGTTCCAGGTGGTCGGCTTCCACATTGGTAACAATGGCCAGGCTTGGCCGGTAGCGCAGGAAGGAGTGGTCGCTTTCGCACGCCTCCGCCACCAGGAACTCCGACCGTCCAAGGCGTGCATTGCCCCCGAAATCTGCCAGCACACCGCCGATGAAAACAGTCGGATCCAGTCCGGTATGCGTCAAAACCAGGGCAAGCATAGAGGTGGTAGTTGTCTTACCGTGTGCCCCTGCCACGGCAAGACCGTATTGCTCATTTAAGAAGCCGGCCAGCAATTCCGAACGGTGCCACAACGGCAACCTCCTGCGCCGCGCTTCTTCCATTTCAGGGTTGTCGGCAGGAATCGCTGTAGAATAGACGACAAGCTCAGCGTCTGCCAGATGAGCGGCAGAATGCCCCATATGGATTTGAGCGCCATGGCGTGCCAACGACTCGGTAATCTCGCTCTGCTGCAAGTCCGAGCCGCTGACAGAAAATTTCAGATGCAGCAATACGCGGGCCAAGGCGCTCATACCGTAGCCGCCGATACCGATAAAATGAATTTTTTTGAGTTCTTTTAGCAAAGGCCGTTCCCTCTTTCGCCTTATAGTCTTACCAATTTAGTTTATGTCAGTGCGGTATAATTGAGCAACCATGCGGTTGCGGCACTTTTCTTACAAGCCGTGCTTTTTGATGTCGGTTCCCGACTGTTCCTGGCCTCCTGCCGTGTCGAATCATCAAGGATATATTTATGAATAATTTATTATGTCAAACACTTCACCCTGCCATTTTCCCATAACCTTGCACAAAAACCGCAACTAGGGGCAGAAAATCAACATAATAATCCACAGTATCCACAGGGTTTTCCACAGAAAATACGCTTCTCCATACGGAGAAACAACTTTTATCCACAGACCTAACAGCAACTTAACATAAGTTTAACACTCCCGCTCATGTTGTATTGCTTCCGGATTACTGCTGAAAAATGTCTAACCCCGGTGATGCGTTAAGGTCCAGACCGGCAATTTTTTTTTGCCTATACAGGTCATAGCCGGCACAGGCCACCATGGCGGCATTATCTGTGCAAAGTCCCGGACGCGGACAAAGCAGGCGGCGGTCAGTTGCTGAAAGCACCTCGGTCAGGCGCCGGCGCAAGCTTGTATTGGCCGCCACCCCGCCGGCCAGGAGAACCGTCTGCGCCGACATCCTCTCCGCCGCAAGCACGGTTTTTTCAACCAGGATGTCTATCACGGCAGCCTGGAACGACGCCGCCACATCAGCCTTATTCAGCGGCTTCTCCTGTTGCCTGAGGTTATGCACGGTGTTAACGACAGCCGACTTTAAGCCGGAAAATGAAAAGTCAAAAGTTCCGTCCTGCAAGGCTTTAGCCCTAGGGAAAAGATAGGCCTCCGGATTGCCGCGGACTGCTTCCCTTTCAACTGCAGGGCCGCCGGGATAACCAAGGTCTAAAATGCGGGCTGTTTTATCAAAAGCTTCCCCGGCTGCATCATCACGGGTAGCGCCAAGCAGCTCCGACTCTCCGCGCCGGCGCAGGTACAACAGACTGGTATGACCGCCGGAGGCAACGAGACAGACCGCCGGAAAAGTCACATCATGCTCCAGGTAATTGGCTGCCACATGCGCTTCCACATGGTTGACCGCCACCAGCGGCTTGCCGGTGGCATAGGCCAGCGTCTTGGCGGTATTGACGCCAATCAGCAACGCTCCCACCAGTCCGGGGCCATAAGTCACAGCAAACGCCGCAAGGTCTGTAAAGCCTACTCCCGCTTCGGCCAGGGCCTGGTCGATAACCACATTGATATTCTCCAGATGTCTCCTTGATGCAATTTCCGGAACAACGCCGCCATATTTTTGGTGAACCGCCGCCTGTGAGGCAACAACGTTGCTTAGGATTTCGCGCCCGTCCGCCACTACGGCGGCAGCCGTTTCATCACAGGAAGTTTCCAGTCCAAGTATCAACGTTTTGCTCATTTTCCCTCCGCAACCCGTGCCCGGTTTCCGTCGAGACGGCCGGACGGTATACTGTCCAGCCACATGATAAGCGCATCCTCGTTGTTATAGTACCTGGGGCGAACGCCGCGCAGCTCGAACCCGTATTTTCTGTACAGGTTTTGCGCTTCCAAATTGGAATGTCTGACCTCGAGAGTTATCTTTTCAGCGCCTTTGCCTGCCGCCTCCGCAAAAAGTTCGCCCAGCAGAACGCCGCCGATGCCCCGGCGCCGGCAGTCAGGACGGACGGCCAGGTTGGTAATGTGGGCTTCGTCCAGAATGACCCAGATACCGGCGTACCCGCATACAGTACCGGCCGACAACGCCACAAAGTAACTGGCCAGCCTGTTTTCCAGGATCTCATGCAAAAAAGCGTTACGCGACCAAGGGCTGGAGTAAACATCGCGTTCAATGGCCGCAACCTGCCCGATATGCTCCAGTTTCATCCGTTCAACAGTCAGTTCCAGCCGTAACCCCCCCTTCCCTGCCGGCCCGATACCCGGTTTCCGCTGATGAAGCGCGCACATACAGAGGATGAAGGTCACAGTAGCTGACCGCGCTGCCGGCTGTCAGCGCGGAAAGGCCCGCATGAGCCACCGCGGCCGCTCCGGAGTGGTCAAGAGCGGGTGGCAGAAAACAGGCCCGGGATCCAAGCCCCTTAACAATCGCCTCCCGGTGCACCTGGACGGCATCCCCGAGAAACAAAACAGGCTCACTATAAAGCTGCAGTTCTGCGAGCAGATCCGCAAGCGACACAGCTCTCTCCCCCACCAGCTTTACCGCCTCAGGGCCGGCCACGCGGAAAACAGCATTATATACCTGTTGCCGCCGGGCATCAAGTACCGGGGAGACAAGCCCGGGGAAATGGGGCACCTGCAGGCTTAGCGCCTCCAGTGTGGACACGGCGACAAGCGGCAGGCCAAGAGCCTGTCCCAAAGCCCTGGCTGTCGTCACACCTATGCGCACCCCGGTAAAAGAACCGGGCCCCGCAGCTACCGCCACCCCGTCCAGCGCCTCCGGTGTCAGGCCTGCGTCTCGCAACGCTGCCGCCACCATTGGCAGCAGCTTCTCTGAGTGCGTTTTCCTGATCTGCTGTGTATATTCGACCAGCAGCTGCCCGGGTGTGGCAAGCGCCACGCCGCAGGCAAGCGTTGCCGTATTAATCCCCAGCACCAGCATCTGTTACCTCTCCCTCCGGCGGTAAAGCAGCCAGGACGTCGTCGTATTCCGGTCCCCGCGCCAGAAGCGTAATCTCCCGGCAATGCTCATCTGTCTGTATTATCCTAATCAACAGAGACGGAACCTCTGACAGCATCTTGAACCTGCCGGCCCATTCCACCGCGCAGACCCCCTCACCGTCCAGGTATTCCCCCATACCCAGTTCCGACAAGTCAGCTTCGCTTTCCAGCCTGTAAAGGTCAAAATGATAAAAAGGCCACCGCCCCGCGTAGACGTTCAGGAGCGTAAAAGTGGGACTGCGCACAGGACCGCTGACAGCAAGCGCCCGGGCCAAACCGCGGGCAAAGACGCTCTTACCCGCTCCCAGGTCGCCGTCGAGTAAAAGCACAGCCCCCGGGAACAGCCTTTCTCCCACCGCCCGTCCCAACGCCTCTGTCTGTTCCTCCGAGCACGTTCTGACAACCGCCCGCCGCCCGCCGCTAAAAATGGCTAAAACCCCTAAACACTAGTTTTTCCCTTTCTCCGTCCGGCTTAATCATGATTAGTTCGCTGCCGGCACAAGTTTCACCGATTTCGTATAACGGCGTCCCGAAACGAACTGCAAATTCCCCGGCCAGCCAGGCGAAGCACTCTTTTTTTACCGCCAGCAGCAGTTCATAATCTTCACCGCCGGACAACGCCAGATCTAACGGATTCCTGCCGGTTAACGCCGCCACAGCTTGCGCCGCAAAAGACACGGGAAGCTGCTTCTCCCGCAGTAGGGCGCCGCAACCGCTTCTCTCGCAAATCTCTCCCAAGTCCTGAAGACACCCGTCAGACAGGTCAATAGCCGCCGTCACCGCCCCCGTTGCCGCCAGGAATTGTCCTTCCGGCAGCCGCGGCACTGGGCGGTAATGACCGTTTAGAGCTTCCTGCCTTACCGTCTCAGGACAGTCGGAGGGTGGATCAATGAGCAATAAAAGGCCGGCGGCGGAAGTCCCAAGCGTCCCGGTCACACAGAGAATATCACCGGGCTTGGCGCCGCTGCGCAGCAGAACCTGGTTCGCCTCGCCCTGGACGGTAATACTGATGACGAGCGGTCCGGGAGAACCGACCGTGTCACCCCCGACAACCCGCACCGCGAACCTGTCAGCCAGAGATTTCAGGCCGCGGTAAAAGTCCAGCACAAAATCCACATCCGCATCTTTGCTAAGTGCCAGCGAAACGTAAAGGTAGCGCGCCTTTGCCCCCATGGCAGCCAGATCGCTTAAGTTCACCGCCAGCGCTTTATAGCCCAGGTCGTATGCCGGTACGGCGCCGCGCAGGAAATGAACGCCTTCCACCAGCATGTCAGTGGAGGTAACAAGACGTTTGCCCGGCGTCGGAACAGTTACCGCGGCATCATCCCCGATGCCTACGAACCCTTCTTCACATAACCCGGAGTCCATAAGCGCCGCAATTTCCCGGATCAGTTTTTTTTCGCCCCATTGTCCGATGTTCACCTTTATCACCTGACTTTAAATTTCGGGTACCCAGTCCTTGTTCGTTATTAAGGTAAAATTTGACTTCAGGAGGTTCTTTTAGCTATAATTAATTATAACAGGACAGGTTATACTGGGAAAGAGTACCGGATAAACTTTACCGAAGGGGTGAAAATGTTGAAACGGTCGCGTGAAGTAATGGGGCTGCCGGTTATCGAACTGCGCGAAGGCAAATCACTGGGTCGTGTCCACGGTTTGCTGGTCAATCCCGCCGGGCGCTGTGTAGCTGCCCTGGAGGTGGGAGAAAGGTCGCTGCTCAAAACCAAGTGTGAACTGGTCACCTACGACCTGATCAGAAGTATTGGAACAGACGCCGTCACTTTACACGGTTTCACCGCCGGCACTGCGCCTTGTGAACCCACTCCCGACACGCTTACCGAAAAGAAATTAACGGGCAGCCGCGTAGTGACTGCAGACGGCACGCTGGTAGGAACAGTGGAAGACTTTACTTTTGTCGAAGCAAGCGGCGCCATAGCCGAACTGGCCGTAACAGTGGAAAAGGCTAAACACAACCTGCTTTTGCCGGTGGAAACAGTCGAAAACTTCGGCAAGGACTTTATCATCGTCCGGGAAGACTTCCGCACGGCAGCAAAGGAAGTTTCTCCCGGCGAACGACCCGCCAAACAACTCGTCCAGTCGCTGGAACATAAAATAATTGACCTGGCGCTTGACAGGGAGGCAGGGCAGGACGTGCTCGACGAACAGGGAGGGGCAGTCATCAGGAAAGGGGAGAAAGTTACGCCGGAAGTTATTGAGCGCGCCCGGGAAACAAACCGTCTGGCCCATGTACTCATCGCCGCCGGCCTGGGCGAAGTTCTGGAAGGCCTTGATTTTACCCGGGAAAAACTGGATGCCGGCAGCAAAAAACTGCTGGAAACCCTGCAACACCTAAGGGAGTCACCATTATGGCCGCTATCCCGGCGCACGGGCGAAGACAGGCAGGGGCCGACCGGTGAGCTGCGTGACCTCTGGCACGAACTGCAGGGTAAAATCTCCCGCGGCGGCAGAGAACTTGAGGATACCACCCGCGATAAAATCAGGCAGTATGTGCGGGGCAAGCCTCCCGCCTATTCTGTCTATGACGACCAGGGGGCAATCCTCGCCGGAAAAGGAGAGCAGATAACGGCGGAAACCGCCGCCCGGGCGGAGGAAGCCGGGCGCCTCACCCACCTGTTTTTGGCGGCAACCGCCGGTGAAGTCGAGCAGTCCCTGGCACCTGTCAAGCAAAAGATCAGGGACATTTTGCGGGACTTGGAGAAAAAAGACTAACCTGAAAACCCGACGTCTTAAGGCAGCAATGCCTTATTTTTTTGTCCCAAAATCAGAAGCGCACACATTGGCTTTTTTCCGCATAGTTTAACAGCAGACCATTTTTACCCGGAGGTGCGCAAGTGCAGAAGGCTGAAGGAATGGCTCTGGCAGACCTGCCGCCGGGAACGCCGGCTAAGGTTTTGTCCCTGGAGGCGGAAGGAGCGCTCAGGCGGAGATTGCTGGATCTGGGCCTGGTAGCCGGTACGCAGGTGTCAGCAATCGGCAGAAGTCCGTCCGGTGACCCGACTGCTTACAGAATCAGGGGGGCGGTGATGGCGTTGAGGGCGGAAGTGACCGGGCAGGTCAGAGTCCTGCCACTTCACACATCGGGTGTCAGTGAATTTCATCAGGAGGGGACGCATGAGCCTGCAAAATTGTGAAGAGAGCCTGGCATTTCAGGATTCATTTGCCATTCCGCGCACCGGCTGCGCTTATACAGTGGCCTTGGCGGGCAACCCGAACACAGGGAAAAGCACGCTGTTTAACGCTCTGACCGGCCTTAAACAGCATACCGGAAACTGGCCCGGCAAAACGGTAGTCCAGTACAGGGGAAACTACAAGCACCAGAACAGGGAATTTACTCTTGTCGATTTACCGGGTACATATTCGTTGCTGGCCAACTCCGCAGAGGAACAAATTGCCCGGGATTTTATCTGTTTTGGCCGGCCGGATGCCACGGTAATCGTAGTGGACGCCACCTGCCTGGAACGTAATCTGAATCTGGCACTACAGGTTATGGAAATTACCGGCCGTGCCGTAGTCTGCCTTAACCTGATTGATGAAGCGCGCAGAAAAAATATTGTCATCGACCATCTGGCCCTGGAAAGCAGGCTGGGAGTGCCGGTCATTCCCTCTGCGGCGCGGTCCGGGGAGGGGCTGGGACAACTTAAGGAAGTCATCTCTTTGGTAGCGGACGGAGCAATCAGGCCGGAGCCGGTACAGCTTTCTTATCCGGCGGAGATTGAACAACTGCTGGAAGATCTGGGCCGCCGCCTGCCGCCCGGTCTGCCATCCTGGGTGAACCGCCGCTGGATAGCGCTGCGCCTGCTGGACGGGGATCGGACGGTTGCAGACTGGCTTAGTAAAAATTCCGAAAACAACCCGACGGGGAGGAGAATTTCTTGAGTACGCAAGCCACCGATTTTGCTGCCGGTGTGAAACTGAACCCTGAATGCAATATATTAACGGCCCCAGAAGTTCCCTTTTTGCATGACCAAATCGTCACCGCCATCTACGCCAGAGCTGAAGAAGTAACCAAAAATGTCGCTTCCGCCGCCGCCACCCAAACCGGCTGGGACCACAAAATTGACAGCCTGGTGACCTCCCGGATTTTTGGCTACCCCCTAATGCTGGCACTGCTGGGTACAGTTTTCTGGCTGACAATTTCAGGAGCCAATGTCCCTTCCGCAATGCTGGCCGACTTTTTTTTCGCCGTTGAACAGCATCTGACCGCCCTGTTTATGCTGGCCGGGGCACCGGCCTGGCTGCACGGCATAGCAGTCCTTGGTACCTATCGCGGCCTTGCCTGGGTTGTTTCGGTGATGCTGCCGCCGATGGCCATCTTTTTCCCCCTCTTTACCATCCTGGAGGACTTAGGGTATCTCCCGCGCGTAGCCTTTAACCTGGACCATATCTTTAAGCGCTTCGGCGCACACGGAAAACAGGCGCTGACTATGTCGATGGGCTTTGGCTGCAATGCCGCGGGGGTTATCGCCGCCCGCATCATCGACTCCCCGCGGGAGCGGATGCTGGCTATCCTGACCAACAGTTTTGTCCCCTGCAACGGACGTTTCCCCACTCTGATTGCAATTGCCATGATTTTCATGGGTGCCGGTGCTCTGGGGTCCCTGGCCGCATCGGCGACAGTAGCCGGCCTGGTGCTGGTCGGAGTTGCCGTCACACTAATCGTTTCCCTTGTCTTGAGCAAAACACTGTTGCGTGGAACCCCCTCCACGTTCACGCTGGAGTTGCCGCCGTACAGAAGGCCCAAGCTCACCGACGTTATCGTCCGCTCCTTCTTCGACCGCACCCTGTTCGTCCTGCGGCGGGCCGTAATAGTAGCCGCACCGGCCGGAGCCCTCACCTGGCTGCTGGCCAATGTCCGGATTGGTGACCTCTCCGCACTTGCTCACCTGGCCGGCTGGCTTGACCCGTTCGGCCGGGCGCTGGGTATGGACGGGATTATTATCCTCTCGTTTATCCTGGGACTTCCGGCCAATGAGATTGTGGTACCCATTATGGTGATGAGTTATATGGCAGCAGGCGCCATGATGGAGGCGGAAAGTCTCACCGCCCTGCAGTCATTGCTTGTCGGACACGGCTGGACCTGGGTGACTGCGCTCAACTTCATGCTCTTCTCCCTGCTGCATTTCCCCTGCGGCACAACACTACTGACCATCCGCAAGGAAACCGGCAGCCCCGGCTGGGCGGTGTTCGCCGCCCTGATGCCCCTGGCCGTCGCCTCCCTGGTCTGCCTGCTGGTGGCGCAGGCCGCACGCCTGGCAGGATTGCTTTAAAACATAAAGCCGGCCGCCGCCGGCTTTATGTTTAGTGCAAAATTAACAGTGCCGCTGGTCGGAACCAAGCGCCTGCGAAAAAACACGCATCGCGCAAAAATCACCGCACATAGAACATTCCTCCCGTTGCCCGGGATTCTTTTTTTTGCGTATGGCGGCTGCCAAAGGCGGGTCAAGAGATAACGCAATCTGTGCCTGCCAGTCCAGCGCTTTGCGGGCTTTAGCCATCGCCAGATCCCAGTCGAGGGCACCGGGCAGACCCTTAGCGATGTCGGCGGCGTGCGCCGCGATGCGGGAGGCCATGATGCCGGCACGGACATCAGCCGAATCCGGTAATCCCAGATGTTCCGCCGGCGTCACATAACAGAGGAAGTCGGCGCCCGCCCAGGCAGCAAGCGCGCCGCCAATAGCGGCAGTGATATGGTCATAGCCGGGCGCCACGTCAGTGACCAGCGGGCCCAGCACATAGAAAGGAGCGCCCCGGCACAGTGACTTTTGCAGTTCCACATTAGCCTGAATCTGGTGCAGCGGTACATGCCCCGGCCCTTCCACCATGGCCTGTACGCCTTTTTCCCGGGCCAGCTCCACCAGTTCGCCAAGCACTAGCAGTTCCTGTACCTGCGGACCGTCGGTGGCATCGGCCAGGCAGCCGGGCCGCAACCCATCGCCAAGGCTTAAGGTCACGTCATAACGCGCGGCAATTTCCAAAAGACGGTCGTAATGCTCGTACAGCGGGTTTTCCCGCCCGTGGTGCAACATCCATCCTGCCAGAAAAGCGCCGCCGCGGCTGACAATGTCAGCCACACGCCTGCGCCGGCGCAACGACTCGATCACGTCCAGCGTTACCCCGCAATGGACGGTAATAAAATCTACCCCGTCGGCAGCGTGTTCTTCGATAACCCTGAACAGGTCGTCAGCCGTCATGTTAACCATGGCGCCGCAACGCTCCCTGGCCTCAGCCGAAGCCTGGTAAACGGGCACAGTCCCAACCGGCACGGGTGAAGCGGCCAGGACAAGCCGCCTCATCTGGGCAATCCCCGGACCGGTGGACAGATCCATCACCGCATCGGCCCCGGCACTGATTACCTCCTGCAGCTTCGCCAGTTCAGAGCTGTGACCGGGGTAATCAGGAGAAGTACCTATATTGGCGTTCACCTTAGTCGGGAGGCCACGGCCTATAGCCCGCGGCTGTAAGGCAGCGTGGCGCGGGTTGGCGGGCAGCACAACAGTTCCCTCGGCTAGTCCACGGCGGATCAGCTCCGCGCCGACGCCGTCAGCGGCCGCCGCCTGCTCCATCTCGGGGGTAATGATCCCCTGGAAGGCTTTTATTCTTTGCGTCATGCCAGATATCCCTTCAGAAGTTAGTAAGGTTTGCTGAACCCCGGCTCATTGTCGTAAAGCCATAATTTCTGCGCCGCCGACCACAGCCATCTTTCGCTGAGTTTAGCCAAAAAACTGTCTATGTCTCTGTCGGTGATTTCTGTTGCCGCCAGGAAACGGCAGCGGTACCAATTAACCATCAGCAAATCCGGCCGGGGGCTGCCGGGCCAGACTTTGGTCCCGCGATTGGAAACAAATTCACACTGAAAGGGATCAAGGTCCGTAAACTGCGGTACTCCGTTTTCACTGATAATATAAACATCGACACCTACAAGCTTAGTCGATTTGGCTGTTTTTTTCATGATTATTCACCTCTTCTTCCTTCACACGCAGATACTTATAGTGGTTCTCACGTAAGCTCATTCATTTTCTCTATGATAGCCCCGGCATACTCGTCGGTGCCGGCTGTGCCCCCGACATCATAAGTAACTTGTTTCCCCTCAGCCAGGACCGCCTGCATCGCTCGCTCAATACGCTCCGCAGCCGCATTCTCGCCAAGCCAGCGCAGCATCATTATCCCGGAGCTTAAGACCGCGGAAGGGTTAACCTTATTCAGGCCGGCGTACTTTGGCGCCGAGCCGTGGACAGCTTCAAAAATAGCGCAAGTATCGCCGATGTTGGCACCCGGCGCAAAACCGAGTCCGCCCACCATCCCGGCGCACAGGTCGGTAATGATATCACCGTACAGATTGGGCAGAACCAGGCAATCGAACTGGGCCGGGTTGCGTACCAACTGCATGGCACAGTTGTCCACAATGATGTCACCCGTTTCCAACTCCGGGTAAGCCTTTGCCGCTTCCCGGAAAGCGTCCAGGAATAATCCGTCGGTCATCTTCATAATATTGGCCTTATGCACACAAACCACTTTTTTGCGGCCCTGCGCTTTGGCCCACTTCAAGGCAAAGTCAGCGATCCGGAACGACCCGGGCCAGGTGATTACTTTCAGGCACTGCGCCACCTCATCGGATACCATGTGTTCGATGGCCGAATAAGTGTCCTCAGTGTTTTCACGGAAATTAAGAATGTTTATGTCATTCCACGGCCGCTTCAGGGCCGGGATGGAAACGGCGGGACGCACGTTGGCGTACAGGTCAAACACTTTGCGCAAAGTGACGTTGGCACTTTTGTGCCCCGTCCCCACCGGAGTGGTGGTCGGTCCTTTCAGCGCCACCCTGTTTTTGGCTATAGAATTAACAGTCTTTTCCGGCAGCAGCGTACCATATTTCTCGAGGCAGCCAAGCCCGATTTCCTCGTATTCCCATTTGATTTTCACTCCGCTGGCATCAATAACCCTTTTGACCGCTTCGCAGATTTCCGGTCCTGTTCCTTCCCCGGGAATCAGTGTAACAGTATGCAATGTCTGGAGCCTCCCTGGAAATACATTTTTAACAGCACTTACGGTGCCGGTGGATAATATCACTTTTCCGCTGCCAGCACTTCCTCCAGTGTGCTGACCAGGCGGCGGTTCTGTTCGGGCGTACCTATAGTTACCCTGATGGTATCCGGCGCTCCGAAGATATCCCCGGTGCGCACAATAACGCCGCGGCGCAACATTTCGGCAAAAACCTTCCGGCAGTCGGCGGCAATGTTCACCCAGAAAAAGTTGGCCTCCGTCGGCGTACAGGCCAGGCCCAGGCGGGCAAATTCAGCGGCCAGGAATGCCTTGCCTTCTTCGTTCAGGGCACGGCTCCGCGCCAGATGCTCCGTATCGCCCAAGGCGGCCAGTGCCGCAACCTGCGCCGGCAAATTCACGTTAAACGGTTCCCTGACTCGCGACAGGTAGCCGATAAGCTCCGGGCGGGCCACTCCATAGCCCACCCGCAAGCCCGCCAGCCCGTAAATCTTGGAAAATGTGCGCAACACAATCACATTACGGCCGGCGCGGACATATTCCAGCGTCTGCGGGTACTTCGCATCGTTGACATATTCATAATACGCCTCGTCAAATACCGTTATAACGCCGTCGGGCAGGCTGTCAAACAGCTTTTCCACTTCCGCCCTGCGTACAATCGTCCCGGTGGGGTTGTTGGGATTGCAGACAAAGAGCAGCTTAGTCCTCTCCGTCACCGCCGCCGCCATTGCAGCCAGGTCATGGGTCATGTTGACGGCCGGTACCGCCACGGTTGTGCCGCTCATTACCTTAACGGCAAAGTCGTATTCCGAGAAAGTAGGGTCGGCCACGACCGCTTCCTCACCCGGCTCCAGGAAAGCTTCGGCAATCAGCTTGATTATTTCATCCGAGCCGTTGCCTACAATCAGGTTATCTGCACCTACACCCAGTTGCGCGGCCAGCGCGTTCTTCAGGTAATAACAGTTTCCGTCCGGATAGGCGGAAACCTTGGGAACCAAATCATGCAGCGCCCGCTTGGCGGCGGGGGAAGGGCCGAGCGGGTTCTCATTGGAGGCCAGCTTAATAACGTTGCTGATCCCCAGCTCCCGCTCCACTTCCTCCACCGGCTTGCCCGGCACATACGGTTTTATGGACATAATTGTCTGCCGGTATAGTTGTTTGCCCATCACAACCTCCTAAATCTGACGTTTGTCTATCACGCGCTTAGCCTTGCCTTCGCTGCGCGGTATGGATTTCGGCTCTACCAGCCGGACCCTGGCGGAAATGCCGAGAACCGATTCTATCTTCGAATCAATCTTCTTCTCCAGCTCCTCCAGGCGCCGCACCTTGTCCGAGAACATTCTTTCCGAAACTTCCACCTGGATTTCCAGCATGTCAAGGCTGCCCTCCCGCGTAACAACCAGCTGGTAATGCGGCTCCGTTTCTCCGATCTCCAGCAGCACGCTTTCCACCTGGGTGGGGAAGACATTGACGCCGCGGATAATGATCATGTCGTCGTTACGGCCGGTTACTTTTTGCATGCGCACATGGGTACGCCCGCACAGGCAAAGCTCAATGTTCAGCGAAGTAATGTCGCGGGTCCGGTAACGAATAACCGGCAGCGCTTCCTTGGTGATGGTTGTCAGTACCAGCTCGCCTCTCTCCCCGTAAGGCAACGGCCGGCCGGTGGCGGGGTCGATAATCTCCGCGATAAAATGGTCCTCAAAGATATGCAGGCCGTCTTTTTCCTCGCATTCCATCGCCACACCCGGCCCGATAATCTCGCTTAAGCCGTAAATATCAAACGCCGAGATGCCAAGACGGGATTCTATCTGCCGGCGCATATTTTCCGACCAGGGCTCAGCGCCGAAAATCCCCGCTTTTAATCTAAAGCTATTATTTGCCAGTCCCATCTCCGCCATAACTTCCGACATAAACAGGGCATAGCTCGGCGTACAGGTCAGAATATCGGTGCCAAAGTCCTGCATAATCATAATCTGCCGCTGCGTGTTGCCGCCGGAAATAGGGATAACGGCAGCACCTACCAGTTCCGCCCCGTAGTGGACGCCAAGGCCTCCTGTAAACAGCCCGTAGCCGTACGCATTCTGCACCACGGAACTGCGCGTCGTTCCGGCGCAGACCAGCGAACGCGCCATCAGCTCGGCCCAGGTCGCCAGGTCCTGGCGCGTGTAGCCCACCACCGTCGGCTTACCCGTTGTGCCGGAAGAAGAGTGGTAACGGACCACTTCATTTTGCGGTACGGCAAACAAGCCGAAGGGATAGTTGTCACGGAAATCCTGCTTCACGGTAAAAGGCAATTTCGCCAGATCCGACAGATTCCGGATGTCTCCGGGGTCAATGCCGGCCGCCTGAAAGACACGCCGGTAATGGGGAACACTGGCAAACACCCGCTCCACCATCTTTTTCAGTCGCTTAAGCTGCACTTCATGCAACCTGTCCCTGGACATGCATTCCGCTTCCCTGTTCCAATACAAAACAAGCCCCCCAGTCCATCACCGGCTTTGTGTTACAGGAGCAACTGCTTCGACAGCGAACTGGGTAAATCCTGCCTCAGCCAACCAAATAAAGCGTCCTGTATAAACCCCTGCTTTAAGGCATAGTGATTAAAAAAGAGTCGCGCTTACAATTCCGCAGCCATCAGTACAAGGAGGTAACCGGATGAAAAAAGGTCTCTTGTTCCTCGCCCTGCCGGTATTGGCCGCCCTGCTGGTTAAAGTGATGCTTTCTTCAGGGGTGCTTGAGGTAATGACAACGCCGGCACGCCTGCTTCCAATCTACTACGTGGACACGACCGAAAAGAAGCTGGCATTATCTTTTGACGCCTCCTGGGGAGCGCAATTTACCCCCCGCCTCCTGGAAATCCTGCAGCAGAATAATATAAAGACCACCTTTTTCCTGACCGGCTTCTGGGCAGAGAAATACCCGGAGCTGGTAAAAAAAATCGCGGCCGCCGGCCACGAACTGGGCAATCACACCTGGACACATCCCCACCTGAACACTCTCGACAAACAAGGGATCAAGCTGGAACTGGAACGGCTCCAAGCCGCCCTGACAGGCTTGACAGGTGTTCGCCCCGCCCTGTTCAGACCGCCATTCGGTGAATACAGCAACAAAGTCATTGAAACGGCCAATGACCTTGGGCTCCTTACCATCCAGTGGAGCATCGATTCTCTGGACTGGAAAGACTTAAGCCGGGAAGCAATAGTCCAGCGCGTCACCAGCCGCCTCCACCCCGGCGCCATCATTCTTTTCCACAACAACGGCCGCTACACGGCCGACGCCCTGCCGGAGATTATCAGTTTCGCCAAAAGCCGGGGCTACGCTATTGTCCCCATCTCCGAACTGCTCCACCGGCAAGACTGGTACATCGACCCGGCTGACGGCGCCCAGAGGAAACGCCGGTAAGGGGGCCATCCTGAGCCTATCTTACATCTTCTCCGAATAATACCTTTCTTCCGTTAACCATGGATAATAATTCGAACCGACCAGTTTTGTGATTGAATTTTAACTGATGTTGAATCCTTAGTTGACGCTCAGGCACCGGAACATTAATCGTGATGACTATTTTAAGCGTGCCTTTTCCCTCAAATCCCAGCCACTCAATATTGATGTTTCGCTTGTTTAACTCCTGGACATTGCCCTCAAGCTCGACAACTTCAATCTCTCTAGTTAACGGATTTCGATAAACGAGATATACCGGCAGCCAAAAACTCTCCTGCAAACCAGGACCGAGGGGAGCAGCCATCAACTTTACCTGTTCTTTAGTTCCGCCTCCGGTAAAATCAACCCAACGGGAGTCCAATACTAGGTGATGATCGTCAATATCGAGCCCCCGTTCAACTACCCTAAGCATTAACCTCGCATACCTTTCAAACGGCTGGTATAGTTTGTACAACTCCATTGAGGGAAGATCTTTTCCTCCAGCTTCTTGTTTTTCTAACTTCGTTATTGCCGCCGTTTTTGAAGTAGCCTCCCAAACAACATTCATGCCTAATGCCTCCGGCAAAAATCGTAGTGGCACGAATATTCTGCCTTTTACTAGCCGGGGGGCTTTGTTTACATCCAAGAATAGCATCTCGCCGTTCCTGTAAACCAGAGCAGTATTATCAGGTCTCAGTCTTAAAACTATCCGGCTGTATCCTTTTCTAATGACGACTGTCCGGTTGAGCCAGACGATTTCAGCACCCAGACTGTTGCAAAAAGCCCGCAAAGGTACAAGCACCCGCCCGCGTTCTAAGATGGGTGCCGGGTCTAAACTGAGCTGTTTTGTATTAAAAGTTACGACAACATCCTGCTTGGCTAGGGAATAGCCGGGAAAAAGAACCACGGAAAAAAGTGTCAGGCATATAGTAAACAGAATCACAATTATTTTAGACATACGCTGCCACCCGTCCTTTTAGTTCAGCGCAAACAGCATCCGGAGAAACTTCTGTGTTTTGGTAATTTCCACTGTAAAACCTGGAATATAACGGCGGTGCGCCAAAACAAGATCAGCTTGCGAAACACCCGTTAATTAGTGTTGATTATATGGCGTTGATTTGTTATATCCCCGGTAACAGGGGTTTTGGTTATCCTTGCGGCTGGCCAGTCAACAGTGCCGTATATAATATTATTAACTAACCATTGATCCAATCTGCTTGTATGAAAACTTACCGTAGAGCCACCGCTAGTTAAAAAAGTGGAATTGTTATACTGAATATCAATCCTACCAATTGCCTGGGTTCCGTTGTAGTTATTCCAGGCCAACCCTGTTACTCTTCTTACCCTTAACTGGTTCATCTCCGTAGCAGTGAAAACTCTGGAATGAGAAAAAACCAACAACTGATGCTGATCATGAATATTTGTACCACTGGCGTAATACTTGACTTTTAAATTTTCAGGCTCGTATCTTAAATTATGAATAAAAGATGTATTTGCTCTGAATCTAGGGGGAAAAGTCCCAGTCCCTAAGCGGGAGTCATCCTCAAACCTAAGTACACCTCCATTAACGCGAATAAACGCCGAGTAGTTATTGTGGACTAGACTGTACTGCAACCCACCTTCCATGTCAAAAAACCCTGAGGAGCCTGGTAACCTGTGCATCAGGCCATTATAGATATAGGGAGTTCCAGGTCCACCTATCTCGTTAAGAGCACTCGTAGGCAACCTAAACTCAACTCTAGCCCCTCTAAATCCTTCAAAAGTGGTCTGTCGAACGAAAGCACCAGTGTTAGCACCATTTATTAAGCTTGGATTCTGTAAAGTAGTTATTGCGGAGCTATTTATGTCTATGGTAGTTAGATATCCATCCCTATCATAAATATTGCCACTTTCATCCATAACATATATCCATGCCGTTTCTAAAACGTTTTCCAATTCCTTTTTAAAACCATCAAGGGTCGTTGCTTGAATTCCAAAATTCCTAGCATAAGCAGAACGGGTCGCAACGCTACGCTCTTTAAACTGTTTCAAATGATACTGCTTTTCCTCTTCAATAACTCGCCTGATTTCGTTTATATGCCATGCTTCTGAATATTTCGGCTGGGCGTTAGCCGGTGAGGAGAAAGTAAACCCCGTCAGTAAAGAGATAAGCAACAAGCAAAACATCACAAAAACCGGTCTTTTTGTAACCCGATTCGCCAAGTTTTGGGCTTTTCCTGCCAACATGGGAACATCACTCTCCTCCGATATTTTTCCAGCAACTATCGCAGGCAATTAGTTCCATGCTTTCCCGTCTTTATTTGGCAATAGTTGCTATGCCCTATTTTATCAGCCCCCCTCCGAGTGTCAATGCCATTTAATGTTATATTTCTGTTAAATTTGAGTTAACTGGCTTATATTACAATATCCGACATCTCCCGAATCTGTTACAATGACCATGAGTTGGGGGCGCCCCTGGGTGCTACTGTTGCGTTCAGTAGCACATCAAAACGGGGGCGCTCTTCCTTTCTTAAGAATCTATGGTCATTATATCCAGCAACTTTCGGTCAGGCAATACCGTCAGCTTTCGGCCCTTTTAGTTCAGCGCAAACACCTTACCGGTTAACTCGCGACAGAAGGTGCGGCGCATTTTGTCAAAGAAGCACCACAAGTGCTGCAGGGGAAACAATGCCGGAGCTTTGAAAAAAATCGCGGCCGCCGGCCACGAACTGGGCAATCACACCTGGACCCATCCCCATCTGAACACGCTTGACAAACAAGGCATCAAATTAGAACTGGAACGCCTCCACGCCGCCCTGACCGGCCTGAGCGGCGTTCGCCCCGCCCTGTTCAGACCGCCCTTCGGTGAATACAGCAACAAAGTCATTGAAACGGCCAATGACCTTGGGCTCCTTACCATCCAGTGGAGCATCGATTCTCTGGACTGGAAAGACTTAAGCCGCGAAGCAATAGTCCAGCGCGTCACCAGCCGCCTCCACCCCGGCGCCATCCTTCTTTTCCACAACAACGGCCGCTACACGGCCGACGCGCTGCCGGAGATCATCAGCTTTGCCAAAAGCCAGGGCTATACCATCGTCCCCATTTCCGAACTGCTCCACCGGGAAAACTGGTATATCGACCCGGCTGACGGCGCCCAGAAAAAACGCCGGTAACGGTATTGAAGTATATTAGCTGCGCCAGCTTGTTGTTTTTGAACCCCCGCTGCGCGTCTGCTTGTGGGTACCATATTTACCTTAAAATCACTTACTTACTTTTTCCGACAAATTGCCAAACAGGATACGCAAATAATCTCGTCTGCCGTATAAGATGCGATCTATGCTGACCTCCGACCCGGTGACACGATAAAAGGCCAGATAGTTTCCGCAAACAAGAAAACGGTAATCGCTTTCGACATCTGTGATCGAGGACAGTTGAGTCCCCATTTCCGAGAATTCTTTCAACTTCTCTACGGCATCCAATATGCCGTCCACAATTTTTTGGGCAGCGGTGGGATTTTGTAATTCTTCAAAAATATATGTGCATATCACGTCAAGGTCATTGAGGGCCTCTGGCGAATAACGCAGCTTATTCATTTTTTTTCTCTGTGAAATGCGCCTTCACAGCTTCATGTGAAAGCCATCCCTTTTCTTCGCCTGATTTCCGGCCCTTGGCAAGCTCGCCCATCAGTTTGATTGTCGCCTGGGTTTTTTCGTAGTCCGAGATATCAACAAGCGCATAGCGTCCTCTGCCGTTCTTGGTCAAAAAGACCGGCTCGCCTACAGCTACATCTCTTAAAACCTCGTTGTAATTTCGTAAGTCCGAAACCGGCTTGATGTTTGGCATAAGATCACCTCTTTATTTGTTGACGTCATTATATGCTAATTCTTCGTAAAATACAACAGCATATCCTCCATTTCCGAACTGCTCCAGCTTCTCAGGGCAGTGCAGGCCGTACTATTAAAGCATGGTGTTGTAAAGCAAAACGCCTGTTTGGTATAAGTAAACACCCCGTCTATCCTTATTGTTAAGCAGACAGAAAGCTTGTGTTAGCTACAGTTAAACTTTCTGTTAAAATTGCTGTTCCTGATCTTGTGGGACTGTCTGGCCTGTTGCCGCTAACTTCTGCCCATGCTACAATGAGGATGAAAGTATGCGAAAAAAGCTGGGGTAAGATCTGGAGGAACACGAGGGGAGGGTCGCTGGGTGTTTAATTTTTTTAAGAAGAAGCGGCGGACCGCTGAACCGGTCATCAGCTTCCTGTTGCTGGAAGGAGAATCCTTCCCCGTTGATTCGTTCCTGGATGATGTTAGCAAGACCCGGTTCGCGGGCAA
Organism: Bacillota bacterium; assembly: GCA_041695355.1. Taxonomy (GTDB): domain Bacteria; phylum Bacillota; class Dethiobacteria; order Dethiobacterales; family Dethiobacteraceae; genus HKB214. The sequence goes on from JBGFRB010000017.1 coordinate 31,723, forward strand.
AGCAGCTTCAGAGATCAGCCGTGAGGATGAAGGCGTGTTCAGCTTTTATGCCGGCGACGAGCTTCTTGCGTTGGCCCTGGTGCCGGCGCCCTATCCGGCAAGAGACCTGGAAGGCCCGATCGCCACCTCATGGATATGGCCGCCGCAGCCGCCCATCGAAACGGTCAAGCAACATCGCGCGCATCTGCTTATCGCGATGAAGGGCGGTTCTGCTGACCCGGTCCGGCGACGGCTCATTTTCACTGCCGTCACGGCCCTCGCTGCCAGGCAATCTGGTGTAATGGCTGTATATTGGCCGGAAGCCGCATTGCTCCACTATCCGCCGGCGTTCGTCAGCATAGCCGGAGAAATGGACTCGCCCGAGGCACCGCCGTTATACCTCTGGGTCGATTTGCGAGTGTTCAGCAACCAGGATGGGACAACCGGTTTGTTTACAACCGGTCTGCCGGCGCTCGGTCACCTGGAGATCGAGATTCCCAGCATCAACATGGATCCTGGCGAGCTGCGCGAATGGCTCCACAGTATCATTTGCTACCTGCTGAAGTCTGGCCCTGTACTCAAACACGGCCAGACCATCGGTATGACAGCCGGGCAGAAGATTCGCATCCGACACTGCGGGTCGAGCTTTGGACATCTGGGAAAGGTTATTCGTCTTGAACCGTGAAAAGCGGGTTGGTGGGAAAGTATACAGGATTAACTGCTTGTTAACGCAGAGGTGTTGTTTTCAAGCCAACCTATTAGCTCTTCTTTTGTAAGATTTCCTGACGCCAGTTTCATAATTATGGTATATGCATCTTTCTCATTGGCAATAATCTCAAAACCGTTTCTATGTAAGAAAATATCCATTGCAACAAGAGCTACCCTTTTATTGCCGTCTAAAAAAGGATGATTGTTACATAGGTGAAAACCATAAGCAGCAGCCATGGCAATAATCGTACCGTGCAAGTATTTGTTATCAAAAGTTGCTTTTGGCTGCTCTAAAGCAGAGTCTAGTAGTTTTTCATCCCTAATACCAGGTGAACCGCCATAAATTAAGATAAGTTGCTCGTGCAAATATAGAACGACATTCTTGGGTAAAAAGATAATGTCGCTCATTTAGAAAGCGCCTTTAGAGTATTTTTAAATTTCCTATTGGTTTTTTCAAAATAAGATGTCCATTTATCGAATTCAGGATCATAAGGAGTAAGGGTAAAGCCTTTATCATTTTCGATAACATGTAATTCTTCGCCTTCTTTAAGATTATATTTTTCCATTAGTTCTTTAGATATGGTAAATCCAAAGCTATTGCCTACTTTGCGCAATTTAATTATTTTCATAAAACGTCCACCACCTCGAGAACATTATAACATTTGTATTACTTGAAGCGCAACAGATAAACCCCCCCCCTTCGTAGTTGATGAGAAGGCGGTTAAAAATCCCTGCGGGACCTACCGCTCCAGGAGCCAGGAAACGAGGGACGCAGCCATACCTGCAGCAAGGGCTTGAATAAAGAAGAATTAATAGTGTCTCATAGCTGTTACCGGGTCAAGGCGCATGGCCCGGGTGGCGGGATACAGCCCGGCGACCAGTCCGATGGCCGAGCCGAAGACAATGGCAAAAACGGTAAGCCACCAAGGGATTATGGAGATCTGCACCGGCTGAGCATCCGGGATCATGGCCCCGGCGCCTATCGCCGCCCCCGCATAGACATTAATCAACAGTGACAACAGAAAACTGACGATAAGGCCCAAAACGCCCCCTAAAAAACCAATCAGGGCCGCCTCGGCCAAAAACAGCCCTCTTATGTTTGAAAAAGAAGCACCGAGCACTTTTATTACCGCAATTTCTCTGGTTCGCTCGTAAATTTACATGGCCATAGTATTGATTATACCGATGGCGGCCACCAGCAGGCTAACGGCGCCGATTCCCCCCAGTACGGCCTGCCCCGTCCTGGTGCCTTGCTCTATACCATCCAGTCCATCGGCGATAGAATGGGCTTGGTAGCCCATTTGGCGCAATTCCTCGCCCAGCCGCCTGGTGTATTCCACGTCCTTTGTTCTTACTGTAGCAAAACTGTACTGTACTTCCGGGCGTTTATGCCCGCGGAGTCTCCGCGGGCTTGCCTGATTCCGTTGTTTGCTGTCAGGCTCGACAGCCTGAACCTGTGATTGCTGCATGCCCTGATTCATAAAGATGTGCATATCCCTGATGACGCTCAAAGGGGCATACACCGAGTGAGAGTGCTCCATTAACCGGGTACCGAGAATGCCTACCACGTTAAGTACGTACCTTCTCTTTTGCCCCCGGGCGTTTTGCAGGGTCAGCACCAGCCGCTGGTCAAGCAGCTCCAGCGGTTCTCTGGCGGGAGGCGGGCCGACTTCCATCCGGCCGGAGGCTCCCGGCGGCATGAAGTTATTGATCACAAACGACCCCGCCACCACATTGTAGCGGTCCTAGGTAACTGTTGCAAAAGGTTAGCAGCACCGGCATGAGCAATTTCCAAGGCAACACTTACTATCTAAGACGAAGAAGCACCGGTTTTGTTCCACCTGCAAATCAGGCAGTTGGAATTTTTAAGTGCCCCGCTTACTCTTGACGCAGTGTGATTATGGTTACCTCACGCCGTGATAGAAAGCGAAACGTCAACCCGCCTTGCCCCAGTCCGCGATTGATGTACAGCCAGCCATTGCCTTCCCGGGACAATCCCTCCACATGGCTAGGCGGGAAAAGGCGGCCGGAGGCAGTAGTCACCGCTCCCAGAAAAGGCAACTTGACCTGGCCGCCATGGGTGTGACCGGTCAAGGTCAGGGAAACCAGTTTGAGCCCTGCCGGCGCTTTGGCTGCATTCCAAGGCTCAAACCATGTAGGTGCATGAGCCAGCAACACGATCACCGCATCTGCCTGCGCCGGGAGTGCCTGCTCCAGGCAGCCGTTTCCGGTAGTGGGGTCGCTAACACCCGCCAAAAGGATTTCTCCCGCTCCTCGTTTGATCCGGAGATGGCTGTTTTCCAGGACCGTTACTCCGGCTCTCCGTAGGCTCCCGGCAATATACGGCCAGTCTGTCCAATGGTCGTGGTTGCCGCTGACTGCGTATACCGGGGCGATTTTGACCAGCGCTTGCACAAACGGCAGAATCCGGGTTATTCCCTTCACGCTGTTATGGTGTACAAAGTCACCTGTGGAGGCAATCAAGTCTGCCCCGGCATTCTTAATCACCTGCACTTCCTTCCCCGCCGGGTCAAACCACTTCCCGTGCAAGTCGCTAATCAAGGCGATGCGGAAACCGTTGAAATCCGGAGGTAATCTCCCGACCGGTATCTCTACGTACTCTACGGAGAGGGCATTTGTTTCTGTTATAATCATTATCTATCATTCTCCGGAGGGGTTAACCCGGTATTGGTCAAAAAACTCAAGCCCGTGGTGGCGCACTTATCTGATAAAAAACAGATACCAGAGAACAAAAATCCAGCCGAGGATGCCGTGTAACAAGGCATAAATTACGGACTGGTAGAGACTCCAGGAAATGATCATGGCCAGACAACAGCCAAAGCCGATCCCGGTTTTAATGATGGGATATGGTCTTTCATTCATAACATAATAAACCTCCCCTAGTAGCTCACTGCTTCGCTTTTAACAAAGTGTCCCTGTTGGTCCAACACCACATAACCAAACCCGATGTCCAAAAGTAGCCGACCGTGACAGCTATGCTTCAGGCGCGGCAGGCGAGCCGACTTGTATGAGATGGTTGATGAAGGGCCTGACAAAGAAATAGGCCGGCGAAGAGTAAAAAAGTGCTCCGAAAAACTGATAAGTGCCGGGGTTATCTATATCGATGATATTATCACCCGTATAGGGAACTGAAAAATAAAGCCGGAGTTATTACCAATTATCAGGACATTATTTCCTTCTTCAGTCATTATAATGGCCAATGCTGCCGTAACATTGAGGGAACCATGAGCAATGACGGCAGCAATGACAGATTTTGACTTGAGTCTTATGTAACTGAATACGGGAGCAAGAAGAAGACAGACAAGCGTCATCATAAATACCCCGGCAACAGGATACTCTGGATAATTATGCCCCTGGAGAACAACAGGAGCGTGCCATATACCCCAGACAAAGCCAATAATGGCAGACGCTTTCCAATTATGAGGCCAAAACCATTTGCACAAGTATGCCTTCAACCCGGCTATGCCTGGGTCGCTCGTTTCGCCTTGCCGTTCTGGTTTTTCGCCGCTTCCCAGCGGAAAAGGTAAGCGGCCAGGACAATAAAGGCAAGCGTCCATAAGGCCATTGCGCCAAGACGCGGCAAGACGCCGCTCAGTATTTCTCCCCTGACCAGCACGTCCCGCAGTGCGCTGTTAAAGTAGGTCAGGGGCAAGACGGCCGCTGCCGATTGGAGCCAGCCGGGTGCCGCGTCGATGGGAAAGAAAGTGCCGGCCAGGAACATCATCGGCATGGCAATAACGTTGGCGATAGAGTCGACCGACTCCATTCTCCTGGCTGTTCCCGACACCACGAGCCCAAGCGCCACCATCATCAGCGAGCCCTGCAGGACAACCAGTGCAGCGGCAGGCAGACTGCCCTTAATCTGCACCTCGAACAACAGTACCCCCGTGACAATAATAATTGCGGCTTGCATAAAGGCGATAATAGTCATCCCCACCGACTTGGCGCCAAGAAAGACCGCCGTCTTCACCGGCGTCAGTTTTATCTGTCTTAAAATACCTTTTTCCCGCTCCATCACCAGGGGGTAAGCCGTGCCGAACAGAGAGGAAAACATCACCGACATGCCGATTACTCCCGGCAGCAAAAAACTCATGTAAGTCAGCCCCTGGGCTGCCACGCCGGTTTCCCTGAAAGAAAACAGGGGCGGGACATCCTGTGCCGTTCTGGCAATTCCGTCCAGGATTCCTTTTACCATTGTCAAAGCAGTGCCGCCGGCCAACATTTCTCCGGGGTCATAAAACAGCTCCACCTCCACCGGCTGACCGGCGGCGGGCAGGTCAAAAGCAACAACGACGTGCAGCCTACCGTCTTTTAGCTCCTCCTTCAGCTTGCCCGTCTCTCCCGTGGTTAATTTTACTCCTTCAACGTTGGCCAGGGCGGCCTGGAAAGGTGCTTCCCACACCGAACCGCCTGTCACAAGTCCGACGTTTAATGTTCCCTGCCCGCGGCCAAAAATCAGGCCAAACAAAACCATAAAGAGCAGCGGGAAGGCAAAATGCCAAAAAAGTGAGCTGCGGTTGCGCAGCTGCATCCGTGTGTTGGCCAATAACAACGCTGTAAAAGCCATCAGTCCCTAAGCTCCTTTCCGGTCAGCGCGAGGAAGACATCTTCCAGGTTTGGCGCACTGACCTGCAGGTTTTTAATCGTGGCTCCCTCTTTTTTGGCTGCTTCCAGGAGTCCGGTAATTGCTTGGCCCGGGTCTTGGGCAAAAAGTACCTGACTTTCAGCGGAACCCGCTTTTACACTTTCTGCTCCGGGAAACAACTGCAGCACACCGTCAAGCGGGCGGCTGCCGGCAAATGATATTTTTGTTTTTTGCCCCAGCCGGTCAATGAGCCTCTGCGGCTGGTCAAGCGCCACGATTTTTCCGTAGTCGATGATGGCAACCCGGTCACATAAAAACTCTGCTTCCTCCATGTAGTGGCTGGTCAGAATTATGGTTTTGCCATGACTCTGCAACTCTTTAATAATTTCCCACGCTCGCCGGCGTGCCTGCGGGTCAAGCCCGGTGGTGGGCTCGTCAAGAAAAACTACTTCCGGGTTATTAACCAGGGCGGTGATAATTGCCAGCCGCTGTTTTTGCCCGCCGGAAAGCGTGCCGGCATAAGCGTGGCGCTTCTCAGTCAGGCCCCCCATTTCCAGCAGGCCGTCAAGCTCCGGCGTTGCCAGCTTGCGGCTGTGGAGGGCAGCAAACAACTGCAGGATTTCCTGTACTGTCAGTTCCTCATAAAAGGCAGCCGCCTGAAACTGAACGCCGATGATGTTTTTGATTTTGCCCGGCTCAGGCCAAACCGGTAAATTCCTGATCAAGACCATCCCGCTGTCCGGTTTGCGCAAGCCCTCCATCATCTCCAGGCAGGTGGTTTTACCGGCGCCGTTTGGGCCGAGAAAGCCAAATATTTCACCTTGCCTGACCGCAAAGCTGACATCATCCACTGCTGTCAAGCTGCCATAGCATTTTCTCAGAGACTGCACTTCCACCATTACGGACAAACCTTCACCCCCCATCTGATAAGCCCGGCATAATTGTCGATGAGCCGCGCTCTCATTCTTGTTCGGGACAATCTGCCAGCCGGCTGCCGCACTCCCTTCCGATTCTATTCTTGCCGGAAGGCGCGAAGACCTGCTGACTGTAAACAATAACGGACTGTCCGCTCCCTTGTTTCGGTCCCGAGCCCTTACGGCAGTGGCGGATGCGATGATATCATCCGGTCTGCTCCGAACACATAAAAGCGAGCTTCTTCGCTCTTGATAAAATCCCCATGTTGGTCAAACACTGAATAACCAATCCAGACATCTACAGGAGCGACAAACCGGTTAAATCCTGAAAGTCCCCAATACGAAAACTGATACGGTAAATCAATAAACCAAAGCGGCGAACTGCCAAACATTCCCGCCTTGCTAACGTCTAATTTGACCGTATAGCCAAGGTCAGCATATTTATGGGCGACGGCTTCTCTGGCTATAGGCTCAGCCGCTTCCGCCAGATCATCGTCCACCAGTGAAAGGGTAAGCATGCCGGCAGCGAAATGTAACAGCAGCGTAATAATCAATGCCCCGGCAAACAATAAGAGTTTTTTCTTTAGGCTTACAGGTCCGGCCGCCGGGCATATATTTTGCCTCACAAATAAAATCAGCATGGTCATACCAGCCGCTGTCAATATAATCACTGCTATGACAGCAGCATTAAACAGTGACATTCCGGCTATTGTGCCGGGGATTTCGGTCTTAGGCTCCGGCAAAAAAGCAAAGGCATATATTGATCTCTCTTCCAGGGACGGCAGAGAAAACACCCGCGCTCTGAGCCTGTTCCCTCCTTCGGTTAACACCGCCAGATAATCGTTCCGCGGGTGGTTTATCGTTTCACCGTAAACAGCGCCGTATCTGGCCTGGAGTTTTTCACGAATTGCCGCTAGGTCCACCCTTGTTGAGTAAGCCTTCTCCTCTTTAAGCTCCGCGGGTTCCGCAAATGCTCTCGAGCCATGCGGCCTGTGCAAAAAAGCGCTCCAAGTTTCTCCCGGCAGGTCCGGCTTTTCCATAACCTCCAATCCGCTGACCTTTTCCAGTTGTTCGGGATTTGCGCTGCGCCAAAGGAAGGTCGGTGAAGGTAGCGGCATGCTCCAGCCCCGCGGGGAGAAAAAGATAGTGTCGCCTGTTTTGTTTACGGCAAACGCCACATTGCTAATCAACTGGTAATCGTCCGGAAGCCATTCCCGAAGCGAAAAACCAGTGGTGCGGCGCCTTTTAACATCAACAATTCTTAACTCTGTTTGTGAGGAGTAGACAATAAAACGGGAATCAGGAGAAAAAGTCGGCGGCAGGATATAATGTTCAAGCCGATCAAGGGACATGACCTCATTTGCAGCGAAATTAAACACCTGATAGTTCAGTCTGCGGTCAGACCAATTAGCCGATAAGAGGAGGTTGCCATCCGGCGACCAAAGCAAATCGGTATATGACCCCATCATAAAAATACTCTGCTGGGCAATTTCTTCAGCAAATTTGTCCCTGTATTGCCTGATATCCGTGGGCAGCAGCTCCATACTTGAATTCTCCGCGTTAAGACGCGGCAGGAGCAACACCAATGTTAAAAGCTCATTGTAGCTGACCGGCCAGAGGGCAAGCTCAATGCGGTAGGCCGGACCAATGGCAGTTTTATCCGCAGAAAATATGTCCTGGGGATCTAAATCAAGGTGATAATCATTTTCGAGGGACAAAACTGCATAGCCGTCTGCTCTGGGACCAGAAAGAATACCCTGGTAAGCGTCATCGCTGATTTCAATGGCAAGAACCGGGTGGCTTGGCAATAACCTATCGTCATTTAGCAGGCGGTGGAAAACATTATCTAACGCGTTCACATTTTGAGCCAGTTCGGCGACCAATACCGGCATAGGTGAGGCATCTTCATGGTACAGGCTGATGAATGTGGTTATTCTCTCGCTCACAAAACCTGTGGTCACGTCAACGGTGGCGTTAGCCGGATGACTTTGCAGCAGGCCTGTAAGGAAGATAATATTGATTAAAATGAGGTGGCAAAACCTTTTTGCCTGGAACATTTTAGTCCCTCCCGGGTACTTCTTTCGCCAAGCTTCGGTCGTTCCCTGCCAGCTGTTAATCCTGATTTTGTTAATTTTAGGTTAAGATTGGCACACAACCTTTTCCCTGGCCGGCTTCCGGGCGGCAAATAGCGTGTGATGAAAAAAATGCGGCCGGCGGCCGCGAATCAAGTACTTCCTGTTAACTCATCTTAAGACGTTCGACAGGCGAAGCATATTATTTGTATTTAAAGCGGTTCAGTTCCTGAATCAGCGCGTCCGCGTTGGCCCGCAGCTCTTCGGCGGAAGCATTGATTTCCTGCATAACGGAGGACTGTTCTTCCGTTGAGGCGGCTATTTCTTCGCTGGCCGCGCTGACCTCTTCCGCCGAAGCGGCAACCAGCTCGATTTTCTTAACTATGCCGCTTACCTTACTGACTATTTCCTTAAATGTTTCCCCGCTGGCCAGAACGACTTCAGAGCCGTTGCGTACAGTTTCCACGCCTTTTTGCATACTGCTTACGGCACGTTTGGTCTCTTCCTGCGTTTCGCTGACCAGTTTTGCGATTTTTTCGGCAGCGGAACGGGACTGCTCGGCCAGTTTCCGCACTTCTTCCGCCACAACGGCGAAGCCGCGCCCCTGCTCGCCGGCACGGGCCGCTTCAATAGCGGCATTCAGCGCCAGCAGGTTGGTCTGCTCGGCGACATCCGTGATTAGCCTGACAATACTGCCGATATCCTGTGAGCGCTTGTCCAGCGCGTCAATGACGTTGCGCAGTTCCTCCACCATGGTACTTATTTCCCTCATTTGCCGGACCGCGCTGTCAACGCCGGCACTGCCGCTGGCGGCGCTGTCGGCAACCTGGCCGGACAGCTCCGCCATTTCCTGTGAATTGGTGCTCATGGCCTGGGCATTGACGGAAAACTGATTGGTGCTGGCAGCCACCTGTTCCAGGGAGGCGCTGACCGATTCCACCGCCTGGGAAAGCGCCTCACTGCCTTCGTTGACACCGGCGGCCGTCTGCACCGCCTGGCGGAACAGCTTGCGCAGATTTTCGTTCATCGTATTGAAGGCATCGCCCAACTGTCCTATTTCGTCATTTCTTTTAATATCGGCAGAAACGGTAAAATCACCCGCCGCCACCTGCCCGGCCACTGCGGCCACCTTGACAATCGGCCTGGCGGTGGTGCCGGCAATGGCATACCCCGCTCCCGCCACCAGGAAAACGGCGATAAAGATTGCTATCAGCATATAGTTCCTCATCGAGTAAACGCCGGCAAAAGCTTCCGTCGCCGCGATTTCCACCACCAGCCCCGCATAGCCTGCGCCAAAATTTATTACTTCCACCGCGCCAAGCACATTGTCGCCCAGATAGTTCCGGTACACTCCTTCCCAGAAAAAGCCCGCTTCCCCCTGTTCAATCGGTTTGGCCAGCTTGCTGACAGCCTCTGATTCGATTGTTTCCTGCAGGGCGGCGTTGCGGGCAAACGCGCCCCGCTTCGTATCAGTCAGCAATAGTCCCTCGGCATCAACCAGGTAAGCGTCAGTTGTTTTCCCCAGTTCATCAAGCCCTTCGGTCACATATTGTGTCAACTGCTGATTGGCGACCACCAGAGTGGCAGTGCCAAGCACCGCGCCTGTAAGGCCGTCCGTCCGGACAGGCGCGGTGAGGGCCATGATATTTTGCCGCAAGACCTCGGAGTGATAAAGCGGCGACCAGTGCAATTGCCCGGTCAGCGCACCCTTTATGTATTCCTTGCCGGATAAATCTTCTCCATCGAAGCCTGCTGCGGAGCTGTACACCACTCTCCCGTCTTGATCGGTAAGATACGCGTCCAGGTAGCCGTATCCTTGCTTGAGCGTCTGCACGTAACGGTCAAGTTGAGCTTTCTCGGCCAGCCAAGCCTGATTTTGCACATTACCTCCCGCCACTCGCAGGGCCTGCAAAGCATCCCGCACATCGCCTGAGGCAGCAAAAATCTGCGCGTCACTTTCCCGCCCGCTGAAGAATTTCGTCATTCGGGAGGACACTTGGCCTTCGTACAGTTTTATGGCCCGATAACTTTCCGCCTCAAGATTGCTTTTGGCCTTGTAATACGCCAACAAGCTGACCGCCGTGACCGGCAGCAAGCCCACCAGCAGAAAAATCAAAACAAATTTGCTTTTTAAACCGGCCTTTTTAAACATTTTTCCTCCCCCAAATTTTGTAATCTCCGATTTTTGCAGTTGTGATAAATTTCTCCTTGAAAGTGTGATATCCTGCTGATTTCGACAATATTTGCCTTTTAATTAAAAAATAACGCCGGCGGAAGCCGGCGTTTATCCGTTGGAACAGCGATGTCATATTTTGGGGAGAGATTAAGCTTTTTTGATTTATTTCAGCTTATTGCGGTCGCGGAGCTTTGCGGCGTATTCCCGTAATCTGTTGCCAGCGTCTTGCGCACCGCTTCTGATTTTTTCCTGCCAGGGCGCAAGGTAACGCTCACCCTGTTCCAGGCGGCCGCGGGCCTTCCCGAACCAGGGGGCAAGAACGGTCTGCAGACCGGCAAAGCGGCCGGTGTTGAGCAGCAGGAAGCCGATGATAATGGCGGCGGTTGCACCCAGCAGGAAAAGGACGGAACGGGTGGCCGCCCGGTTAGCCATTTCCACCTGCGCTCCCGGCGGCGCGGCGCGCGCCCCCTCGGGCCCATAGAAATAAAAGGCTACGGCATCGGCAAAGAAAGCGGCGCCCCGTTCGGCGGCCTCACGGGAGTTGGTGTGGGCACCGATTTCCAGGAGCAGGTTAAGCGGCGACAAGTCCTGATTATAGTTGCCGCGCGCCAGGAAGATCCCTTTGACCAGGTTGGGGTGAACCATGTCCGAGACCCGCTTGAGGTCCAGGGCAAACTGCCTGGTCACCTGCATGTTGGGATTTTGCCGGCCCACTACCAGTTTAACCTGAGTTACCCACTCATTGCCGATTTGCGCGGCGTACACGTGACGAGGCGCCGCGTCGCGGTGCACGTCAAAGATCACATCCGGCCCCTTGGCCAGCAGTCGTTCCGTGGTGGCCCGGGAGCGCCGGTAGGCGCCGCGGTCGTGCGGCAGGTGCTTGCTTTCATCAAAAACGACGCGGACATTTTTTGCTTCCAATGCCCTGGCCATAGACTCCCCGACCTCATGGATGCCGCCCCGGCCCTTAATGCTGTCTGTCCCGTCAGTCGGCACGTATGATTCGGCATTATGCGTATGGTAGATGCCAATCAGGCGTTGTGGAGCCGGGGCCGGCGCCAACCCGCCGTTTTCCGGCTCCGGTTGCTGGACAGGCCGCACCCCAAGGCCGAGCTGCTCAAGCAAGGCTGTCAGGACGCTCTCCCTTTGCTCGCTGAATACAGCACCGACTTCCCTCACAAAGCGGGCGTGAGCGGTGCGTCCCCGGATGCGGTAAACACGATACAGCCTATTGTCGGCGGTCAGGAACTCGTCGCCGACATGAATCCAGCGCCCGGTAATCATCAGTTCCCGGTTTTCCTCATCGATCATCGTCCAGAACCTGGAGGCCAGCAGGTCCTCCTGCGAGATTTCCTCCATCGGCCAGGCGAAGAAACCCGGCAAGCCCTGAGCAGTTGGCAGTGCGGCCGGCGGCACACCCCGCAGAAGAAAGCCGGCCAGAACCAGGACACTTAAAAAGAGCAGGGCAAAAGCAAAACGCTTCATCGCTGCGGTCCTCCTTTGACACGTTCCAGTGTTTCTCCGAGCAACTCCGCCAGCAGGACCGCTCCCATGCCCCCGATGACGGCGGCGCCGAAAACACCGGTAGAGCCGAGAACGATGGGCACATGCAGCCGGTACAGCAGCAGATTTTCGCTCCAGGCCAGCAAGTCGGTGAGAATCACGCCAAAGACACCACCCACAAAGGCTGCCCGCCTGGAGCGCCCGAGGGCGTAGGCGGTTATCGCGGCCAGGATAGCCGGCATAAACAGCGGGTCAATGTCAAGCGGCAACTCGCCGTGCAAGGGCAATATTTTTTCGGTCAGGTAGGCGGTGACCGCCACCACCCCGGTTGTCAGCAGCGCCCGCCTTTTCTCTTTGGCCTCGTCTGCCGTCACGATCAGGTAGACGGCTACCGCGACCGGAACAAGCGCGCCTCCGATATTCACGGAAAGGCCTCCGCCCAGCGGAACATTGGGCAAAAACCCGGCTGCCAGCATTGCCAGGAGGATGGTCAGCGCCTGGGGTTTGGTCAGCCGCATCCTGTCGAGCACACGATGGAGAAAGCCGAGGAAAACCAACGCCGTTACCACAATTAATGTCAGCATCCCCACATTGGTGACAAACATTTGCGCAAAACCTCCTACTTACGCGTTCCCCGATAGTATCCCCGCCATAATAAAAAAAAACCGCCTGCGGCAGTTTTGCGGCAGGCCTTGTTAGCGGCACGTCACAAATATTCTTGCGTTTTCATACACTGCATGTGAACCGGCCTGACAGAAGCTGCTCAGGATACGGGGTTAGTCAGTTCTCCGAGGCCTTCGATGCGGACTGTGACCGTGTCACCGCTTTGCAGGGGGCCGATACCGGCCGGTGTCCCGGTAAGAATTACATCACCGGGCAGCAGCGTCATGACCCGGGAAGTAAATGCTACCAGCTCGGCTACGCCGAACAGCATCCGGGATGTGCGGGAATGCTGCCGCACCTTGCCGTTGACCGTAAGGATAATTTCCAGGTCGGACGGGTTCAGATCAGTCACAATCCAGGGGCCAAGCGGACAGAAAGTGTCAAAGGATTTGGCACGGGTCCATTGCTGGTCGGCCTGCTGTAAATCCCGTGCCGTCACATCGTTGCCGCAGGTAAGCCCAAACACAAAATCCGGCGCATCGCTGACTGATACGTTCGAGGCAATCCGGCCGATGACCACGGCCAGTTCAGCTTCATAGTCCACCCGTCTTGTCATCGCCGGACGGATAATCGGCGCGCCAGGCGCCAGCAGGGAAGAAGGAGGTTTTAGGAACATCACAGGTTCTTTCGGCAGGGCCAGGTTCATCTCCGCCGCATGGTCGCGGTAATTAAGCCCGATGCCGATAACTTTTGTCGGACGGCAGGGCGTATCAAGCGTCACCTCAGCCAGCGGTGCCACAAGACCCGTCTCCCGGCACTGACCGGAAAAGACGTCACCGCTTACGGCTTTGACCCTCTCCCCCTCCAGATATCCGTCAAATTGCCTGCCGTTATAGTGAAAACGTAGCCAGTTCATTTTACTTCCCCCGAACGCTCTTAATGGCAGGTGGAGCAGCTCCCGCCGCTGCATGACCCGCAACTGCTTCCTGCGGCGGATCCTGAAGCAGGAAAGATTATTTCCCTGCTGGAGGTGAAAAGATTGTTCCGGCAGGTGTTACAGTACATGAAAAAAGTCAGTCATTTTCTTCCATACCCGCTCGTCCAGTTTATCCCGGTGTCTATCCGCACCCTCGGCAAAGACGACAACTGGGCTAATCCCTTTAATCAGGCCAAGGCACAGTTTTTCCTTTTCCAGGACTCGCAGGCACTCAGGAGCGCTCTCGAGCGGTTTCAGGCACCCGCAGCAGTGCCGGCAGGTAACACTGACCTGTATGTGCTGGCCCTTAATTTTCAGGTACGCCTGGTACTGTTTCGCTATCTGACCTGCAAACTGATTGGTGAAAGCAAGGTCAACAGCTACCATGTCTTTGCCCTGACCAAAAAATATTTCCCGCGCCGCGTCCTGCATTTTGTGCTTTACGAGGATAACGGCACCAGGCTGAGAGAGGTAAACCAGGAAATCTATTAGCCGGCTATTCCAGCCTGACGAAACGGGTTGTGAGGATCGCCTCTACCTCCTGGACTTTGGCCAGCACGTCTTCCGGTACCGGTGAGTCCACCTGCAGCACCATTACCGCTTCCCCGCCGATAGACTGACGCCCGACCTGCATGCCGGCAATATTAATCTTGCTGCCGCCCAGTATCGTGCCTACGCGGCCGATCACACCGGGCATATCTATATAAGTGCAGACGATCATATAGTGCGACGGGGCCACCTCTATGCGGTATTTGCCGATTTGCACAATACGGATGTCGTTCCTGTTAAACAGGGTGCCGGCGATGGTCTGGCTGCCGTCCGACGTCCTGATGGTGACGGTAATCAGATTGGTAAAGGTCTCCACCGTTTTGCTGACCACTTCCCGCACCTTGATGCCGCGTTGCTTGGCAATAACCGGAGCGTTGACATAGTTAACCGTCTCCTGCAGTATTACCGACAGCAAACCGATCAGAAACGAGTTGGTTAGGGGTGTTACGGTGTAGGCGGCAATTTCCCCGTTATAGTAAATCTCCACCGCTTCCACCTGGCCGTTGAATACCTGGGTGTAAAATGAACCCAGAGTTCTCATCAGCGGAATAAACGGCTTGACGTCCGCCAGTGTTTCCGGCGGGATAACCGGCACGTTGACAGCGCTGACCAAAGGTTCGCCAAGCAAGGCGTTAACTACCTGCTCAGCCACCTGAACAGCCACGTTCACCTGGGCTTCTTCAGTGGAGGCGCCAAGGTGCGGCGTGACAATCACGTTCTCCAAAGAACAAAGGGGGTTGTCCACCGCCGGTTCCTTCTCAAAGACATCCAGCGCCGCCCCGGCCACCTTGCCTGAGCGCAACGCCTCAAACAGCGCCTGTTCATTAATAAGGCCGCCGCGGGCGCAATTGATAATGCGCACGCCGTCCTTCATCATGGCAAGCTCTTTTTCGCCAATCAGATATTGGGTGCCTTTAGTCAGCGGCGCATGCAGGGTAATAAAATCGGCCTTTCGGTAAATTTCTTCCAGTCCGGTCAGCGTAACGCCAAGTTTCTCCGCTTTTTCCACTGAAATATAGGGGTCATAAGCCAGAATGCTCATGTCCATGGCTTTGGCCCGCTTGACCACTTCGCTGCCGATGCGGCCAAGCCCGATGACGCCCAAAGTTTTTTTATACAGTTCCACGCCCATGAATTTGGTACGCTTCCATTCGCCGGCTTTCATGGAACAGGAAGCGGCGGGGATGTTGCGCGCCAGGGCAGTCATCATGGCAATGGCATGCTCCGCCGCGGAAATAGTGTTGCCTTCCGGAGCGTTAATAACAATAATCCCGCGCTCAGTAGCCGCCGGCACATCTATGTTGTCCACACCGACCCCGGCCCGGCCCACCACTTTCAGCCTGGAACCCGCCTCCAGCACCTGGCGGGTCACTTTTGTTGAACTGCGTACCACCAAGGCATCGTACTCAGGTATTCTGGCCAAAAGTTCCTCAGGGCTAAGCTCGGTCAGCACGTCCACCAGCGCTTTCTCACTGAGCTTGGCCACTCCTAATTCCGAAATCTGGTCACTGACTAGTACTTTCATGAATTTCAGTTCAACCCTCCTTGGTACTTATAATTTCTTTGTCGTTATCGCCTTTTCCTGCTTTTTTCGGCCGCTTCTTTAAGAGCAGTGAAAATTTTCACCGCCACCCCCCGCGCAGTCGTCTGCCACTCCGGATGCCACTGCACTCCCAGAGCAAACGGATGTCCGTCTGCCTCCACCGCCTCGATTACCCCGTCGGAAGCCTCCGCGCTGACGCGGAGGCCTTTGCCGGCGAGATGAATGGCCTGGTGGTGAAAGCTGTTGACCCTGATTGTTTCCTGACCGACAAGACTGTAAAGCAGTGAGGGACGACGTACCAGGACAGTGTGAATGGAATAGGAGCGGGGCGCGCGCTGGTCGTGCTGCAGGGCGGCTACCCCCTGCAGGTCCTGGTATAAAGTGCCTCCGGCACTGATATTCAACACCTGGGCGCCGCGGCAGATACCAAGCACTGGCAACCCGTCCCGCAGGGCACGGCGCGCCAGACAGATTTCCATCCGGTCCCGTTCCGGCTGAACCTTTCCCTGCGCAGGTTCTGCTTCCCGGCCAAACCAGAAAGCGTCCACATCCCCGCCGCCGCTTAACAGCAGCCCGTCAACCGTCTCCAGGTACGCCCGCCAAAGCTTTGGAGCAGCGGTAACCGGCAGCAGCAGCGGCACGGCGCCGCTGTTTGCGACAGCACGGACGTAGGCTTTGGAAAGCCTGTTTTGAGAGGCGGTGCAATCACAGGTGATGCCTATACAAACCGCCATCAGCCTGCCTCCTTGGTAAAATAAAAACGCAACTTTAAAAGTTACGTCTTTTGTGCCAATAACGGTGCTGCCTTAGAAATCTATCAGGCCGAGAGATATTTTCAGCGCCTGGTTTACTTTGTGCATAATTTTTTCATCGAGTTCGGTCAGCTTATCTTGCAGGCGCTGTTTATCAATGGTACGAACTTGCTCCAGCAAAATTACCGAGTCCTTATCCAGCCCGTGAGTACCAGCTTCAATCTCCACGTGGGTAGGCAGTTTCGCCTTGGCAATCTGGGAAGTAATCGCGGCCACTATTACAGTCGGGCTGTACTTATTGCCCACATCATTCTGAACTATCAGCACAGGCCGGAAGCCACCCTGCTCGGAGCCGACTACAGGGCTCAGGTCAGCAAAAAAAATGTACCCGCGCTTTACTTCCAGCCTGCTCACTTTCCAGTCACCAGCAGCTCGGAAAGCAAGTTGGCCTCGTTTTCCACTGCCAATGCCTCATTTGACAAACGCAGGTTCAGGGTACCCATCTCCAGATAGCCGCGCTGCATGCTTTCCCTGATTTGATTCCTCTCCCGCTCGAGCAAGTACAGCCGCATCGCTTCACGGATAAATTCTGAGCGGCTCCTGTTTTCCAGCGCGATGATGCCGTCCACTTCCTGCAGAAGGTTGTAGGGCAGGCTGATCATGATTCTTTTTACCTCGGGCAAAGCATGCACCCCCTAAATACTTCTGTTAACTGGAGGAAAACACTCGCGTACTGCTTCCTGTTTTCCCTCTCGCAGGTAAACCCTCGGCACCCGGCGGCTCACGGCGGTAACAACTTCGTAGTTAATTGTTTCAAGCCACGCGGCGACTTCGTCAGCGGAGAGTACTTCATCCCCCTGACTACCAAAGAGGACGGCTTCATCGCCTGCAGCTATCCCCTGAATATGATCGGCTCGTACGATAACCTGGTCCATACACACCCGCCCCACTACCGGAGCGCGCCGGCCACGGATGAGAACCTGGCCGAGATTGGACAGCCGCCGCGGGAAACCGTCTCCGTACCCGACGGGCAGCGTAGCCAGGATTGCCTGCTCCTTTGTGGTATAGGTACACCCGTAGGAAACGCTGGTGCCTGCCGGCACAGACTTTAAAAAAACCACTTTCGATTTAAAGGCCATAGCCGGACGCAAGGCAGCGGCTTCCGCTGAAACCGCGTCACCGGGGCAAAGCCCGTACAAGGCAATTCCCACACGCACCATTTCCAGGTGAGCTTCCGGCAGGCGCAAAGCGGCGGCACTGTTGGCGGCGTGCCTGAGCGGTATGCGGATCCCCTGGCGGGTCAGTTTGTCACAAAGAGTCAGGAAACGCTGCAATTGCCACCTGGTATACGTCAGATCCGCCTGGTCGGCCGCCGCAAAATGGGTAAAAATTCCTCCCAATGCCAGCCCTGGCAGATCCGCCAGCTGCCTGACGAACTGATCGGCTGTTTCACAGGGAAAGCAGCCTACCCTGCTCATGCCGGTATCTATTTTGACATGAACAGGCTGTTTCCTGCCAAAACGAAGTGCTTCCCGCGAAAAAGTCTCCGCTTCCGCCCATGTGAACACCGTGGCCGAAATATCGTGCTCCAGCAGCAACGGAGCATAATCGCCGGCAGTAAAGCCAAGCACAAGGATCGGTGAGGTGATTCCGCCGTCCCGCAATTCCAAAGCCTCTTCCACTGTAGCGACTCCCAAAAACGAAGCGCCGGCGGACACAGCCTCCCGGGCTACCGCAACGGCGCCGTGACCATACCCGTCGGCTTTGACAACAGCCATCACACAGGTGCCCGGGGAAACAGCCCGGCGAAACACCCGCACATTATGAGCTATGGCCGTCAGCTCAATTTCCGCCCAAGTCGGGCGCAGTGGGAAAGGGCGCAAGCTTGGCACCACCAATCCTTACAGTAGCTATTTTATTCCACGGCATCTTAGCTTATTCCTGCAGGCAGCGGAGCTTGTGCATCTTCGGCTACAGACCGGCAGCCAGATTAAACCGCCGGTGAACGGCGCGGACAGCCTCCTCCACGCGCTCGGCGGCAATCAGGCAGGAAATACGGATTTCTGAAGTAGAAATTATCTCAATATTGATACCCTCCGCAGCGAGGGCCTCAAACATTGTGGCCGCCACGCCGCTGTGATGGGCAATCCCTGCTCCGACAATGGAGACCTTGGCCACCCCGCACTGATGGAAAACATGCCTGGCGCCGATTTCCCGGGCTACCGGCTCAAGCACAGCCAGCGTTTTATCCAGGTCGGCGACGGCGATAGTGAAAAGAATGTCATTCTCGCCGTTGCGCCTGATACTTTGCACAATCAGGTCCACGTTTACTCCCGCGCCGGCAATCGCGGAAAAGATGCGCGCCGCCACACCCGGCCTGTCCGGGACTCCTATAATGGCAATTTTCACCTGGTCGGTATCACAGGCAATACCTCGCACTACGGTACCTACTTCCATATCAGTTGCCTCCTTTACCAGTGTCCCCGGGTTGTAATGAAAGCTGGAACGGACATGGATTACCACCCCGTGCTCCCGGCCGCACTCCACGGCACGCGGATGCAGTACCTTGGCGCCAAGGCTGGCCAGTTCCAGCATCTCGTCATAGGTTATCTCGTTCATTTTGCGCGCTTCCGCGACCAGACGCGGATCCACGGTAAATACGCCGTCCACGTCGGTGTAAATCTCACAGGTATCGGCTTTCAGGGCGGCGGCCAGCGCCACGGCCGTGGTATCCGAGCCGCCGCGTCCCAGTGTGTTAATCTCACCGTTGCCGTCCTGACCCTGGAAGCCTGCCACCACAGCCACTTTGCCTTCCGCCAGGCAGGAGCGCACCCGCTCCGCTCTGAAGTCAACAATCCGGCTGCCAAGCGCCACCCCGTCCGTCAGTACCCCGGCCTGGGATCCGGTAAGCGACAGAGCTTTGCAGCCCAGGTTCCCCAGCGCCATGGCCAGCAACGCGCTGCTGACCTGTTCACCGGTGGCCAGGAGCAGCGCCATCTCCCTTTCAGGGGGGCTGGCTGTCACAGAGTGGGCCAAAGCTACCAGTTCGTCCGTTGTATGACCCATGGCGGAAACCACCACCGCCACACTGTGCCCCGCCTCCACAGCGGCTCCTATGCGGCGCGCCACGTTATAAATACGTTCCACACTTCCCACCGAGGTTCCCCCGTATTTTTGCACAATCAGAGCCAAGGTTCAAACCTCCTAAAGTCCGGCAATAGTTATAACATTCTCAGATGACGCGCAGCACACTATTAATAGAGCGTATCGCCGGCAGCGCCCTGATTACTTCCAGCGCCGCGGCAAAGCGGGCCTCCTCCACTTCGTGGGTCACAAGCACTATCTCCGCCGTCTCGGCATCACTGCGTTTCTGGATAATCATGTCCAGGCTGACCCGTGCGTCACCAAAAGCGGTGGCCAGCGCCGCAAAAA
>JBGFRB010000011.1:0-48133 GCA_041695355.1 Bacillota bacterium
CACACCCCGTTTTTCAACGGGTACCGCCCGCAGTTTTATCTGCGCACCACCGATGTCACCGGAGTGATTACCCTGCCGGAAGGCGTGGAGATGGTGATGCCCGGCGACAACGTGCAGATGAGGCTGGAGCTGATCACTCCCATTGCCATCGAGGAGGGCCTGCGCTTTGCCATCCGCGAGGGCGGCCGTACCGTGGGCGCCGGCGTGGTCACCTCGATTATCGAGTAGGCTGTTACAGGGTTAAAACGTAGCGGCAATATTGCCGCCGGCCGAGGAGGGAAAACTATGCCAAAGCAAAAGATACGTATTCGCCTGAAGGCGTTTGATCACCAACTGCTTGACCAATCCTCCGGTAAAATTGTGGAGACGGCCAAGAGAACAGGGGCTGAAGTTGCCGGCCCCATTCCGTTGCCGACAGAAAAGAGCATTTACACTGTGATCAGGGCACCCCACAAGTACAAGGATTCCCGTGAGCAGTTTGAGATGCGCACGCACAAACGTCTGATCGATATCCTGGAGCCGACGCCAAAAACGATAGACGCGTTGATGCGGCTTGACCTGCCTGCAGGCGTGGATATTGAGATTAAGTTGTAGGGGTGCAGGAGATGCAAAAAGCTATTTTAGGCAAGAAACTTGGGATGACGCAACATTTTGATGAGGCGGGCAACGTTACCCCTGTAACCGTCATAGTGGCGGGGCCCTGCGTGGTAGTCCAGAAAAAGACCCTTCCTGTTGATGGCTATGAGGCCATTCAGGTCGGCTTTGGAGCGGTCAAGGCCGGGAAGCTTGGCAGGCCGAGAACCGGTCACTTTAAGAAGGCGGGGCTTGCTCCGAGCAAGTACCTTCGGGAGTTGCGACTTGAGGACGTTGCGTCTTTCAGTGTCGGGCAGGAGCTGAAGGCTGATGTGTTTGCACCGGGAGAATATGTTGATATAACCGCAGTTTCCCGGGGCAAGGGCTTTGCAGGCGCTATCAAGCGTCACGGGCAGGGGCGCGGGCCTATGTCTCACGGATCCGGTTATCACCGCGGTCCGGGATCAATGGGGTCAATCAACGCGGCACGTATTTTTAAGAACCAGACTATGCCCGGCCGCATGGGCGGGGAAAAGGTAACCGTGCAAAACTTGCGGGTCGTTAAAGTTGACCCGGAGCGTAATTTGCTGCTGGTGCGCGGTGCCGTGCCGGGAGCGCGGGGAGCGCTGGTGACAGTAAGAAATGCAGTCAAGAAAGCGGCAAAATAGACGGTAAGACCCGCCCCCGGTGACCAGCCAGGATTATCCTGCGGGAATTCCCCGGGTCAGTAGCACGAGCAGTTACCGGGAGTGGGGAAAGGAGGATATACGTATGCCAACAGTAGCCTTGTACAACACTCAGGGTGAGCAGGTCGGAGAAATAGCACTGGCCGATGCGGTTTTCGGTGTGGAAGTTAACGAAGCGGCTATGCACCAGGCTGTGCTGGCTTACCTCGCCAACAGGCGCATTGGTACCGCCGCGACAAAATCACGCGCCGAAGTGAGAGGCGGAGGGCGCAAGCCCTGGCGACAGAAAGGGACAGGGCGTGCGCGTCACGGATCAATTCGTTCGCCCATCTGGAAAGGCGGCGGTGTGGTCTTTGGACCGCAGCCCCGCAGTTACCGGATGTCCATGCCGAAGCAGGTCAGGCGTCTGGCGTTAAGGTCTGCACTGACAAGCAAAACGAGCAGCGGTTCACTGATTGTCCTTGACCATTTGGCCATGGAGAGCCCCAAAACGCGGGAGATGGCCGGCATCTTCAAAAATCTGAACACAGGCCGCAAGGTGCTGCTCGTTCTGGACGTGCCGCAGGAGAATGTCATCAAGTCCGCCCGCAACATTCCCGGGGTAAAAACGATAAACGCCAGGCAGCTTAACGTCTATGACATTTTAAACAGTGAGAGCCTTGTGATGACACGGGACGCGGCGGCTCTGGTGGAGGAGGTGTTTGCCTGATGCGCGAGGCGCGTGATATTATTAAGAAGCCGTTGATTACAGAGAAGGCAACCAGGCTGATGGAAGAGAGAAAATATCTGTTTCGGGTTGATATCAGGGCCAACAAGGTAGAAATCAGGCGAGCCGTGGAGGAGATTTTCAAGGTTAAGGTCCAGTCGGTGAACACGGTCCGTGTGAAGGGAAAGTCTAAGCGGGTTGGCATGCACACCGGACGCCGTTCCGACTGGAAAAAGGCCATTGTCACTCTGGCGGAAGGCAGTAAGCCGATTGAAATCTTTGAGGGCCTCTAACCCTAGGAAAGAGGGAGAAGCATGGCTGTAAAAAAGTTTGTTCCCACTTCGCCGGGAAGGCGATTTATGACTGTCAGCAATTTTGCGGAGCTTACCACCGACGAACCTGAGAAATCACTGCTTCAGCCGCTGAAGAGGAAGGCGGGGCGTAACGCGGAGGGAAGAATAACCGTCCGTCACCAGGGTGGAGGGCACAAGCGCCAGTACAGGCTGATTGATTTCAAGCGCAATAAGGATGGCATTCCCGCCAAAGTGGCCACCATTGAGTACGACCCTAACCGTTCTGCCAACATTGCCCTGTTGCATTACGCTGACGGGGAGAAACGGTACATCCTGGCTCCGCTCGGCCTTTCCCGGGGTGCTACGGTAGTTTCCGGAGACAGTGCTGATATCAGGCCGGGAAACACGCTGCTGCTTAAGAACATCCCCGTTGGTACCCTGTTGCATAACATCGAGCTGAAAGTGGGACGGGGGGGACAACTGGTCCGCTCCGCCGGAGCGTCCGCGCAGTTGATGGCCAAGGAAGGCAAGTACGCCCAGGTACGCCTGCCGTCTGGAGAGGTTCGCCTTATCTCCCAGGAGTGCAGGGCAACCGTTGGTCAGGTCGGTAACCTGGAGCATGAAAACATCACTGTCGGTAAGGCCGGTCGTTCACGCTGGCAGGGCAAGCGCCCCACAGTCCGAGGCGTGGTAATGAACCCGGTGGATCACCCGCATGGCGGCGGCGAAGGAAAAGCGCCTATCGGGCGGAAAAGCCCGGTTACGCCATGGGGGAAACCGACCTTAGGTTATAAAACGCGTAAAAAGAAGAACAAGTCCGACCAGTACATCGTTAAGCGCCGGAACAAGTAGGCGAGGAAGGAGGTCACCCCGTAATGTCCAGGTCTACGAAAAAAGGACCATATATCGAAACTTCCCTGCTCGATAAAATTAAGCAGATGAATACCAAAAAAGAAAAAAAGGTGATCAAAACCTGGTCGCGCCGTTCCACCATCTTTCCGGAGATGGTCGGCCATACCCTGGCTGTCCATGACGGGCGCAAGCATGTGCCTGTCTATATTACGGAAGACATGGTCGGGCACCGGCTGGGAGAGTTTGCACCGACGCGCACCTTCCGCGGCCACGGCGCCCACACGGAACGGTCATCAGCGTTGAAATAGGGGGGATAAGCGTGGAAGCAAAAGCCGTTGCCAAATATATCCGGATGTCACCGCGTAAGGCCCGCCTGGTCATGGATCTGATTCGCGGTAAGGGGGCCAGCGAAGCGCTGGCAATTTTAAAACATCTTCCCAATCGGCCAACGGAACCGATTTATAAGGTGCTGCATTCGGCTATGGCCAACGCTGAGCACAATCTGGAGCTGAAGCGGGACCAACTTTATGTATGGCGGGCGTTCATTGACCAGGGGCCGCCGCTGAAGCGTTTCCGGCCCAGGGCGCGCGGCATGGCCAGCCGGATCCGGAAGCCTACCAGCCATATAACAATTATTCTAAGGGCAAGGGAGGGATAAGCGGTGGGTCAGAAAGTCAGTCCGATCGGCTTTAGAATCGGTGTCATCCGTGACTGGGATGCCAGGTGGTATGCGGGCAGGAACTATACGGACCTGTTGCACGAGGACCTGCGGATTCGCAAAATTGTGGCGGAGCATCTTCGTAATGCCGCTGTTTCGCGTGTCGAAATCGAGAGGGTAGCCACCCGGGTCCGTATTTCAGTCCACACCGCCAAGCCCGGAGTGGTAATCGGCAAAGGCGGCGCCGGAGTGGACGAACTGCGTAGAAAGCTGGAAAATGCCACGCAAAAACAGGTTCACATCAATATTATCGAGATAAAGGCACCGGAACTGGATGCCTACCTGGTGGCTGAGGGTATAGCCGCCCAACTTGCGAAGCGGGTTACTTTTCGCCGGGCCATGAAACAGGCGGTGACGCGTACGATTCGCAGCGGGGCGAAAGGGGTTAAGGTAATGGTCAGCGGCCGGCTGGGCGGAGCGGAAATTGCCCGCACTGAAGTTTATCATGAGGGTACTGTTCCGTTGCAGACGTTGCGTGCCAATATTGACTATGGATTTGTCGAGGCGCACACCACTTACGGCCGAATCGGCGTAAAAGTCTGGATTTACAAAGGAGAGGTTCTCCCGACCAGGCAGAAGAACAAAGAGGGAGGGACCCGGGATGCTCATCCCGAAAAGAGTTAAGTACCGCAGGCAGCACCGTGGCCGGATGAAGGGCAGGGCACAGGCAGGTAACACTATTGCTTTTGGAGAATACGGCTTGCAGGCGCTGGAGCCTGCCTGGGTGACCAGCCAGCAGATAGAAGCTGCCCGTGTTGCCATGACGCGCTTTATTAAACGCGGCGGGAAGGTCTGGATTAGGATATTCCCTGACAAGCCGGTAACAGCGAAGCCTGCTGAGACGCGGATGGGGAGTGGCAAGGGTTCGCCGGAATTTTGGGTGGCTGTCGTCAAGCCGGACCGGGTTCTCTTTGAGATAGCCGGTGTTGCGGAGGATTTGGCCAAGGAGGCCATGCGCCTTGCCTCCCATAAACTACCAATCAGAACCAGGTTTATCACAAAGGCAGAGGCGGGGGGTGTGGCAAGTGAAGGCCAGGGAACTGAGAGATTACAGTGAAACAGAATTGAACGACAGGTTGTCAGAATTGAAAATTGAGCTCTTTAACCTTCGCTTTCAAATGGCTACCGGCCACCTGGATAACCCGATGAGAATCAGGGAGGTTCGCAAGGACATCGCCCGTGTAAAGACAGTAAAGCGTCAAAGGGAATTAGGGCGAGCCTGACTGCAGGTACGCCAGTGAAAGGAGCGAGAGGCATGGAGCGCAGCAAGCGCAAAGAGCGAGTCGGGCATGTGGTCAGCAACAGCATGGACAAGACGGCTGTTGTGAAAGTTGAGCGTGTCACCCGTCATCCTCTGTACGGCAAAACTATCCGGGCATCACAGAAATACAAGGTGCACGACCCTGAAAACATCTGCCATATCGGGGATAAGGTCAGAATTATGGAAACCAGGCCGCTGAGCAGGGAAAAAAGGTGGCGGTTGGTGGAAATCGTGGAGCAGTCGAAGGACCGCTGACCTGTGCCGGTACTGTGAGCGCCGGTCGAGCAGCAGAATTATGAGCAGCCCAGGACGGAAGGAGGGCAACTATGATTCAGACCCAAACGTACCTGAACGTGGCCGACAACTCCGGAGCCAAAAAAATTATGTGCATCCGTGTTCTTGGTGGCTCTACACGTAAAACCGCCAACATCGGAGACATTATAGTTGCTTCTGTCAAGGAAGCAACACCCGGTGGTGTTGTAAAGAAGGGTGACGTCATTAAAGCGGTAATCGTCCGCACGTGTCAGGGGCTTCGGCGTAATGACGGCTCTTATATTAAGTTTGACGAAAATGCGGCCGTGTTGATTAACGAACAGAAGAACCCGCGGGGAACGCGGATTTTCGGTCCGGTGGCCCGGGAACTGCGCGATAAGGATTTTATGAAGATTATTTCGCTGGCGCCGGAAGTAATTTAGTGCCCTTAAGGAGGTGCAATCGTGTTGCATAAGCTGCATGTAAGAAAGGGCGATAAGGTGCTTGTCCTGTCCGGGAAAGATAAGGGCAAAAAAGGCAAGGTTCTCGCTGCTTTTCCGCGTGAGGAAAAAGTGCTGGTCGAAGGGGTGCATATTGTCAAGCGGCACAGCAAGGCCAAGCAGCGCGTGCAGGCCGGCATTCATGAACGTGAAGCGCCGTTGCACAGCGCTAAGGTTATGGTAATCTGCCCGAGCTGCCAGCAGGCCACGAGGATTGCCAAAGCCCTGCTGGCGGACGGTTCCCGTACCCGTGCCTGCAAAAAGTGCGGGGCTCACCTTGATAAGTAGCCGGAGCTGAAACGCGCGCCTCTGCTCCTTTCCCTGGAGAGAGGAACGATGAAAAAGAGTCACAGAGGGGAGGTAGCCTGAAATGTCCCGTTTACAGGAAAAATATCTCAGCGAAGTCCGGCCGGCACTCATGGAGCGATTTGCTTACAAAAATCTTCTCCAGGTTCCGCGGCTGGAAAAGGTCGTTATTAACATGGGTGTGGGAGAGGCCAAGGAAAATGCCAAGATACTGGATGCGGCAGTAAAAGACTTGAGCCTGATTGCCGGTCAGCGTCCGGTTATAACGCGGGCCAAGAAATCGGTGGCCAGCTTTAAGGTACGCGAAGGCATGTCTATCGGTTGCAAGGTCACTTTACGCGGAAAGCGGATGCAACACTTTCTTGACAAGTTGTTTAATGTGGCTTTGCCCCGTGTCCGTGATTTTCGCGGAATATCTCCCAAGTCGTTTGACGGCCGGGGTAACTATACGCTGGGACTGAAAGAGCAGTTGATATTTCCGGAAGTAAGTTATGACCAGGTGGAAAAGGTCCGCGGAATGGACATTGTTATTGTCACCACGGCAAAAAGCGATGAAGAGGCAAGGGAGTTGCTGCGCGGCCTGGGAATGCCCTTCCGTACAGCTTAGCAGAGTAAAGGGAACGTTTTTTGAGGAGGTAACAGTGTGGCCAAGAAATCAATGATTGCCAAGGCAAAGCTTAGCCCGAAATTTGACGTGCGGGGCTATCACCGTTGCAAGCTTTGCGGCCGCCCGAGAGGGTATTTGCGCAAGTTTGGCATGTGTCGCCTTTGTTTCCGCAAGCTTGCCCATGAAGCAAAGATTCCCGGGGTGAGAAAAGCCAGCTGGTAGAAGGGAACCGGAGAGAAAGGAGGTTATCGCTATGTCTATGACGGACCCAATTGCCGATATGTTGACGAGGATTCGTAACGCGAACACCGTTCATCATGATTCTGTGGAGATACCATCTTCGAAGATTAAGCTGGCAATGGCCGATGTTCTGAAGCAGGAAGGTTTTATCAGGGAATATGAGCTAAAGAAAGGCAATGCACAGGGGACAATCCGTATTTATTTAAAATATGGTCAGGGCCGTGAGAAGGTTATTACAGGGTTGAAGCGAATCAGCAAGCCGGGTTTGCGCGTTTACGCCCAAAAAGATGACCTGCCAAGGGTGCTGGGGGGACTTGGTATTGCCATTATTTCCACGTCGCAGGGGATTATGACTGACAAGGCTGCACGCAAAGCGGGCCTTGGCGGAGAAGTCCTCTGCTATGTCTGGTAGCGGGAGGGGAAGGAATGAGCCGTATCGGGCGTAAACCGATCAGCTTGCCGGCCGGTGTAGAGGTTACCCGGGATGGCGGCACTCTGGCCGTCAGGGGTCCGCTGGGCCGGCTGGAAAGAGTGTTACCTGAAGGGGTAACGGTGCAATTGGCGGATAACCAGGTCATAATTGCCAGGGTGTCGGACAGCAAGGAGCATTGTGCACTGCACGGGCTATCGCGTACGCTGGTCGCCAATATGGTGGACGGTGTCAGTAAAGGATACGCCAAAACGCTGGAACTGGTCGGTGTCGGCTACCGTGCTGCCAAGCAGGGCGAAAAAGTGCTTCTTTCCGTTGGATATTCACATTCGGTCTCAATCGTGCCTCCGGCGGGCATCGAGCTGGAAGTGCCGGCACCGAACAAAATAGTTGTAAAGGGAATAGACAAAGAGGCGGTAGGCTCAATGGCGGCTAAGATCAGAGCTGTCCGTGAGCCGGAGCCTTACAAGGGTAAAGGTATCAAGTATGAGACGGAGCGTGTCCGCCGCAAGGTCGGCAAAACTGGCAAGTAGGAGGGGTGTTTGATGCTAAGCCGTCAGGATAAAAACCAGGCGCGGAAACGACGTCATCTGCGGGTGCGCAAGAAGGTGAGCGGAACAAAGGAAAGACCGCGTCTGAACGTGTTCCGCAGCCTTAAGCATATCTACGCCCAGGTTGTGGACGATGAACAGGGCCGGACGCTGGTGGCCGCCTCCAGCCTTGACAAAAGTGTATCCGCGGGCCGCAACTCATGCGGAAACAGGGAGTGTGCACGCCTGGTCGGGAAACTGGTCGCCGCCAAGGCCGCACAGTTGGGGATAAAAGAAGTGGTCTTTGACCGTGGAGGCTATCTTTACCATGGTCGCATCAGAGAGCTTGCCGAAGGGGCACGCGAAGGGGGGTTGAAATTCTGATGCAGAGAAGAGATAAAGGCGTGGAGAGGCGTGACTCCGAGAAAAGCGAGTTTTCGGAAAAGGTTGTCCAGATTAACCGTGTGGCTAAAGTTGTAAAGGGCGGTCGCCGGTTCAGTTTTTCCGCACTGGTTGTTGTCGGTGACGGCAAGGGCCGGGTCGGAGCAGGTCTTGGCAAGGCCGGTGAAGTGCCCGAAGCGATCCGCAAAGGTGTGGAGGACGCCAAGAAACACATGTTTGAGGTTCCTCTGTACCGTACTACCATCCCTCATCCTGTCACAGGCCTGTTTGGGGCCGGCCGTGTATTGCTGAAACCTGCCTCGGAAGGAACGGGTGTTATCGCCGGAGGACCTGTGCGCGCAGTCCTTGAATTGGCGGGAATCCGTGATATTCTTACCAAATCACTGGGATCCGCCAACGCCATAAATATGGTTAACGCTACCATGGAAGGCCTGCGCAGCCTGAGACGGGCCGAACATGTCGCGAAACTGCGCGGCAAGCCGGTTGAAGAGTTGCTGAGGTAGGCCGGCCTGTGCCGCCGGAGAATGTGAGGAGGAGGTGTAATGATGCGCTTGCATGAGCTCAAAAGCCCGAAAGGCGCCCGTACAAGCGGGAAGCGGGTCGGTAAAGGCATAGGCAGCGGACTTGGCAAAACATCCGGCCGCGGCCATAAAGGGCAGAAGGCACGTTCCGGCGGAGGCGTCCGTCCCGGTTTTGAAGGCGGCCAGATGCCCCTGCAACGTGCTCTTCCCAAGAGAGGGTTTACCAGTGTCTTTAAAAAAGAGTTTAACGAACTTAATGTGGCCAGGCTGAACGTATTTGAGGACGGTGCCGAGGTAACCCCGGCGCTGCTCAGAGAAAAGGGGCTGGTAAAGACGCTGAAGGACGGTATTAAGATTCTGGGCGGCGGCGAACTGGAGAAATCACTGACAGTTTTTGCTCACGCCTTCAGTAAGGCTGCGACCGAAAAAATCCGCGCGGCCGGCGGTAAGGCCGAGGTGATTTAGATGCTGGAAACAGTACGTGATGCCTGGAAAATAAAGGAATTGCGGCAAAGGATAATGTTTACCCTGGCCATGTTTGTGGTTTACCGGCTTGGTGCTCATGTGCCGGTGCCTGGTGTGGATCCGACAAGGCTGGCCGAATTTTTTCAGGAGGATAACCTGTTCGGTTTGTTTAATGTCTTTGCCGGCGGAGCATTAGCCAATTTTACCATCTTTGCCATGGGCATCATGCCCTATATCAATGCCTCAATCATCATGCAGCTATTAACCATTGTCGTACCCAAATTTGAGGAATGGGCCAAAGAAGGCGAAGAGGGCCGCAAGAAGCTGTCGCAGCTGACCCGCTACGGCACTGTCGTTCTGGCGTTGATTCAGGCTACGGGCATGTCGGTGGGAATCTTCGGAGCGGCTGTTATTGCTCCCGGATTTTTCACCTATACAGTGATAGTTGTGACCTTGACGGCCGGCACCGCCTTCCTGATGTGGCTTGGCGAACTGATTACGGAGCGCGGGGTGGGCAACGGCATCTCGCTGGTTATTTTTGCCGGCATTGTTTCGCGGTTTGGACCGGGCATGTTAAGGACCATTGAGTTGGCCCGCCTGGGCGAGTTGAACATCTTTACTTTGCTGGCGTCCATTATAATTGTGCTTGGCCTGATAGTCGGCATTATTGCCCTGGAGGTCGGGCAGCGCCGCATCCCGGTGCAATACGCCAAGCGTGTTGTCGGCCGCAAGATGTACGGGGGCCAGTCGACCCACATCCCGCTGAAAGTTAACCAGGCCGGCGTGATACCGGTGATTTTCGCCTCGGCTCTGCTGATGCTGCCGGCGACCATTTCACAGTTTGTCAACCATCCGGCGGCCAGGTATTTTGAAGGGATGTTCCGGGAGGGCGCTCCTGTTTATACGGTTCTTTATGTGCTGCTGATTTTCTTTTTTGCCTTTTTCTATACCGCTATACAGTTCGACCCGCTGAAGATTGCCGGCGATATGAAAAAATACGGCGGGTTTATCCCGGGCTTGCGCCCCGGCCGGCCGACCGCCGAGTTTATCGCCCGCATCTCCGGCCGTCTGACGCTGGCCGGAGCCTTGGCCCTCGCATTTATTGCCGTAGTGCCGGTACTCCTGCAAAATGCTTTCCGCATCGAAATCATTTTTGGTGGCATTGGTATGATTATTGTGGTTGGCGTTGTGCTGGAGACGACCAAGCAAATTGAGAGCCACATGCTGATGCGGAGCTATCAGGGGTTCATGAAGTAAACGTGAGTCAAGATGATCACCATTAAATCGGCGCGGGAACTGGAGCTGATGCGTCATGCCGGCCGGGTGGCGGCAGGTGCTTTACGGGCGGTGGAAGCGGCTGTCCGCCCGGGGGTTGCCACGCTGGAGCTTGACCGGATTGCGGAAAGGTACATCCGCAGGGCCGGATGTTTGCCGGCGTTTAAGGGCTATCACGGGTTTCCCGCAACAGTCTGTGCTTCTGTTAACGAGGAGGTCGTCCATGGCATTCCGGGTTTGCGACGGCTGTGCAACGGTGATCTGGTCAGCGTTGATGTCGGTACCGTGTATCAGGGGTATTACGGCGATGCCGCTGCCACTTTTCCGGTAGGTGAGGTGGAGCCGGAGGCGTTACAACTGATTGCTGTTACCCGTGAAGCGTTGCTGCAGGGAATTCATTTGGCGGTGGAGGGCAGGCACCTCGGCGATATATCGCACGCTATCCAGACGTATGTGGAAAAACACGGCTTTTCGGTTGTGCGTAACTATGTCGGCCACGGAATCGGCAACCAGATGCACGAGGAGCCGCAGGTGCCAAATTTCGGCAGTCCGGGACGCGGCCCGCTGCTGATGGCCGGCATGGTTCTGGCTATCGAGCCGATGGTAAATGCCGGTACCTGGCAGGTGGAAGTACTCCCCGATAACTGGACCGTAGTGACACTGGACCGCAAATGGTCGGCTCATTTTGAGCATACCATTGCTGTTGGCAGGGATTTCCCGGAAATTCTCACCTTACTGTAGCTGTGTGGCCGCTCAAAGGTCTTCTGGAGAGGATGTGTTGACCCGGTGATTGAGGTGTTGCAGCCGGGCACCCTGGTTCACTCGCTGGCAGGCCGGGATGCCGGAGAATATTTTCTGGTCGTCAGCAGCCCGGCAGCAAACTTTGTCTTTATCGCCAACGGGCAAAACCGCTCCTTGCGCCGCCCGAAAAAGAAAAACATCCGTCATTTACTGCACCGGGGACAGTGTGATGCAGGGCTGGCGGCCAGGATTGGCAACCGCCAGGCAGGAGATGAGGAGATAGCGCAGGCGCTGCTGGAGCTGTCGGGTCAAGGCTTACCTGAGGAAGGAAGGGAGGAGAGCGCCCCTGATGTCAACAAAGAAGAAGGACGTCATTGAGGTGGAAGGAACGGTGGTCGAACCGCTACCCAACGCCATGTTCCGCGTCGAGTTAAAAAACGGTCACAAGATTTTGGCACATGTTTCAGGAAAGATTCGCATGAATTTTATCCGTATCCTCCCGGGGGACAGGGTCATGGTGGAATTATCCCCGTATGACCTGACGCGCGGCCGGATTACTTACCGCCACAAGTAAGCCTCCGCCGGAGGACTGTTCATCCGAGACAGCGGGTGCTCTTAATGCTAAGGAGGAGGTTTTGGGATGAAAGTAAGACCATCCGTGAGACCCATTTGCGAAAAATGTAAGATAATCAAGCGCAAAGGAAAAGTCATGGTAATCTGCGAAAACCCCAAACACAAGCAAAAACAGGGTTAGGAATCAAAAGGGAAAAGTATGGAAACAATAACTATGTTTACCTGAACGGAGGTGCTGTAAAAGTGGCAAGGATTGCCGGAGTTGACCTGCCGCGTGAGAAACGGGTGGAAGTTGCTCTTACTTATATTTACGGTCTGGGGCGCAAGACAGCTCAGAACGTGCTGGCAAAAACTGCGATTAACCCGGATACACGAGTCCGCAACCTGACTGAGGACGAAGTAAACAGGCTGCGTGAGCACATTGACAAGCAACTGAAGGTGGAGGGAGACCTGCGCCGGGAAGTGGCAATGAACATCAAGCGGTTGATGGAAATAGGCTGCTACCGGGGTATTCGTCACCGTCGCGGCCTGCCTGTACGGGGTCAGACGACCAAAAATAATGCCCGTACGCGCAAGGGGCCGAAACGGACAGTCGGCGTAAGGCGCAAAAAATAATTTACTATAGGGGGGAAACCTGTGGTTGCACGAAAAAAGAGCGCCCGCCCGAAAAGGCGGGAACGGAAAAATATTGAGTTCGGAGTGGCTCACATCAGGTCCAGCTTTAACAACACGCTGATTACTATTTCGGACCACAAAGGCAATGCCATTTCCTGGGGCAGTGCCGGCACCGTGGGGTTTAAGGGTTCCAGGAAATCAACGCCGTTCGCCGCGCAGCTGGCTGCGGAAAAAGCTGCCAGAACGGCCATGGAGCACGGATTGAAGCAAGTGGAAGTTTTCGTTAAGGGGCCGGGCGCCGGCCGGGAGGCCGCGATCCGCTCACTCCAGGCGGCGGGACTCGAAGTTAACTCGATCAGAGACGTGACTCCTATTCCTCATAATGGCTGCCGGCCGCCTAAGCGCCGCAGAGTTTGACTTGTAGTCAGGAGGTAATGAATTTTGGCCAGATACACTGAAGCCGTATGCCGCCAGTGCCGCCGTGAAGGACTGAAACTTTACCTTAAAGGTGAACGCTGCTATACTGAAAAATGCGGTATTAGCCGCCGTTCCTATGTTCCCGGACAGCACGGACAGGGACGGCGCAACAAGCCGTCTGAATATGGTTTGCAACTGCGCGAAAAGCAGAAGGCCCGCAGGATCTATGGCATCCTGGAAAGCCAGTTTCGCAGGTATTTTAAAGAGGCGGACCGCCGTAAAGGAATTACCGGCGAAAACCTGCTGCAACTTCTTGAGTTGCGGCTCGACAACGTTGTTTACCGCCTGGGGCTTGCCGCCTCACGTCCTGAGGCCCGCCAGCTTGTCCGCCACGGCCATTTTAACGTAAATGGACGCAAGGTATCCATACCTTCCTACCAGCTAAGCCCCGGAGAAGTTGTTTCCGTTCGTCCGGGCAGCAGGGATAAGGGACGTTTTAAGGATTTGGCTGAACTGTTGCGGAACCAGGGAACCGTTGAGTGGCTGGAGGTTGACCGCCAGGCGCTGTCGGGCAAGGTTACCCGGCTGCCGGTGCGGGAGAATATTGACGTACCAATCACTGAGCACCTGATTGTTGAACTGTACTCGCGTTAACCACCCTCTCAAAAAGGTTTGCGGAATTGGAAAAGGAGGGTCGAATCTTGATCGAGATTGAAAAGCCCAGAATCGAGCGGCTGGAAAACAACAGTGAGGGAACTTACGGCAAATTTATTATTGAGCCCCTGGAGCGTGGCTATGGTATCACGCTTGGCAACTCTCTCCGGCGCATACTGCTTTCCTCCCTTCCGGGTGCGGCAGTAACGAACGTCCGCATCGAGAATGTTCTGCACGAGTTTTCCACAATCCCGGGAGTTTTGGAAGATACGACAGAAATTATCATGAACCTTAAGCACCTGTCTATGAAGATTCATGGCGAGGCCCCACAGACCCTGGTAGTCATTGCCTCCGGACAGGGTGTAGTGACCGCCGGTGACATCAAGGCGCCGGCAGACGTGGAGATACTTAACCCTGATTTACACATCGCCACGCTGGACGAGGGCGGCCGCCTTTACATGGAGCTGAACGCTGTGAACGGGCGCGGCTATGTCCCGGCTGAGCGGAACAAAGAAGCGGGGCAGCCTATAGGCGTCATTCCCATTGACTCGCTGTTTTCGCCAATCAGGAAAGTGAATTACAGTGTTGAGGACACGCGGGTCGGACAGCACACTGACTATGATAAGCTTACGCTGGATGTCTGGACAAACGGCAGTATTCGTCCGGATGAGGCGGTTAGTCTTGGCGCGAAAATTCTCTCCAAACATCTTGGCCTGTTCATTAATCTGACCGAAAAAGTTGATGAGGTTGAGATTGCCGCCAACAAAAGTGAGGACGCCTTGGTTAAGGTGCTGGAGATGTCGATCGAGGAGCTCGATCTGTCTGTTCGTTCGTACAATTGCCTGAAGCGCGCCGGTATCAATACGGTCCAGGAGTTAATCAGCAAGACTGAGGAAGAGATGATGAAGGTCCGAAACCTCGGCAAAAAATCGCTGGAAGAAGTTGAGCTGAAGCTGAATCATCTGGGCCTTAAATTACGGCACAACAACGAGTAAGGGAGGTAGAGAAGCATGGCTCTCCGTAAGTTTGACCGCCTGAGCGGACACCGACGGGCGATGCTGCGCAACCTGGCAACATCCATCATACTGCATGGTAAGATATCAACAACTGAGGCAAAGGCTAAACAGGTCCGGGGCATTGCGGAAAAGATGGTCACTCTCGGCAAGCGCGGTGACCTGCATGCCCGGCGTCTGGCCCTGGCATACCTGCTGGATGAAACAGCGGTTAAAAAACTGTTTGAAGAAATTGCTCCCCGTTACAGCGAGCGTCAGGGCGGCTACACCCGCCTGCTGAAAATCGGCATGAGGCGCGGTGATGCGGCGGCGGTTGCTATCCTGGAATTTATTTAAATGATCCGGGCAACGGGGCTGGGATTCCGTTACCAGAACCGGGGAGGGCAGGATACCTGGGCCTTGCGGGATATATCACTGCAGATAGAGAGCGGCGCATTTGTAGCGCTCATCGGTCCGAACGGCTCGGGAAAGTCAACGCTCGCCAGGCATTTCAATGCGCTGCTTTTGCCTGGCGAGGGAGAGGTGCTGGTCAGGAACCTCTCAACCAGCGATGAGGCCAATCGCTGGCGTATCCGCCAACTGGTGGGCATGGTCTTCCAGAACCCTGACAACCAGCTTGTTGCCTCCTCAGTAGAGGAAGACGTGGCCTTTGGTCCGGAAAATCTGGGGCTGCCTGGTACGGAAATCCGGGAGCGGGTGGAAGAAGCGCTGGCCCTAACCGGCATGACCTCTTTCCGTCAACATGCGCCGCATCTCCTCTCGGGCGGACAGAAGCAGAGGGTCGCTATTGCCGGGGTTATTGCCATGCGCCCGCAATATCTGGTACTCGATGAGCCGACGGCAATGCTTGACCCCCGCGGCAGGCAAGAGGTAATGGAGACGGTGATTCGCTTAAACAGGCAGGAAGGAATCACCGTTATTTATATTACTCACTTTATGGAGGAAGCTCTGACTGCGGAGCGCCTGCTTGTTTTAAGCCAGGGCCGCCTGCTGCTTGATGACCATCCGCGTAAACTTTTTCAGCAGGCACAGACCTTGCGTGCCCTTGGTCTTGGGCTCCCTGACATCCCCGAACTGGTTTGGGAGCTGCGGGCAGCCGGCCTGGAAGTACCGCCCGCCATCCTCAATGTTGATGAATTGGCGGCCTTTTTATGTTCCTGACGGTGGATAGACTGACCCATGTCTATCTGCCGGGCACCCCCTTTGCGGTGACAGCGCTCAGAGAGGTGAGCTTAACCATAGGCAAGGGGGAGTTTGTCGGGATTATCGGCCAGACAGGCTCGGGGAAGTCAACCCTGATCCAGCATTTTAACGGACTGCTTAAACCTGCTTCCGGCCGTATCCTGCTGGAAGGCCGGGAAGTTGTTCCCGGAAAGGGAGAGTCGCCGGTTGCCCTGCGTCGCCGTGTGGGGCTGCTGTTTCAATTTCCCGAGCAGCAGCTCTTTGAAGAAACGGTGCTGGCCGATGTTGCCTTTGGGCCGCGCAACATGGGGCTTACCCGCGGAGAGGCGGAGGCGCGTGCCGAAAGTGCATTGCAGGCGGTAGGGCTTGCTGCGTATCAGTATGCTGACCGCTCGCCGTTTTCTCTTTCCGGCGGCGAAATGCGCCGCGCAGCAATAGCAGGTGTGTTGGCCATGGAGCCGGAGATGCTTGTCCTGGACGAGCCTCTGGCCGGCCTTGATCCGGCCGGCAGGCAGGAAGTTCTGCAGCTGATTGCTGCTTTGCGCAGGGAACGGGGGATGACTGTTGTTCTGGTTTCCCACAGCATGGAAGATGTGGCGCGTTTTGCTGACCGACTGTTTGTGCTGGCGGAAGGCGAACTAAAACTGGCTGGTACGCCGGAAGAAATTTTCACCGACGTCGACAGCCTGGAGAGGCTGGGACTTGCTCTGCCCCAACTGGCGCAGCTGATGCACAGCCTGCGCCGGGCCGGCAAAAACGTCCCGACCGGTG
Organism: Bacillota bacterium; assembly: GCA_041695355.1. Taxonomy (GTDB): domain Bacteria; phylum Bacillota; class Dethiobacteria; order Dethiobacterales; family Dethiobacteraceae; genus HKB214. Next base: position 16,584 of record JBGFRB010000011.1, read on the forward strand.
TCTTTACAATCGAACAGGCAAAAAAAGCCATTCTGGCTATGTGGCATGAGGAGAAGCAAAAGCGTGTTTAAGAGTGTAATCATCGGGCAGTATTTCCCCGGGAACAGCTTGTTGCACCGACTGGATCCGCGTGCCAAAATCATCGCCCTGGCACTGCTGATTGCCGCCATCTTTTCCATCCGTTCTTTTTGGGGCTACCTGCCGCTGGCAGTTGCCGTGCCTGCTCTGCTGCAGTCGGCGGGGATCCCCCTGCCTTACGTTTTTCGCGGGCTGAAGCCGGTGCTGTACATCCTTTTCTTTACCCTGCTTGTCCATTTTCTGACGACCAGGGGCGGCGAGGTTTTATTGCAAGCCGGCCCGTTACGGGTCGAATCTTTTGGTGTTTATCTTGGCCTGTTTATGGTGCTGCGGATTATCTTTCTGGTGGTTACGACCCTGCTTTTGACCCTGACCACTTCTCCCATAGTTCTGACCGGCGGTTTGGAATACCTGCTGAAGCCGCTGGCGCGCCTCGGCGTTCCCGCGCATGAGATTGCCATGATGATGACTATTGCCCTGCGCTTCATCCCTACTCTCATGGAAGAAAGCGACAGGCTGATGAAAGCGCAGATGGCCAGGGGCGCCGATTTTGCCGGCGGCAATATTGTTCACCGCGCCAGGAGCCTGTTACCCTTGCTCGTGCCCCTGTTTGTTTCGGTGTTCCGACGCGCCGATGAGCTGGCACTGGCCATGGAGGCCCGTTGCTACCGTGGCGGCGAAGGCAGGACACGATTGCACGAACTGAGAGCCGGACCCCGTGACTTTGCCGGGGTTGCATCCGTAGCGTTGCTGCTGGCGGTCATCGTCTGGGCCCGGCTCTGAAAAAATGCGGGAGGAGGTTCCCTCCTTGCCAAACATTAAGCTGATACTCGGTTATGACGGTACAAATTATCATGGATTTCAACTCCAGGAGAATGCCGTGACGGTACAGGGAACGCTGGAGCAGGCGCTCGGCCGGCTCCTCGGGACAGCCGTCCGGGTTGTTTGCGCCGGCCGGACCGATACCGGGGTCCATGCCGAAGGCCAGGTGGTCAATTTTCACGCGGCGACCCGCATCCCGGTTGATCGTCTGCCGTTCGCTCTGAATGCCGTCCTGCCGGATGATATCGTGGTCTGCTCTGCAGCGGTTGTGCCGGATAGCTTCCACGCGCGCTTTTCCGCCGTCAGCAAGACTTATGCCTATACAATTGACAATGCGCCGCACCCGCGAGTCCTGACCAGGAAATACGCCTATCATTTCCGCTATCCGCTCGACGTGGCGGCCATGGCCGCCGCGGCCTCCGATCTTGTCGGCACACATGATTTTGCCGCCTTCCGGGCCAGCGGCAGCTCGGTCGTGACAACCGTCCGCAACCTGCTGCGCCTGGAAGTTTTGGAAACCGGCCGCTACGTGACGATTACAGCCGAGGCGGACGGTTTTCTCTATCACATGGTGCGCATTATCTCAGGTACGCTGCTGGAGGTTGGCCGCGGCAGGCGGCCGCCGGACCTTAAAGCTGTTTTGGCCGCCCGCGAGCGGCAGGCCACCGGACCGACCGCCCCGGCCCACGGCCTGGTACTCAAAGCAGTCAGGTACTAGACAATTAGAGCGGTGATTGGTCTTTCAGGGTGGGAAGGACAATTTGCCGGAGAGAGGGCAGCAGGCCGGCCAGTGTAATGGCGGCCGCAAACAGCATTACTGAGCGGTAGCCGAACAACTGTGAAATCAGGCCGCCTACCAGCGGACCGACCGCGCCGCTTAAGTTAATGGCGGAAAAAAATACTCCGCTGGCGGTGCCTTTTTCTTCCCCGCTTCGCAGGACGACAAGGAGAGAGCCGACATACAGGAAAGCCCAGGAAACCCCGAGGAGCACCTGCAGCGGGATGACCTGCATATAATTATTTATCAGGGTGTAGCCGAGAAAGACTACGACTGAAAGTATTTGACCGGCAAGGAATACAGTTTTCTCGGAAAATTTTTCTACCAGGCGCATGGCGATAAACTGAAACGTAAAATTGATGCCCCACAGCAAACCGATCCAGGTCTTGGAAGCTCCGAGCGAGGTAAAGAAGAGCGGCAGGATAATCCAGATGGCGGTAGCTCCAAGGTGGCGCAGGAAAAAAGCCAGCAACACGCTGCTGTTGCGGCGCGCCACAGCTAAGGGGCGGGGAACGTTTTTGGGTTCGGCGGACACTGTTTCCTGCATGGAAAGTGAGACAAGAAAAGCGGCCAGGCACAGCAGGGCGCTGAAAATAAACAGGGTATTGTAACCGGCCAGGGTGGCGGCGGCCAGCGCCCCTCCGATCCAGCCGAGAGAACCGTACGAGCTGAACCTGCCCATGTTGCCGCTGGATTCGTAAATGTAAGCGATAAGCGCTGCGGTGGAGATACCTAAACTGAAGCCGACCAGGGCCCGGATAACGAACAGCGCGGTCAGGCTGAAGGAGAGCGTCTGGGCCAGGAAAGCGAGGCTGCTGGCCGCCAGCCCAAAACGAATGAAGCGTAACCGGCCCAGCAGGTCAGATTTCCAGCCAAAAAACAGAGAGGAAAGCAGATAGGCAACACCGAAAGCGGCGCCTACCAGCCCGACCTCGAACGAAGAAGCGCCAAGATCGGCGCTGAGCAGCGGGATGAACATATGGGAAGACATAATGGCACTGTAGAGAAGAAAATTAATCAGATTGGCCTGCAGCCGTGCGGTATCAGGAGAGTTGATCAGTATCCCCGGTTCTGTCGGCACAAGAATGTACGCTCCTTATCCTGCCGGCTCCGGCCCGCAGATAGTTATATTGTAGGTTGCCGCCGGAGGACTTGTCAATCATAAGTTAATTTCCGTAAAAGTATAAACTGGCTGCACTTTTGGGGCAAATAATTATCAATGTTTGCAGGAATTGGGCAAAAATAGCAAGAATATATTTATTATCATAGTAGAAGGCATCGTTCCCATGCAAAGTCCAGTTCTATTTGCTCAGGGATGGGTGTCTGTTTTTAATTTTTGGGAGGAGTGAATGTAATGCAGTATCAGGGCAAACGGGCCGGTGTGGTTTTGGCGGGTTGCGGGGTTTACGACGGCGCGGAAATACATGAAGCGGTGCTTACTTTGCTGTTTCTGAACAAGGCGGGAGCGGAAATCATCTGCCTGGCGCCGGACAGCCGGCAGCACCACGTCATCAATCATCTGAGCGGGCAGGAGGCGCCGGGAGAAACGAGGAATATGCTGGCGGAAGGGGCGCGTATCGCCAGGGGGAACATTAAGGAAATGGAAAAAATAAGTGCCGCGGATCTGGATCTGTTAATTTTCCCCGGCGGTTACGGCGCGGCCAAGAACTTGTCTGATTTTGCCTTCAAAGGTCAGGATTGCACGGTGGAACGGGGAACTGAGCGGCTGATTAAAGAAATGCACGCCGCCCGGAAACCGCAGGGCTTTATTTGCATTACCCCGGTCATCGCCGCTAAAGTGCTGGGAGCTCATGGCCCGCTGCTAACCATCGGCTCTGATGCGCAAACTGCCGCTGCTATTGAAGCCATGGGCGGAAAGCACGTCGCTTGTCCGGTCGATGACATTGTAGCGGATGAGAGAAACAGCCTGGTTTCCACACCGGCTTATATGCTGGCCCAAAGTATCTCAGAGGTTGCTGCGGGTGTTGAAAAGCTGGTAGCGAAGGTATTGGTGTTACTGACAAAATAATGAAAAAGAAAAGACGTAGAGTTTTACTTATATTTTCTGTATTTGCCACCTTCATTGCTCTTGGAGGTTATATCTATTACTATAGGCTTACCAGAGAGCCGCTCCCCCGGCATGCCGGAGAACTCCGTGTTGACGGACTGACTGATACGGTGAGGATTGTCCGCGATCAATGGGGCGTTCCGCACATTTATGCCGGCAACTATCATGACCTGTATTTTGCGCAGGGGTTTACCCAGGCCCAGGATCGCTGGTGGCAAATGGAGTTTTTCCGACATATCGGCAACGGCAGCCTCGGAAGACTGCTAGGTAAAAAATCTGCGGTGCTGGCGACAGACATTTTTATCCGTACGGCAGGGTTCCGGCGTGCAGCTGAACTGGATCTGAAAAATTACGACGCTGAGACGCTGGCAATGCTGCAATCTTTTGCAGATGGAGTAAACGCTTATCTGGCAAAGCGTGATGCAGGGGGATTGGCCATGGAATACGGCGTGCTGCGCCTGACAGGCACCGGCAGCCCGATTGAACCGTGGACTCCCGCTGACTCGCTGGTCTGGGGCAAGGTGATGGCCTGGGATTTGGGCGGCAATCAGGATAAGGAACTGCTTCGTGCCGCACTGCAGGAACGCCTGGGAGTGGAAATGACTGAACAATTGCTGACACCACCCTGGCCTTTTGAGCAAAAACCTACGATAATCGAAGCCGGAGAGTTAACGGATACAGAACCTGGCAGCACCAGTCGCGCTGAAAATAAGACGGCCCTGTCAAACACTAACACGCTGCTGGCCGGGAGTACGCTGCCCGGGAAAAACCTGGTTTTGGGTCAGGGGTCTGGTATCGGCAGCAATAACTGGGTAATCAGCGGGAAGCTGACGGAGTCTGGAAAACCGTTATTGGCCAACGACCCGCATTTGGGTATCCAGATGCCTTCCATCTGGTATCAGGTTGGACTGCACCTGAGAGGTGAGGGACACACCAGTAGTGTGGCCGGCTTTGCTTTTGCCCCGGTGCCGGGAGTGATCGTTGGACACAACAATAATATTGCCTGGGGTGTAACCAACGTTAATCCAGACGTGCAGGATTTGTACGCGATTCATGTCCATCCGGAAGACCCTTTGCAGTATGAGTGGAACGGTTCCTGGCGCCGGATGAAGGTGCATGAGGAAACCATCCACTTTGGGGACGGCGAAGCGCCTGTTACCATTCAGGTTCGCGAGACTCACCTGGGACCAATTATCAACGACAACAGGCTGGATGAGGCCGGCGGTAAGATCCAGGGCTTCAATAACGAGAACCCAAAGGCGTTGCGCTGGACAGCGCTGGATTCGGGAACGATGTTTAAGGCAGTTGTAAAGCTGAACCGGGCGCAGAACTGGGAAGAGTTTCGCAACGCGCTGCAATATTGGGATGTGCCCTCGCAGAATTTTGTTTACGCCGACATTAAGGGTAACATTGGCTATCAAATGACTGGACGAATTCCGTTTCGCGCCGGACAACACAGTGGTTTGTTGCCGGTCCCGGGCAACACGGAGGAGTATGTCTGGCAGGGGTTTATCCCCTACGATAAGTTGCCGCGCCTGTTTAACCCGGAGCGAGGGTTTATTCTTACCGCCAATCAGGCGGTAGCCCCCCCGGAGTATTATGACCTGCTGTCCCGGCTGTTGGGCAAGGGGCCAAACTACGTCATCAGCCGTGAGTGGGATTACGGTTACCGGGCGCAACGGATTTACGAAATGCTGGGTAATAACATACCGCATAATATCAGCAGTGTCCGGAAAATGCTGGGCGACAACAAGGACATCGGAGCGGAGAAACTGCTTGTTTACCTTGCCAACCTTACCTTTGGCGATGCTCGGGTGACAGACGCCCGCAACTGGCTGCTGAAATGGGACTGCCGGATGGATTCCGACAGCCCGCAAGCAGCCTTGTATGCCCACTTTTGGGCCAGGTTACTGGAGAATCTGTTTGCTGACCAACTTGGTAAAGATATGCGGCCGGAGGGCAATGACAGGGAGATGCGGGCGACGTATTTATTGCTGCAGCAACCTGACAACGCCTGGTGGGATGACACAGGCACCGAAGGGGTAAGAGAACAGCGGGATGAAATCCTGACTCGCTCCTTTGCAGAAGCTCATGCCCAGATTATAACAGCTCTTGGCTCTAATCGGGAAAATTGGAGGTGGGGGGCCCTGCATACCGCAACTTTTGTCAGCAATCCGCTTGGGCAAAGCGGTATTGCTTTGCTGGAGCGGATAGTAAACCGCGGTCCCTTTCCCGCAAGCGGCAGCTCAGAAACAGTGAACAGTATCGGTTGGAAGGCCGGCGAGGGCAACTTCTCTGTAACAAGCCTGCCTTCGCTGCGGATGATTGTTGACCTGGGTGATTTTAGGCAAAACGTTGCCATCCATACTACCGGGCAAAGCGGTCATCCTTACAGTAAAAACTACGATGACCTGATTGAGTTGTGGCAGAAAAACGAGTATTTGCCGATGCTTTGGTCGCCGGAGCAGGTGGAGGCGGCTGCGGTTAACACGCTTGTTTTAAAGCCGGCTAAATAAAACCGCAGGACACCCCCTGACAGTAGGGCTACCATGTTTTGCTGCGGTGTTACATTTTTGCCTGAAGCAGGGGTCTTGTTCCTTGACATGGCCGACCGGTTGTTATAAAATGACGATGTGTCTTTGTGCCGTTTCCTGCCCCGTTAACGGCAACATGACCGCAGTGCTTCAGCAAGGAGGAAGAACAGTGCGCACTACTTTTATGCCGAAAGCCGGCCAGATTGAACGAAACTGGTACATCATTGACGCCGCCGGCAAGCCTCTTGGCCGGGTTGCCAGTGAAATTGCCCGCATCCTGCGCGGCAAGCATAAGCCTATTTTCACGCCCGGTGTGGACACCGGTGATCACGTGGTGGTCATAAATGCCGGCAAGGTAATGCTGACCGGCAAGAAGGCGGAGCAAAAATTTCATTATCGCCATTCAGGCTACCCGGGCGGGTTCAGAAAAATATCTTACGGTGCATTATTGTCCAGTAGGCCGGAACGGGTTATGATGCTGGCTGTAAAAGGAATGTTGCCCCATAACCGGCTTGGCAGAGCGCTGCTGAGAAAAATACGCGTTTATGACGGCGCTGAGCATCCGCACGAAGCCCAGCAGCCGGCAGTATGGAAGTTGTAAGGTAAGCAGGAAGGAGAGAGAGAAATGCAGGTTCAGTATTACGGCACAGGGCGAAGGAAAAACGCTGTGGCACGTGTTCGGCTCGTCCCGGGCAGCGGCAGGATTTTGATTAATGACAAGAACATTGATGCTTATTTTGGTTTGGAAACACTGAAAGCTATAGTGAGGCAACCGTTAAAACTTACTGAAACGCTGACCAGGTTTAACGTGCTGGCCAAGGTTGAAGGAGGCGGTACGACCGGTCAGGCCGGTGCCATCCGTCACGGTATCGCGCGCGCTTTGCTTAAGGCGGAGCTGGATTACCGCCCGGCATTGAAGAAGGCTGGCTTTCTGACCCGTGACCCGCGGATGAAAGAGCGAAAGAAATACGGACTGAAAAAAGCGCGCAGGGCGCCTCAGTTTTCCAAGCGCTAATTGCTTAACACCGTTGCTTTCTTGGCTTGACGCGAATAATCTGCCGGCTCTGGCTGAGCTGGTGTTTTTTTCTTATCAGGGAGGATAACGATGTGGCGGGCTGAATTGTATGGAGGCGCAAAAAAGGCACTTTCCATTGTCCTGGGCTACCTGCCGCTCGGGTTTGCCTACGGCGCACTGGCCAGCCTGGCCGGGTTTGAACTTTCCCTCATTGCCGGCATGTCTTTGCTGGTTTTTGCCGGGAGTGCGCAGTTTATTGCCGTAAATATGCTGTCAGCCGGTGCAGCTGGGGCGACCATTATTGCGACAGTCTTTCTCGTTAATTTACGTCATTTGCTGATGAGCGCCTCTCTTTCACCCTACCTGCAAGCCTATCCGCGACGTGTTTTGCCTTTGCTCGCTTTTTGGCTGACCGATGAAAACTATGCCATGGCCTGCGGCGAATTCAAAAAGAACGAGCGCAGCCACTTGTTTATGTTGGGGCTGTTTGGCACGGCGTACGCCGGGTGGGTGCTGGGAGGCACGCTGGGAGGCGTGTTCGGCCGCTTTTTCAGCGGCCGCGAGGCAGCTCTGACCATGGGTTATGCCCTTTACGCCATGTTTATCTTTCTTCTGGTTATCCAGGCCACGGAGAAAAGACTGATGCTGGCGGCATGCGTTTCAGCTGCCCTGGCGGTGCTTTTTTATTACTTTATTCCAGGCAACTGGTATATAATTCTGGCTACCGTCTGTACTGCCACGCTGGGGGTGTTGTCTGAAAAATGGCGGAGAATTTCCTAATCATTTTTGGTATGGCGCTTGTTACATTCCTGCCCCGGTTTTTGCCCTTATACGTTCTGACCCGCCTGGAAGTCCCACGGGTTGTAGAGGTCTGGCTCCGCTACGTCCCGGTGTCGGTATTGGCCGCACTTATTGTACCCGGAGTGCTGATGCAGGACCGCCAGTTTTACTTTTCGTTTGGCAACAGCTATCTGCTGGCTTCAGTGCCGGCCTTTCTCGTGGCCTCGCTGACAAAAAACATGCTGCTGACAATTACCGCAGGTATGTGCGTAGTGCTCTTCCTGCACTGGTACATGCCGGTGTGAGGGCGACTGTGAAAAAAGTTCCCGCCGCGGAATAATGTGATACCTCTCTGGCGACAATAAGAAAAACAACCGGGGGGATTGATTGCTTTGGCGGACAGTTTTCTTGTCGGGAACTTAAAGGTAACCAAATTGGTGGGCCAGGAAAAAATCGATTCATTTGTGGCTTCATTGCCACAGGGCAAGAAGGCTGACGTAAAGGATGTAATAATGGCTTTACACCAGGCCGGCCTGATAGATATTGAAGAACAGTAAAAATAGGAGCAACGAGCCTTACATGACAAAAGACGCCAAAAAGCGTCTTTTATCTTTTTAAAGACTAGTTGTATAGTCACTCACGGCGTTGCTGCTTAGCGGCTCTGCTAACAGAGGTGAAACGGTGAACTTGTCGAATCATTAACAATAAAGAGAGACAATACTGAAAGGGAGTCCTTATTGTGCGCAACAGAAAACTGTCTCATATTTTCATGGCGTACCTGGCTCTGGTAATTACCGCGGTCATGGTATTCAGCCTGGGCTGGACCATCAGGCGTCAGGAGGAATACCAGCAAAAAGAGTTCCTGCATACCGCTCGCCTGATAGTTGACCAGTTTGTAGCCATGCGTTCTTTTATTGCGGCAAGCCAGGACAGGATTAACTATGATTCCGCCGGTAATTTTGAATTTAAGGGCCTGAATCCGGCTGCGGTAGGTAAGGGAGTGGCCGATATTTTTAACCAGAGGACTGAATTTAAGCTCAAACAGACGCGCCTGAACCCGCGAAACCATGCCAATATGCCGGATTCCTTCGAAAGGCAGAAATTGGCGGAATTTGCCCAAAACAGGGGTCTCTCGTACCTGTGGGGCAAGGATGTTGTTGACGGGCAATGGGTGCTGCGCTATATGGTGCCGTTGTATATTGAGCCGCCCTGCCTCGCCTGCCACGGCGACTTGGGCGGTGCAACCGACGTTACCGGTCATCAGCCGGAAGGCTACCGGCTCGGAGAATTTACCGGTGCTATATCCGTGTCTGTTCCGGCGGAAGGCTATTACGCCGCCTTGTGGGGAAATATCATTTACCAGATAATACTTTTTACAGCGGTGTTGTTGCTGATGATTGTTTCCATTCATCTGCTGCAAAGAAGGCTGGTGACAGTACCGCTGGAAAAGCTTTCCGCAGCGGCGGCAAGAATCGGGCAGGGCAATTTTGAAATGCCGCCGGATAACAGTTCCGGGGGGCGGGGAGAGATTGGCCACCTGGAGAGAAGCTTATATCAGATGGCGCAGGAACTTTCCGGTATTTACGGCAGCCTGGAGAACCAGGTGCAGGAAAGAACCGCCTGTCTGGAGAAAGAAAGAAACACTTTAAGCAAAATGAATAAAAAACTGACTAAACTGAACAAGCTGCAATCCGAGTTTCTGACTAACGTCAGTCACGAGTTGCGGACGCCGCTGACCTCTATTTTGGCTTTCACGGAGCTTCTCGAGCAGAACTCCGGGCTAAGCGACGAAGAACGCCGGCAAAATCTGAGGGACATTAACGAGAGCGCCGGGCAGTTGTTGCAGATGATTAACAACTTGTTGGATGCGGCCAGGTTGGAGGCAGGCAGGATAAGGCTTGAAAAGAGGGAATGCCATCCGGCTAAAATTGCCGGCGAGTCAGCCAGGGCCGTGATGCCGCTGGCCGCCAAAAAAGGCTTGTTGCTCTGCCTCGACGTGGCTTCCGACATGCCGGCGTTTTTGGCTGATGAAGAACGCATTAGGCAGGTATTGATAAATTTGCTTGGCAACGCGGTAAAGTTTACTCCCGCAGGCGGGAAAATTACCCTTGGCGCCGGCCTTTGCCCCGGGCAGGAAAGCCTGGTACGCTTTTGGGTTACTGACACCGGCCCCGGTATCAACAGGCAGGAGCAAACCCGTATTTTTGCCCGTTTCAGGCAGGGGGAAAGCGCACTGGCCGGTGGTTTGCCCGGGTCCGGCCTGGGGTTATATCTGTCCAAAAAAATGGTGGAAATGCACGGAGGAACAATCGAGGTTAACAGCGAAACCGGACAGGGAGCCACGTTCTTATTTACTTTGCCGGTTGGAGGGAGCGCTGATGCTAAAAAAAGTTCTTGTGGTTGATGACGATGAAAAAATCAGGCGGGTCCTGCAGCAAACCCTGCGCACGGAAGGATTCTCGGTTATCGCAGCAGACTGCGGCAAAAGTGCCTTGCAGAGCTTTAAACGGGAAAAACCTGATCTGGTGATTTTAGACCTGATGATGCCTGGAATGGATGGTTTTGAGGTTTTGCGGGAAATTCGCAAAACCAGTGATACTCCCGTCATAATTCTTTCTGCCAGGGATGAGCTGACAGACAAGGCAGCCGGCTTTGCCCTCGGAGTGGATGATTATCTTACCAAGCCGTTCAGCCCGGCGGAACTGGTAATGAGAACAAAGGCGGTGCTGAGACGGGCCGGCGAACCGGGAACTGACAGGCAGGAGATTATTACAGTGGATGACATTGTAATGAATATCCCCGCACATCGGTTGACCGTGCGCGGGGAGGAAGTCCGGCTGACGCCGAGCGAATTTGCCTTGCTCGGCATCCTGATGAAAAATGCCGGGAGAGTGTTCAGCAGGGAACAATTGTTAATGTTGCTGCGAACTAACGATTTCCCGGAAGATGTGAATTCCGTGAATGTATTCCTGCACCGGCTGCGCCAGAAAATTGAGCCGGATCCGGCAGAGCCCAGATATCTGCTGACTGTTTGGGGCGTAGGCTATACTTTTGCAAAGAAGTAATGCTTTTGGTAATATTTCACGGCTAAGACCGTGATTTTTTGTTTTCAGGGCATATAAAGGATTACAATTTATAGGGGTTATTTTTTAGAAACAAGTTAAGCATTGTTTTGCAATGTTTTTATGCTAATCTGAAGATAGCAGTTTGAGGCAGTCCATGTAGAATATTTCACAAGCAGGGTGTTCAGGCATCCAAGCCGATACTTAAGTACATGTAAATGCTCAGGCCAAGAGATGATCTGTTACACCGCGAAGCAGGGGAACGGTTCGCTTCGCTAATGGTATACTTCCTGAGCAGTTACAATTAATTTATATTAAGAAAGAGAGGGAGAGATTTGGAGAAGAAGGTATACCTGTCAAAGAAGTTTCTGTTGCCGCTGCTGTCAGTTGTCGGGGCTCTTGTCCTGAATTTAAGCCTGACCGGCTGTCCCCGGCAGCAGCCTGTTCCGCCGGCCCCCGCACCGGCGCCGGGGCCTGCTCTGACGCCGGCCGCGGTGGAGTACTGGCGGGAGAGGTTCCCTGCACAAGTGGCCAGCTACCTGCGCACAGAAGAGATGGAGGCCACTGCTCACGCCGGGTCGGTTCCTTACCAAAAGCTGGACAAGTATCCGTTTATGCGCGCCATGTACCACGGATTTGGCTTTTTCTTTGATTTCCGCGAGTCCCGCGGGCACATGTACACAGTGGAAGATACGCTGGTGACCGGGCGTCCCAAGTTCGGCGGCGTGTGCTGGGGCTGCAAGTCAGCCGACTACCCGGCCCTGACTGCCCAGTACGGTCAAAAGGAATTTGACACCATGCGCTGGAGCGAGGCGGCCAGAAAAACAGAGCATCCGGTGGCCTGCATAGACTGTCACGATCCGGAAAGCCCGGACTTTGCGCTGCGCCTGACCCGCCCCTGGCTGGAGGAGGCGATTACCGCCCAGGGAAAAACTCTGGCCGATTTTGATATGCGTTCACTTGTTTGCGCGCAGTGCCACTCCGAATATTATTTCGAAGGCCCGTTCACCGAAAACAGGATTGTCTTCCCTTGGTCAGCAGGGTTCCGGCCGGAGGATGCGCTGGCACATAAGGACGCTGAAGGGTTTTCCGACTGGACGCACGTGAGGACAGGTGCCGGCGTCCACAAGGTGCAGCACCCGGAATTTGAGTATTACCAGGGGAGCGTCCATGCCAGGATGAACCTTTCCTGTGCCGACTGCCACATGCCGCGCGTTAAGGACGCACAGGGGAATGAGTATACTCAGCATTGGCTGACCAGCCCGCTGAAACACATCGAGGCCTCCTGTCAGCGTTGCCACGCTGATGCGGCAGCGATCAGGGCGAGGACTGAAGCCATCCAGAGCGAACTGCGGAAGAGCGCCAACGAAATCGGCGCCGCGCTTGAGAAGGCGATTAACGGCCTGCGCGACGCAAGGCGCGAGGCAAACGTTAACCAGGAGCTGGTCTTGCAGGCGCAAGGAAAGCACCGGCGGGCGCAGTTGCTGTTAGACTGGTTCCTGGTAGAGAACAGCACAGGATTTCATAATGCCGCGGAAGGCCGGCGCATCCTGGAAGAAGCACGGCTGGCGGTGCAGGAGATGGCGGAGTTAACTGACAAGGCATTGCCATAGCGACGTTGTATGAAAGATGCCGGGGGGAGCTTATGGGGGAGCCTTAAAAAGGCTCCCCCGGATTTTCCCTGTGTTTATGGTTGGGTCGGATAAAGATCATTATCAGGCAATCAGCTGCTGCTCCTCATTAAAAAAAGTCTGGTACCCGAACTGGAGCAGGAGAATGACTGTCAGCGCCACACTGCCGGTAATCCCGAGCATGATAGCAATCTGGTACTGGATAGCGGTTACAGGGGAGGCACCGGCCAGAATTTGGCCGGTCATCATGCCCGGTAAAAAAACGATGCCCATGCCGACCATGGAGTTAATGGTTGGCAGAATGGCTGCATCAAAAGCGCTGTTCACGATAGATCTGGCAGCCGCCTTGGGTGTGGCGCCAAGCATCAGCGCGGTTTCCACCACGGCTTTTTGCGTTTGCATACCCTCCGCCAGCCGGCTGACCCCAATGGAGATGCCGGTCATGGAGTTGCCGATAAGCATGCCGGCAATGGGGATGAAGTAGCGCGGGTCATACCAGGGAGACAGGTTTACGACTACCAGGATGAAAAACATCAGGCAGGTAATAGTGCCCGCAGTCATCGACAGCGCGATGACTTTTTTGAGTTGCCGGGAAAGATTTATGCGCACGCGTTTGATAATGTTGTCAACCGCAAACGCCAGCATAAGCAGAACAGTCAGGACGGAAAGCACGGGATGACGCTGGTCGAAAAGGAAAACCAGAAGATACCCGGTCAGAACAAGCTGCAAAGTCATCCGGACGGTTGCCAGAGTAATCTCTTTTTCGCGCGCAATCCCCTTTATTCTTATGATGCCAAGCAGGACCAGAACAAAGAGGTAAGCCGCTGCCAGCTGCCGGATCGGCAAATCAGTGACTTGTGGCACCGGCGGCCTCCCAAAGGCCGCAGATGCGGCCGTTACTTATTTCTGCAACCTGGTCTCCGTGTTCTCCGGCCAGCGTTTTGCTGTGCGTGACCATTACCACCGTCTTGCCTGCAGTTCTGGCATTGTGCAGCAGGCTCCTGAGCAGCAGCTTTTCCGTTTCCTCATCCAGTGCCGAGGACGGTTCATCAAGCAACAACACCTCCGGGTCAAGGAGGAGCAAGCGGCCGAGCGCCAGGCGCTGCTTTTCCCCGCCGGAGAGGTTTCCGGCATTTTCCGCCAGCCGCTTTTCCAGGCGGACTAACCGGAGGGTGTCCTGTAATTCAGCATCGCCTGCCGCAGTTTTCTCGGAAAAAAGCAGGCCGGCCAGCAGATTTTCCCGGACGGTTCCCGGAAAAATAAGCGGTTCCTGAGAGAGCATCACTGCCTTACGCCGCAGTATGACCGAATGAATCCGGGAAAGCGGCACGCCGTGGAATCGGATTTCACCTGCGTCCGGGGAAATGAGTTTATTGAGCAGGCGCAGCAACGTAGTTTTACCGCCGCCGCTCTCCCCGATGATGCAGGTCACCTTGCCGGCCGGAACACAGAGGCTGTCAACAGAAAGAATGTTTTTGTACCGCACATTATCAAGTTCAAACACGGCGGTTCTCCTTATTAAAAAACTCTCCCGTCCCGGAGGACGGGAGAGCTCCCGTTATCTGCCCTGGAAACAGGTACGGCAGTATACCGGACGGTCGCTGGTGGGGTTAAACGGCACTTCTGTCTCTACTCCGCAACCGGAACAGGTGACAGCATACATCCGCCGCTCTGACCGGGAGCCGCTGTTGCCGCGCTGCTTGCGGGAGACACGGCAGGCGGGGCAACGAACCGGGTTGTTTTCAAAACCCTTTTCCGCGTAAAACGCCTGCTCGCCGGACGTGAAAATAAAATCTTGCTTGCAGTCGCGGCAGGTCAAGGTTTTGTCCACATAGCCCATAGTTCAGACCTCCTTTGTTAGTGGTTCCGCTGTTTTCCGGACGATTGGTAAGCAGTGAAATCTAACCAACAAAGGAGTTAGGATTCCCGTTAACCTGCGGAGAAACAGTGGTAAATACATTATACAACGCCTGACCGGAAAAATGCAAATAAAAAAACCTTTTCTTTTACAGGGAATTTGGGGAAGTATATGATATTATTATAAAGGGTAGTCGATTAACCTGAGGAGCTGTCCGAAATGACTAAACCGGCTAAAGGTTTTCTCCTGGTATCACTTTCGGCCGCCGGCTTCAGCGCCATGCCGATTTTTGCACGCCTGGCCTACCACCACGGTGTTAACATCTTTGAATTGCTGACCGTACGCTTCCTGATAGCCGGCCTTGTCCTGGCCGCTTATCTGCAAATTAAACCTTCAGTCAGGCCGCTAAGCTTAAGGGAGAAAGGGGCCGCCGCTGTAATGGGTTTTTGCGGCTACGCCGTGGCTTCCCTTTGTTTTTTTGGTGCATTGCAGCGCATTCCGGTGCCGCTGGCTTCAATACTGCTTTACGCCTATCCGGTGCTGGTTACTGTATTTGCCGCCCTGGCGGGAACAGAACGTTTTGACCGCAACAAAGCGGCGGCATTGCTCTTGTCTGCACTGGGAATTTTCCTTGTGTTCGGCCTCTCCTTCAATACCGCAAACCCTGAGGGAATGGCCCTGGCACTCTTGGCCGCGCTGTTTTACTCAGGATACGTTTTAATCGGCAACTGGGCTTTACGTGAAGCGCCCCTGGTGGCCGCCACGGGTTTAATCTCGTTTTCTGCCGCAACCGGAATCGGTCTGTATGGCCTGTTAAGCGGTCAGATGTTTTTTACTTTTGGCGTTGGCGGGTGGACGGCGGTGGCCGGTCTGGCGTTTTTTTCTACCGTGGTGGCTGTGTTGGCTTTTCTGCAGGGCGTTGTGCTTATCGGGGCCTCACGGGCCAGCATCATAAGCATGCTGGAGCCGCCTTTAACGGTAATAATGGCGGCGGTATTCCTTGCGGAAACTCTGACCCTCGTCCAGTTGCTTGGTGGCTTGCTTATCCTGCTTTCGGCCGTTCTGGTCAACAGAAAGCAGCAAGGAACACTAGGCGCTCGAAAATTTGTCCCTCGTCGCGCCCGGCATAATTGAAACACAGCTCTTTGCCGGCTATAATAATACTAAAACGGACCGGGAGAAAGGCCTGCAAACATGAAAGTACGGAGAACACTGGAGGAAATAATTGTCCGGCGCCCGGCACATCTGACATTGATTGACCCCGAAAAACAGCGGCCCGCCCGGGCTGCTGAAATTGCCGGCGTGGCAGAACAGCTGGGGACGGACGGGTTTCTGGTGGGAGGGTCAAGCGGCATCTGCCAGTCGAACCTTTCTGAAACAGTAGAGGCGCTGAAGGCGGCAACGGGCAAGCCGGTTATCTTTTTCCCGGGACAGGACAAGGCTTACAGCATGCTCTTTGACGCGGTCTTGTTCCTTTCCCTGCTTAATTCCCGCGATGTGCGGTATGTGATTCGTGCCCAGGCGCAAAGTGCAATGCTGCTGAAAGAACTGGCTGTGGAAACGCTCCCGGTCGGCTATCTGGTCGTTTCACCGGGTATGCGGGTGGGAGAAGTCGGAGAGGCCGACTTACTTGGACGAGAAGACCATTGGACAGCCTGCGGCTACGCTGTCGCCGCGGAAATGATGGGCATGAATTATCTTTACCTGGAGTGCGGGAGCGGATCACCTGTCACCGTCCCTTCGGAAATGGTTGAGGCTGTAAAAAAGAATACAGATCTTCCGGTCATCGCGGGCGGGGGTATTCGTGATGCGTCTGCGGCCGGACAACTGCTTGCCGCCGGAGCCGATATTCTTGTTACCGGCACCGTGGTGGAAGGCCGTCAATTCCCCCGGCGGTTGGCCGAGATAATTGCCAGAGTGCACTGCGCATGAGAAAACTAACCAGGCACCCAGTACCGGGCCCTAAAAATTCACTGCGCTACTGGACAGGCTATGTGCGTCCCTGGCGCGTCTGTCTGAACTTTGCCGTTATTTACCTCTGCCGTTTTCTTCCTTCACTGCGTTTAAAAAATTTATTGTACCGCCTGGTGGGGATAAAAATCGGCCGTGATGTTTCTGTAGCGCTGATGGCGATGTTTGATGTTTTCTTCCCGCAGCTGATTACCATTGAGGACAACAGTATCATAGGCTATAACACCACAATCCTGGCTCATGAATTTCTGTTGGAGGAGTGGGTTACCGGACAGGTGGTGATCGGCCGCAACGTGATGGTCGGCGCCAATACCACTGTTCTCGCGGGAGTAACCGTCGGCGATGGCGCGGTGATTTCCGCCTGCTCACTTGTCAACAATGATGTGCCTCCAGGAACGGTTGTGGGCGGTGTCCCGGCCCGCAAACTTTCCGGGCCAAATCTAAAGATAGTGCAAGGCGAGCCCGGCCAGAGCGGCACCGGACAGGACAACTACCGGGTGCAGCCTGGAGAAAAGCAGAATCAGGAAAGCCAGAAAGCCGATCACAACTGAAACATGATCCGTCAGCGCAGCCCGGGCGACAAACAGGGCGGCACTGATAATCAGAGCGATGACGGCCGGCCTTAATCCACGGAAGGCTGCCCGCACCACGCGGTGTTCATAATAGCGCCGCAGGAAGGCGGCTGCCAGAAGCATGATTATTACGGAAGGCGTGACCACACCGGCCGTGGCCAGTCCCGCCCCCAGAAGCCCACCGGTACGGAAGCCGATGAAGGTAGCGGCGTTAATTGCTACCGGTCCCGGCGTCATTTCAGCCACGGCAAGCAGGTCAACAAACTCATGTATGGTCAGCCAGCGTTGACGTTCAATAATTTCCTTTTGGATCAGAGGCAACATAACATAGCCGCCGCCGATACTGAACAAGCCGATTTTGCAAAACGCCAGATAAAGCTCAAGGAGCATCAGTGGTTTTCTCCTTCTCAGCCGTACGGAATAAGGTTATGCCGGTAAGCGCTCCAAGGATGATGACAAGCGCCGGGTGAACGTCGGCATACACAGCCAGCAACAGAAAGAAGACAGTCAGAATGACGTTCTGTCTGTCTTTCAGTACCGGCTTGCCAAGCTTAACGACTGCTGCAGCGATGAGGGCTGCGATTGCCGGACGGATACCGGCAAAGGCGGCCAGCACCTGCGGGTATTGGGCAAATTGCGCAAACATGCCGGCGATAAGCAGGATAATCAGAAAAGAAGGCAACACGGTACCCAGGAGAGCGGAAAACGCGCCTGGTACGCCTGCCATTTTAAAGCCGATAAAGATTGCTGTGTTGATGGCCACAGCCCCCGGGGAAGACTGCGCTATGGCCAGCACATCGACAAATTCTTCACTGGTAAGCCAACGCTTTGTCAGCACAACCTCCTGCCTGATGACCGGCAACATGGCGTAACCGCCGCCAAAAGTAGTGGCGCCTATTTTAAGGAAGCTGAAGAAAAGCTGGCGCATACTTGTTTACAGGCCTCCTCAGGACCGGTTAATACGGGCATTCTATAACCAGTCCAGGTATGAAATCAAAGTGCTTTTTGTTTCTGGTTACAAGGACAGCGTCAATGTTCAATGCTGTTGAAGCTATCAGCGCATCTATCGGATTTAACCCGTTGGGTTTTCTGTATTTACCCAGGAATTCCCCCGCACTCGCGGCTATATCAGAATCAACGTCAACTATACCGTTGAATCCTTCCAGTAAGCGGGATAATTTTTCCCGCTGGTCAGCGCTAAGTTTGGGGGCAGCAAATAATTCCATTATCGTCAAAGCACTTATCCAGCGTTCCATCTCTTGACGCCGGCCAAGGTACTCAGTAGCTTGGTTAAGTCCACGCAGGTGATCAATGCAAATGTTCGTATCAAACAATACCTTCACAGGGTTTCATCCAATCGTTTCATCGCAGCTAAGCGCAGTTCATCAATATATTCCGGATTTACCCCGGACCAGCTTCCTGCTGTTTCCAGAAGTATCTGTTTCCAGCTCTCTTTCTTTGCTTTGTGAAGTGGCTCAACTACCATCCTATCGCCGACAAGATTGATAATTAAAATGTCCCCCTGTTTTATTGACGCTTTTTCTCTTAATTTAGACGGTATCACAATCTGTCCCTTACTGGATACCCTGACCGTTTCATGCAAATCAACCGCCTCCTTGTAAGCCATATCTTACTTTGATTATATCCTGTGAACCGGTGGTGGTCAATACTGCCGTTTTCCTGAGTTAATAAACATAAGGAAACAGTACTCCCTCATACCTATTAGCGAGGGAGGAGTGATTTTGCGGGTTTTACTGTTGTTACCGGCCGCAACCGGCAAAAGAGTTTGTATAACACTGCTAGGCATGTTACTTATATCAGTAATTTTATTTTTTTTGCGCGGGGAACTTGTGGATAATCAGCCTGCCGTTCAGCCCGGACTGCCGCTGTCTAGAAGGACAGTCGTTATTGACCCGGGACATGGAGGGTATGACCCGGGAGTCTTTCGCCGGTCTTTAGTTGAAAAAAACCTGAACCTTGCTATTTCACAGGTGCTTCGCAGCTATCTTCAGGGAGGCGGTGCACGCGTGGTGATGACAAGGGAAGCTGACTATGACCTGCTGGTTCTGCCTGCCGCCGGACCCAGGAAAAGGCTGGATATGAAAAACAGGCTGGCTATCATTAAGGCCGCACAGCCTGACCTGTTAATCAGCATCCACGTTAATGCATCCCCTTCCCCCTTGTGGTCAGGGGCACAGGTGTTTTACATGCGTAATTGTGCGGATGGACGAAAACTGGCCGTGCTAATCCAGGAAGAGCTGGCACGGGTGCTGCGTAACACTGAGCGGTTGGCTCAGGAGGGTGACTACTTCCTGCTTAACGAGGCGGGCGTTCCTGCGGCGTTGGTGGAGGCCGGCTTTATTTCCAACCCGGCTGAGGCGCGTCTCCTGGCAGACAGCAGCTACCGCTCGCGCCTGGCCTGGGCGATTTACCTCGGCATTGTCAGGCACTTTGCTGAGGTGTATGAGGGGAACACTTAACAGCCGGGGAAAAATGCTTTATAATCGTAGTACCGGGGCAAACTATCCCTGCTCAAGCCAAAAACCGCTTATGCTTTCATGCGGCAAAGCCGGCCGGAAAAGGGGGAATCGGGCTTTATGCCGGACGGGATTGTGCACGCCGGAATTTATCCGCATCCTCCGGTGCTTGTCCCTGCAGTGGGCGGCCCTGAAACGCGGAAACTGGCAGCTACGACAGCTGCGCTTTCCAGGCTCTCCGCCTGCGTTAAGGAAGCTGAAGCAAATGTTTTGCTGCTTGTGTCCCCACATGGGCCGTTAAATCCCGGAGCGCTGTCCTTGCTGGAGGAGGAGACGCTGACCGGCTCATTTTCGCGTTTTGGCGCTCCCGGGATAGATTTTAGCTACCGGAACGACCGGGAGCTGGTTGCCGCAATCCTTGAGGAATTGCGCAAAGCCGGGTTGCCTGTTACCACTGCTCAAGCCGGCCGCCAAAGAGGCGGGGCAGCCGTCACCCTGGACCATGGCGCGCTTGTGCCGCTCTATTTTCTGGAGCAGGCCGGCGTACACCTGCCGCTTGTTCATCTTACCTACGCTTTCCTGCCGCCGGAGCAACTCTTTGCCTGCGGGCAGGCGATGAAAAGTGCTATACAACAGCTTGGCCGGCGCGCGGCCCTGGTTCTTAGCGGTGACCTCTCCCACCGCTTGCTGCCGGGTGCGCCGGCAGGGTTTTCACCGCGCGGGCGTGAATTTGACCGGTTGCTGATTGGCCTGTTGCAGGCTTATGATGTACAGGCTATCCTGGGTTTGGACAAAAATCTGCTGGAGGAAGCCGGGGAATGCGGTTACCGTGCGCTGCTGATTGGCCTTGGCGTCCTTGCGGGCGAGGCTGTAAATCCGCAAATCCTGTCTTATGAGGGACCGTTCGGGGTCGGTTACCTGGTTGCAGACCTGACGCCCGCCAACCAAGGCGGGCGGACTGGGCGGGAGGAGAGCGAGTACGTGCTTCTGGCACGTCTGGCCCTTGAAACATATGTCAGGACCGGGAAAATTGTGTCTGTACCGGACTCATTTTTGTCCCGGGAAACTGCCGGTGCCTTCGTCTCAATCAAGACAGGCGGCAAGTTGCGCGGTTGCATGGGAACTATTGAAGCGGTGCGCAAAACCCTGGCTGAAGAAATTATTGCCAACGCTATCTCCGCAGGAACCGCCGACCCTCGTTTTAAGCCGGTCGGCCGGCAGGAACTGGAGTTATTGGAATACGGGGTGGATGTACTGTCAGAACCGGAAGAGATTTCCGGACCGCAAGAACTGGATGTTAAAGAATACGGAGTAATTGTGCAAAAAGGGCACAGGCGGGGCGTGCTTCTGCCCGACCTGGAAGGGGTCGATTCGGTGCGGGAACAGCTGGCTATTGCGTTGCAGAAGGCCGGGATCCTGCCGGGGGAAAGTTACCGGATTTTTCGCTTTAGCGTGCGGCGCTACCGCTAGGCTGGTGGGCTGCATGCGCGAAGCGTTGTTTTATGAGGAAAGAACTCATGGCGTCCGCTGCCTCCTTTGCCCGCATCACTGCCGCCTGCAGGATGGAACGGCGGGAATTTGCGGGGTGAGGCGTGAACACGGCGGAAAGCTGTACAGTGAGAACTACGGCCTGTGTGCCGCGAAAGCACTGGATCCGGTGGAAAAAAAGCCTCTCTATCATTTTTATCCGGGGCGGGAAATACTTTCCCTCGGGACTCTGGGCTGCAATTTGCAGTGCGGTTTTTGTCAGAACTGGCACCTCGCCCGCCGCTCGCCGGAAGTGGAAATAGCCCGCCTGACACCGGCTGAGGTTGTTGTGATGCTGGAGCAGTTGGCGGCCTGCCGCCCGGTTGGTGTGGCTTACACCTATTCAGAGCCGGGAATGTGGTACGAATTTGTGCTTGATACGGCTACAACTGTCCGCGCAGGCGGCTTTAAAAACGTCCTGGTCACCAACGGTTTTCTGAACAGGGAGCCGTTGTTGCAGCTATTGCCGTTCATTGACGCCTTTAATATTGATGTAAAGTCGTTCCGGGATGACTTTTACCGGAAAGTTTGCGGCGGGCGACTTAAAGATGTACAGTGCTACGTGGAGACCGCCGCCGTAAAAGCCCATGTAGAGCTGACCTATCTGGTAATAGGCACGTTAAATGACAGTGAAGAAGAAGTACGTGCTTTCGTGCGGTGGGTTGCCGGGCTGAATCCGGCTATTCCGGTACACCTCTCCCGCTATTTCCCGCAACACCGGTTTACCCTGCCGCCTACACCGCCTGCTGTCCTGGAGCGCTTATGGCATGTGGCGAGGGAATCGCTGCCGTACGTATACCTGGGCAACGTACCCGGAAATTTCGCCTCGGCAACCATGTGCCGCGCCTGCGGCAAAGAACAGATTCTGCGCGAAGGATACAATGTCACGAATCTGCTGCAAAACGGGCTTTGTCCGTTTTGCAGCAGGCCGTCCGATATTATCGGGGAGAGTGCTGAAAGCAGGTAATCACAGTCCGGACAGCGAATATGGAACCCTGGTAATCCGGCAGCGCAAGGAGGCTTGGCATTGATGGCCGATTTACTGCAGATACTTACGGCTTTAAGCTGGCGCAGCGTGCTGGATGTTGCCATCGTAACTTTTGTCTTTTACAAAGCAATAGTGCTTATCCGGGGAACGCGGGCCGAACAGCTTGTCAAGGGACTGGCCATTATGTTAATTGCTACTGTTCTGTCCGGTCAGATCGGCCTGGCAACTTTCCACTGGCTGCTCCGGCAGACGCTGACCCTGGGTCTGGTGGCTATCCCCATCGTGTTTCAGCCGGAACTGCGCCGGGCGCTGGAGACGCTCGGCCGGGGCAAACTTTTTACGCGCAGCGGCTTCCTGGCTGAAAAAGAAGGGGAGCAAATGCTGGACGAGTTGGTCAAGGCCGTGCAGGTCCTGGTAAAGAAGCGGCTGGGTGCGCTCGTGGTTCTGGAGCGGGAGACAGGCTTAAACGAGATTATCGAGACCGGTATTGTGATCGATGGTCAGGTTTCAGCTGAACTGCTGATTAATATCTTTCTGCCGCGCAGCCCCTTGCACGATGGAGCGGCCATTATCCGCGGCAGCCGCCTGATGGCTGCCGGATGTTACCTGCCATTGACCGAAAATCCGAATCTCAGCAAGGAATTGGGGACAAGACACCGGGCAGCGCTTGGCGTATCGGAGTACTCTGACGCTGTGGCTCTGGTGGTTTCTGAGGAAACCGGTGTCGTCTCCCTCTCTGTCAACGGTAAGCTGACCCGTTATCTTGATGAGAAAACATTGAAACAGATGTTGCGCGAGTTCTGTAAAACTGCCGGCGGGGGGCGGAATTTCTGGCAGTGGAGGTTGGGCTGATGGCAAGCCTGCTGAACAGAAACAACGGTGCCAAAGTTCTGGCTTTTTTTATGGCCCTGCTGCTCTGGCTGCATGTGACCGGCGAAACTTTGCCGGCTGATACACCGGAAGTTATCAGGACCTTCAGCAGAGTGCCTCTTTCCTGGCGTAATCTTGATGAGCGTATGCAACTGTCTGAAATACCCGCCGAAATTGACATTGTTCTGAGAGGTACCGCAGTGGCTATCGAAGGGATGGCTCCGGACGACCTGGAGGTTTTTGTTGACCTGGCAGGTCTCGGCGAGGGCCAGCACCGTCGAACGCCTGACGCGGTGGTGCCAAGAGGTGTAAGTGTCGTCTCTTACCGGCCGCAGCAGGTCACTGTGCTGCTGGCTGAAATCATAGTCCAGCAGAAAACAGTTTCCCTGGAGATAAGCGGGCAGCCGGCAGAAGGGTTGGTAATGGGAGAGGCGCTTTTGAACCCGGAACATATTTTTGTGCACGGCCCGCGTGCGCTGTTACCCAGGGTTTTTCAGGTCAGGGCATCGGTTGATGTGTCGGGTGCCACTGCTGACGTTCGCCGGATGGCAGAAGTTTGGGCTCTCGATGAGGCAGGGGAAGCAGTCCGTGGTGTGACACTGAAGCCCTCTCAGGTGGAGGTGCTGGTGCCGGTTTCCAAACCACAGCGGGAGGTGCCTGTCAGGGTACCACTGGAGGGTGAGCCGGCGGAGGGCTTTCAGATACGCCAGGTAAACGTAACGCCCGAGACAGTTACCCTACGGGGCGAGGACAATGAACTGCAAAAAGTGGCGGAAGTGCTCACTTCTCCCGTCAGTGTGGCCGGGGCCAGTGCCAGTATCGTCATGGAAACTGACATCATTGTCCCGGAAACGGCGGAAGTGATAGCTCGCGGCAAGACGGTTACTGTTGAAGTGGTTATTGAACCGCGCTAATTCGGAATTCGAGGGGAATTCGAGGATTCGAGGGGAATTGGAATTCGAGGGACACCATACTTAATTATACCATTGGAATTCGAGGGACACCATACTTAATTATACCATTGGGAAGTTTCACCATTGAGAACGAAGCATGGCGCCGCTTATCGGCGCAAGTCCTTGCGTCAAGAGGCAAGACAGACGAGGCGCGAGGGAGCGATGCGACGCAGGCGTACCGTGGTGTACGTCGAGGAGATGAATCGACTGAGAACGAAGCATGGCGCCGCTTATCGGCGCAAGGAGGATAAGGATGGGCAGACTGTTCGGCACCGACGGAATCCGCGGCATCGCGGGCAGCGAGTTGACTCCTGAAATGGCGTTTAAGGTTGGCCGGGCCGGGGCATACGTTCTTGCCCGGCAAAGCGGGCGACCACCGCATTTCTTAGTAGCCCGCGACACACGGGTTTCCGGCCCGCTACTGGAAGCTGCCTTGGTTGCCGGACTGGCTTCCGTTGGTGCCACTGTCCACTTGGCCGGGGTCGTCTCCACTCCGGCAGCGGCTTATCTGACGCGGATTTCCGGCTTTTGTGGCGGGGTGATGATTTCGGCCTCCCATAACGACTATCCTGATAATGGCCTTAAATTTTTCAATGCCAACGGCTTCAAGCTTCCTGATGAGAGTGAAGAAGAAATTGAGCGGCTGTACTTTTTGCCTGAGGATAAGCTGCCAAGGCCGGCGGCAGCCCGGATCGGCCGTATCCGGACTTTTGCCGATGCTGAGGAGAGATACCTGCAGTTTTTGCTTGGCACTGTCAGCCGGCGCTTTGACGGGCTCCGGGTGGTGCTGGACTGTGCCAACGGAGCTGTCTATCGCCTGGCTCCTCAAGCATTTCGCGCTCTCGGCGCAGAAGTAACAGCGATTCACGCCTCACCCGACGGCTTGAATATCAACAAGGACTGTGGATCCACCAATTACCTGGAGGTAGCAAGAGCAGTACGCGAAACGGAGGCTGACCTCGGATTCGCTTATGATGGCGATGCCGACCGTGTGCTGGCGGTGGACGAGCGCGGTGAATTAGTCGACGGTGACGCCATCATGGCTGTTTACGCCACTCACTTGCTGGAACATGGGAAATTGCGCCACAACACACTGGTGGCAACCGTCATGAGCAACATCGGCCTGGAAAAGGCGGCAGAAACTGCCGGCTTCCGTGTGCTTAGGACCAAGGTGGGGGACCGGTACGTCCTTGAAGAAATGTTGGCCGGTGGTTATAATCTGGGTGGGGAGCAGTCCGGTCATATTATTATGCTGGACCACAGCACCACCGGAGACGGCCTGTTGGCGTCTCTGCAGTTTGTGTCACTGGTGGCAGGCTCCGGCGGCCCGCTTTCTGCGCTGGCCGGCCGGTTCAGGCGCTACCCGCAGGTACTGGTCAACTGCCGGGTGGCTAATCGTGAAGGACTGGCAGAAAGCGAGCGCATCTGCCTTGCGGTTGCGGAAACCGAAAAAATCCTGGCCGGTCGCGGCCGCCTGCTGGTGCGTCCTTCCGGCACCGAGCCGCTGGTGCGGGTCATGGTGGAAGGACCGGATGAAGCCGAGTTGCATATACTGGCTAACAGGCTGGCGGAAGTAATCCGGATAGAACTTGATTAAGGAGGGATTGGGCAGAAATGTGCGGAATAGTAGGTTACATCGGGGAGCGCCAAGCTTACCCCATCCTGATAGAGGGTTTGAAAAAGCTGGAGTACCGCGGCTATGACTCAGCTGGAGTGGCGTTGCTGTGCAACGGGCGCCTGGAACTTGCCAAATCGGTAGGCAGGCTGGCAGCGCTGGAAGAAAAGGTTGCGCAAAGTATCCCGCCCGGCTGCACCGGTATCGGACACACCCGCTGGGCAACGCATGGGCGGCCAAGTGATGCCAATGCTCATCCCCACACTGACTGCAGCGGGGAATTTGTGGTCATTCATAACGGGATTATAGAGAACTACCTGACGCTCCGTAACTGGCTGCAGGAATCCGGGCACCGCTTTTGCTCGGAGACCGATACCGAGGTGCTCGCGCATTTGGCAGAGCACTTCTATAACGGGAACTTACGGGATACGATGCGCAAAATCATGGCTCATGTTCACGGTTCGTACGGCCTGGTACTGATGACTTCACGGGAACCGGAGGTGCTGGTTTGTGCCCGCAAAGACAGTCCGTTAATCATTGGCCTTGGTGAAGGAGAAAACTTTATTGCCTCCGATATCCCGGCTCTCCTTAAATACACCCGCAAGACTTATCTACTAAATGACGGAGAACTTGCTCTGGTAACCAAGTCAGCCGTCCATGTGGAAAACGCTAAAGGCGAGCAACTGACAAAAGAGGTGTTTCACGTCAAGTGGGACGCGGTATCCGCTGAAAAAGAGGGCTACGAGCATTTCATGCGCAAGGAAATCCACGAACAGGCAAGAGCAGTGCGCGACACGCTACGTGGCCGCCTGACGGAAGACGGGCAGATATGCCTTGATGAACTCGGGTCACTGCCGGAACAGGTCGGGGCTTTGCACAAAGTAATAATGGTGGCATGCGGTACCGCCTACCACGCCGGACTTATCGGAAAATACGTTTTTGAAAAACTGCTCCGCATACCGGTGGAGGTTGATGTCGCTTCCGAGTTCCGCTATCGAAACCCGCTGCTGACACCGGACACTTTGGTCGTGGTCATTAGCCAGTCGGGAGAAACGGCCGATACTCTGGCGGCACTCCGCCTGGCCAGGGAGAAGGGCTGCACCGTAATTGCAGTTACCAACGTGGTAGGCAGTTCAGTTTCCCGTGAGGCCGACCATGTCATCTATACCTGGGCCGGTCCGGAAATAGCCGTGGCTTCCACCAAAGCTTATACCACCCAACTGGCGGTCCTTTATCTGCTGGCGCTGCAACTGGCTTCCCGGACCGGAGCCATGTCATACACAGACATTATGAAAATCACCGCCGCTTTGCAGGAACTGCCGGCTCAGATTGACTTTCTGCTGCATAAAGAGGACCAGTTAAAGGATTTTGCCCTTCTTCTCTCCGGCTGGGAAGACACATTCTTCATCGGGCGTGGCCTGGATTACGCCGTAGCCTTGGAAGGCTCGCTAAAGCTTAAAGAGATTTCTTACATTCATGCCGAAGCGTATGCCGCCGGTGAACTGAAGCACGGTACCCTGGCGCTGATTACAGAAAATATCCCCGTTATTGCTCTGCTCTGCCAGCCCGACCTGTACGAAAAAATGTGGAGCAATGTCCAGGAAGTTAAGGCGCGCGATGCCCGGATATTGGCCATTACCATGGAAGGCCAGGAAATTAAGGCCGGAAGCGCTGCTGCCGTTTTTACCATCCCGGCGACTATCCCGCTTCTTGCCCCGGTGCTGGCTGTTATCCCGCTGCAACTGATTGCTTATCACACTGCTGTCCTGCGTGGCTGTGACGTCGATAAGCCGCGCAACCTGGCCAAGAGCGTCACGGTTGAGTAATACCTGCCGTTGTAGAAGCGGAAGCGCCTTTGTTGCTCCTGACATTGCATGATTCCTAATTCGGGCTTGCTTAACAACTCTACGCCCGCTAAGAAGCGGCCCAATTTAACCACTGTTTTCCGCGAAAGCAGTGTCTGTAAAAAAGGTAAAAAAGAACCCTGAGCCTATGTTCCAAGTTCATAACAAGAAGCTGAAGCGTAATGGCCGTTTCTCCGGTTTCCCGAAGGCGCGCCATAATCCGGGCAAGGCCGTAGCGCCTTTTCCCTTCGCCAAATTTTCCTTCCACCGCATTCCGGTTTTTGCTATCTTGCCTCTGCAGATGCTTCTCTTTCTGCAACTCTGTCTCTGGGAGCCGTCCCAACCGGGGGGCCGCTTAGACGAACCCCCCGATCTTTGCAGTAGCGGATGTTGTCACGGCTGCGGTAAATCTGATCGGCGATCACGGCTTCAGGGTAATGCCCGAAGCGTTCCTTGTACGATTCCACAGAGGCTTGCAACGTGGTGCTTTCGTTGAAGTTGTTCCAATTCAACTGTTCCAGAAAAGCATACCCGTTCGCCAGGCTAATGGCCACTTTTGCTCCGAACTCCACGCCAGAGCCAGCTTTCCCCCGCACAATCGGCCGGACATGAGGCTGACTGATACTGACGATCCGGTCCTCTACGCTATGGGTGTTCTGTTCATACATGTACTGCTGTTGGCGGCAGAGTTCCCGAATGACTTCCAAATCGTCCTGCTGCCGGCGGCTTAAGACGCAATCGCCGGTTAGGGATAACAGCCTATCAATACTTCTCAGGTCACGAGCCACAAAGCCCAACTGTTGTTTCACCGCTTTTCTGATTTGCTGCTTCTTGGGCTTTCTGTTCTTCGCCGCTTTCAGATACAGCCTACGCGCTTTCTTCCGGTATGTCCGAGGTTTCTTCTCCGAGTCCCGCAAGGGCTCATGCAATGTATCAATCATTTCTTCAAGCTTTTCCCGGGCCTCATTGAGTAATGACAAATCGGTCGGATAGCGGATATCCGCCGGAGCGCAGGTCGCATCCAGAATCAGTTTGCCTTTGTTTTTCGGTGGCTTGCCGCCGCCCGACGGAAGGTTCCCCCCGTCATCGCCCCCGGTATCTTCTTTCTCCTTCTTTTTTTGCTCCACCAAAGTGATCATTTCATTGATTTCACTCATTTTTTCGGCATCAAAGCGTTTCCGGAAAAAAACCATAAGTGACGCATTAAACGGGATGTCTGTATTGAATTCCTTGAAGCCAAGAAAAAATTGAAGGTAGGGGTTTTCACGGATTTGCTCCACCGTTTCCCGGTCCGAATAGTTATGTGTAGCTTGAATAATCAGAGCACCCAAAGCCATCCGGGCAGGTTTTGCCACATTGCCGACGAGACTGGGGAAGAGGCAGGCATATTTTTCTTCGATCTCATCCCAGGGAATTAACGTCGCTTTCTTCACCCATCGGTTGTCTTCTCTCAGCTTGCCGCCAAAAGGCAGAACGAAGTCATATACCGTTATCTGACCACCGGGCTTTCTATACATTTTGGACCTCCAAGTGCAAGGGTTTTGAGCAAAAACCCAAGTTTCCTTTACACTATTTTACCATAAAAGAGGTCACAAGCCCAGTGTTTTCAATGGTTTTTGGGTTGTTAAGCAAGCCCTAATTCAGTATGGTGTCCCTCGAATTAAGTATGGTGTCCCTCGAATTATGGTGTCCCTCGAATTAGAATTCCCTCGAATTGGTGTCCCTCGAATTCCCCTCGAATTCCGCCAGATGGGAAGGAGTGAAATTATAGTGAATGACCGTGACTTGCTGGAAAATGTTGCTACACAGGTAACCAAGCTCGCCAACAATGTGGAAGTTGTTACTGCACAGGTAGCCAAGCTCACCAATAATATGGAAATTGTCGCCGCACAGGTAGCCAAGCTTACCAACAATATGGACAAGCTAGCTAATGAAGTGAGTGATATCAAGACTGATCTTGGGAGTGTCAAGACTGATCTTGGGAGTGTCAAGGCCACTGTAATAAGAATTGAGCACGACCATGGGGAAAAGCTTGGCGCCTTGTTTGACGGGTACGCACAAGTACTTGAGCAGCAGACAAAAATGTCGGAAACGCTGGCCGATCATACTATTCGCCTGGAGCGTATCGAAGAAAAGCTGGCTGCTCATGATATCAGGATTACCGTTCTTGACAAAACCAAAGCTGAAAAGCGCAAGGTCAGGTAATATGCTCTTATAGTGGGAAAATAAGGGCCCCGGAGGCAACTCCGGGGCTTGGTTTTTCATGGCTTCGGCTTAATGGAAAATTTAACTATAATTAACATAACATCTCTACCTGCTTAACATTAACCAACTATAATTAAAAAAACGGATCTAGCGAAAGGAGAGACAGTAATGTTCAAAAGGATTGTAAATGTTTTACTGGTAATGACCCTGTTGTTTGCTGTGAGTGTCTATGCCCGTCCCCTTGATGGGGGAGAGCCGGCCCCAAAGGTTATCGTCACCGTACCCGAATGGAGCGGTTTTGTCGAGAGCGTTGATGAGTGGGGGTTTTCCGGCCTTCTTGTAACTCCTTCGCCCGCTGCCCTGGAGGCCAGGTTTATCGGAGCGCAGACGGGGAACGGTTTTGTGCCCGGTTTAGCCGTGGACAAAAATGAGTGGAGAGAAGTTGCCCGCGTAAAGAGGCAAGCGGGAGTACCTCTTGGCGAATATGAAAAATGGCATGCGCTGGCAGTAAAAGAGTTGGCTGCGGACGACGAAACAGAAAGAGACGCGGAGGCCCGTATCCTGATGGAAGAAGTTAAGGAAAAATATGCCGCCGCCCGTAAAAAAGCATGGGCGGCCATAGAAGAGGCGGAAGGAAGGGGAACCTTTGCAGTAAGCATCCCTTCCGTGCCGCTTAAATCAGGAGAAACAGCAGCCGTAGAGCTCGTGTTTGAAGTAAGAGAGGCAGGCGGCGGCAAAAGCTGGCGGATTACAGTGCCGACTAGCGTGACCGAGCTTGCTCTCCCTGGGGGAGGCATTGAGGACAATTCGACTTGGATCAGGGGAGACCTGCATATTCACTCCATCTATTCCGACGGTGACCAAAACCTGTACGCTTTGCGCGACCAAACGCCCAACCTGCGGGACAGAGGATATCACTTTGTGTATATGACCGACCACGTTGGCTCTGACACCACCCGCTATTTACAAAGGTCTGCCTGCCTTTGCCCTGTAGGCCCGGGAATGCCGCCGCCGTGCAACGCCACAAGTACCTGGCAGTGCTACGTGACAAATACGCAAAGGGTAAGCTTACCCGAGATCACCTTTTTCCCCGGAGCGGAAATCAACACCAGGTCAGACACTTGGTTTGGCACCGCCGCGGGAGGACACGCCTTAATCTACGCCCAGAATGATTTGCGGCGGAGTGACGGCCGGTTGCTGTTTTGCGGCACGTTAAGCGGACCGGACTTGTTCACCTTGCGCCCGCCAGGTTCACATCCGGCTGTTGCCCACCCGACGACTCCCGCCCCTGGTTTTCAGTGGATTTACCCGATCACTGGGTACCATGGTGTTGAGCTGATGACCCCCTTTGATTTGCGCCATAATCTGGACAGTAGCGAAACCCAGTGGTGGCTGGCGCGCGCTTTCACGCCGGAAGCGCTGAGTGATGCCGTAGCGGGCAGAGGTGTGTTGTCGGTCCGCACCGGCAGCGATTTCCACGCGGGTTGGCACGGGTTTGCGCAATACTACACTCACGTTCTCATCCCCTCCACCTGGAGCAACTGGCAAGCCGCACCCTGGAGCGAGCGCCGGCAACAGGTAGACGGAGGACTGACTGCCGGGCGTGCAATTGCCTCCCACCGCGGCGGTTGGGGGCGTCTTGCCGTAAACGGCGCAATGCCCGGCGGAGTAGTGCGCAACATCCCACAAAACCAGTCGCTCAGCTTTAACGTTCGTTTTATTCCTTCCAGAACGGGAAGCTACAACGTCCGTGTTTTCAGAAACAATGACACCGGGAATCCTGTCGCCGCTCACTTTCCGTGTCGGAGAGAGGGCGGTTTTTTCTTGCCAGTGATGGCGGAACAATGGGATAATGATAGGTGGCTGAGCATTCCTTTGCAGCCGCCATTCATACATAAGGAG
>JBGFRB010000007.1:0-45637 GCA_041695355.1 Bacillota bacterium
CTGTACTTATAACCGTTTGCATCACCGTTAAAGTGTGCTTCGGTTGCGAGGAAGTCAGCGTCCACCAGGGCTGAATAGAGCATTCGGACATATAACATCGCTGCTATACTGCAGTTACTCTTATAATAATCAGGGTAATCACTCTGAATTTCAGCAGGCAGTTCTAATGCATCATTTTTTAGATGCAGCAGCAGACTGTCCACATCCCGCGATGAAAAAGTTTTACCCGTAGCGGAGATCGCGTTCTTCATTATCACAGATGCAAGTAGCTCACCAGGGATTCCGCATATCAATCCCTCGTGATGGCCCTGAACTGCCAGTGCGGCGGCGATTCCCTGATATTTGTATTGTTTAAGAGTAGCCAAAGCGCCGGGTGTAGCGTGATCAATATTGCTTTCAGCACGTATCAAAACTTTTTGAAAAAGATCTGTATACTTCCCCAAATCGTGTAACAAACCTGCCGCTCTCGCCTCATCTTTGCCTCCCCAAAAAGAGGCAAATCGTTCTGCTAAACTGGCTGTTTCCCGAAGGTGATCCACCATTAGCTCTCTAATATTTAATTTGTTTTCAGAGTGAGCATAGAACAACAAAGTATGCCTCGCCTTCAAAATTATAATTCAATGCCTCCCCTACCACGTTCCTCCGAAAATCGCATCCTGGGAGATATTTTCATTCCCGGTAGCGACGAGAAATCGTCGTAAGCGACTACTCTGAAAATGCAGGCACGGCATGCCGTGCCCCTACAGGTGGATCAAAAACAAGGCTTATTTTCGTCCTCCTGATGATACCCCGTTTTGAGGGGGCATAGAGGTCTACTAAACTTAAGTTGCTGGGCATCAGGAATAATAGCGCTGCAGACAGGCCTGCAGTTCTTGCTTTATTTCCTCGCGCAGTTCCTGCGGCTCAAGCACCTCTACCTGTTTGCCCCAGCTGAGGAGCCAGCTTTTGAGCTCCGGGCTGTTATAGACGGTAAGGGTGCAGATAATTTGACCATCATTCAGGTCTTGAAGATGTTGCGAGTGGTGATAGCTTGATTCACGGAAGAAGCGGGATGTTGGATGGTGGACAAGAAAGCGGACGCTGACTTCCTCAGTGCCGCTCCAGACGCGAAAGCTTGGTTTCAGGTAGTCCTCCAGGTTAAAAGACGGGTCGCGGACAAAAATGTTACTTTCGGCCTTAACTTTTTTAAAGCGGTCGATGCGAAAATTACGGACTTCGTGATGCAGATGGCAATAGGCGGCAAGATATAGGTTGCCTTCCCCCCAGAAAAGATGATAAGGGTCAAGGACACGTTCAGTCACTTTGCCGCCGGAATAAGAGTCATAGATGGCTGTAACACTGCGGCTGCGGCGAATGGAGTCGGTTAAGGCGGCAATCATCTCCTGCCACGGTGAATAATCACGGAGTTCCTGACTCAGGTATGTAAAGTGCGGTTTCAGGCGCCGGTAGGCATGAGTGTCCTCGCCGTATCGGATAACACTTTCCACTTTACCCAAAGCTGATTTCAGGTCCCGGCAAAGGGGAAGCCCTTCCTGGTTAAGCAGTGACTGACTGGCCGCCGCCAAGGCTAACGCCTCTGGTCCGGTAAAGGAGACTGGCGTTAATAAATATTTACGTTCCTCCGTTTCCGGGTCACGACTGGGATAAACAGGATATCCCAGCTCTCTCAGGTTGCGGAGATAACGGTAAGCTGTGCGCTCGCAAACCTGCAGGCAGGCAGCTATTTCCTTTGCCGAAATACCCTTATCCTGAGCTAAAACGTTCATAGCGCTATTTAATCGCTGCCATTTGCTAATTTTGTTCATACCTGCCTCCTCTGGCGCTATGATATCAAAAAAAGTAATTCCATGGCAAATTTCTATTGACAAAATGGGTCA
Organism: Bacillota bacterium; assembly: GCA_041695355.1. GTDB lineage: Bacteria > Bacillota > Dethiobacteria > Dethiobacterales > Dethiobacteraceae > HKB214. The sequence goes on from JBGFRB010000007.1 coordinate 1,878, forward strand.
TCGAACAGACATTCCCTTTTAAAACGGTCAGCATACTGTGCCTTTGAGCAAGCGAACAGGCATATTGCTGGGTTTTCGCCATATTTTGTCATTTCTCCTGCTGATCATAAAAATAACCCCTTGCGGGGTCATCATTTCGTAGTTTCGCTAATCCCCATATGTTACTGTCTGCTCCCTGACCAAGCGGTCGGGAAGTACGGTTAATTCGTCTTAACCTGTGTTGCCAAATGCAACCTTTTTTGCCTCTGTGCGTTATAACGTCAGGCCGGCGGAACAGCCGGGACTAAATCAGGCAGGAGGTAAAGAAGATGAAGAGTAAGGTTACCCTGTTGATGATTCTGTTTACCCTTTCCCTGCTGGCCGCGCCGTTTGCGGTCAGCGCGGAGCCGCGACACTCGTTTAAAGAAGATGTGCTGGAAACGATTTTGGCTGAAGTGAAAAGAGAGCTTGGAGGAGTGCCGCTGGCCGGGTTCAGCGTCACAAAAGAAGAATTGGATTTGGATGTCAAAGACGACAGCCTGTCTTATTCCGGAGAGTTCAAGAGGGCCGGTGTGATGGATGAAGCGGCACTGGAACAGGCAAAAAGGCATTTTGCCAGTGTTGTGGACCGGGCCTATGGTCTGGAGAGTTACGAAATTGAGCTTGAGGATGACTCCCTGGACGTTAGTTTCGAGCAAAGCCGCGATATAATTACTGTAGGCGGTGGAGTGTACGCAGTACTCGAGTATATCCCATATGTTTCAGTCAGCGTCAGCCTGACCGGGGAAGAAGCTGACGAGGACGATGATGACAAAGATGCCGGCAAGTCCGGCAAAACATATGGAACCGGATATACAACTCTTGAGTACGATATCGATATCACCCTGGAGCGAAGAGTTGTCAGGCTACAGCTTGGGCAAAAGAACGCCCGCGTAAACGGTGAAGCAAGAAGGCTGGAAGCAGCTCCCCTTGTTGAGGGCGGCAGGACGCTGGTGCCGCTGCGCTTCCTTGGCGAGCAGCTGGGCGCGGTTTTCCTGTGGGACGAGGACGATAAAGAAGTGACTTTCACCAGGGGAGCAGTTACCATCAAGATTCGCCTGGGCGATGATGAGGCACGCATCCATGTTAAGGGAGCGCCTTCCAGGACTGTCGCGCTCGAAGTACCGGTTAAAGTCGTACAGGACAGGACAGTTGTCCCCTTGCGCTTTGTTTCGGAAAATCTCGGTGCAGTGGTACGTTGGAATCCCAGTGACCGCAGTATCATCGTCCGCCAATAGCTTTGCGCACATGGCAATGGGCCCGGTTCACGAACTGAACCGGGCCCATTGCTTTCCCCTCACTCCCTGTAAGAACCATCAGCCGGCTTCTGAAGTTCATACGGGCTTTCCTCTACTTCTTTAACTTCATCCGCATCTTCGCCGGCGGTGTCTGGTTTAGATTTATCACGCTCGAGGTTCTTTGGCCCGGCTTTCTCGTCCAAATCTTTGTACTGCGCGTCCGGTTCAGTATCACGCTCCGGCCTTTCGGACTTGTCATTCTCAGGACTGCCGGATTCATTACTTTCTTCTGTTTCTGTTTCCGGGGTTTCAAGCAATTCGTCAAAGTTCTCCAGCGTGGGGTCAGACTTGACTGCCGCCTTAATCCTGGCCAGAGCTTCATCTTTGCTCAGCCCTTGCTCTTCGATGAGGTCAATTATGGCCTCTGAGATGCCGGGCAGTTCTTCTTTGTACCGTGCCGGATTAAGGCCCAGTTCCTTTAACAGGTTCAGCACCTGCATGGCCAGCGGGGAACCAACGGCGGCCACTAAGTCAACATAGTCAGCGGGCATCAGGCCGGCTTTGTTGGCCGCTACCGAGAATTCAGCGGTAAGCTCACTGCTTACGACTTTAAGTGACAGCCCGTGCTCTGCCAGGTATTCATCCAGTGTCTGGCGTACATTGCCTGACAAAGCAGCTAAATCAGCCGCTCCCAATCTGTCGTTGGCCGGATGCAGCGCCAGCAGTATCCGGCGCTCAGGGCCAAGCAGGCCGGCTTCCCGCATTGCGTCTGCGATTATGCGCAGCGCCTGCGGCACCTCCCGGCCTGTCAAGTCTACCCCTGCCAGGAGGGCTTGACCCTGTTCGTCCAAACCCTCCGCTTTAATAACGTTGTTTCTTGCGCTAATAGTCATGGTTACAGCTGGGTTGACCTGCATAGCAAGGCTCGCTACCGCTTGTGGGGCAGTCAAAAATGTCCTGTGTGTTCCAAGAATCAGGAACAAAACAGCAAATGAGGCTGCCAGCTTCCAGGCGACCGGCCTAATGTTTGCTGTGATTTTTCGATGAAGGGGGAGAAAGGCGACGTCTTTTTCAAAGCAAGCTGAAGCAAGCAGCGTTTCCCTCAGACGATGCTGCCTTTTCGGCAGCTGCACCTCGGGAAGCTCGAGGCTTTCCAGCTTGGCTTGCAGTCTTTCGTTATCGGCATTACTGGTTATTTTCATCTCACTCAGCCCTCTGCTTACTTAACGCTGCTGCGGGAAAAAAGTTGCGCTTGGCTTAACCACTGTTAAAGAGCTTCCGTAATTTTTCCATGCCCCAGTGCAAAAGCGACTTCACTGTGCCTTCCGGCTTGTCCAGAATCTCGGCTATTTCTCTAAGGCTTTTGCCGGCAAAGAATCGCAAGGCGATTACTTCCTGATATTTGAGCGGCAGTTGGCTTATTTTTTGCCGGCAGGAGAGGAAGTCCTGATGTCGCGCCAACTGTTCCTGTGCCGCAATCAATTCTGCTTCCAGCTCATGCGGCGCTGCCGGCTCAAATCCTTGGCTCTCCCGTAAATAATCCAAGGAAACCGCTCTGTAGGCGCCTTTGCGAAAATAGCCGGCCAGCTCGTTGCCGGCGATGCGGTAGAGCCAAGCGGAAAACGAATGGCCCCGCCACTGGAAACGTCCGATATTTTTCAGCGCCTTAACAAAGGTTTCGGCTGTGATATCCTGAGCAAGCTCGACATCACCGGTCCGGCGCAGGCAATAGTTGAGTATGGCAGAATAGTTTTGGTCATAAAGGCGGCCGAAAGCCTCCGGGCAATGCCTGGCCCGGGCAATCAGATCCTTTTCAGATTGGTGGTTGTCCATGATGGAAAACAATTCGTCATATTTAGCGTCGTACCTGCTCCTGTTCATACACAGATTCCGTTAGACTCTTTGACTTAACTGTTTCTTCCTGCTAAAATGATGGTAACCAAAGCTGATTATTCCTCTTTTGGAGGCCTTCATGAAAAGAAAAAGTATACTGGATAATTCTTTAAAGTCAGAGCTGGCAGAGATATTTAGTTTTTATCCGGAAATCGTCGCGGTTTACCTTTTTGGCTCGTATCTTGACAATAAGGAACTGGCCCGGGATATTGATCTGGCTGTTTTGCTCAATCACCGAGCGAAATATCAGGTAGACCTGTATATGGACTTGTATCCTCGCCTGGCTCAGGCATTGTCACCCCTGGAGCCAGATTTGCTGTTTTTCCACGAAGCTTCGTTACCAGTGCGTTTTGAGGTTATCTCAACCGGGGAAGTTCTTTATTCCAGCGATGAAGAGCTACGTACCGACATTGAGTATATTGTTTCAGGTGAGTACCTGGACTTCAGATTTCACCTTGAGATGAGCCGGCAGGAATTGTTTGAGGCAATCAAGGAGGAAACCCCGCTTGTATAACCTTGTTTTAATCACTGACAGGTTGAACATCATTCGAAATTCGGTTAAGAGGTTAAGACAGCTTGCTGAAATACCGAAGAAAGAATTTTGCACTAACGAAGACGCCATAGATATTGCCGAAAACAGGTTGCGTCGCGCCTTAGAAGCAATATTCGATTTAGGGCGTCATTTGCTGGTTAAGTCCGGTGCAGGAGTTCCTTCTGACTACCGCTCGGTAATCATAATGCTATCTGAAAGCAGCATTTTGCCGGAAGATTATGCCAACAAAATAACTGGCATGGCAGGTTACCGTAACCGACTTATCCATGACTATAACAAGGTAACCCCGGAGGAACTGTACAACATTTTGCAGACGCGGCTCAACGATTTAGAGTTGTTTTGCCGACATGTTGTTGATTACCTGCAATAGCGGGGCTGCAAAATAGCCGCACGGGAGGGATAATGATGGCGCGCTTGTCAAGAAATCCGGTTAAAATAAATATTGACGATCACCTGCCTGCTATTCGGGAGTACCTTGGGAGGTGTCCGGATATTGCGGCAAGCTTTATTTATGGCTCCTATGGCACCGAATTTCAGTTGCCCCTAAGTGATGTGGATTTAGCCGTCTTGTTTACGCCCGGAGGTTATAACTTTGACCGTTTGCTGGAAATCTCCGCAGATATTGCTAATATTACCCGGGAAGACGATGTAAATGTTGTGGCGCTGCAAGATGCCCCCATTACTTTACAGTATGAGGTAATTTCCACCGGCAGGCTGTTGCAGATGAATGATAGTTATCTGGATGATTTTATCGAATATGTTCTTAAACGTTATGCCGATTACAAAATTGACCTTGATATATTCTACAGGGACTATGATGACGCTTTAAGAGAGGTATATCTGGATGATTAACGCGGACAAGCTCCGGGATAAAATTCAACGCATTAAAGACAACCTCGTTTTATTAGAAACAATACGGAGTGTAAGCTATACGCAATTTTGCGAAAGCCCGCTTTACTCCCCTGCTGCTACCAGGATGCTGCAGGTATCCATAGAGGCCATGATTGACATTGGGAATCACGTTGTTGCCAAGAATCATCTGGGGACGCCAAAGACTTACAGGGAAACTTTTGAACTGCTGACGAAAAACCAAATCCTGCCCAAGAAAGACCTAGAGCTTTTTCTTACTATGGTAAAGTTCAGAAACCGGGCCGTTCACCTGTACGATAAAATCTCAGACGAAGAAATATACAATATCATCCAAAATCATTTGCCTGATTTTGAACATTTTATTGCCTGTATAGTTAATGCTTTTTTTAGCGAACGATAACAGTCGGGTGCGAGTTGTAAGTCACCTTCCGCCAGTAAAGCTTCCTGTTCCAACCGGATATTTAGCTTTAACATCAGTTCAATCAACCCGAAAAACTCGGCATAGGCCGGGTCTTTTTTCATTTTTTCCAGCTTGGTGCGGTAGGCATCCCGGACAATTTTCCCCCGCAGGTTACTTATACTCTCTTCCAGTACCGCCACTTCTTCGCGCAGCGTCTCCATATCCCGCACACGTTTTTCCAAGGCGGCACGCTCCAAAAGGTATTGCTGCATCCGCAGGCGTTCAGCCTCCTCGCGGTAGGTCCGGTACAGTACGGCAATGACTTCCAGCGCTGCTACCTTTTTTTCCACCAAAGCCAGCTCCTCCTCCAGCTGCTTATACTGGCGGATATTTTCCTGCATATGGGTAATGTCCACTTCCTTTTCCACATCGCAGACAAACTCTGTGATAAACTGCTTAATGTTAATTATCGGCGAAAATGGAACCGCCTTGCGGAACAGGCGGAAAAAGCGCTCGTTTAAGTAGCCCAGCACTCCTGACAGTACTTCACGGTAGTCGCGGTTGCTTTCAAAAAACTGGTACTGCCGGGAATAATGGTTTAACAGCCAGGCTTTCAGCGTCTTAATATTCATCGGCATGCCGTCCAGATAAAAACGGTTTTCCGGCAGCCCGACTTTCAGCAGGAACTTCCTGAGCAGAAAATGCGCTCTGCCCGACAGATTCACCTCTTCACCAAACCCGTACGGGTCTCCTTCCTCCGCCTCCAGTTCCAGCATCCTTGTTTCTATCCCCGACACCAGCCGTGACACCAGCTCCGCCTTCTTCAGCCTGGTTTCCTGCCGGTAGTGCCTGTGCAACACCAGCAGCGCCTCCGCGCAAATCGTCCGGTTAGGCGAGGCGAACAGGGAAAAGAAATTTTGCGGAAATACCTCAAATAATTCCACCCTGACAACCCTTCCGTGTGTATCTTTCCCCGACATTTTGACAAAGCCGCCGCTTTTTCCTCTTTGTACGGAAAAAATAAACACCGGCCACCTTTTCAGGAAAGCCGGTGAGTTCTCCTGTTTTTTTATATTTGCTTTTCCCCGGCAACTAATTCAGATAGCCGTGCGCGGTCAGGACTTTTTTCACTTCCGCCAGATGCGCATCGCTGAGCGCCACCAGCGGCAAGCGGACCGGCCCAAGGCCGTGGCCGAGAATGTTCATGGCGGTTTTGACGGGAACGGGATTGCTGGCAATAAACAGGACGCCAAACAGCGGCATCAGGCGGTGGTGAAGGCGGCGTGCCCGGTCTGTGTCACCCTGCCGGCAGGCGCTCACCATTTCTTTTATTTCTTTTCCCGCCACATGTCCGGCCACCGAAACCACCCCGCAGCCGCCTAGGCCAAGGAGCGGGAAAGTCATGGCGTCGTCGCCGCTGTAAACGGCAAACCCGGATGGGGCGCCTGCACAAAGGAGGCCAATTTGCTGCAGGTCCCCGCCTGCTTCTTTCACCGCCACTACATTGGGCAACTGTGCCAGGCGCAGGGTGGTCTCAGCAAGCATATTGACACCGGTGCGGCCTGGCACGTTATAAAGCATCACCGGCAGTGAGACGGCTTCGGCCACAGCGGTAAAATGCTGAAACAGACCTTCCTGGGACGGTTTGTTGTAGTAAGGGGTGACCAACATGAGACCGTCCACGCCGCAGTCGGCCGCCTGCCGTGAAAACTGTACCGTTTGTCTGGTATTGTTGGAGCCGGTGCCGGCTACAACTTTGGCTTTTCCCCTTACAGCCCTGACCACGACACGAAACAGCTCCAGCTTCTCTTCCCCGGTAAGGGTGGGTGATTCGCCGGTGGTACCGGCCACCACCAGTCCGTCTGAACCGTTTTCTGCAAGGTACGCGGCTAATTCAGCCGCCTTGCCGTAGTCTACTTCCCCGTCTTGTGAGAACGGAGTCACCATTGCGGTAAGCACTTCTCCAAAGGGCGGAAACAACAGGGCCACCTCCGGTTTCCATCAGGATTAAGCCGATTATAACAAAGGAGATACCTTTTTTCAATTTTTATTTCACTTCATGCATACTTACCAGCAAAGGCTGCAGCTGCTTCCCCTGCAGTGCGTGCAGAACCGTCGGCAACAGAAGTTCGAGGTTAGCTACCAGAGAATTGGCCTTGACAAACGGACTGTCCTGGCCGAACGGCACCAGATAGATGTTTTTGGTGTTCAGCAGCAGCCCTATGTTCTTTAAGTTTATTCCCAGACCGTCATTGGTGGTGATAGACAAAACGACCGGCCGGAGATTGCGCAGTTGTGCTTTTGCCCCCATCAGCACAGGGGTGTCTGTGATGCCGTTGGCCAGTTTGGCCAGCGTATTCCCGGTACAGGGCGCAATAATGTAAACATCAAGCAACGCCTGCGGGCCGATTGGTTCGGCGCCGACAATGCTGTTGATCAGCCTGTGTCCTGTTGTTTGCACCAGCCTGCTTTTCCATTCCGTAGTTTCCCCAAAGCGGGTGTCGGTGTGGTCTATGGACGGTGAAATAATCGGACATATTTCCGCACCCTCGGAGATTAGCTTATCCAGTTCGGGAAATATATTTTCCAGTGTACAGTGGGAACCGGTCAAGGCAAATCCTAGTCTGACACCTTTAAGCTTCATTTTTCACTCCCCTCCCCTGTGAGTAGATCCGCGGCAAGTAAACACGGGCCAGGATTTCGCCGGCAGTTTCCGGCGCTGCAAGTCCCGGAAGGCCCAGTGCCAGGAAGTTTTTGATGCCAAGCTTCCGGGCGGCGGCAAAATCGGTTCCTCCGGGCCGGGAGGCAATGTCTATGATCACGGCGGCACGGTTGGCTCTCTCAAGGACCTCGGCCGTCAGGACAGGCGCCGGTACGGTATTAAAGATAAATCTGCTCTTTTCAACCAACCCGGCCAGAGCGTCCATTCTCTGCGCTGGAAACCCGTGTGACCAAGCTATGGCCCGTGCTTCGCCGCTTCGCTCCGCGACCGTGACTTTTCCGCCCAAGCCATGAAGTATCCTGGCCAGCGTCCGGCCGCACCGGCCAAAACCAACGACCAGGCATTCGCTGCCGTGAATAGTGACGCTTGATTCGCGCATGGCTAATTCCAGAGCACCTTCTGCGGTCGGTACGGCATTTAGGATGGCAAGCTCTTCGTCCTCTCCGCTTAGGAAGACGCGCACTCCGGCTTTACTCATCTCCGGGAGGTACCGTGCCGGCAGGCGTCCGCAAATCAGCAGAGCGGCGTGTGAGAGCTGCTGCTGCAGGCTGTCAAGGGTACATGGCTCTGCCGCAAAGGGCGCAAAAATATATCCGCCGTCATCGCAGCCTGCCAGAGGGAAAATAATTACGTCCGCTTGTTCCGGCAGGCAGGTCCGGACCTTTTCTGCCAATGGCAGCTGATATTCTTCAAACCCGTGCAGCCAGACCTGTGCCCCTTTTTCCGTCAGGGCACCGGCGAGAACCACTTCCCGCCTGTCTCCTCCGGCTATCAGAATGTTAAAGCCCTGCAGCTCCAAAGCCTGCAACCGCAACCCCTCCTTACCAGCGGTAACTTAGTATATGTGATGACGGCAGGAAAGGGTGACTTGTTTTTGGCAAAGAAAAACCCGGCACCTGAGGCACCGGGCGGGGTTATCCTGATTACGAGTGAGTCTTTACATCCTGGGCACCGTTTTCCCGAAAGGCGGCAATTACATCAGCGGATAAGTCTTCGTCAGCCGTCTCCACTGCCACCAGAACATTGCCGCGACTGATTTCCTTTTCATAGCGCCGGCCTTCTTCCTCTGGGATTCCGTAGTCAATAAGACCGCCGGCAATCCCACCTGTCACGATACCGGTCAGAGCGCCTGCCAGCGGTCCCGCGGCTATAATCGGACCAACCCCCGGAATTAACAGGGCCCCGACACCGGCCAGCAATCCGGTCAGACCGCCTATAGCTCCGCCCGCAACCGTTCCGTCAGCCAGGTCCTGGTTTCCCATACCCTTACCGCGTCCTTCTCCGCGCGCCACCACAGAAATGTCGTCAACTGGGAAATGCCTCGCTTTCAGCTCTCGGACAGCCTCTTCCGCCTGCTCGTCGGAACGGAAGATTCCTATAACTGTTTGTGACATCAGATGCCTCCCTTAGCCTGATACTGTTTCCAGGTTAGTATCAGCAGGGAAGCGCGGCTTTATTCATCACATCCCGGACGGAAAGGCTGTTGCGGAAAGGTCAATAATCATCGTTTCTTTGCCCACTCTTTTGACCGCCGCCCAGGGAATAATCAGCTCCTTAGGCCGCCCAAACCTAAGCGGCAGCCCCCTTGGCGCCACGATGATGGCCTTGATCTGCCCGCTCTGCTCATCAATCAGCAGATCCGATTCTCCCACATAGCCAAGTCTTGCGCCGTCATACAGATTGATAATCTCTTTGCGTGACAGTCTGGAAAGTTCCAAGGTCACCACACCTTTTTGAGCCGGTAGTACAGGCGCTTCAGGAGAGGCTGCAAGATTGCCAGCACCAGTGCCATAAACGCCAGCGGATCCATTTTGGTTCCGAATATCAGCCATTTTTCATCCAGACTCACTTGCAGGAATGAAGCCAGTAAGACCAGCGACAGATAAATTCCGCCGGCCGTACCCACCATCTCCTGCAATGCCTGGGACAAGGGAGACGGTTTGGCGTGTTCAGGCAGCTGGTGTGGCTGTGACCTGTTTTTTTCCTGGATACGCAGCGCCAGGGAAACTGCAACGGCAGCCAGCAACAGGAAATAAAACTCCATCAGACAGTCAGCTCCTTAAATTTTTCTTGGAACAAGACCGTTAAACGCCGGTATGCCCGAAACCTCCTTCCCCCCGTCCTGTCTCCGGCAGTACTTCCACCTCACTGAAAGATGCCCTGAAGACCCTGCCGAACACTAACTGGGCAATACGGTCACCTCTCCTCACCACAAAAGGGTCTTCGCCTAAATTGGCCAGGATTATTTTTATTTCACCGCGGTAATCGGCATCAATTGTGCCCGGGCTGTTCAGCACACTGATGCCGTGTTTTATTGCCAGGCCGCTGCGAGGTCGCACCTGCGCCTCAACGCCGGCAGGAAGGCTGAGTTGCAGTCCGGTAGGCAGCAAAGCTCGTTTGCCGGGCAACAGAACAAACGGTTCGTCAACGGCGGCCTGGAGGTCCATACCGGCCGCACCTGCCGTCATATAACCGGGCAGAGGCAGGTCACGAGCGTGGGGCAGTCTGTGTACAAAAACCCTGAGGTCCTGCATTGGTCATCACCACTTCTTTTTTTCCTCGAGCTTACTTGCCGGGCGCGTCTTTGTCAAGTTGCTGGCCCCAGAGCTGCACCCATACATGACCTCCTCCGGCACCGGAGCGGATTTTGAGAAACCCATCGGTTGAATTGCGGAATTTCAGGTCAATGTAATTGGTTACCGTCGCGTCTCTGCCTGCAGGCACATAACCGACAGGTACGCTGTGCCGGTGCCTCTCAATTATTTCCAGGCCTGCCCGCAGGGCGACGTTATACAGGGTGGTTGCCACCTGGCAGACACCGCCTCCGATGCCCACACCCCCCACAACGGGCGCCATGCTGTAGCCCCGCTCAAAGGTACGGGGACCGGTCGCCTTATTAAACGAAAAGACGTCACCCGGTGCCAGCACAGTGCCATCCATATATTTTGCCGCCGTATAAAGGTTGTCGGTGCGCCCGGCACTGCCTCCGCCGCTGGTGGAAAAAGAGGTGATTTTACGGGTGATACTCTGAAAATGTTCCGCGGTCAGCTCCGGCTCCAGTGAAATGAGTGTCAGCTTAAGCTGTTGATTTTTCTCAGCCCCCATGACCTCTCTGACCGTTGCTTCCAGAGCAATGGCCGTTCCAGGCACTTCCTGGGCAACGTTCCCGGTTTTCCGGTCATAGCGGGCATTGCGCGGAGCAATTTCCACCGCGGCCCTCATCTGTTCAACTTTTTCGCGCACCTCCCCGGCCAGCAGACGTTCCATGGCAATTCCTTCCAGAGTCACCCCCGGCTTGACGCCCCGGAAGTAGCGATGAACCCGGTCACCAAGACTATAAATGAGAAATATTGCAGACAGGCTGAACAGCAGCACCAGCAGAACCGTGCGCCAGGGAGCAGTTCTTCTAACCCTCACGGCACACCACCTTTATCGCCTGCGGGAGTATGTGTAGGGCAAAGCAGCTCACCGACGGAAACGGCCTGCAAACCCCTTTGCCGCAAAGCCGGAACAACCTTCCGTACAAACTCAGCCGTTTGCGCTGTCGGGTGCATAAGAATCATACTGCCACCAGCGGCTTTGGCCAGAACTTTCTGCGCCATTTTCTCCGCACCCGGCAGGCGCCAGTCGACAGTATCGACGCTCCACATGATGACACGCGTCTTTTCCAGGGCGGCGGCCTGCAGCACTCTTTCCGTCAGTTCCCCCCTGTGAGGGCTGAAAAAAGACGGACGAACACCCAACACAGATTCAATTGTCCCAGCCGCGCCGGCTATATCCGCTCTCGCTTCCGCAACTGTGGCCCTTGTCAGGCTTATGGCGTCCGAGTCACCATGGTTAGCCAGTTCAAACCCCGCGTCACGGATGGAATGCGCCGCTTCAGGAAACGAGCGAACCCAGCGCCCAACAAGAAAAAATGTTGCTCCCGCCCCTGTCTCACGCAATGCCTGCACCAGCTCCGGCAGGTACTCGTTCCCCCAGGCCACATTGACAAGAAGGGCTACCTGCGCTTTTTCCGGGCGGCCCCGGTAAACAGGCAGTTCCGGGTACACGGCCATAGTTACCTGCGGCACCGTTTCCCGGAAGACTGGAAAGACCACGGTTCCGGGGAGTGCAGACAGCGCAGCCCTCACAGTCTTCTCCACATCAACCTCGTAGCCGTTTAACTCAGGGATTATCCCGCCCGTCTCCCGGTCCCGCATGGCGGGAAGCGGTGCGGCCCGTAAGTCCCGGGACAGGTTCTCCACTGCAATCCGGGCCTCGGCCGCTGTCAGACCTCCCATAGCATTCCCGCGGAAAGTAACATTTGGCCTGACGACCGGCCCGTCCTGCCGGAAGCTCTTGCCGCATCTGTTTAAGGCAAACGGCGCAATACTGAGCAATAGTAATATGGTCGCCACTTTTAATCCGTCAAAACTGCCAAAATAGCGGTAGCGCATCAATCCGCCCCCACCTTACGAGACTCGGCCAGCAGTGCGGAGAGAGGCAACATTTCAAATCCCTTTGCCTTCAGTCCCTCAATAATTGCGGGTAGGGCCTCAGGCAGTTGACCGGCGCTGGTATGGAGCAGAATAATCGCTCCGGGATGAGCCTTTTGGATAACTGTGCCGGTCAGCAACTCCTCGCCCGGGTTAAGCCAGTCATGCGGGTCTATACTCCACAGGACGGTAGTGTAGCCTCTGGCAGCGGCAAAGTCCCGCACCCGCTCGTCAATCTCGCCGTAGGGCGGGCGGAAAAGCTCTGTCGTGACGTTTAATTCATCGCGCAAGGCCTTCTCCATCTGTTCAAATTCGCGGACCAGTTCGTTATCGTTTAGCTCCGGCAGCCGGTGGTGAGAAAAGGTGTGCTGCCCGATTTCGTGTCCGCGCAAAATAATCTCCCGCGCCAAGTCCGGATTCCGGCGCACCCAGTTGCCGGTCAGAAAAAATGTGGCGGTAAGCTGGTAGCGATCCAGGATATCCAGGATTCTTCCCGTCTCCGCCGGCATCCAGACCACGTCAAAAGTCAGTGAAACAGCTTTCCTGTCCGTTTCGACGCGGTAGATTACCCCCCGCACAAGAGGGGAAAATACGCCTCTGATGATTTGCTCATGCAACAGGTACGACAGCACCGCAGCCGCAACAAGCAAAATAAGGAGTAACCGCAGCCTGCGACGCTGCCGGCGCATCTCCCGGCGATCAGCCATCTTCTTTGCTCCTCTGCATAACTGTTTACCTGTTCATTGTTATGCTGAGAAACAGTGAAAAATACGCCCCCGGCTTGGCTCATTCCGGCCGCAGGGGAAAGCTGCCGCCGCCCGGGAATTTCAGGTTAATAACCGTGTCAGGCACCGCACCCGGGTAGATGGCGTCAACAATCGGAACAGTGGTTGAAACATGCGTAACAGAGGACATAAATGGGATGGCCACCTGCACCTCCGCCTGGATCCTGAGATACAGCTTGTGACGCACCTGGTTAATCCCGGCCTCTTCAAAAGTATCGGTTATTTCCGTACTGACAAACCCCACCGGAATCAGAGTCACGGGGATACGCGGCCCCAGGCCGGCCAGAAAAACATTGTTCAGCGCCTGCCCGAACGGTACGTATATTTTCTCTTCACTTAAAGCGGTAAGCGCGCCTTGCGCCTGCAGGGTAGTCTCGGCAACCAGACGGTTTACTTCTCTGACGTTGGTTTGAGCCATCACGATTTTACCTTCCTGGTCTTTCTGTAAAATAACCACGTCCTGGTACAGGATATTCCCGGCAAATTTTTCAGCAACAGCCTCATTGACGGCCCGAATGGCCAAGGCGTTGGTACGGGCCTCGGCAATTGACAGGATTGCCGGCAGTAAGTTGCTGTCAAAAAATGAGCCTAAGCGGGACAGGGCAAAGACAAAAAGAGCCAGCAGAAAAAAAGAACGCGCCTCCCGGCTAAGGGTCAGCCTGCTTCGTTTCCACAAAATAAATCCCCCCCTCCAGCGTATGATAAATAACCGCCAAAGGTGAGGGATCGTCTCAAATTTTACTTAAGGCGGATGAACCGGCGTTTCCCTGCCTGGATGACGAGGCCCGGCCGCACTGCAATCTCGGCCTCGGTGTCATCTGCTCTTTCGCCGCCCACACGGACACCGCCCTGTTGGAGCAGGCGCCGCGCCTCACTGTTGCTGGCGGCCAACCCGGCATAAACCAACAGCCTGATAAGTTGCACACGCCCGTCGGCAGCCAGGACTGAAACATCAACTTCCTGGATGTCGCTTGGCAAATCACGTTGCTGAAAAACTTTTTGAAATTCCGCCTCTGCCAGGGCTGCGTCCTGCCGCCCGTGGTAAATTTGCACAATGCGGTGCGCCAGCTGCATTTTGGCATCCCGCGGGTGGAGGCTGCCGTTTCGCAAAGCCGCTTCCACCAGAGCCGCCTGTTCCATGGTATAGTCGGTAGCCAGCCGGTAATACTCCGGCATCAGTTCGTCCGCCATGGACATCACCTTGCCGTACATCTGAACCGGCTCCTCCGTGATGCCGATGTAGTTGCCCAAAGATTTGCTCATCTTTTGTACTCCATCAAGGCCAACCAAAATCGGCATCATAATGCAGACCTGCGGCTCCTGGCCGTACTCGCGCTGCAGGTGGCGGCCCATCAGCAGGTTGAACTTTTGCTCCGTAGCGCCGAATTCAATATCAGCGCGCAGCGCCACAGAATCATAGCCCTGCATTAACGGGTAGAAAAATTCATGGATGCTGATTGGCTGCTGCTCGCGATAGCGCCTGGCAAAGTCCTCGCGTTCCAGCATCCGGGCCACCGTATACCTGGCAGAAAGCTGAATCACCCCGGCAAAATCAAGCTTTGCCAGCCACTCGCTGTTAAAGTGCACCAGCGTCCTGTCCGGATCCAGGATTTTAAAAATCTGCTCGCTGTAGGTGGCCGCGTTGGCCAGCACCTCTTCATCGGACAGCTGCCTTCTGGTTTCGGAGCGCCCGGTAGGGTCACCGATGCGCCCGGTAAAATCGCCAAGGATAATAATCACCTGGTGACCCAGCTGCTGAAACTCCCGCAGTTTGTGCAGCACAACGGCGTGTCCCAGATGCAGGTCAGGAGCGGAAGGGTCAAGGCCGAGCTTTACACGCAACGGAATCCCTGTCACCACAGACCGCTGTAATTTACTTAACAGTTCCTCCTCTGAAATAATCTCCGTCGTATTATTTTTAATAATTTCCAGCTGTAGCCGCGCTTCCATCAGCCAACCCCCGTCTTGAAAATGTTACATAAATTCTAAATCATTCTAGCATAAAGTATACTTCCTGCCAAGAAAAAAGGACCCTTTGTGAAAAGGGCCCGTTAAGTTTATCAGCTAATTTTTCAGGAGGCCGCCGCCGGCGTTATCGGCTCCTCTTCTTTAGCGTAACCGATCTGCTTTAAAGCAACTGCAATCTCTCCCAATATTGCCGGGTCGTCAATGGTGGCTGGAATTGAGTAAGATTGACCGTCCGCAATTTTTCTCATGGTTCCTCTTAAGATTTTGCCGGAGCGGGTCTTGGGAAGCCTTGCAACAATGGCAGTATCCTTGTAACAGGCAATAGGGCCAATTTGCTCCCTGATCATCTTAACAAGGTCTTTTTTTATTTCCTCGCTGTCGCGGCTCACGCCGGCCTTTAACACAGCAACACCAACAGGGACCTGTCCTTTAAGATTGTCCTCGGCGCCAAAGACCGCGCACTCAGCAACGTCAGGATGTTTGGCGATAATCTCTTCCATCGTCCCCGTCGACAGCCGGTGGCCGGCAACATTTATCACGTCATCAACCCTGCCCATAATAAAAACATAGCCGTCCTGATCTATATTCCCGCCGTCAGCGGTAAAGTAATAGCCGGGATAGGGATTGACGTAGGAATTAAGAAACCTCTCATCAGCATTCCAAAGAGTCGGCAATGTTCCGGGCGGCAAGGGGAGTTTGACGGCCAGAATTCCGTCTGTTCCTGGCGGCACCTGATTGCCGCCGGCGTCGAGAACTTCAAGAACATAGCCCGGCACAGGCTTGGTCGCGGAACCTGCCTTGACAGGAAATGCCTCTATCCCCATGCAGTTTGCGGTCATGGGCCAGCCGGTTTCGGTTTGCCACCAGTGGTCGATTACCGGCCGCCCGAGCAGCTCGCTTGCCCAATAATAAGTGTCAGGGTCAAGCCTCTCGCCGGCCAGAAAAAGTATCTTAAAATTGGACAGATCATATTTTTTGAAATGCTCGCCCTTGGGGTCCTCCTTTTTTATCGCCCGGAAAGCGGTTGGCGCAGTAAATAAAACCTTTACGCCGTGTTCGGAGATAACTCTCCAGAAAGCGCCGGGGTCGGGGGTGCCGATGGGCTTGCCTTCATACATGATGGTTGTGCAGCCGGTTATTAAGGGGGCATAGACGATATACGAGTGACCGACGACCCAGCCGACATCTGAAGCAGCCCAGTACACATCGCCGGGCTTGACGTTGTAGATGTTTTCCATGCTCCACCTCAGGGCTACCGCATGTCCACCGTTGTCTCTGACAATACCTTTGGGCAGGCCTGTTGTGCCGGAGGTATAAAGGATATACAGCGGGTCCGTTGCCTTTACGGAGACACATTCAACAGGTGACGCCTTTGCCATTAACTCCTCCCAGTCCAGGTCACGCCCCTGCTTTAACTCTCCCCTAGCCTGGGGCCTTTGCAGAATGATGCATTTTTCAGGCTTATGCGTAGCCAGCTCGATAGCCAGATTAAGCATCGGAAGATATTCTATAACTTTTGTCATGCCTTCTATGCCGCAGGATGTGGCAACTATAACCTTCGGCCTGGCGTCATCAATCCTGACCGCCAACTCATTTGGCGCAAAACCGCCAAAAACAACGGAGTGAACAGCACCCAGCCTGGCACAGGCGAGCATAGCCATCAGTGCCTCAGGAACCATCGACATATAAATGATGACAGTGTCACCTTTACTGACGCCAAGCGACCTTAAGACACCGGCAAACTTCGCAACCTCGCCGGTAAGCTCCCGGAATGTGTACTTTTGTTTCCGGCCTGTCACCGGGCTGTCCCAAATCAGCGCCGTTTGCTCGCCTCTGCCGCCCTCCACATGACGGTCAAGCGCATTGTAGCAAGTGTTCATCTCAGCGCCGGCGAACCAGCGATAAAACGGCACATTAGAATCGTCAAGCACTTTGTCCCATTTCTTGTACCACGAAATGGCCTCGGCAGCTTCGCCCCAAAAACCGTTGGGGTCTTCAATACTTCTCCTGTAAACCTGCTCATACTTGCTCATAACTAAACCTCCCTAATAAACAAATATGCCTTACCGACGCAGCCAATAATTGAATATTTTGATTTTTGGGTAAATAATCATCGAACCTGAAAACTTACTGCGGCGTATTTGGCGAGTTATCATTTCTGCAAAAGAAGATAAAGTCCTTCAATATTCTTAATATTTTATCTCTTTGTCCATTAAAACGTTAATTCTGTCCTTTACGGGTTACAATTTACTGCTCAGGGCTTGCATGGTATAATGGAGCAGAAGGACTTACTCAAAGGAGACCGGTATGCCTTTTCCAGGGAAAAAAGGAGCTAAGGTTAGTTCCAGCCGCAACAAAATAAGGCAAAAGCTTCGTTCCAGCCGGTTGCTGCCAATGCTGCTGGCAGCCTTTCTCTTTATTTCGCTCGTTGCCGCCGTAGCTGCATACAATATTGTTTCCGCTTATCTTGCCGATGTTCCGCAGTTCAACCCCGATGTTGTTGCGGCGCCGCCTGAATCTCCGTTCATTTTTGACAGAAACGGCGAAGAGGTTACCAAGCTGCAGGGTGCGGAAAACCGCATTATTGTACCGTTGGAACAAATTTCCCCTTATCTCGTGCAGGCCTTTATCGCTATAGAGGACGAGCGCTTTTACCAGCACGGAGGCTTTGATTTCCAGGCCTTCCTGCGTGCCGTTTACGTCACTTTGCGGGCCAGAGACTTTGGTATCCAGGGCGGCAGTACGATCACGCAGCAACTGGCCAAAACTGCTTTTCTGACTCATGATAAAACTGTCAGAAGAAAGGTACAGGAGTTGTATCTTGCCTTTCACCTGGAGAGAACTTTTACCAAAGACGAAATCCTGGAATTCTACCTGAATATGATTTTCTTTGATTTTAATGCTTACGGCGTCGAGGCGGCGGCGCGGACTTATTTTGGCAAGAGCGCGGCGGAGGTTACGCTGGCGGAGGCAGCCATGCTGGCCGGTATTCCAAACCTGCCGGGCCGGTATTCCCCGCGGCGCAACCTGGAAGAAGCGCAAAAGCGGCAGCGCCTGGTGCTCTCCCGCATGCACGATCTGGGAAAGATTTCGCGGGAAGAAATGACGCGGGCGGTAGAAGAAACAAAACAGCGAATCGCGGACGGCACTTGGCTCGCACCGCTGCCTGAACGCCCGTTCCCCTATTTTATCGACTTCGTTAAGTCCGAGGTAATGAAACTTCTGCGAAATATCCCGGGCTATGAGGATTCCCTGTACCGCGGAGGCTTGCGCATTTATACCACCCTAGACCAAAAAGTTCAGGGAGTCGCCGAGGAAACACTGAGCAATGACAAGCTTTACCCGCGACGTCCAAGAACGTCTGCGGCCGGCCAGCCTGTCCAGCCGCAGGCGGCGGTGGTGGTTGCCGAACCGCAAACCGGCCATATCAGGGCTCTGGTTGGCGGGAGGCAGTACGAAAAGGACGTACAGCTGGCGTTTAACCGGGCCGTGGATACCAAGCGCCCCGCCGGTTCGGTGCTGAAGCCCATCATTGCTTACGCGCCGGCCTTTGAGGAGGGCATCGCCGTACCGGCCACTGTTATTGATGATGCCCCGGCGGTTTGGGAAACAGGACAGGGTCCCTGGACCCCGGAAAACTATGACAATGAATTTCGCGGCCTGGTTACGGCGCGTTACGCCGTAACACACTCCCTGAACCTGCCGCCGGTACGCCTCTTTGAACAGCTGGGCGTGGAAAAGGGGCTTGCTTACGCTAAGAGGATGGGTATTTCCACCTTTGTCAGCCCGGAACAAAATCGCGCGGGAAACGACCATGGCCTGAGCGCCGTGCTTGGCGGCCTGACCGACGGATTAAAGGTCATCGATGCCGCCCAGGCCTATGCTGTGCTGGCAAACCGCGGAGTGCGGACCGACTTGGTCGCCGTGCTGCGCATTGAGGCCCGCAACGGAAAAGTTCTGTTTGAGCATACGCCGCGCTCAGAGGCGGTTCTCAGCGCGGAGACGGCCTACCTGATGACGAGCGTCCTGCAGGATGTTGTCCGCGCCGGCACAGCCACCCGCCTGCGCATCGGCCGCCCGGCAGCTGCCAAAACCGGTACCAGTACCGGTTCGCGCGATGGCTGGCTGGTAGCCTACACTCCGGACATTGTGGCCGCTTTCTGGGCCGGTCACGACAAAAATGACGGCACTGTGCCGCCCGGCGGGAGGATAGGCCCTGCTTTTCTTAACCCGATTATGATTGCCGCCCACGCGGGACTGCCGGAAAGGGAGTTTGCGCGGCCGGCCGGCATCAGTCCGGCTGTCGCAGTCTGCAGCAAATCTGGTAAAAGGGCGGGACCACTTTGCCCGCCAGCCAATATTGTGTCCGATATTTTCCCGCACAACCTGATTCCCCGTGAGACCTGCGACCTGCACGTGCAGGTGGACATCTGCCGGGAGTCCGGTCTGCTTGCTACCGAATATTGTCCTCCGGACAGCACAGTCAGGCGGGTTTTCCTGAATCGCCCTCCCT
Source organism: Bacillota bacterium (assembly GCA_041695355.1). Classification (GTDB taxonomy): domain Bacteria; phylum Bacillota; class Dethiobacteria; order Dethiobacterales; family Dethiobacteraceae; genus HKB214. Next base: position 21,316 of record JBGFRB010000007.1, read on the forward strand.
ACCTGACAACAGATGACAGGTGGAAAGAAGGCGGACCGGGACGCGTCCCGGCCGATGCCGGCCTTGCGCCGCCTTCCGCACCGTGCAACGTTCATACAGCCCGGCCGGCGACGCCACTTGACCTGAGAGCCACCTACCAGCCGGATGGTACTGTCCTGCTTGTCTGGGGAGCGGCAGATCCCAGGCAAGCCGGTTTCCTCATCTTCCGCCGTGCCCCGGGGCAAACTGACTACCGACAGTTAACGGCAAATAGCATCAGCACCCTCCATTTCAATGACAAAGTAGAGGCGCCGGGGCTTTACAGCTACCAGGTTGTTGCTGTCAACGCTTCCGGGGCAAGGTCAGAACCCGCCACGGTAGAAGTCACCGCTGGAGACAATGTAACGGAAACAAGACCACCGGAAAACCCGGGCGGCCAAAATGGACGCTGACAAGAACACTGGGTTATATTTGCCTCTCCAGCAAATTGCCTGCTTCGCCTGCTCTTATCAAAGAATTTCTGGTAATAACGGGCCCAACCAACTCAAAAGCCGTAATGGCTGATAACTCTACAGCCGTGACCACCGCGGCAATTTCGGGAAAGCGGCTTTGAATCAGTAAAACGAGCCCGATGGTCACCCCGGCCTTGGAAAGCAGGGACCGTCCCAGATAACGCCTGACAACCCCGTCAGCACCTGATAAAAATGTTCCGGCGGTGACTCCGCTAATGACTCCGGTCGTACGTGCGACAATATATACCAAGGCGACAGGCCAGTTCGCCACCAGAGTATCAAGGCGCAAACTGGCGCCGGCGAGTGTAAAAAATGCTATAAATAATAGTGTTTCGATAACTTCAAGGACTGAAAAAAAATGATGAGGCTGTTTGTGGAGATTGGCAACGGTAATGCCACAGATAAGATTCACGAGCAAAGCCGAAAAATGGACGGCTTGGGATATCCCGCTGTTCAGCAGGATGACAGCCAAAAGCAAAAGCAGTCTTTGGTTTTTGTCTTTGTATTTGCCGGCAAATAGAACAAGGGCGACACCTGAGAGCACGCCAAGCAGGAGCGACCCAAGCAGTTCCTGGGCTGTAAAGACAAAAGCTCTGAAAAGTGAGGCGGATGCCCCGGCCAGGCTTGTGGCAACTACAGCAGAAACAACCCCAAACAGGAGGATAGCCATTGCATCAGCGACAGCAACGCTGCCAAGCATTGTTGAAGTCAAAGGCCCGCCGGCGCGCAACTCTTTTATGACTGCGATAACCGGCGCCGGAGCCGTCGCCGTCGCTGTAACGCCTAGGAGCAACGCAATGGGAAAAGGCAGGCGGGCAAAAAGGTACATGGAGCAGAAAACCAGGCTGAATGTCATCACACTAAGTCCCGCCGTCGCGTAGAAGATGGACCTGCGCAGGTGCCTGATGTGCTGTAATTTCAGTTCACCCCCGACAATCAACGCAATAACACCCAGGCCCAACGTTTTGATCAGGGCAAGCTCTTTGTCGAGGGCCGGTGGAATGATATTAAACACGGAAGGACTAAGCAGCAGCCCAAACAGTATATAAGCGGTCACACCAGGAAGCCGCAGGCGCCGGAAAAGGATGCCGGCAAAGAAGCCGCCGAGCAGCATAACTGCCACAGCCAATGGTTGATTGGTCATTCGCTCACCAACTGTATATTCTGTGTCATAATGTTGTTCATTTACCGCTGTCAAGCGGCTCTGCAAAGCCATGGGCCATGGAAACCGGTACAGCAAAGAGAAAACCGGTGTTCGGCCTGCTCAAATCCCCCAAGACTTCTTTGATAACGCGCACTGCCTGATCGCGTGCATCCTGATTGCGAACGACAGTGAAGACCGTTAGGTTATTGGGTCGGCAGCCCTGGATGATGTTACGGATTCCTCCAAAAATAGGGACTTTTTCGCAAAGCGTCCTTCCCATTCCGGTAGACTCTATGATTGTCGCGCCACGAATACCGACACGGAGAAACCCTTTCAGTATGTCATCAAGGTATTCCGGTTGGTTTAAAACTAAAACAAGCGCTTCCACCTTAAACACTCCCTCCCGTTAAGCAAGCCCTAATTAGAAAACACCCCCGCTGGGCTGCCACCACTGCAGCCCCTCCAAAATGCCCCAGGCATGCGGTGCGTTCGCCCGGTAGATACAGGCCGGCAGGGCTGCGCCATGGAGTTCCGGCTGGGCATTACCTACGACTACGCCTGCCAGGCCGGCCTCAAGCATATCCAAGTCATTGCCACTATCGCCGCAAGCGATAACCCGCCAGGGCAGCACCCCCAACCGCCCTGTCAGATACCGTAATGCCGCCCCCTTGCCGGCACCTGCCGGCATTAGGTCCAGGTCGCGACCGGAGCTAAGAACTATGCGCACTGGAAGCCGTGCCGAGTTTAGCGCCATCCAGACCTGCGCAGCCACCTCCGGGCCGGCCACATGGTAGCTGCGTCGCATAGTCGCCCGGATCCCAGGCTGCGGGAAAACGCCGGGAAACTGTTCCACCAGGCGTTCGGCCTCAACCACCGGCCACTGACGCTGCATCAGGCCTGCCCACTCGTGGTCAGGCCTGAAATGCTCCGGCACAGCCGGTACTGGAATCTTCGGAAGGTGTACAGCCGTTCCCACATCGGTAATTAAGGCGACCGGCACCGGCAGCTTCGTCTCGCGTATCAGTTCCCAAGTTGAATCCCAGCCCCGGCCGGTGACATAGGCAAGGAGCCACTGCTCCCGCCGGGGCTTAAGCCAGCTCAGGAGCGCCTCCAGCCCAGACGGGTCGCCGGCCAGGGTACTGTCAAGATCACTGGCAAGCAACCAGTGCCGATCCCGACTCATAGGCAGACGCCTCCTCTTCGAGGTTGGCAAAGCGGTACATTTCCCCAAGCTGCCGGGCGATTTCCGGCCATGTGAAACTGGAGCTTAGTCCCTGAGACGCACGCATCCTCATGTGGTTCAGCAGCACGCTGTTTTCCAGTACGCAGGCCAAAGCACGCTCCAGGGCTTCAATGTCGCCGGGGGGCACCAACAGTCCGGTTTCACCGTCAGACACTGTGTAGCTCAGGCCGCCCACGTCAGAAGCGATGACGGGCGACCCGCAGGCTATGGCCTCCAGAGCGACCAAGCCGAAGGTTTCGTAGTAGGATGGAACCACCGTCACCTCAGCGGCCGCAAAGTATCGGGCCAGTTCGGGGTGAGACAAGGGGCCGAGGAATTTGACATGCCTGTCCAGCCCCAGTACGCCGACCAGCCTCTTTAGCTCACGTTGTTCCCTAGGCTCAATGCATTGATCAGGAATCTGGCCGCCTGCCACCAGCAGCTGGACGGACTTTCCCAGGTGCTGGCGGTGCTTCAGCAATCGGGCCATAGCCTCTAACAAGACGGTCAGCCCTTTGTTGAATTCAAACCGGCCGACAAACATGATCGGGCGGATGCTGACCAGGCCTAATGCCTGCCGGGTTTCCAGCCGGTTGCGCGGGTAAAACACCTGACGATTCACACCGCAGAGAACGACTCGAATTTTGCCGTCCGGCACCTGATAATGTTTATTGAGCAGCTCCTGCTCCACCGGATTGGTAGCAAGCACCTTGTCACAGGTGGTGATAATATCCTGCTCTATCTGAAAGCGGGTGTTCATGCTAAGACCCTGAGCTATCACCGATGCCGCCCGGATCTTACCAAGCGAGTGAAAGGTGTGAAACTGGGGAATGCCCCAATGTCGCTTTAGCTGCATGCCTACCCACCCGGACAGCCAATAGTTGGAATGTATGGCTGTATACACACGGCTACGCATCGCCGCCCACTCGATTACTTGGTCGCGAAAACGAGGCAATAATGGGAAAAGTTCCTGCTTGGGTGTAAATCGGGGCCTGCCAGCGCAGAGCCGTACAACCCGGCTGCGCTGTCCCAGCCGTGACTCGGCAGGTTGACTCGGGTTAGCATGGTGGGTAAACACGTCTACCCGCCACCCTGTTTCATCCAGTGCTTGGGCCACCTCTCTGACGTATACATTCTGACCTCCCGCCTGAATGCTACCCAGCGGAATCAATGGATCCCCGTGAACCGAAATCAGCATCACAGAGTTTGTCGCGCCGGCACACATCAGGTTGCATCACCTCCATAATACACGAAGTGATTGATTACCTTTCGCCCTCGCAGTACCATGTGACTTAGCACCGATATCTCAGGTACCGTTATGACCCATACCCATACCGTTCCCGAAAAGAAACCTGCCCGGAAGCTAATAGTAATACCATATGCTCCTATAATCCTCCGGGTCTTCCCCGCGAAGTTCCATTGCCCCAAAAAAATTAAGCACCGGCACATCCTTGTGTAAGTAAGGACTGCCTTCAGTTGTACTGTGGTCCCAGGGGTAAAATTCGTACAGGCGGGAGCCGTCTGGCAGAATCATGATCACTTCATGGTCCTGACCGGCCCGGAGATAGTTCTTGCCCAGCCGGGGTATATTGAAAACAGCCTCATCGGTGCGGTCCAAACCGGGAGTTAACCGTGCTTCCTCAGCCTGTTCCTGCAGCAAGCGGGCGATAGGTACCCGATAAGCGCTTGTTTCTTCTTTGCCTTTAGCATTAAAAGTATAGTAAGGCTCAACTCCAATCAAGCGCAGGGTTTTCCGCAGCGCAGCCATTTCAAACCGGCGGGCGTTTTCGTAAGTAAAGACGGCTTGGTTGTATACCGGCACACCCCTGCGCCGCAACTTTTGGACTGCCTCCATCGCCTCCGGCGTTACTTCGTAAGAGTGTTCAAAGTGGGTCATTACCGCTACCTCCCGGCGCCCGGGGACGTGGTACGCGCTAATCATGTCAGCGAATTCTTCGGTAAAACGCATGGGCAGCACTACCGGAAGCCTGGTACCAATTCTGACCCTGTTAATATGGTCCATTTCCGCAAGCCGATCCAGCAGGTCCTTTAATTTCCGGTCAGGCATAATGCCCGGGTCACCGCCGGTAATAAGGACTTCTGTTATTTCGGGACGGCGTGCCAGCCATTTCAGTGCTCGGCCCAAGACACTTTCCGGATACTCCGCACCCTTGTCCATTACATCTGTAATCTCCCAGTTACGCTGGCAGTACACACATATCTGGGCACAGGTGTTATATGGCTTTAAAATGGCAATCATCGGATAGCGCCTGGTGATCAGCTCCTCCGGCGAAGTATCGAGTTCCCCCATGAAGTCAAGCGATTTATCTGGAGCTTGGCTCAAGGCCGGTACCAGAGTGACATAATCAAGTGGCGGCAAAACCTGAGCCCGCAGAGCGTGGTCCCTCTTGCGGCCCGCTTCAAGGTCCATTAAAGAAACATAGTACGGGGTAATGCCAAAAGGCAGCCCCTTTTCCCTGGCTGACCGGACTGCCCGCTCTTCCTCCGGCGCAAGGGAGATAAGGCTTACTAAAGTATCGGCGTCTCTTATCACATGCCGGCAATGCCAAGCCCAGTCGGCCCATTCCTCTTCACCGGCGCCAAAATACTGCATAATCCGGTTCCTGTTTAATTCCCGGCGCTTTACCGCTTCCGGGTCAAGTCCGGATGGATAGCGGGACATCCACATTTTCGCCCGCATGGATATATCATCCAGCGCCGCCGACCTGCCCGTGGACCTGGCTCTGGAATCCTCCGACCCAGGACTGGCATAAAGAAAATAACACCTTTCAAAAAGCCGTGTTTTCTCCTTCATGGCAAGGAAGAGATGTCTCAGTTCTTCCACAAAGGCAGCGTGCACATACACCTCCTGATGGTAGGCAAGCTTCATCAGGGTATTCAAGACACTAAACCCAGCCAGCTCTTCGTTCCGCTTGGCAAAAATATTTTTCAGCACGTTAATTGCCCGCCGGGCCAGTATTCTATCCATAGAATGGTCGCGACAGAGGGAATTGAGCAGCTTTTTTTCATATTCGGCCAGGTAATTATAAATCTTTCTACGGACTGCTTCCGAAGTGATACTCTCCTGAATCATCTGGTGGAACACCGGGTTCTCTTCCCAGAAGAGTTCCATTCGTTTGCGGGCTGTAACCCCGCCCCTTTTCAAACTGCCTGTGACTTGGGCCAGGGTAAGGGCTTCTTCGCCGCTTTTAAGTAAATTACTGATGTCCGGACTCACAAAAATCCCCCTTCGCAATTTGACGTCAGGTGAAATGTGAGGCGCATAGAAACAAAAAACCCAGGTGAGGTCCTGAGTTAATCATTTTCAAGGAAAATATGCGACCTCTTTCTTTCGCGCTTACGAGGTTAGCTGACGGATTCGGGTTGAAAGAGCTAACCCTACTCACAAAAAATGAGATTCACCCCAATAAATTGGTTCCCCCGCTTCTTGCCAAGGCAAGAACTCAGCGCATTTCACATCTATTCATTTGTTAAGATTTTATAACAATTATAGCCGCCTGTCAAGCGGAATCTTGTTCCTGTTTGACAGGTAGGCAACCAGGCTCTGTCCTGTAAGCTAATTTGGATTATTTCATCGAAACTACTGTTACGCCGAGCCCTCCCTCGGCCGCCTGGCCCGGGCGAAAGCCGGCAACCAGCGGGTGGTTGCGCAGGTGTTCGCGCAGGCCTGTGCGCAGCTTGCCGGTCCCTTTGCCATGAATCAGCACAACTTCCGGCAAACCGGCTACCGCCGCTTCATCCAGGTAATTATCTAACTGCATTATCGCCTCGTCCAGCGTCAGGCCGCGCACAGATAGCTCCCCGGCCACCTCGCGGCGGGCAAAAAGCGCCAGGCCGGTAACCGCCGGCTGTTCTTTTTGCCTGGCCGGTTCCACCCGTGATAAGCTGTCAGGTTCCACCTGCAGACGCATGGGTCCGACCTGAACCTGGATACTTCCCGGAGCGATTCTAGTCACCGTGCCACGTTGGCCGAGAGTGTTAACCAAGACTTCCATGCCGGGGAAAATCTCGGCAATGGTGAGCGTCCTCTCCGCGGGCAGGGGCTGAAGCTGCTCACGCAGCGCTGTCTCGAGGCCGGCGGCAGAACCGGCAAGCTGCCTGAGTTCTTCCTCGGTGGCAGGCCGCTCCATGGCTGCTAATTTTCGCATTTTTTTAAGTATCTGCTCTGTCTCCCTCCTGGCAGCGGCGACAATCTCCAAGGCTTCCACCCGTGCCTTGCGCAGGCTTTCTTCTTTTCTGCGGCGCAATTCTTCCTCTTCCCGCCGCAGGCGGGCTACCAACAGCTCTGCTTCACGCCTGCCTGCTTCCGCCCCGGCCAGCGCCAGTTCCTGCCTTTTAAGTGAACCGGCTAGGTCGGCCACTACTTCTTCCAGGCGCATTTCCTCCGCGGAAAGGAAGGCTTTCCCACGTTCAATTATCTCCGGTTTTAACCCCAGGCGTGCCGCAATGGCAAAGGCGTTGCTCTGCCCCGGCACACCGACGAGAAGCTGGTAAGTAGGGCGCAGGGTGGCCACATCAAATTCAGTCGAAGCGTTTTCCATGCCTTCGCGTAAATAGGCGAAGGCTTTTATCTGGCTGTAGTGGGTAGTGGCAACCGTAACTGCCTGCCGGCTGTGCAGGTAATCCAGCAAAGACATGGCCAGTCCCGCCCCCTCGGTAGGGTCAGTGCCTGCTCCCACTTCATCCAGCAAAACCAGGGCACCGGGCTCCATCTTGTCCACTATTCCGATAATGTTTTTCAGGTGTCCGGAGAAAGTTGACAGCGACTGCTCTATGCTCTGCTCATCGCCAATGTCGGCAAAGACTTGCGGAAAAACAGCAAGCTCCGTGCCCTCCGCCGCCGGGACGTGCAGCCCGGAGGCCGCCATCAGGCAAAATAAGCCGACGGTCTTTAAGGCTACCGTTTTGCCACCGGTGTTGGGACCGGTAATTACCAGCGTTTGATAAGCCTTTCCCAGTTCAAGGCTGACAGGCACCACCCCGCCGGTCAGCAGCGGATGGCGCGCGTCAACCAGGTTAAGGTAGCCGGCGTCATTAAGTAGGGGCTCAACGCAGCCGCCTTTTCTGCTAAGCCTTCCCTTGGCCAGGCAAAAATCCAGTTCAGCATACAGGTTTAGCGTCAGGAGCAGTTCGTCCTTTTCCGCCCCGATCCACTGCGTAAGCTGAAGCAGGATACGCTCCCGCTCCGCCTTTTCTTTCAGACGAAGAGCAGCCAGGGTGTTGCTGGCCTCCACCGCCCACATCGGCTCAATAAACAGGGTGGCGCCGCTTGCCGACAGGTCATGGACCACTCCGGGCACCTGCGTCCGGTACTCCTGGCGCACCGGGACAACCAGCCTGTCACCGCGCACCGTCACCAGGCTCTCCTGTAAATATTTCTGTACTGCCGGATTGCGCACAAAACGTTCCAGCCGCTCACGTAGCTCCCGTTCCCCGTTTTTAACGGCGCGGCGCAGCCGGGCCAGCTCCGGGCTGGCTTCATCCCGCAGGTTCCCTTCGTCATCTAATGTCTGCCGCAGTCGTTCGCGTAAAGGGATCTGAACCGACATTTGCCCGACCAGTCCGCCAAGGTGCGGAAAATCACTATTTTCCCGGAAAAAAGTTTTTAGCCGGGTAACAGCCTGTAACAACAGAAACACACCAAAAAGCTGTTGCTCGGCCAGCAAGCCGCCGCGGCTGGCAAGTACCAGCACGCGCCGCAAGTCAGGAACGTTTTCCAGGTCAATCCGAAAACGGGTTAGCAGGCAAACTGCCTCCGTCGTCTCAGCCTGCCAGCGCCGGGCCGACAGCAGGTCGGTGGCTGGCGACAGGTCTTCCGCCGGTTCGCGCCCCATAGCGGAAACTGTTTCCGCTGCCAAAGCGGCACGGATCTTATCGAATTCCAGCAGTCTTATCTCTCGTTCCATTCCTTCACTTCCTCGAAACAAACGGATTGCCTGCGATGTAGAAGCGCAAGGGCAACTCGGCTGCGGCAGTGATGCCTATCCTCCCAGTGGTGATTGCCTCTGCCTCAGGATAGCCGTCTTCCGCCAGAAACAGAGACCCGGCGGTAAGGTCGGCGCCGTTTTGTGCCAGGCCGATGGCCAGCGCCTGACAGAGCCTGCCGGGGCCGCTCGCCAGCAGCCGTTTGTCCGGCGTGCCGCGCCGGGAAGCCATCAGCTCCAGGCCGGACAGCGGCTCCAGTGAACGCACCAGGACTGCTTCTCCCTCGCCTGTCTTTCCGGTCACCACATTGAAACAGTAGTGCAGGCCATACACCAGGTAAACGTAAGCTGTGCCGGGCGGTTCGAACATGGCGGCGTTGCGGATCGTCTTCCCGCGCGCGGCATGACAGGCCGGGTCATGATGAAAAAGATATGCTTCCGTTTCCACAATCCGCCCGGCGGCAAAGCCGGCCTGTGAGCCATGAACCAGAATCTTACCCAACAGTGAGCGGGCTATCTCAACCGTAGGCCTGTGAAAGAAGCGTGTCGTTAGTTTTTGCATCTTGTCCTCCTGCAAGTCCGTGCGCGCCTTATAAAAAAACCTAATCTAAGGAAAAATAGCAGTATAAAAGTGACAGGAGGCAGAATGTGAACGATTACCAACAGGAAAGGCAAACGCTGGCAGAATTGAGCAGCGCCGTGGAAAAGAGCGCTAATAATTCGGATCGGCCGACAGACCAGTCGCCGGCCGCCGACCTGACCCTTACGCCTTTTGAAGAGTTCAGTCAACTGGTGACCGACATGGAAGGGGCCGCCCGGCAACAACAACTGAAAAACGAGCAGGCCATCCAGCAGATGCTTCAGCAGGCTGCGGGCGCCCTGAATGATGCCCGGCAAACTGACCTGATCAGCCGGCGGGTTCAGGCAATGCAACAGGCTCTGACACAACAGGGACCCCGCAACAACCCTCAATATTTTCTGAAAATGCTTCAGCAACTCGGCCAACAGCTACAGGAGCAGCTGCACCAGACTGACAGGCTGGTGGCTGAGTCGCTGCAGCAAGCCGTCAGCTCCATGGCACAGGCGCAAACAGCGCTGTCCGACAGCCATTCTTACCAACAGTTGGCCGGTATGGTCAGCCAGTGCGAAAAAACCCTCCAGCTATGGCAGAACCCAGACCAGAACACCGTCCATTGAGCCATGCCGCCACTGTTGACTGACGGTCTGATCCTCGGCGGACGGGCTGTCATCATCTATGCTGTCGTACTGCTGATGGTTAAGCTGATGGGCAAGCGGGAAGTAGGGCAGCTTTCTCCCTTTGATTTCGTGGTGGGCGTCATGATCGGTTCGGTGGCCGCCCTGCCCATGGAGGACGCCAGGCTGCCCTTCCTTCCTGCCTTGGTACCGATTATCGTCCTGGCAGGGCTTGAAATTCTTGTTTCAACAGCTGCCCTGCACAGTGTCAGGTTTCGCAAACTGGTGGAAGACAAACCTACTATTCTCGTCAGTGACGGGGAACTGATTCCCGGAAATATGCGTAAGGTACGGATGAATATCGACGACCTGAAACAGGAGTTGCGTAAACACGGGGTGGCAGACGTCAGTAAAGTAAAAGAAGGAACGCTGGAAAGCAGCGGGACATTTTCCGTAATTTTAAAAAAAGAATATATGCCGCTTACGGCGGACGAGCTGCAGACCGCCACGCTGCATAATCTGGACCGGCTGTTTAATGTTTACGCGCGTAAAAGTCGCGCCGGGCTGCAGCACCTGCTGCTAACAGGCAGAGGAAAAGCCGGCACGTACGGGTGGCGTGGCTCAAAGGGCAACGGATCCGACCTACACGGCAGGGATATTTTTTAGCAGAACTTCCGTGAGCTGTTCGTAGACATACGGCACCCAGTGGAGCAGAGCGGTTGCCACAGCCGATTCCTCCAGTGTGCGCCGCCAAAACGGAGTGGCGAACAGAGATAAAATCCCAACCGCGACAAGTGCCAGGAAAAGACCCTTTAAACCGCCGAGCAGCAAACCGCCCAGGCCGTTAAATGAACCGAGAAGCGGCAGTGAAAATAAACCGTGCAGTATCCCGGCCAGTGCCGACAGTAGCAGCCGGACTGCAAAAAAGAGCAGCACAAAGCCGACGAGACTGGCTAAAACCTGGCCGAGAGCCAGTCCGCCCGGCAACGGAGCAGCAAACCAGGACGGCAGCCAGCGGCTTAAGGGAAGATAGCGTTCCAACCAAAGAAGCAGGGACCCGCTGTAACTAAGAGCAATAAAATACGCGGCAATAACGCCGGCCACATCGAATAACTGGCGAATCAGACCCCTGCGCCAGCCTGCTGCAGCGGAATAAAAGACCAGAACCGCAAGCACTGCGTCAAGCCAGTTGATCATTTCCCCGTCCGCCTTGCCTGTTGCTCTTCCAGCTCGCGCAGCTCTTTTCTAACCCTGAACAGTTCGTCGGCAAGATTAACGGCGGTAAGAACGGCCAGTTTGTTCAGCCCCAGGCGGTTGCTGCCCTGGCTGACCTGTCTCATTTTTTCGTCAACGTAATGGGCTACCCGCTTCATGTAATCCGGTGCGGCATTACTCTTCATCATGTAATCTTCCCCGTAAATCCTGACCTGGACACGGTTTTTTCCGTTTTCCTGGGGCATTTTTCAGAACGCCTCCCGTAATACTGATTTACCGCCCCTTATTCGCCCTTACCCGACAAAATTCCTGTCCGCCCTATTTCCTGAAACCGGCACCCAGTTTTTCCTCCAGGGCTTTTTCTATTTTGCTGTGCAGCCTTGTAGCATCTTCATCGCTCAGTGTCCTGTTTACATCCCGGTAAGTGATGGCATAAGCCAGGCTGCGGCATCCTGCGGGTACCTGCGGCCCCCTGTACAGGTCAAAGAGTGTCACCGTTTCCACCCAGGGTCCGCCCGCTTCACTGATCACCATCGTGACCCTGTCTGCGCTGACCTGGTCAGGAACAATCACAGCCATGTCACGCAGCAAAGCCGGGTAGCGCGGCAACGGCCTGTATTCGCTGTTCAGCCTTACATGCGGCAGCAGTGTTTCGACGTCAAGCTCGCCGGCAAAAACGTTTCCGTCAAGGTCGTACGCTTCCAGTGTTTCTTCATGGATACGGCCAAGCCAGCCGGCCTGCTCTCCCCGCACCCGGATTTGCGCCGTCTGTCCCGTTTGGCACCAGGGGAGCTCTGTATCCTGAAATGATACGCCGCTGACACCAAGGCGCTCAAGCACTTCCTCCACCGTCCCTTTCAGGTCAAAAAAGTCACAGGGCACAGGCTTGTCCCGCCAGTGCTCAGCCGGAAAAACACCGGTAATCACCAGGCCGAGCTTCAGCCGTTGCTCCGGCAACGCCGTCTGCGCATCGGCAGCTGGAAAGTACACAGCGCCCAGCTCAAAAAGTTTTGTGTTTAGCTGATGGCGATTCCTGTTATAGACGACGTTATCCAGCAAACCGGCTGTAAGTTGCGTACGCATCACGGCCTGTTCCTCAGACAGCGGGTTGGCGACACTGACAGCATTTTTCAGTTTATCGGCGGCATTCAGGCCCAGACTGTCAAAATGAACGGTGCTCAGAAAAGAGTAATTGATGACCTCCGTGTAACCGCAGGAAGTCATTGTTTCCCGGAGCTTTTTCAGCGCCAGTTGCCGGCCGCTGCGGAAACCCTGGCTGACAACACCGGCCGGCAGCGTGGCCGGGATATTTTCATACCCGTGAATACGGGCCACCTCTTCTATCAAGTCCACCTCCGCCTGCAGGTCAGCCCGGCGTGTCGGCACGGTGATATGAAGTTGTGTCCCTTCTTCAACCACAAAGCCCTGCCGGCGGAAGATAGAGGCCATCTCTTTTTGCGAAATCTGCAGGCCCAGCAATTTGCGGGCCCGTTCTGGCCGCAGGCTGATCTGGCGCAATGTGCCAGGCACCGCACAAACATCAACCACCTCGCCGGCCGGTCTGGCAGCCCCCAGTCGCCGCAGCAGGTCAGCCGCTCGACAGGCAGCCTGAACACAGCCGTTAACATCGACACCTTTCTCAAAACGTTGCTGGGCTTCAGAATACAGACCGAGGCTGCGCCCCGTGCGTCGGATAGAGACCGGGTTAAAATGCGCTGCTTCCAACAATACCGTAGTCGTATCTGCCGTAATTTCGGTGTCCCGACCGCCCATCACCCCGGCCACGGCCACAGGTTTTGCGGCATCGGCGATGACCAGCATCTCCGGCGTCAATTTTCTTTCCTGTTCGTCAAGGGTGACAATCTTCTCCCCTTCCCGCGCGGTGCGGACCACAATCGCCCGGCCGTCCAGCGTCTCGTAGTCAAAAGCGTGCAGCGGCTGCCCCAACTCCCACATGCAATAGTTGGTTACATCGACAATGTTGTTAATCGGGCGGATCCCTGCCTGTATCAGTCGTACCTGCAACCAGAGCGGTGATGTTCCCACCCGCACATCCTTAAACAGAAGCCCGGCATAGCGGGAGCAGAGTGAAGGGGCGGCAATTTCAATCCGCGGCTGCGGCAAAGCATGATCGACGTCATGCAGCAGCAAGTCCGGCAGCCGTACCTGTCTGCCGGTCAGCGCGGCAAGCTCGTAAGCCACCCCCAGCAACCCTAAGCAGTCTGCCCGGTTGGGAGTCAGCCCCAGCAGCAGGATGGGGTCGTTAAGATTCAGTGCCTGCTCCAGGGGCAAACCCGGTTGAGTTCCCTTATCCAGTACCAGAATGCCGTCAGTCCCGGCGGAGAATTCAAGGCCCAGTTCTTTCGCGGAACAGAGCATACCGCATGACTCAATGCCGCGTCTTTTTACCGCCCCAATTTTCAGGCCGCCGGGAAGGCAGGCGCCGACTGTGGCCAGCGGCACAATGTCACCGGGCTTCATGTTAGCCACTCCGGCAACAACGGTCAGCTGCTCACGGCCGTCAAACACTTTGGTAACATACAGTCTATCCGCCTGCGGGTGCTTTTCTGCCGACAGAACCTGAGCGGTAACAACGCCGCTGAATTCCGGTGCCAACGAGGTAATTTCCTCCACCTCAACGCCGGAACGGGTCAACAGCTCGGCTGCTTCCTGGGCTGCAAGCTCCAGCTCGATAAAATCCCGCAACCAACTGAAAGGTACGCGCATTTTTCGGTCCTCCTTAACGAAACTGCCGCAGCAGGCGCATATCGTTGGTAAAAAAGAGACGCAAATCATCAACTCCGTACTTTAGCATGGCAATACGTTCCACACCCATACCAAAGGCAAAGCCGCTGCATTCCTCCGGGTCATACCCTGACATTTCCAGGACGCGCGGGTGAACCATGCCCGCTCCAAGGATTTCGATCCACCCGCTGTCTTTACAGACCCGGCAGCCAAGTCCCGAGCAGATCACGCAGGCAATATCCACTTCCGCGCTCGGTTCAGTGAAGGGGAAAAAGCTTGGACGCAAGCGCACCTGCTGTTCAGCACCGAACATTTGCCGGGCAAAAAGGAGCAGTGTGCCTTTCAGGTTGGCCAGGGAGATATCCCTGTCTATGACCAGTCCTTCCACCTGGTGGAACATTGGAGAATGAGTGGCGTCATCGTCCCTGCGGTACACTTTACCGGGCGCGATAATCCGCACCGGGAGCTGCGGGGCCGTTTTTTCCATAGTCCTGACCTGTACAGGCGAGGTGTGGGTGCGCAGCAGCACCTCCGCTGTTATGTAAAAGGAATCCTGCATTTCCCGGGCCGGATGTTCCTTTGGCATGTTAAGCGCTTCGAAATTGTAGTAATCACTTTCTATTTCCGGTCCTTCGGCAATTGTGAAGCCGAGACCAAGAAAGATGTCCGCTATTTCGTCCAGCACCAGAGTAAGAGGGTGCAAGTGACCAAGGCCGGTTTTCCTTCCCGGCAGCGTAACATCAACTCGCGAGCTTTCCGCCAGCCGCCGGCGTGTTTCCTTCTTCAGTTCGTCTTCCCTGGCAGCAATAGCTGCCAGCAACTCGTCCCGCAACCGGTTGGCAAGGCTGCCTGCCGCAGGGCGCTCGGCGGGGGAAAGCCCGGCAATCGCCCTTAAGACGGATGTCATTTCCCCCTTTTTCCCCAGGTAGCGCACCTGGATCTGCCTCAATTCCTCCAGCTCTGCGGCTTGCTTAATCTGCCTGCCGGCAACCCGTGCCATCTCATGCAATTTCTCCTGCAAGGCTTAAACCCCTTCCTCTCTATAAAAAAATAACGTCCCGCACCGGGGACGATAGACCTGTTCTTGCGGTTATAGCACAACCATCCGTTTGTAAAGCAGATACGCCATTACTGAACCAGTCCGCTCAAAAATCCTCCAGAAAATATCAGCACTGTGCATTCCGAACACCCCTTTAGTTTCTGGAATGGGACTGCCTAAATTATAACACAATGCCAACGCTCCGACAAGGAAAAGACAAAAATTTTTCAAACGCCTCCCAGCCGCCTTTGCCGTGCCGCCTCAAAAAATATAACCGACATGGCCACCGCCGCGTTTAATGATTCTATACCTGCGGCCAACGGAATGGCAACATGACAGCTTGCGGCAGCCAGGATTCCCGCGGAAAGCCCGGAACCCTCGTTGCCGATTGCCACTGCGCTTGGCAGCCGCCAGTCCAGCGAGTGGTAGCTGTCTTTAGCATCACCTGCGGCTGCCACCAGTTGCACGTTACGGCGACGCAGCTCCGTCAGCAACTCTGTCAAAGTCGCCTCCACCACAGGCAAATGAAAAATAGCGCCCATGGCCGCCCTGCCGGCTTTGGGGTTCCCGGCATCCACCGTGCCGGGCAAAAGCACGGCTCCGCCCGCTCCCGCTGCCGCCGCCGCGCGCAGCATCGTCCCCAGGTTTCCCGGATCCTGCACGCGCTCAACCACCAGGATAAGAGCCGGCTCACGGGCGAAAACGTCTGCCAGCACATAGACCGGACGCCGGACTACGGCCAGAATCCCCTGGGGTGCTTCGGTTTTGGCGGCTTGCAGAAATATCTTTTCCTCAATCCGCCAAACCGGAACATTGCGTGGCAATACTGCCAGAAAAGGAGCTTCTTCCGGCAGAAATTCTTCTGTCAATACAACAGCTTCCAGTCTGGCGCCGCAGATCACCGCCTCCCTGACCAGACGGACACCTTCCAGCGGCAGCAGTCCGGTTTCATCCCTGACTTTTCGCCTGTCCAGGCTGCGATAAAGTTTCAGGAAAGAACGTACAGTCCCGGTATCGGAGGTCATCGGGTCAGTCCCTGCCCAGCCCCTGGATTTTATCATTTTGGCCGACTACGATCATCACGTCACCGCGTTGCATCTTATCGGTAGCGGCTGGGGAGACGTTGATCTTTTTGTCAGCTGAGCGGATAGCCAGAACGTTTAGGCCATGTCTGGCCCGCAGGTCCAGTTCGCGCAGTGATTTGCCCACCATGTTTTGCGGGACGATAATTTCCACTATGCTGTACTCCGGCGACAATTCGATAAAATCCAGAACATTGGCGGCCACCAGGTTATGCGCCACCCGGATGCCCATGTCACGTTCGGGGAAAACAATCCTGTCCGCCCCGATTTTCTGCAGCACCTTGCCATGAAGCGCGGTCCGGGCCTTGGCCACGATATAGTTGACGCCCAGTTCTTTCAGTAAAAGGGTGGTAAGAATACTGGCCTGGATATCTTGCCCAATGCTGACGATCACCACGTCAAAGTTGGTGATACCCAACGACTTTAAAGCTGCCTCGCTTGTTGAATCAGCCACCACCGCATGGGTAACCTTGTCAACAATCCCTTCCACTTTGGCCTCACTGCTGTCAATGGCAAGAACATCATTTCCCATCTCATACAGAGTGGTGGCTACACTGGCGCCAAACCGGCCGATACCGATAACCGCAAACTGTCTCGGCTTCATCGTTTAACCTCCCTAGCCTATCATAATGCGTTCCGTCATGTAACGGAACGGCTTTTTACGTGGGTTGGCCAAGGTGAAAACCATGGTCAGCGGCCCCAACCGGCCGATGAACATAGTGATTATAATAAGCATCCGGCCGATTGGCGATAACTCAGTTGTTACCCCCGTGGAAAGACCTACCGTGGCAAAAGCGGAGGTCGTCTCAAACAGCATGTCTAGCAAGGGTTTTTGCTCGGTAACCGTCAGCGTCAGCGTTACAATAAAGATAAGCGCCAAAGAAGCCAAAGCTACCGATAAGGCTTTATTCAGCACAACCAGAGGGATTCTTTTCTTAAACAGCAGTGGTTCTTCGTCGCCCCTGAACAAGGACAGGGCGGCAACCAGCAAGGTGCCGAACGTGGTGGTCTTAATTCCGCCGCCTGTCCCTGAGGGAGAGGCGCCGATAAACATCAGGACAACAAGCAGGAAAAGCGTCGCTTCCGCCAGTTGTCCGGTCGGCAGCGTATTATACCCGGCAGTCCGCGGAGTGGCTGAAGTAAAAAAAGCGTTATACAGCTTGCCCCAAAAGTTAAACTGCCCTAAGGTCGCTGGGTTGCTGAACTCCAGCAACAGGATGAGCAGCGTGCCGGAGACCAGCAGTGCGAGAGTAACCACCACAGTCATTTTGGCATGCAGTGAAAAGCGGGAGAAATGCCTGCGCTGGCTGATTTCCAGCAAGACGGTAAAGCCAATTCCTCCAAGGATGAGCAGTACAGCAATGGTTGCCGGAATTACCGGGTCGGCGGCAAACGGCTCAAGGCTCCTAAACCCGCCGATCAGGTCAAACCCGGCGTTGCAAAATGCACTTACCGCATGAAAGACAGCATAAAACAGTCCGGTACCGAAACCGTACAGGGGGATGAAACGGGTGGCAAGAAGTACTGCTCCAATCCCCTGTATGGTCATAGTAAGCAGTACCACAGTCAGAACCAGGCGTACCAAGCCTTGCATGGAAATCTGGTTAAGCGCCTCCTGGATAACCAGGCGTTCCCGCAATGTTATCTTCTTGCCCAGTAAAATAAAAAATACGGTAGCGGCTGTCATGATTCCCAAACCACCGAACTGAATCAGCAGTAAAATAACCGTCTGGCCAAAGCGGGTGAAATATGTCCCCGTGTCAACAACAACCAAGCCGGTAACACAAACGGCCGAGGTTGCAGTAAATAAGGCATCTAAAAAAGAAATGTTGCCGCTGTGCGTAGAGATAGGCAGAGTAAGCAATACCGCTCCAAGCAGAATCAGAAGGGCAAAGCCACCAACCAGTATTTTGGCCGGCGATACTTTTGGCAGACTGAAAGGATTCAGACTAATAATGTACGCCCACCTCCCGGCAGGTCGGAAGACCGCTCTGAAATGCATCTGCTGCGTTGCTCCTGGTATTGTGCTCACAGCATCGGCCGTTTCAGAGCGGTCTCATAAAATGGTGCTGCTCTATTGTTTTTCCCTGGCGACGCCCACCAGCTGGCTGAATCCTTCCGTATCGTTCACAGCAAGGTCAGCAAGCATTTTACGGTTAATATCTACTCCGGCTCTCTTTAGTCCGCTGATCAGGCGGCTGTAGGATATCCCGTTCATCCGGGCTGCCGCATTGATGCGTGCAATCCAAAGCTGGCGGTATTCTCTCTTCAGGTTGCGCCGGTCACGGTAGGCATTGGCTAACGATTTCATCACAGCCTGATTGGCTGTACGGAACAATTTGCTCTTAGCGCCGAAATATCCTTTGGCCAGTTTGATAATTTTCTTATGGCGCGCCCTGCCGGACACACCTCTTTTTACCCTGGGCATGGGAATCCTCCTCTACATTATGTTAAATTCCGGTAATTATTAATATGGCAGCATCCTGGCAACCCGTCCCGCCTCAGCAGGGCTGACAAGCGCACCCTGGCGCAGGCGCCGCTTCCGCTTCGGGCCTTTTTTCTCCAGAATATGGCGGTGATTGGCACAATTGCGTTTAAACTTACCGGTGCCTGTCTTCTTGAAGCGCTTGGCTGCACCGCGGTGGGTTTTCATTTTAGGCATTTGCATTCCTCCAGCATTCGCTTAGTTTGTCTGTTTCGGCGTCAGGATCATCACCATGTTTCTTCCTTCAACCTTAGGGTCACGCTCCATGTTGGCCAGGTCTTCCACTTCCTTGGCCAGCCTTACCAAAAGCTTCCGGCCAAGCTCCGGGTGTGTGATTTCCCGGCCCCTGAACATTACAGAAGCCTTGACCTTGTCGCCATCCTGCAGAAAACGGCGGGCGTTTCTCAGCTTCACCTGGAAGTCATGGTCCTCAATGTTGGGCCTGACTTTAACTTCCTTCACCGTGATGACTTTCTGGTTTTTGCGTGCTTCCTTTTCCCGCTTGCCCTGCTCATACTTGTATTTACCAAAATCCATCACACGGCAGACCGGCGGCTTGGCGTTCAGAGCAATTGCCACCAAGTCCAGATTCTTTTCCGCGGCCACTCGCAGAGCATCCCGCAAAGCCATAATGCCAAGCTGAGAGCCGTCAGCATCTACCACCCGCACTTCGCGTGCGCGGATTTGCTCGTTAATCTGGAAATCCTTGTTAATCTTCTACCACCTCCCCAAAAATTTTAAAGCAGGTGCAAACCACCTGCTTCAATCGGCATTTTTCTGCTAACCCTTGGGGCATTGCCTTGGGGTGAGAAGCGGTGGCTTCTTCTTGACGCAAATAAATATAGCATATTTTCTCCGTCGCGTCAACGAATTCCGCTGCATGACTTTGTTTACGCCCGGGTAGTGATTTCTCCTTTAGCCAGGGCAATAAATGATTGCAGGCTAAAAGTTCCGGCATCGCCCGTCCGGCGCCGGCGGACGGCCACCTGTCCCGCTTCTGCTTCCTTATCGCCGACGACCAGCATATACGGAACTTTTTGCACTTCCGCCTCCCTGATCTTGTAGCCGACTTTTTCGCTGCGTAAATCGGCCTCCGCCCGGATTCCGGCTTCAAGCAGCTCTGACAGTACCCTGGCGGAGTAGGCATGATGCCGTTCGGCAATTGGCAGGACAATAACCTGCAGGGGCGCCAGCCAGAGCGGGAAAGCGCCGGCGTAGTGCTCAATCAACACGGCAAAAAAGCGTTCGACAGAACCGAATATTACCCGGTGAATTACCGCCGGCCGGTGCTTTTGCCCGTCTTCGCCAACATAAAAAAGATCGAATTTTTCAGGCATCTGGAAGTCAAGCTGGATTGTCCCGCACTGCCACGTACGACCAATTGAATCTCTCAGGTGAAAATCAATTTTGGGACCATAAAATGCGCCATCGCCTTCATTAACCGTAAATAGTATGTTCCGTTCCAGCAAAACCTCTTGCAGCGCCCCGGTAGCTACCTCCCACATCTCCGGCGAGCCCATCGCCTTTTCCGGCCGCGTCGACAGCTCCACGTGGCAGGCAAAGCCGAACACCTGATAAAGGCGCTCTATTAAATCAATTATTTTTGAAGTCTCTTCTTTAATCTGCGTCGGCAACATAAAGATGTGCGCGTCATCCTGGGTAAAGGCACGCACTCGCATCAGGCCGTGCAGTGCGCCGGACAATTCATGGCGATGGACCAGCCCCAACTCCGCCAGCCTGACCGGCAGGTCACGGTAAGAATGTATTTTATCCTTGTAGACCAGCATCGACCCGGGACAGTTCATCGGCTTAACCGCATAGTCCTGTTCGTCGATGCGGGTAAAATACATGTTTTCCCTGTAGTGGTCCCAGTGACCGGACCGCTCCCACAGAGCCCGGTTTAAAATAACCGGCGTCTTGATTTCCTGATAACCGGCGCGGCGGTGCTCCTCACGCCAAAATGATTCCAGTTCATTGCGAATAATCATGCCGCGGGGATGCAACAGCGGAAAACCCGGTCCCTCCTCCTGCAGGCTGAACAAATCAAGATCCCGCCCCAGCTTGCGGTGATCGCGTTTTTTTGCCTCCTCAAGCCGGTGGAGATATTCGTCAAGTTGCTTGCGGTGTAAAAACGAAGTCCCGTAAATCCGTTGCAACATCGGGTTTTTCTCGTTGCCGCGCCAATAGGCGCCGGCCAGGCTTAATAACTTGAAAGCCCTGACCCTGCCGGTTGACGGCAGGTGCGGGCCGGCACACAGGTCAACGAACTCTCCCGTGCGGTAAACACTGATCGCTATGTCTTCCGGCAGATCCCGGATTAATTCCACCTTGTAAATTTCGCCGCTCTCCGCAAAAAAGGCAAGGGCCTTCTCCCGCTCCATCTCGCTCCGCTCCATGGGCAGGTCTTCCTCAATGATCCGGGCCATCTCCGCCTCAATCTTTTCCAGGTCGTCCGGCACAAAAGAGTCGCCGTAAGCAAAATCATAGTAAAAGCCATCCTTAATGGCCGGGCCGATGCCAAGCTTAACCCCGGGGAAAAGCCTTTTAACCGCCTGCGCCAGAATATGGCTTGTTGTATGCCTATAAACCTCTGCTTCCTTTTCATCGGCAAAGAACGCTGGGCTGACATCGGTATGCAAAGCGACAACTCCCATCTTTAAACAAACTTACGCACTCATCATAAAACCTGTGCAGGCCGCTGTCAAGTTTATATACATGATACGCGAAAATCCATCCTGCATTTTGCACGTACGCAAAGTCCTTCGGCGTATCGTTTACCTAAGCAAACTGACCAAGACTGCCTGCAGCAACCCAATCAGAAACCCCAGAACAGCACCCAGCCATTCTATCTGTCTTAATTCACGTCTGGCAACAGCAAGGACCAGCCTTTCAACCTCCGGCAACGGCAGCCCGTTAATCTTCTCCGCCACCACCTGACGTACGTCGACCTGCGCCTGCATACGAGCCAGCAGACCGCCGGCAATGGCCGGAAACCGGGCAGCAACTTCTGCGGCTACCGTGTCTCGCAGATAGTTGCTGCAGTATTGACGCAACGTTTCCGGAAGCAGCCCCATTTTCGCCCGGCACCATTCTTCCACCACTTTACGCACTGCCCGGTCGACATCTTTTTGCAGCTCGGGAAGGTCCAGCCGCCCGGTAAGCTCTGACACAGAAAACAGCTTGTCCGCCACCACATGACCGACTGCGGCGGCAATTTGCCCGCGACGTTTAGGAATCAGCCCCTGAAAGGTCAGCGGCAGCGGTCCGACTTTAAGCGGTTCCAACGGACGAAAAAGCAAGCGGATGGCAATCAGGTTTGTAATCCAGCCGATAAACGCGCCTATAACCGGAAAAATAAGAATATTCATCCGCCGACCACCTTTCCGTCTCCTTATTCTAACATGGAGCAAAAAAAGTTGAAAGACGTGCAACCGCACGTCTTTCAGGTTAATGTTTCGGTCGAAAAGTGGCGCAGTCAGTCTCTTCCGTATCGGAAGCATGCGGCGGCTGAATCTCGATGGAAGAAGCCAGACAGTGGTTGCCGGAATCCCAGAACTGGCATGTGTCAACTACACACTTTACCCTGCCTATCGGTGATGAATCCCTGTCGGAGCGTGCCTGCATCCTAAAACCTCCTTTTCATATTTACTCGAAGATATGATTTCTCAGGCACAGCAAGCTTATACACCGGATAGTTCGCTTTTGTTTTTTGCTCACGTGAAAGCTTGCATTTTCAGTTCCTTTTTGTTAAGATAAAGCAGGAAGCTTATTTACGGGTCGTTAGCTCAGGGGGAGAGCACTACCTTGACACGGTAGGGGCCACTGGTTCAAATCCAGTACGACCCACCAACAGAGAAACAAAATCCTGTCTTGCAGTTAAAGGCAGGATTTTTGCTAGGAAGCACCTTTTTAGTGAAGGCAGTGACAGTCATGAACTATGAAACTCCCTTATACCGACCGCCCAGTGAGGCACAGAGCCTGATACTGCAGGCCACTATCGGCTGCTCACACAACACCTGCACATTTTGTCCGATGTATAAAAACAAGCTCTTCCGCGTACGCAGCCGGCAAGAAATCAGCAGTGATATCCAGTGGGCGAAAGCGCGCTACGGCAAGGTGCAGAGAATATTTCTGGCCGACGGCGATGCTCTGGCCATGGAAACGGCGGCACTGTTAGAGACGCTCGGAGAAGTAATGTATTCTTTTCCAGAAACGGAGCGGATTTCCATTTATGCCGGTCCGGGGAACATCCTTGCCAAAACTGACCGGGAGCTGGCGGACATCCGCCGGGCCGGCGTGAGACTGGCTTATTTTGGACTGGAAAGCGGCGATGATGCCGTGCTGCAGGAGATTAACAAGGGAGTCGCCGCTGAGGAAATGATAACGGCAGCCACCAGGTTGCGGGCCGCAGGAATTGAACTGTCCATGACGGTAATCCTCGGCCTGGGCGGGGCGGAGCGCAGCAGGGTACACGTGCTGCACACGGCAGAGGTTGCTTCCCGGATTAACCCGGAATATCTGGCAGCTCTGACCCTGATGCTTGACAGGGACACCCCTCTTGCCAGGAAAGTGGAACGCAACGAATTTACGCTGCTCTCGCCGCGGGAAATCCTTCTGGAGTTGAGAATGCTACTGGCGGGCCTGAATCTGCAGCACTGCCTGTTTCGCTCCAATCATGCCTCCAATTATTTTGCCGTCGGCGGCCTGCTGCCGCGGGATAAAAAACGTATGCTGGAAGAAACAGATGCAGCCATAAACAACCAAAGTCTGCTCAAGGCTGAATATTTCAGGGGCTTATAGATTTTGGCACAAAAAGACCACCTCTTTAGGTGGTCTTTAAAAACTCGCGATTTTCTGGTGCCGGAGACCGGGGTCGAACCGGTACGGGCCGCAAGGCCCGAGGGATTTTAAGTCCCTTGCGTCTGCCTGTTCCGCCACTCCGGCACTTAAAAAATAAAATGGAGGCGACACCCGGATTTGAACCGGGGGATAAAGGATTTGCAGTCCTCTGCCTTACCACTTGGCTATGTCGCCCCGCTGCCTTTATCTTAGCACGCTTGCCTGCTGACGTCAAGCATAGACAGACAAAAGCGCGCTTTGGGCGCGCTTCTTTTATCAGGATGGAGCGGAAGACGGGATTCGAACCCGCGACCCTCGCCTTGGCAAGGCGATGCTCTACCACTGAGCTACTTCCGCCTGGTGCCGAGACCCAGAGTTGAACTGGGGACACGCGGATTTTCAGTCCGCTGCTCTACCTGCTGAGCTATCTCGGCAAGGTGGCGGAGCTGACGGGATTCGAACCCGCGGTCTCCGGCGTGACAGGCCGGCATGTTAGGCCGCTACACCACAGCTCCTAACCATGGCACTTCCTGATTATATATCAATAAGACAGAAAAGTCAACAACCTGCGGTTTAAGATGTGAACGGACTGTGATATTGTCACCCTGTAAGCGGTCTGAGAAAATGTCACTATGAGAGGAGATATTTTCTTGAAACCGAAGGAAGCAAAAAGGGTGAACGTTACAGAGCAATTAGTACAGGGGACTATTACAGTTTCCCAGGCGGCAACGCTACTGTGCCTTTCTGAGCGCCAAGTTAAACGAATCAAGAAGGGAGTCAAAAATGAAGGACTGGCTTACCTCGTTAGTTTGACAGCATAGTTCAATAGTAAATCAAAAAATCCCTTGCAGCATAAGGCTTCAGGGGAAAAATTTTTTTAATTTTTAATCAAAAATATGTGGCATTATTTGGCACAATATG
>JBGFRB010000001.1:0-5256 GCA_041695355.1 Bacillota bacterium
GCCTCCTCCACTTCGTGGGTCACAAGCACTATCTCCGCCGTCTCGGCATCACTGCGTTTCTGGATAATCATGTCCAGGCTGACCCGTGCGTCACCAAAAGCGGTGGCCAGCGCCGCAAAAACACCGGGCTGGTCTTTGGCCTTCAGCCTCAGGTAAAAACTGGATGACTGCCTGAGTATGGGCATTACTTGCCTGGAACCAAAAGTAACCTCCACGATACCGTTGTCCACTTCGTGCCTGATAGTGCGCGCCGCGTCGATAATATCGGCACAGACGGCGCTGGCTGTTGGCAAAGAACCGGCTCCGCGGCCGTAAAACATTACTTCGCCGACAGCATCGCCCTCCACAAAGACAGCGTTGAACTCGTTGCTGACCGCCGCCAGCGGGTGCGCAAGCGGGATGAGCGCCGGGTGGACGCGCAGCACCAGGCCTTCAGCGGTATCCCGGCCGATAGCCAACAGCTTTACCGCGTAACCCAGCTCCTGAGCGTAGCGGATATCGCGCAGCCTGACGGCAGTAATCCCTTCCACAAAAATATCTTCTATCTTAACTTTGCTGGAAAAAGCAAGTGAAGACAGGATGGCCAGCTTATACGCCGCATCCCGCCCCTCCACGTCCGAGGACGGGTCGGCTTCCGCAAAGCCTAGCGCCTGCGCCTCGGCCAGCGCTTCGTCCAGTTCCTTACCGGCACACGTCATCTGCGTCAGGATATAATTGGTCGTACCGTTCACTATTCCCATCAGCCGGATAATCCTGTTGGCGGCCAGGCAATGCTTGAGCGGACGAATGAGCGGTATGCCACCCCCCACGCTGGCTTCATAAAAGATATTCCGTTCCGCCGCTTTGGCTCTCTCCAGCAATTCAGCGCCATGCCTGGCCATCAGATCCTTATTGGCCGTCACCACATACTTGCCGTTTTCCAGAGCCCGTATAACCGCCAGCCGGGCCTGCTCCACCCCGCCCATTACTTCCACCACGATATCAATCTGCGGGTCGTCCAGAACATGGTTTACATTGTCCACCAGCAACTCAGCAGGCACTTCCGCATCGCGGCTCCTTTGGCGGTCACGGACAGCAATACGCCTGATTTCAATCTTTGAGCCCACTTTCTGCCGGATAGACGCTCCGTTCCGGTTAAACACCCGGAGCACACCGCTGCCCACCGTTCCCAGACCCAGCAGGCCGACACCGATAGTTTCTTTCTTCACTGCTGCTTTCCTCCTTAATTCTGACCTACCAGTTCCAGTTTTTGTACACCGTTTACTTTTGCCAGGTTATCCAACAGCTCGTCCACCCCCAGCAGGAGTTCCGCCGTCTCAAAAGAGATGGAAGCGTTAGCCACCCCCTGCAGCGGCAAGCCCTGGTTAATAGTCAGGATATTGCCCTGAGCTGCGGCAATTGTTTTCAGGACTTCCGACAAAACTCCCGCGGTATGTTCGAGAATCAGGGAAACAGTGATTATTTTGCCGCGGCTTGCTTCTCCAAAGGGAAAGATAGCGTCGCGGTACCTGTAAAATGCCCCCCTGCTGATGCCGACAGCCATCACTGCTTCGTTTACCGTCCTGGCCTCGCCGCGCTTGAGCAGTTCTTTGGCCCACACCGTCTTGCGCAGAACAACGGGCAACACCGACTCCTGCACCAGGTAATACTTTTCTCTTCCCGGCATAGCCCACCTCCTGTTCATGGGTAATAGACATTTATCCATGCACGTTAAACATTATAGCACCACTCTGTCTTGCTGACAAGATTCTATAATGTTAACTTTTAAACAAAAAGGCCGCTACGGTCGCGGCTCAGGCAGGCAGATAAAACTGCATTGACTTTGACATTGGAAAGCAAGGTATTCGGCAAAAACCAGAGCTATCTTCAAAAGTGCTCGCAGTCCCTGATCGGACGAGGTTTAGCTATCGGCCGTAGCACGCAGCCGCCGGTATGCAACAATCCACCAGCCCCAGCCGACAATCCACAACGCCCCCCAAAGCACAGCCACAGGCCACACCAGGATGCGGGGAGAAAGCAGAAGCGGCAGATAGAAAAGTATACGGTAGGGAGCGGTGACAATAGCAAAAATAAAACCAATAACAAGAAAAAGCGTTTCCCACTCACCACGGGGCACTGGAAACCAAGACTCTGCAGGCTGAGCGATTAAGGCTACTCTCAAACGGTAATCTACAGGCATAACGCCCGGCCGGTAAGCGCGTAGCCGCTCTAATAACTCCACTGGAGTCCGGACTCTGGGAATCCATCTCTCGGCTGGCGAGTCCATAGGCACAATTCCCACACCTGCATGCCGCCGTATCACCGGATCACGATACGGCACAACAGGTCTGCCTGCTGAGTCCAAAATACTATAAAATATCAGCCATAGACGATCCAAATTGTAAACCCGCTGTGAAACGACAGCCGTCCCGTGAAAAGTGGGGGCACCAACAGTTTCTCTTGATTGCCACTCCCTATCCAACTCCGCAGTGCCGTAAGCGATAAGGGTGGGCTCCCTGTTTCCTGTGAGCTCAACGCCCTCGACCCAGACCAGGCTGTCTAGGGCTTCCGGCGACTGGATGTAACGAAAATTATCCTCCAGCCGATCTCCCCAAATGATAAGAAGGTCAGTAAATCCAGGTTCTGTTAAGTCATTTACAGGTATGTTGAGAACAGCTGTCTTATACATAAACAGGGGGTTATCGCCGCCCTTAATAATATCTTCCAAGCGATCCATATACCAGTGATATGGGTTCAATACAGCCGTGATTTCATACAAAACCCCTTCAGACAAATTACGGGCAAGGACAATGTAGCCCTTGCCCCACGCAAGCACGGCTGCGGGGAACAGGAAAATGTGCAGCCCTAACAGTACCTTAAACAAGGTTTTCTTCCAGATGTCGCCCATGCCAAGCCTCCTCTAGCTAGGGGTTCGAAGTGATAAAAATCGGCGTGGTATAGATCACGTCGTTGGAGCCGACACCCCTGATGTCCACAAACAGCCAGTAATATTGGTCTCCGCCGGGGAAAGTACGGGTAAAGACCCTCGTAACCTCAGTACCTGCAGTTACCGGGATGTCTTCTGAAAAGATAGGTGTTGGCAGGAGATTATTCGCTATATCTGCATCAGCCCTGTCGCCCTGGAACAGCCGCACCTGTGCGGTGCCGTTGACGGAAGGGATCAGACGTAGCTCCATATTCAGTGTACTGCCTGTGGCCCAGCCTGAGCGGATTTCCCCGGGCAGAAGCCCGTTAATGGCCACTCGCCCCCAAGAGCCGCGTAGCGAAGCGATGGTTCTGCCATTGTGTAAGGCATTGTCCACCATCTGGCGGCGGTTAGCCCAGGTGCGTGCGCTGTCATTCCACTGCGCTTCTGTGACCGGCACCAAGATATGTGTGTAATACTTAGAGTTATTCCATGGGTCAAGATCACTCCCCGTACGCACGGATGGAAACCACCGCTGAGTAAACACCGGACGGCCAGTCGCAGAGTGTACCAGCCACCTGTTTTCGCGGCGCCATTTTCTCATCGGATCTGAGGTAAGGCTGAAATTGGTCTGCGCACCCGACATCAATTCCATACCTCGGTAGTGAGTTGTGACCCGGGTAGGATCAGCTGGATTAAGGTGACCCAGCCACGGCCAGTCGTACCGAATTACGAGCCAATCAGACGTTGGATGAGCTATGCCGGCCGAGGAAGGCTGCCCAATGTTGTTTTGTGCCAGCATATTGATCACATCCTGCGGACCATGGCTCAGGTCGAAAACGTTACGGCCACCCCAAACCCTCGGGAAGTCAGTAATACCATAACCCAACGCATGCCCTTCTCCATCTGCCGACACCACGCCGGCTGGGGGAGGAGTTGGCCTTGCGGAAAGTTCCAACCCGGGAAAGAATGATACGCCGGTTGGAATGGATACCCGCTGAGTGTTTGTAACATAACAACTCCAGGTATTGGCCACAGTACATGGAGAGTGGGTAACATTAACTATTACACCGTGGCTTTGAAAGTGCAAAAAACACTGCCCCTGCGGAGGACAAATACATTGAAAGCGACTTAGGTGCTGCCGAGGTGAAGTGTCTTGCCCAACATGGTCGGTCATATATGCGATTCGATAGCCACGGTTGGCTAAGAAAACGTCCCTAACCGCATAAAGATGCCTGGCATCTCCGCCGTCAGAATACCGGGAATGGAGATGAAGGTCGGCGCGGAACCATGTGGAGTTGTCAGAGATAGACGGGGGCAAAACAACCGGCCAGACTTGCTTGGTCACGGTAAACCTTCTTAAGGAAGCTGAACCTGTTTTCTCCCGCGCTTCGAAAGTCAGATCCAGCAGGTAAGGTTCGCCCGGCACGACCGGCTGAGCAGGCAACCTGATACCAAAGACATTTTTGCCTTGAGGATCTTTCGTCCTAATTCTGTTGTAGGCTTGCTGTAAGCCTCTTTCAAGACCGCTCTGTTCAGCGGCGGAAATTTGCCCCTGCAAGTTTCGGAGCCGAAGCGTAAGGGTGTCTTCCAGTTCCCTTGCCTCTCTGGCGCTATCGCCGTAAACAAGGGCATCCCGCCATTCTTGCTCACCATGTTCAATCTTCATTCCCGTCTCCCTGATCGCCGCATCCTTAAGTCGTACCTGCCAGTTGCCGCGGCCCACCTGAAGTGGTAGAGCGGTGAAAATCCACTCTTTGGCCGTATGGTCGAAGGTGCTCCAATCAGGAAGCAGTACCGTCACCAATTCTGGTTCCGAGATTCCTGCTGTTCTGCTGCCTGCCGCCAAGGCAACGCCTAAGACTAACGTAACCGCAAAACTACATAGCACAGCGATGGCAGCAATTTTTTTAGCACTATTCGTTAAGTCTTGGCCTTTTCCTGCCAACATGGGAACATCACTCTCCTCCAAATATTTTTCAGCAACTATCGCCGGACTCGTGACTCATCCTTACCATTATTGGCAATAGCTACCTTACTTGTATTTTAGCCCCCCCCCCAGCGTTTCTCTATCCTATTATTGTTAAATGTTGGCTAATTTTTGCCGGTGCTTTAAACAAAAAAGCCGCTACGGTCGCGGCTCAGGCAGTTAGATGCATTAACTTTGACACGGTGCACCTTCTTCAACAAAGAGCAATAGCTTCTTATCAGTAAGCGGAGGGAAAACTGTCTGGATCGCTTCTTTGATATTAAGGATGGCTTTTTCCTTAGTTTCCCCCTGACTGACGCAACCGGGCAGGCTGGGGCACTCTACCACCCACCAACCATCTTCACCCGGATATACAATTACC
>JBGFRB010000021.1:0-42468 GCA_041695355.1 Bacillota bacterium
TCGGCCGCAAAACTTCGGGAGACTACACTCTCCACAGTTACGGAAAACTCGACGTCGATTCTTAGATTGGTACCGCTTCGCAACTTAGGCAGGAGTTTTGTTCCAAGACGGTTCCAGACTTCAGGCTGTATCTCTCCGGCTATCCGCACCGTCCCGGCGCTCACCCCTGCAAAGGGCTCCGGACCAGGTTCAGATCCGGGTTTCGGCTCTGGTTCCGGTCCCGGTTCTGGTTTCGGGACAGGGTCAACAACCGGATCGGGCTCCGGTGTGCGCCTTAAAGCCTCGGCCTTGGAACTTAACAACAGGAAAACACCTTGTTCAAAAGCTACTTCCTCCGCAGCAACAAACTCCTTAAACCACAAGCGCGCGTAACCGCCATCCGGCTCCTGTCCGGAAGCCAGGCCGAAATCACCCCGCTCCACAAACTCGACAATCTTGCGGCGTAAAACGGCATCCGGGTCTAACAGTCTGGTCAGTGAGCCATTCAGGAAGCTTTGCCGCAAGCCGGCCAGCGGCCACGCCCCGGATTCCTTTAGTGCCGGTGGCCAATTCCGTTCGAGGTAGCCAGCGCCCACGGACTCGTTCAGCAAGGCCCGCGATTTACACGCGGCAATAACGCGGCCGCAGAGCGTCTCGCCGGCGCTGGAATGACCTGCACCAAGATCGATAACCTGCAAGCCGTCGGGCTCCTGATTATCCGCGAGCACCACAAAACGGTAGCCGGCCCAGATCTCATTCTTGGCTGCTTCTCCCGCCTCGGCTGCCTTGGCATGTATTTCCGCCCGGTCAGCACGGTCAAAATCGCCGCCCAGTGTACCATCGGTAATCTCCCGCGCCACCCGCTTCCAGGCCAGCCACATCTCCACGCTATCCCGCAAATCACGGCCCTGTTTTTTCAAGCACCATACTAATGCTCCAGGATACAAGCGCGGCGACTTGCCCCGCCACTTTGTCCACTCCGCTATTTGCTGACGTAGTGCAGATTCCCCCGTCCACTCTTGCCCGGGATCTATTACCACCACTGTCAGCTTCGTAGTATCCTGTACAGCGCTGCCCTCCTCCGGGAATAACACCAAAGGTACGCTCGCACCGCGTCTGAACTCCTCCTCCACAAGTTTGCGCATGGCCGGTCTGATTTCAGATTCCTCATCCAGGGAAGCTCTCCGGTCATTAACCACCTTTTTTACCGTCGGCTGATGGCTTATTTTAAAACCATCCGACCCCACCCGCCGGATAAAGTAGGACTTGTCCTCCAGAGCAAAGGCGGCGTTATCCACCGAGGTTGTATCTACCTCCGGTTCCCCTAGCGCGAAACGTAACTCAGGCAGGTGTGCCACCTTGTCCACCTGGCCGCCGGATGACTCAAACAGGATTACCGTTCCCACCCGGCGGTGAATGTTCCGCAAAGGCCCCTTGGTGTCCGCGTCAAGAGCGCGCGCATGGGCATGGGCTCCTGAAATATCAGCGTCAAGCGCGGCAATAAGGCGGGATTCCCCCAGTTGCCCCAGTACCACACCCCGGAAACCCGGCGCTTCCAGCGGAGCCGAACCCAGAGTAATTAGCGGTTCACGCCGGGCCTCGGTGAAGTCCGATTGATACGCGAAGGAGATCCATTGCGCCAGCATAGCCAAAGTTCCCCGCGTCTGCTGGTACTGCGAGAGCGTCTGCCACTTACGCTGGAACACCGACAACGTGGCGGGATGGAACGGGTAACAAGTCTCAAAGCGGTTACAAAGATATTCCCGGGCTTTCGCCTCGGTGGCGCCGCTGTCCACAGCCGTCCATTCAGGCGGGAGTTGCGCCCGCCGTTCAAAACACCAATCCGCAAAAGTTTTGGCCACCTTTTTCCGTATCCGCTCATTACCGATATCTTCAAACAGACGGCGCCGCACCACTTCACTAATCTCAGTCTCATCGTTGGCAATAAGGTCCTTGGCTACCCGGCGCACGACTCTGGTAATCTTCTCCTGCCACTTAAGATCCCAGTCGGTCATCTCCACCTGACTGCGCGGCAGGCTGATGACCGTCGCGCCGTGCGTCGTCCCCGTCGTGGCTACGGTCAGGTTCTGGATAAAGGCGTGAAACTGCTCAGCCATCCCCCGGTGACGGTTCAGAAAGTTTAACACTTCATCAAAAAGGAGTAGAACCGGACCATCCGCTGCCTGAAAAACACGTCCGATGGCTTCAGTTCCCGGTGGTGTGGTCCCGGCTGCTTTGCCCAGTGCCTCCACGCCTTTTTCGCCGGCCAGCTGCCGGGCAATGTCAATCCAAGGCGTTTCCCGTCCTTCTTTTGGATCCCAGGCGTTGCCGACAAAGGCGGCAACCCGGGCTTGCGGCACCGTACCAAGGCCGGCCTCTTTAAGCAAGTCGCTGACGCCGGGATAGCCGGAGGCCTCCCTGCCATTGCAGGCCAGATGATACAGCGCGGTTAGCGTGTGCGTCTTGCCGCCGCCAAACTGGGTGATCAGCGTCATTACCGGGGCCGTATTCCCCGTCTCGCCGGAGAGCCGCCGCAGCACCATCCCCACATGTTCGCGCAGCGCCCGCGTGAAGCAGGTCCGGGCGAAGAACTGCGAAGCCACCCGGTAGTCTTCCGGGGCGGTTTTGGCAATCACTTGCTCCAGATGAATGGCAAATTCGTCAGGGTTGAATGAACGCCCCGCCCGAACCTCCCTGCGCGGCATAGCTATTTTGTACCAAGGGTCCATGACAACACATCCTTTTCACCATTTACACCACATAGACAACGAAAGCTCAGAGAAAGCAGGGAATATCATCCTGTTCCGTTATCTTGGTTACCCCTATCTCTGTGCCTCTGTGGTGCGTTTCATCTCGGCACCGCCAGAAGCATGGCGTCCAACAGGCGTTTCTCTTCACTATCCCTGGGGTATAAGGCCGACAACGCATTGGCCAGACGCAAAAAGTCCGGCCCGCGCTCCTGCTCAATGGTAATCAGTTCCCGAAGAGCGCCTGTCTGTCCACCCGCCTGCAGCAGCATCGCTGCGTGAATGCGGTCCAGCGTGGTAGCATCACGTTCAGCCTGAAATTCAACTCCCTTGGCATCTAAAGTTACTTTCTGGGCACGACCGCGAACCTTCGGTGGCTTTTTCCCCTCGAACTCGGGGAAAAGCGTCAACTGTATACCATCCTGCGAGTCAGGCTCGAACCAGTGGACAGAACCTTCCCTGCCATCCCTGCCAAAAAGCTGCCTGGCGCGCTCGGAGACAGGCAGCAAACGCACCATACCCTTCTTGGTATCGATAATCCGGCCCTCCCACCTGGTAAGCTCAATCCCCAGAGGCTGGGCAAAACGCCTTACCACGTCAAAGACCAGGCTAAAGCCCTTGGACTTGCCATTAGAAACGGTTTCCTCTTCATCTTCAGAGTCTTCCTCTGCGCACTCTGCGTCTCTGTGGTTCAATTCTTCGCCGTTCGTGCTCTGCAGCGTCCAGAGGAAAAGTGCCGTCAGCCTGGCATCCTCCTCCAGCGCCCCGGCTGCGCCATTCCTGGCCTTTGCCTCGGCCGTGCCAAGCACCTGCTCCAGCGCCGTGCGCCCAACCACTTCCCATACCTTCTCCAAATACTCCGGTAGCCCCACTTCGCGCCCTTCGGCAGTCTCGACCTTCGCGTAGCGGCTGAAAATCTCCAGCGCCGGGCCGATGCAGGCAAAAACCAAGTCCGCACCGCGCACGCCTTCACCTTGTAACCGCTCCATCCAGTCCCCCACTCGTTTAGGGAGTTCCCGCAGAACTGCGCCCCAGTCCCCCACCGGCGCATCCTCGGGCCGCGGGCGGCAGACCAGGTGGACGCTGGTCGCAAGCGCCGCTGATTCGCGGGCCCGCAGGCGGCCAGGTCTCTCTGTAGCGATGGGCCATGACGCCGTAATCGTCCAGCCGCCGCGGATCAGGCCGGAGATCAGTGCTTCCCAACCCTCGGTTGTTTTGTGTGCAAAGACGACAGAGCCCACACCATCACCATGTAGTACACGGCATCCTTCGGCGAAGGCTCTGGCCATCGTATCCTCAAACCAGGCACGATCCTTCGGCTGGCGATTGTCACACTTAGTTTCATCCTGCACAGCCTCGCATCGCTTTGGCGTAAGACGGTTCGCATAATCAAAGGGATCACGGAAAAACCGATGTTCTGGAGGCAGCAAACGTTTAAGCCAAACAAAAAAGAAGTCCGATAAATCAGCATACGGTACGGCATCGTAGTATGGAGGATCCGTAAACCAAATGTTTGCGGAATCAGTTGGTAGAGGCGAATTGCACGCATCTGAAAGGGTTACTTGACCTTTCCTGGTAATCACCCTTGAAATGTTCTCTATAACTCCATACAAAATGTCAATTGCATTTCCAAGTACATGGTCTGAATCTTTAGAAAAGCTGGACTCTACAAAGTCCCATACTATAGGCAACGCTTGTCGGTTAAACACGTGTCCTATCGTTTCTCTTCCGGAATCCCATGAAACGAGAGATGCATTCTTATCTGCAAGCCGAGTACAAGCAAAGACCAGTGGTTCTCTTGCATTTATGGATCCTGATCGAATTACACCCAATGCTGAAATCAGCGCCACCTTCTGCCGCGCCGTGAACAGGTCGCCCCACTGCAACATGCCATAGCGCTGTACACGGAAACCCAACGTACCCACTAGTGGAAGCGGCTCATCCGGCACCGGGCAGAGGCCCTGTCTGCCGCCGCACTCCCATTTGTCGAGAACCGCCTTGATCTGATTTTGCGCCTTTCGTACCGCTGCGTAATCCTGCTCAGCCGGCAGCCGGTAATGCCGCCCCTGTTCACCGGGTTTGAGCGTCACTACAGCCAGCATCCGCGCACCACCAATGCGTCTAGGAATGTCCTCTCCCTGCCCTCTCCCAGAGGGAGATGGTTCGTAAATCACATCAGCCCCGCCCCGTTGAGCAGCCAGTTGCGCCCGAACGCGCTCCGGCGGTAAAACCGTTCCGCAACACAGGCAAGTCGCATTGGCGCGAGTAACGGTTCCGGCAGGCACCTCTTGCTCTGTTTTCGGCTCAAAGATCTCGAAAACGACATGGGGAAACTCTCCATTCTCAGTTCCTCTGTGGTGAACCTCGTACCTGAGCGCCCGCTTGCGGCGCTCTTTCTTGCACAGCCAGAACGAGCGCACCAGCGGGATCTCCGCCCCACAGTTGGGCGACTCGCACCTGACCGTGCGCGCCCAGAGATAAGCGATAGGCAACGCGCCATCGGGGTCTTTCGGATAAAACTCCGCCAGCTCCTTTTCGGCTTGCTTCTTGATCTCGCCGCCTGCGCGCCGCAGTTCCTCAGCCAGCATCGGTCCATGGCGCGGGATATCCTCCAGCATTACTTTTAAGATGAGGCAGGCCACCGGGTTTAAATCGCTGGCAAAGGCCTCACACCCCAGTCGCAGGGCTTCGAGCGGAATCGAGCCGCCACCCGCGAAAGGATCTACCACCAGCGGCGTCTCGCCCGAGTGGGCGGCGCTGACCAGCTCCCGCGCCACGCTGATATAATTACGGTTGTTGGCCACGTCCCAATTCGCCGATTCTCCAATAAACTTGAGCAATGCCTGACGCAAGCCCAGATCGGACCTCACCTGCTCGTTCAGGCGCGGACTGTTCCATCCGGGCGTCTCCAGCAAAATGCTGGCCGCGCGCTCCTTGAACCCTGGGGGACAATGCGGATCACAAGGATCCGGGAGCAACAGCCCCAGGAGCATCGCCCGGCAACTAGCCAGCGGCCGCCGCGCCCACCATTGGTTAAGCATTTGCGGATGATAGCCGAAAATCTTTTTTTCCCGCGCCGCGTGCCTGCTCACCACGGCAATCGGAAAATCCACCTCCGCCAGGCGTTTGCATTCTTTGGGAATCATGTTGATATCCTCATATTCACAGCTCTCTCCTGTGGTTCATGACGTCTTTAGATTCTCTTGGTTGTCAGGCACGATTCTGCCTGCGCATGTTCTCCACCGCGCGGGCGAAGTCGGGCATATCGGGTTTTTTCATCCACTCGTCCCAGAAGTTAATCGTTGCACTTAGTGGCTTCTCTGTAGGAGGGTGAATACGAATCCTGCTAGGGAGCAAAACAGCGTCGCCCACTACCAACGCCTCACCAATGTCCAGAATCGGAAGAGCATCCATCAGCCCCTCGAGGCTCTCTGGCATGAGTTTTTTAACCGTCGTCTGGTCATCGCCGTTAGTTAGTCTGAGAGATATTATGTTGTTGCACTGGCTTAGGATAGTCGAGCTGACATCAGAGGGGCGCTGGCTGATGATCAATAGCGCCACACCATACTTTCGCCCTTCCTTAGCGATCTTCTCAAAGTTCTCGATGGCTCGTTGCTCGACAGGGTTCTTCCCGTCTTTCTTGGGAAGATACATGTGCGCCTCGTCGCACACCAAAGCTAGGGGCTTACGTTTACTGCGGTCAAACCAGAACTGGACCTGAAAGATAAGGCGTGCAACAAGACCAACAATGATCGGCAGGATGTCAGCGGGAACTTCAGAGAAATCGATAACCTTGACCTGCGACTTGAGCTCCGAATAGTCCATCAGTCGTTTGATCAGTATGGCCATAGCGTTATATTCATTCTCAGAATACGGAGCTTGAAGGAGGAAACCGTATCGCTTGTCAGTGATCTTACTGTTGAGACGAGGAATCAAACGATCAAACTCACCATTAAATGGTCCCTTCTTATCGGTTCCTGCTCTGGCACCTGGAACCATCTGCTCATTCAATTCCGTAAGCCTGGAAATCACGTTCTGAATGGAGAACGGAATAGGACTATCCAGAGTGAATGCGCTTAGCACATCTGCCTTCTTCAACGACTCAAGAGTCTTTTTCTTCTCGTCCACCACGGTGTTTTGGAAAGCCATTACCTGGTTGTGCGCGCCGAACTCACTTCTGTCAATAAACATGGCCTGCAGTTCTTCAGCGTTCAGGAGCCAATAAGGCAGGAACAGGAGCGAGGCATCTGACTTGCCGAGTTCTTCGGGGCCAGGAATACGGAGATGGCGGGCATATGAAAGCTCGCGGTATTCGCCGTGCAAGTCAAACACAATCAAATTCCCTGACGGGAGCTTGGCAGCTTGCTCCAAGATGGCCGCTACCGTCCAAGACTTACCAGAGCCTGTGCTACCGAGCAGTGCCGCATGCCGCTGAAACAGCTTGTTTCCGTCCAGATAAGCTGCCGCATTCTCGTCGATCGTGTACCGGCCCATCTCCAGAGAGTGTTCTGTCTTACCCTCGGTGGTCAGTACGGCCATAAACGCCTGGAGTTGAGCGTCCCTCAGGACATGGCAAACTCCGTCAATTTCCGGCACCTGGACCAATGAACGCGAGAACTGGGGCTTGTTCTCTGTTGTTAGGCCCACAGTACCGACAAGGGTAACGCGGACAGTGTTAAGAACACTCTCACGAGCAAGCGACAAATTGGACATCTCCTCCGGGCTGCTAAAGTCAGGGTCCGGTGACTCCTCTAGAATGGGGGTCTTGACAACTTTGTCAATAACCCCGATCAGCCACTCCTCAATTGCTCCCGGCAAAGCCAGCGCTACTAGATGCCCTACCCGCGCTTTTCTGAGATCCTCGTTGCTATTTACCTGAATGCTGACACGTCGCGTGTCCACTGCACGTACTTTGCCGAGAGCATGTGAGGAGTCAAATATAAAAATTGCCATGGGGATTAACCTCCTAACAATAGTTTTGTGAATTCACCAATCTCCCAAAACCGCTTGGATGGTAGATATAGTTCTTCAGGGTAACGGTTATTCCGAATAAGTGTACCGTCACTCCCGACTTCTTGCTTCTTGCAAACCAGCCAAACATTGCTAGCCTCGGCAAGGAGGCAATCAATGCGTCGATTGGGATCTCTGGTGATAATCAGCCCCTTGCACTGCTGCGCAACCAGCTTGCGCTTGACATACTCTTCAAGGTGCTTGTCATTGAAGCCGTAACCGAGAAACAGGAACCGGTTTGCTTTCTCAATGGCAGCATCTGCG
The DNA here is from genome assembly GCA_041695355.1 of Bacillota bacterium. GTDB lineage: Bacteria > Bacillota > Dethiobacteria > Dethiobacterales > Dethiobacteraceae > HKB214. Next base: position 8,001 of record JBGFRB010000021.1, read on the forward strand.
TGCTTCAACAACTCCTGCCTGTAACTATGAAGCGTCTGGTATTTTGAGAGACCTGGCGTGACCATCACCCTCACGGAGAAGCCCGGAGGATCCCAGGTCCAGGAGTTGTTCTCTACAACGGCATTCTGGTGAAAAAAGAAACTCAAGGAACCGTGGACCTTATAGATGCGGACATGCTTTTTTTGCTTGTGCAACGTCTTGAAGCGGTTCTTTATGCAAACGAGTTCTGGTACGAGCAGGGACCGCTCTACAGCGTGCCAATCACATTTACGCTGCACTCCGCCAGCGAATCCGTTTATGTAATGGATATCTACTGAATCACAGGCGTATTCAAATAACATATCGTAGTTTGGCGTCAATACATGAAGAACACGATCTCCTTCGGGGAGTGTATCAACAAGGCGCTTGAAGAAGAGAGTTGCTGGCCAAGAGATGTCACCATTTGCAATTTTTAATGCGTAATCCCGATCTATCGACGCCAAAAATTTACCTGTAGCCTCAGTGATCTTCTGAAGCAAGTACAAATCAGTGACGCTATCCAGCGCCGACTCCAGATCCATGCCATCCTGAAGCGATTTTTGCACTTGCTCCCATTGTTGCACCTGATCTGATGCCTGAGCATCGGGAACTATGTTGTTGGAAAGATGTTTTTGAAGAGCCGGCATGCCAAAGCGATCATCAAGAGCACAGGACATACCTGATCCTAAAAAGACGAATGGCTTGTCTCGGAAGAAGTCGCGTATCGAGTTAATCGCAATCTCCTCTGTCAGCGAAGTCAAAGAGTGTGACTGAGGGTTACTCATTTCGACCTCCATACGGCGCTGATTCATCCCACACCTGCATTGGTCTAGTCATCGCATTCACTTCCAGCCAATAGTGCGCCACCTTGGTCACCTCGTGCCACGGGAAGCGGGCGGGGTCTTTCACCGGTTCCTGGAGCATTGGTTGCGCGTATGCCGAGGCATCGGCAGGCAGGCAGTTGGTAACCACGTAGAGCCAGTAGCAATCCCGCCGGTCTTCGGCCACCCGGCGTTCGTTAGGGGTAAGCAGGATGGTTCCCGTGGCGGCGGCCAGGCCTTTTACTTCAATCAGGCGCAGCTCGCCGGAACTAAGATCAAGGCTGGTGATATCGTAGCCCAGGTTTTTTTCATGGACGTCATAGACTTGGCGGCCCTGGGAGCGCTCGAACTCCATAACCACCCTCATGGCAATCGCTTCGGTCTCCAGGTTGGGCTGCAAGCGGCGCACTTCCGGTGCTTCGCGCTCCGGGTGTGGGAGAACAAGGACAGAGGTGAGGCGATCGACGGCCTGAAGTGACAGTGAGCGCTGCTGCGCCAGGTCTTGGCGGCGGCGATCCCGTCGCGCCAGCAATTCTGCGTGGCGGTTCTCGGCCTGAGCAAGGCGGCCTTCAGCACCCGGTACCCCTTTTTCTTTTTCTTCGTGTGCTTTGCCTATTTCATCGTCGGCACGCTGTAATAGTTCGGTGAGTGATAGTTCTATGTGGGCGGCAACACGCTCCACTTCGCTCAGGCGTTCCTGGCGTGCTTCCTCCAGAAAAGGTTGTAAAGCGCTCTGGTAAAGCCAAGTAGTGGCTTCAGGGGCAAAAGCTACAGCGGGCCACTCAGCAGGTGGTATCGCCGGAGTGAAGTTGCCTAACACATTGGGCTCAAGCAAGCGTGGCGAACCATTCTCCAGTACCTCTATCACAAAAAGTCTTTCATGTATAATATGGCCAAGCCCGTCAACTGCCCGGGCACAGTAAAAATCAATCCGTGAAGGTTCTGCGTGCTGCAAAGAATAAAAGCACGCACCTTTGCCGAAAGCCTCGACAGCTTGTTTATTAGCATGGCGGCGAATGGCCTCAAAAAGCGGGTGGCCGGGGGTGACCCATTCCAAGCCGTTTTTATCGGCAGTGTCCCTGTCTGTTGAGCAGCGCGGATATTTGTTGGCCAGAGCCGGCAGCTGCCAGTCCGGTTCCCGCTCGTAACGTCGCAGGGTCGCCGGCGTGCGGTCCGGTTCAAAGGTATGCAGAATATTTCTTACAGTTTCAAGTTTCCAGGGTATGTATCCGGCTGCCTCGTGAATAAAACGGGCAATGGTTTCCGGCACAACACGGCGTTCCTGCGCCTGAGCCCGGCGTTCTATAAGCATTTCCAAGTTAAGTTTCTTGGATGCCAGTCCCTCAAGGGCGTTCCGGCAGATAGCGCGGAAGCGGCCCTCATCCACGTTCTCAAGCAGGCGTTCCTCTAAATCGGCTTCGCCTAGTTTCCCGGAATAGTAGTCCCGCAGGATGCGTTCCACATGAGCCACAGGCAGGATTTCGCCAACGACGTTAAACACTGCGTCATCATCCAGCGCATCCCGGATTTCCTGGAGCTTCTCCAGCAGTCGCTGGAGCACGCGGCCCTCGATGGTGTTTGTGGCCACGAAGTTGAAGATAAGGCAGTCCTTCTTCTGGCCGTAACGGTGAATGCGTCCCATCCGTTGTTCAAGGCGATTCGGGTTCCAGGGAATATCGTAGTTGAAGAGAATGTTGCAAACTTGAAGGTTGATGCCTTCGCCCGCTGCCTCCGTGGCCACAAGCACCTGGATCGTGCCTTCCCGGAACTGTTGCTCGGAATATAACCTTGTGCCGGGCTCTTCGCGGGAGCCGGGCTTCATTCCGCCGTGGATACAACCGACGCGGAAACCCCAGTTCTTTAGCTTCCCGACAAGATAGTCGAGTGTATCCTTAAACTCGGTGAACAGAAGAAGACGTTTGTCCGGGTGATCGAAGAAGCCCTCCCGGTGGAGCAGGTCTTTGAGCTTAGACAGCTTGGCCTCGGAGCCGGTATCTTCCACTGCTTGCGCCTGGCCGGCGAGTTGACGCAATTCTACAATTTCTTCACGAACTTGCTCAGCGTTACCGGCAAGCGTGACGGCCTCCAGCATCTCTTCCAGGCGCTCTCGCTCGTTCTCTTCCATCTCCTCGATCTCTTCCGGGTCCGGCAGGTCGAGCGGTACCAGCCGCGCCAGTTCCTGAGCGCGTTTTAGTCCTTCCTCGAGCCTCCGGGCGCGGTTTTCCAGACTGTGACGCATAGCGTAGGTGCTGGAGGCCAGACGGCGCTGGTAGAGGGACATCAGGAAGCCGACAGCGCGGGCTCTGGGGTCATCGCCTTGGGCGGCAGCCTTGGCACTCTGGCGCTTCACGAACTTGGTTATCTCGCTGTAGAGAACGTATTCGGCGCCATCAATCTGGAAGTCAACGGTGTTCGGGATACGTTTTGTGAATATCTTTTCAGCGGCCCAGGTACCATCGGGACGCCGTTCAGGGAAATAGACCATGGCTTCCTTGGTGCGGCGCAGGTAAAACGGCGCACGCCGCTGATTCATGGCCTCCCTGATGGAGCGGACGTCGGCGTAGGCATCTGTGTCGAGCAGTTGCAGGAACAGGGAGAAGTTTGCGGGGTCGCCTTTGTGAGGTGTCGCCGTCAGCATCAGGATGTGGTCCGACGTATCGCGCAGGAGTTCCCCCAGAGCATACCGCGCGGTCTTGCGCGCCGGGGGCGTCCAGGACATGCGGTGGGCTTCGTCCACAATGGTCAGGTCCCAATGAACCTGCCTCAAACCCGGAAGTATTTCGTGGCGTTTGGCCAAGTCAAGGGAAGTAATTACCTTTTTCTGTTCCAGCCACTGATTTACCCCAAACTGGTCACGGATTTCTCCGCCCTTGAGGACCATAAACTTTTCATCAAACTTTTCTTTGAGTTCACGCTGCCACTGGAAAGAAAGGTTGGATGGGCAGACGATTAAAATCCTTTCGGCCATGCCTCGCAGTTGTAGTTCGCGGATGAGCAGCCCGGCCATGATGGTTTTGCCGGCGCCCGCATCGTCCGCCAGCAGGAAGCGGATGCGGGCCAGTTTCAATAGGTAGTCGTAGACCGCTTCCAGTTGGTGCGGCAAGGGATCGACCCGGGAGACGGAAAGACCGAAATAAGGATCAAATTCGTAAGCAATGCCGAGGGCATAAGCCTGTAAGCCCAGGCTTAGGAGACGGGCATCGCCGTCGAACTTAAAACCGGCATTAAGAATTGCAAGCCCTTCAAGGTCGCGGGTTGTCAGTGTGACCTTGCGAAAGCGCTCAGTCTGAGTGCCGACGAGGCCGACCGTCCATACTCCGTCGCCGCCGGCGGATACCGTTTCCACACGCATCGGCTCGTTAAAGAGAGAACCTTTTACTATTTGGCCCTCACGCAGAGCGAAATCGCTTGACATCGACTTCCCACCTTGCTAGTCTGGTCAGGTAAAATTTTTCTTTCAAACTCCTGTTTCACTAAACCATCACCAAATGGCTTATGCGCAGGCTTTTCTTCGCCCAGCCCCTTTTAATGCTTCTTTCGTTTCTGTGCTATCAGGTAAACTTCTTCATCAGCCCTGGCAGAAACCACTATAATCCTCATGCTGTAATTTTCCCTCACCAGCTGATAGACTACCCGAAGCCCCAATTTTAACAGCTTAATTTTACAGTAGCCTGTTAAATTTGTGCCTCCTTTTTTACCAAGAGGTTTGCCATAACCGCCTTCGGTCTGGGGCAAAGGATTGACAGCAACCTTATTGATTGCTTTAACAATCTGCACACGCTGTCCTTGCTCCAGTTGTTTTATATCGTCCAACGCTTCCTTTAAATATTCTACCTTCCACATTATTCAAGCTCCGCATCTGCACCTTCAAGATCTTCTTCTTTTATCCCTAGTTGGCGCATAGCCTCGTCGGCAGGAATAAAGTCATCCGGCTTGGCCTTATCCATCCGCATTTCCGCCTCGATAAATAAGCGGTAATTTTCCAGGGTATCCAGCAATTCTTCATAAGCTTCGGGGGTTAACAACACACAAGTTGGCGAATTGTTTTTTAGAACTATTTTGAAGCCGGTTTCTTTAACTTCCTCAAATATTTTGCTGGCTTCCCCCTTATTAAAACGAGAAATGGGCACGAGAGAATTAACCACGTCGCTAATAGAAATATTAAGCATGATGCCAACCCCTTCCATCAAGCATTATTGGCATAAAGCCTTCCCTTAACATTATTCTATTGTTTGCCTATAAATTTGTCAATAAATTTATGGTTGTTTTTTGGGACAGGTATTCACGGACTGTCCCGCGGACCAGCTCTAAACTGACATCCCTGAACAAGTCAACCTCCCCGCAGCGGCGCGGCAAGACAAAAGCCAGACTGTCACCTTGCCGTTTTTTGTCCTGCCACAGCGCGGCAAACAGTTTTTCTTCGTCCAGTCCCGGAGGGGCGGCAGGGACGCCCAGGCGCCGGTAAAGTGACACTTGCCGCTGTGCTTCCGCCGGCGGCAGCACGCCTTTCGCTTCCGCAATTTTGGTGGCCATCAGCATGCCGGCCAGCACTGCCTCCCCGTGCAGGTAGCAGTTATAATCAGTGGCAGCCTCCAGAGCATGTCCCAATGTGTGCCCGAAATTCAAAATGGCCCGCAACCCTTCTTCACGTTCATCATCTGCCACTACGCGACTTTTTAGCTTACAGCAGGTTAACACGATTTCTGCAAGTACTTCCCGGTCCCGGTCAATAAAACCCTGCCAGTTGTTTTCCAAAAAAGTACAGAACTCCTCACTTAAAATAATGCCGTATTTAATCACCTCGGCAGCACCCGCCAGATATTCGCGGTCCGGCAGTGTCTCCAGCACCGCCAGGTCAATCCAGACCAGCCGCGGCTGGTAAAAAGCGCCGATCAGATTCTTGCCGAGAAAATGATTCACCGCCACCTTGCCGCCCACGCTGCTGTCCACCTGCGCCAAAAGCGTAGTCGGCACCTGAATAAACGGTACGCCGCGCAGGTAGGTGGCCGCCACAAAGCCGGCCAGATCGCCGATTACCCCGCCGCCAAACGCTACGACCGCACTGTGGCGGTCCAGGCCGGCCCTGATGGCCGAGGTGTAAAGCTGTTCGGCAAATGATAACGTTTTGCCGGTCTCCCCTGCCGGCAGCAACTCCGGGACAACATGGAAGCCTGCTTCTGCAAGAGTCAACAGCAGCTTTTCCCCGTGCAACGGAAACACCTGCTCATCGCTGACGAGCAGCAGGCGGCCGGGAGGCAGATTCTCAAGCCAAGTTTTTCCCAGTTCAGCCCCAAGGTTGCTGCCGATATAGATCGGGTAACTTCTCTCCCCCAGGGGCACCCACAATGCGCGCATCTTCTCACCTCTCTGTCATGTCAGCGTTCTGCCAGCATCCTGAGATAAGCCGTCCAGTGCTCCCGCATCTCTTCCAATGAATCCCCGCCCAGTTTTTCCCGTAGCGCACAGGCCACTTCCCAGGCCACCACCGCTTCCCCTACAATGCTGGCAGCCGGCACGGCACAGACATCGGAGCGCTCCACTGCCGCCCGGCCGGGCTGATGAGTGTCTATCTCCACGCTGGCCAGCGGCGCCAACAACGTGGGGATAGGTTTCATCGCCGCCCGCACCACTAGCGGCTCCCCGTTTGTCACACCGCCTTCAATCCCGCCGGCCCTGTTGGTGCGGCGGAAATAGCCGCGCCCCTCTTCAAAGCATATCTCGTCATGCACAAGCGAGCCGGGCAGGCGCGCACCCGCAAAACCGCTCCCGACTTCCACTCCCTTGATTGCCTGAACGCTCATCAGCGCGGCAGCCAGCCTCCCGTCCAGCTTACGGTCCCAGTGGACATGGCTGCCTAGGCCGGCAGGGACTCCTGTGACCACTACCTCAAAAACTCCGCCCAGCGAGTCTCCTGCGGCCCGCCTTTCTGCAATCAGCAGCTGCATGGCTTCGGCCGCCCGCCTGTCCGGGCAGCGTACGGGAGACCTGTCCACCTCGTCAGAAAGTGACGCCAGGTCAGCCGGGTCGAAGCCTTCCCCTTCCGCTTCTCCGATGGCCAGTACCTGTGAGGCGACCCGGATATTGAAAGCGGCCAGCAGTTGTCTGGCCACGGCTCCCACCGCCACCCGGGCCGCCGTTTCCCGGGCGCTGGCCCGCTCCAGCACATCGCGAAGGTCTTTCAGGTTATACTTCATTGCCGCGGCAAGGTCGGCATGGCCCGGCCGCGGCAGTGTCACCCTGGTCAGCACCTCCGGCTGGCTGCCCACCGTTGCCATTTGTGCCTGCCAGTTGGCATGGTCCCTGTTGTCAATCCGGATGGCCAGCGGACTGCCCAGCGTCCGGGCGAAACGCAGCCCGGAAAGGAAGACAGCCTGGTCCTGCTCGATCTTCATCCTCCCGCCGCGTCCGAAACCACCCTGGCGGCGCGCCAGTTCCCGGTCCACCGCCGCCGTATCCAGCTGCAGGTTGGCCGGCAATCCTTCCACAATCGCCAGCAGTGCCGGCCCGTGTGATTCCCCGGCCGTCAGATAGCGCAACATAATTATTCCCCCCTGTCAGGCTGGTGGCCGGCCCTGTTTTTTCCGCCACCACAACAAAATCAGAGCCAGGTGTGTAATTGCAAAAGCCATAACTTGGCGTACCCGGAAATGACCCCACAGCAACGCCTCGGGCCGCAGCCATTCAGTAGCAAAAAGGCCGGCCCCGTGCCAAACCAGGCTTTGCAGAAACAGCCCACCGGCTATCGCCGGCTGCTTTTTCCGCCGGAAGATAATTATGGCCGCCACAGCCAGGTTCCAGAGTGACTCATATATTGCCGCGACATTCCATATATTTGCAAATAAGTTGCCATCAGGCTGCGGGGCGGCGCGAAAAGCGGGGGGGCCGAAGATAGTCCCCAGCAGGCCCAAGGCATAAACCAGCAGCAGTCCCGGAGCAAGAAGATCAGCGAGACGCCAGAAATCCAGGCTCGCCTGCCGGCAGTGAACGTAGGCGGCAAGTATGGTGAAAAACAGTATGCCGTGAAGCAACAGACCGACGTCAGCCATGGTAAGTTTTTCCCGCCTGCTCCAGCGCAAGCAGCGTCCTTTTCCATTCCAGCCCGCCGCTGTAGCCCCCCAACGCTCCGCCGGCTCCAACCACACGGTGACAGGGAATAACGACCGGCGTGCGGTTGGCAGCCATGGCCTGGCCGGCTGCCCTGGCTGCGCGCGGCGAGCCTGCGGCGTCGGCCAGGGCGCGGTAGGTTAGGCGCTCTCCGTAAGGAATGCCGGCGGCACGGGAGAGAACCCTTGCAAAAAACGGCGGATAGCCGGTTGTATCCACCGGGCAGGAAAAAGTCACCGGGACACCGGCAAAGTAGCTTATCAGTTCTTCCTTTAGCCGCCGCAGCCAGAGCGGGTCTTTCTCCGTTACCGGAGGATGCCGGCCCGCAGCCTCCGAGGGCAGGGAAAGTCCGTACAAACCGGCTGGCAAAAACACAAGCTCTACCGTCCCCGCAAGTGTCGGCACAGAACGCCGTTCCATGTATGCGCCTCCCGCTCAGATATGGTACATAAAGCCTTCTCCCCGCATTTTGCGCTGTTCCTCGCAAATATCGGCCAGGGTCACGGCATCAAGAATATCGTTAATCTGTTCCTTCACCTTGCACCAGACAAGGCGCATCACACACTCGGAGACCCTCGCGCAAGTTTCTCCGCCGGCGCCCTCCAGAACGCACTCAGTCGGTGAGATTGGCCCCTCCAGAACCCGGATGATATCTCCCAGTGTAATTTCCTCAGGGGCGCGGCCGAGCCGGTAACCTCCCTGCGCTCCACGCACGCTTTGCACCAGGCCGGCTTTTTTCAGGCTGGCAAACAGGTGCTCCAGGTACTTTTCCGAAATATGCTCGCGCTGGGCCACGCTCTTTAAAGTGACCGCCCCGTCCTGACTGTGCATGGCCAGGTCGAACATGGCACGCACACCGTACCTTCCCTTAGTTGAAAGCCTCATTTTCCGACCTCGCCTTCGGTTAAGACTATAGCGGCAGCATAATACGTTTCCGGCAGGCAAAGGCTGTCACAGCTGAAAATCCGAGCTGTTTTAACAAAGATACAGCCTGTGGAAGGCCTGACCCCACATCCTGCGGACAGTGGGCGTCAGACCCCAGAGTTACAGGAATGCCTAGCCTGCAGCACTCACGCAAAAAAGCTTCGCTCGGGTATGCCTCTTTTGCCGGGGATCTCCATCCCGCCGTGTTCAACTCCACGCAGATGTCACTGGCAGCAAGTACGCGGCATGTTTCCCGCAACAGGTCACCCCAGTCGTGTTGGGGGAAAAAAGCATATTTTTTGATCACGTCCAGGTGGCCGACGATATCAAACAGCCCGCTTTCCGCCAAGGCCTGCAGCGTCTTAAAATACGTGCGGTATAGTCTGTCCGCGTCACAAGTGCGGTAATGGCTTACATAGCGCGGGTGCGTGAAATCCCAGTCGCCCAAAAAATGAATTGAACCGATACAGTAATCCAGCGGGTAGCGGGCCAGCACTTTTCCCGTCAGCGCCTCACGGCCGGGAAGATAATCCACTTCCACGCCCAGACGTACCGGCAGGGTGGAGCGCTCCTGGATGGCCAGCACATCGCGCAGGTAACCTTCGAGTTCGCCGGCTGTCATCGTCACCTGTGTTTCCGGCGTAAACTCAAGCAGAGCAAGCGGAAAATGGTCAGCGAACCCTATCTCCCGCAGTCCTTTGGCCTGCGCCTCGGCCAGGTATTCCTCCATACTTCCGGTTGCATGGCAACAGCGAACTGTATGCAGATGGTAATCAATCATCTGTGCCTCCGCTCAAGCTCCGCCAGCACTTCCGAAAATGCGACCCCCTGCCCGGCCAGCATGACCATCAGATGAAATAACAGGTCGCCTGTTTCATGGACAATCTCCCGGCGATCACCGTTTTTGGCGGCGATAATCACTTCTCCTGCTTCTTCGGCTACTTTTTTCAAAATACGGTCTGTTCCAGCCTCAAGCAGTCTGACCACGTACGACCCCTCCGGTTTTTCCACCTTGCGCCTGCTGATTATCCGTTCCAGTTCCGCCAGAAAATACTCCTGCGGAAACGGAGCGTCCTCCTGCAAGGTCCGGAAAAAACAGTCCGCCGCACCGGTATGGCAGGCCGGCCCGCGTTGCTCCACCTGGAGCAGCAGCGCATCGCCGTCACAGTCATACGTTACCCGCCTGACCTGCTGACAATGCCCGGACGTTTCCCCCTTGTGCCAGAGCCGGCCGCGGCTGCGGCTGTAGAACCAGGTTTCGCCGCTGTCAAGCGTCTTCTGCAGCGCCTCTCTGTTCATATACGCCAGCATCAGTACCCGCCCGGTGTGCCAGTCCTGGATAATGGCCGGTACCAGGCCGGACTGGTCAAACTGGATTTCCTTCATCGGCGGACGGCCACCCCCCGCCCGGCCAGATACTGCTTCACCTCAGACACGGTAAACTCCCGGTAGTGAAAAACCGAAGCCGCCAAAGCCGCATCAGCAAGACCGTCGGTCAGTACCTCGTAAAAATGTTCCGGTTTTCCGGCTCCGCCTGAGGCGATTACCGGGATACCGACACACTGTGATACCGCCGCCGTCAGGCGCAGGTCAAAACCCTCTTTTCCCCCGTCGGCATCCATACTGGTCAGCAATATCTCCCCTGCGCCGCTGCGCTCTCCCTCTTCCACCCAGGCCAGTGCCGAACGGCCGGTAGGCACGCGTCCTCCGTGGGTATAAACCTCCCAGTCGCCCATTTCAGGGTTCCACCTGGCATCAACAGCAAGGATGACACACTGCGAGCCGAAACGCTCCGCGCAGGCGGTAAGCAGCTGTGGGTTTTCCACCGCCGCCGTATTCAGGGAAACCTTGTCGGCGCCGGCGGCTAACAGCCTTCGCACATCCTCCTGGCTGCTGATACCGCCGCCAACAGCAAAAGGAATGAACACCTGTTCCGCCGTGCGGCGGACCACTTCCACCATAGTACCCCGGCCTTCATGGGAAGCGGTAATGTCCAGGAAAACCAGCTCATCGGCACCGGCCGCATCATAATAAGCAGCCAGCTCTACCGGGTCCCCCGCATCGCGCAGGTTAACAAATTTAACCCCTTTGACTACCCGGCCGTCCTTCACATCAAGACACGGGATTATTCTCTTAGCCAGCATTCTGCTGCATACCTCCTTTTGCCAGGGCAATAGCCTCCCCAAGGTCCAAATGCCCTGTATAAATTGCCTGACCGGTTATTATTCCGGTTACTCCCAGCGGAACAAGCTTCAGCAGCTCTTCAATATCTTCCAGGCGGGAAACCCCGCCGGAAGCGATAATTTTTGCGGGCACACTTTCTGCCAGCCGGCGGACAGCCTCCAGGTTGGGACCGGCCAGCGTCCCGTCGCGGCCGATATCTGTATAAATCAATTCGCGGACACCGAGCTCCGTCATCCTGCGGGCTAAAGCAACATCTTCTATTGCCGCTTCCTCCGCCCAACCGCGGACAGCAACCCTGCCTTCCCGCGCATCAATACCGACCAGCACCCGGCCGGGGAAGCGCAGACAAAGCTCTGCCACCACCCACGGCGCAGTCACGGCCACGGTTCCAAGAATCACCCGCTCCACACCGCGGGCCAGCAGGCCGGCAGCGGTAGCCGCGTCACGTATGCCGCCTCCCGTCTGAACAGGAATCCGCACCGCCCGTACTATTCTGTCTATTGCTGCAATATTGCGCAGCGTCCCGGCAAAAGCTCCATCCAGGTCCACCAGGTGCAGCAGTTCGGCGCCCTCAGCCTGCCAGCGCAGCGCTGCCGCCAGCGGGTCCTCGTAATAAACTGTCTCCTGTGCCAGGCTGCCGTGTACCAGGCGTACGCAGCGACCGGCGCGTATATCAACGGCGGGGATAATCAGCATGCTAGCCTCCCAAAATTCGCCAGTACCTGCAGGCCCGGCCGGCCGCTTTTTTCCGGATGAAACTGCAGCCCGAAAATATTGTCCATTGCGACTACGGCCGGAAACTCCACGCCGTACTCCGTCACGGCGAGAACCGCATCCTTGCTCCGGCATTCGGCGTGGTATGAGTGGACGAAATAAAAGTACTCACCGCTGCTGATGCCTGACAACAATGGATGCGCTCGCCTGACAGAGACGCTGTTCCACCCGACCTGCGGAACCTTCCTCATGTCGCGAAACAGCACCACTCTACCAGGCAGCAGGCCGAACCCGGCATGGTCACCCATTTCTTCGCTGCGTTCAAACAAAAGCTGCAGCCCGAGGCAAATTCCGAGCAACGGCACTCCCCGAGCCACCCGCTCCAGCAACGCCCGTCCGAGACCGGACCTGTGCAACGCTTCCATGGCCTGGCCGAAAGCACCGACCCCGGGCAATACCAATCCGGAAGCGTTGGCCAAATCACCCGGGTCACTGCTGACTTGCACTTCAAAACCGGCGGCGGCAAAGCCGTTCCTGACACTTTGCAGGTTTCCCACGCCATAATCCACGACTGTAATCATATCTTCCCCCTGTTCAATTTAACACAAATAAGAAAATTCCTGCCGTTAATCCTGTTTACAGTACTCCTTTGGTCGACGGCACTCCGGTCAGGCGCGGCTCGGCGGAGGTGGCCTCGTCCAGGGCACGTCCCAGGCCCTTGAATACGGCTTCAATAAGATGATGCGTATTTTTGCCGGATAAAGACCGGATATGCAGCGTCAGGCGGGCTTTACTAACAAAGGCGCGCAGGAATTCCTCCACCAGTTCCGTTTCGAAATTGCCAAGGCGCGTGGCCGGCAGCGGCAAGTCCAGCCCCAGGTACGGGCGGCCTGACAGATCAACCGCCACCAGCACCAGCGTCTCGTCCATGGGCAGCAGGAAAGAGCCGTAGCGCCTGATACCGGCGCTGTCAGAAAGCGCCGTGGCAAAAGCTTCCCCCAGGACAAGACCCAGGTCTTCCACAGTGTGGTGGGCATCGATTTCCAAGTCGCCCTGCGCAGTGATTTCCAGGTCAAAGAATCCGTGCCGGGCAAACAGCTCCAGCATATGTTCCAGAAAAGGCACTCCGCATTGTAGTGAGGCCCGCCCGGTGCCGTCTAGGCCGAGAGTGACGCTGACCTCTGTCTCTGTCGTCTTACGTGATACTATAGCTGTCCTGTTTTTCAAGATGATCCCTCCTGATTTTAACAGCCAGACCATGTGCCTCCAGGCCTTCCACGGCTGCCAGCCTCTCCACGGCACGGGCCGCGCAAGCCAAGCCTGCGGCCGGGTAATGAATGATGTTGATCCTCTTCTGGAAGTCAGCCGCGGAAAGCGGCGAGCAAAAACGGGCTGAACCGGCGGTGGGCAGGACGTGGTTGGGGCCGGCCCAGTAATCACCGAGCGATTCGGGGGTGTAAGCGCCGATAAAAATAGCCCCTGCGTTCTCAATCTTCTCCAATACCTGCCAAGGCTCAGCCAGATGTAGTTCCAGGTGTTCCGGAGCCAGTCTGTTTACTACTTGCAACGCCTCATCCAAATCCTTTGCCAGAACCAGCGCTCCCTGTCCGGCAAGGCTCCTGGCAGCTACGGGGCCGCGCGCCAACTGCCGGCATTGTTTCGCAAGTTCTTCCGGCAACTCGGCTGCCAGTCGCCGGGAGGTAGTGACGCAGTAAGCCGCCGCCAGCGCGTCGTGCTCCGCTTGCGCCAGCAAATCGGCGGCCACAAAATCGGCCCGCGCCGTGTCATCGGCCAGCACCAGCACCTCGCTTGGACCGGCAAGCATGTCAATCCCCACAATACCTGCCACTTCTCTCTTGGCCAAAGTAACAAACAGGTTTCCCGGTCCGACAATCTTGTCCACAGCCGGAATGCTTTCTGTTCCGTAAGCAAGCGCGGCGATGGCCTGAGCGCCGCCACACCTGTACACCGCCTCAGCGCCTGCCAGCCGTGCCGCCAGAAGTACATGCGGGTTTATCTGACCGCCGGCTCCCGGCGGTGTCGCGACCACCACTTCCTTCACCCCGGCCACCTTGGCCGGGACTACCGTCATCAGCACAGAAGAAGGATAGGCGGCTCCTCCGCCAGGCACATAAGCGCCAACACGGCCGAGAGCTGTAATATGTTCGCCAAGGATCACCCCTTGAGCGTCCTGTTCCCGCCAGGACCTCCGGAGTGTAAGCCGGTGAAAGGCGGCAATGTTTTCCGCCGCAGTGGCAAGCGCCTCCCTGACCTCCCTGTCAACAAGACGCTCCGCTTGGGCAAATTCCTCCTCACCGACAAGCAGCGGGTCAGGCACAACGCCGTCAAACTCAGCCGTAAAAGCACGCACCGCCTTGTCCCCATTTTCCTTTACGGAGTTCAATATCTCGCGTACACGTGCCAGCTCCAGCGGATAATCATCAAAAGTACGGCGGGTAAAATTTGCTTTAAACTTCAGGGCTTCCCATACTTTTAACACTAATTACCCTCCCTCTCCACCGCCGCAGCCAGCCTGGCCACCAGCCAGCCTACTCTCTCCCCCTTGACCTGGTAACTGCCCGGATTGGCCACCAGCCTTGAAGTGATATGGGCAATCGTCTCCACTTCCTCCAGGTCGTTTTCCTGCAGTGTCTTCCCGGTGTCAACCAGGTCCACAATCGCATCTGCCAGGTTCAACAACGGCGCCAATTCTATGGAACCGTGCAGCTTGATGACTTCCACCTGCCGGCCCTGGCCCTGAAAATAGCGCTCTGTAATCCGAGGGTATTTGGTGGCCACGTACCCGCCGCGACAAGCGCCGCTGCCTGTTTTTTGGGCCACCGACAGGCGGCAGCGGCCTATCTTTAAATCAAGCAGTTCATAAAGCTCCCGTTCCTGCTCCAGCAGGACATCTTTGCCGACAATCCCGAGGTCAGCCACCCCATACTCCACATAAGTAGGAATATCGGCAGGCTTGGCCAGGATAAAACGCAAACCGTTACTGTCATCGGCAAACTGGAGCTGGCGCGACATTTCCCGCAAAGCGCCGCAGCCGATTCCCGCTTTTTCCAAAAGGTCAAGTGCCGGCGGCAGCATCCGGCCCTTGGCCAGCGCCACTGTAAGCCAGTTCCCCCTCATTTTATCCTCCACTTTCCATATTCGTATTTCCCGGGACATAGCAGGTCCTTACCGCGCCCAGTCTCTTCCCTTCCAGTTCGGCCCCGGCTTTATCGCGTGCCTTGACGTCGACTATTACGCCGGTGCCCTGCCCCCGCAACTCCCGGGCTAGGGCAAACGCCTGGACGCGGCCTGCCTTTCCGTAACCAATGAAGACCAATTCCCCCACGGCGGGCAATTTCCAGAGCTTCTGCAGGACAGCAAGCACATGGTCTATGTTCAGGGCAAAGCCCACTGCCGGCTGCTCCGGCCCGAAAAAGCCAAGCATATTGTCGTAGCGGCCGCCTCCGCACAGCGGAAAACCGATCCCGGGGGCAAATCCCTCGAAAACCAGGCCGGTGTAATAGTCCATATCGCGCACTAACCCCAGGTCAAGCGAAACATAACCGGCCAGGCCATAATCATCAAGGATTTGCCATACTTCATCCAGCGCGGCAAGAGCGGCCTCTCCCCGTTTACCCGGCGCAAGCTGGGCTGCCATCGCCAGGACTTCACGGCCACCACGCAGCTTGGGTACCTGTAGGAGGCACTCCCTGGCAGCGGCGTCCAGCGGCAAGGCCTGGGTCATCTCCCGCAGGGAAACAAAATCTTTGCTGTTCAGGTAAGCCCTGGCCCGTTCACCGGCTTTTCCGTTTATCTCATGAGTCTCCAGCAGTGACTGCAAAAACCCGACATGCCCAAGGCAAACGGTAAACTGCTCAAGGCCAAGCTCCCGCAAAGAAGTAACTGCCAATGCCACCACTTCGGCATCGCTCCCGGCGCACTCACCCCCAATCAGTTCGACGCCGGCCTGAGCCATCTCCCGCCGGCGGGTAACTAGGCCTGAAGTATGGCGGTAGATGCTCCCTCCATAGCAGAGACGCAGGGGGCGCGGCTCTCCGGCCAGATGGGTCGCCGCCAGGCGCGCCAGCGGAACAGTAAAGTCAGGACGCAGCACCATCATCCGCCCACGCTCGTCCGGAAAGCGGTACATATTCTCCTCCAGGCTGTCCGCTGAAGCAGTTAAAAAGCTGGCGGCATATTCAAACGCGGGTGTTGACACCTCCCGGTAGCCGAAACGCCTGAATACTTCCTGGAGCCTGTTTTCCACAGCCCGCTTGGCCTCTGCCGACCCGGGCAGCAAGTCTCGAACTCCTTCCGGCGTCAGCAACCGCCGCAGTTTTTCATTCATCGCCGAGCTCGGCCTCCCCATGCTTTATTATATTAAAGTGTTAACGTATTAACGTAACAAATTTAGCATGGTTCCTGGCTCGTGTCAACTGTTTTTTAACGGCCGCCGGCTGCCGCGCCGCTTTCCAATATCTCTTGATAAAACTGTTCATAGCGGGGTACCAGCAGACTGCTGTCAAAAAATTCTTCGGCACGCTTTCGTGCCGCCTCCCCCATACGATGCAGACGAGTCTCCTCACTCAGCACTTCCAGCGCAAACCCGGCTAAAGCCTCAATATCCCCAACCTCTGCCAAATAGCCGGTTTCACCGTGCTTTACCACCTCCGGAAGGCCTCCGGTATTTGTTGCAATCACGGGGACCCGGCAGGCCATCGCTTCCAGGGCGCCAAGTCCAAAGCTCTCTTTTTCCGAGGGCAGCAGAAATAAGTCGGCCGCTGAATAAAGCGGCAGCACATTGTCCTGCAGGCCCAGAAACAGGACATCCCGGTCAAGCCGCAACCGCTCAGCCATTCTCTGCGCCTCCGGCCGTTGCGGCCCGTCCCCCACCAGCAACAGCTTGCATTCCATTTCCCGGCGCACCTGGGCAAACACCTCTACCACATCAGGCACTCTCTTCACAGGACGAAAATTGGAAACGTGCAACAGCACCCTTCCCCCCGCCTGCAGCCGGCAAATACGCTCCCTCGCCTCCGGCAGGCGGAAAAAACGCCGGGTATTGATAAAATTATGAATAGTCCGTACTTCCTTGCCGGCAGCAAAAATCCCGTCTGTTTCAAGAGCCAGATTTTCAGACACGGCGGTTACTCCGTCGCTCTTTTCTATACTGAAGCGGGTGATGCGCTTAAAAGAGGGATCGCTGCCCACCAGGTTGATGTCCGTGCCGTGCAACGTGGTCACAACACGAACCTGACGGTCGCCCACAATTTCCCGGGCCGCATGGGCGCAGAAGGAATGAGGGATAGCATAGTGGGCATGAATGATGTCAGGCCTTTCCCGTTCCAGCAGTTCCACCAACTGATTGACCAGGGCCAGCGTATAAGGCGGGTACTTAAACAGAGGGTAAACCGGCATATCCACTTCGTGATAATAAACACCTGCCTGGAAGCGGTCAAGACGCAATGGCAGCTGGTAAGAAACGAAGTGAACAATGTGTCCGCGCTCCGCCAGCTCCTTGCCAAGCTCGGTAGCCACCACTCCGCTGCCGCCATGGGTTGGATAGCAGACCATGACTATTTTCACTGTCTTTTCTCCCTGTCAGCTTTCCAGGCTGACCCTTGAGGCAAACCCCGGAGAGCCGTAAGGTCTTCCACGACCACCTTTTGCTCCAGATAAATTCCTTCGCCGTACAGAGCCTGTATCATCGAACCGACATACTGGTCACGCGCCTGGATCATCCGGATAAACAGCGGGTCATTGACCAGTGTTCTCCAGTCAGTGCCGCCCGGCAAGCCAAACTGGCTCCGGTGAGCACACAGAGCCGCGAGCTTCCGCTCGTAACAGGCGCTGATATCCACCACAAACGTTGGTTCGGCAAAAACAGCCAGGAAATACTGGCAGATAAGCGGCGGACGGTAAGGCTCACCCTCAGCCGGGTAGCGGCGCAAACCGGACAGATAAGCTGCCTCCCGCACCAGCTGGCTGGCCCGCAGGTGGTCGGGATGCTTGTCCTGCCAGTATGGCCCCAGGACTACACGCGGCCGGTACTTGCGAATAATCTCAATTACCGCACGCAAACTTTCTTCATCTACCCGCAGGCGCGCATCCGGGAGACCCAGATTGTCCCGTACTGCCATCCCCATTATTTCCGCGGCGCTGAGCGCTTCCTGCCTGCGGAGTTCCGGCGTGCCGTTGCTGCCCATCTCGCCACCGGTCAGGTCAACAATGCCACATTTATGTCCCAAGGAGGCATGCTTAATCAGTGTTCCGCCGATGCCGATTTCCACATCGTCGGGATGGGAACCGAAGGCTAAAATATCCAGTTGCATCTTTAGTCCACCGTCCTTAGTTGTCAGTTAATGTCTTCCGCTCTGCCGCAAGCGGCTGCCGGCGAGGCAATCCGGCCGCCCTGCCGCAGATAAAATACGGCTATTTCCCGATATACAGGGCCTTTGGGAGTGAGCGTGCTCTCGAAACAAACAAGGCGCTCCACCGGCACGGTGCCGGCGCAGTAATCCCGCTCACGGCACAAAGCGTCGCTGATTTGGACCTTACATCCCTCCCGTACCCTGCCAAGCGTTATATGGGGAGAAAACGGCTTATCCGGAACGATGCCAAGGCGGCGTGCAAGCTCCTCCGCCAGCAGCCGCGTCTGATTTTCGCCCCCTCCCACACCCGCCCAGAGCACACGTGGGCGCGACGCCCCCGGAAAGGCGCCGGCCCCCCTTATCTCAAGGTCAAAGCGGTCAGTCATGCTAGCCGCACTCGCCGCATCACCAAGCATTTTCAGCACTTTTTCCTCCGAAACTTCACCAATAAACTGAAGCGTCAGGTGCAGGTTCCGTTTTTCCACCCATTTAACAACTCCCGGCGCAAGTCCAAAACGGCTTTGCAAGCGCTCCAGCCTGTCCCTGACCGCCTCGGGAAGCGTAAGAGCAAAAAAGATCCGCGCCATTGGCTCACCCTCTCAATAATTAAAGGAACGTCATCCTTAATTGTTTTGGCCGCCGCTCGCGGTTTCAGATATAATACAGATAATGACCCGGCTTAGCCGGGAATTCAGTTGTCAGCCCATCCCAGAAGGCAGGCCCGTATTTGCACAGAAATGGAATTACATTAAGTACCCGTTCCTGCAACAGTCCCCTGGGCAGCAGCGATTGCTTCAGGGCAGTGAAGTGGCGGATTACTACCTCGTTTTTCTGTCTCGACGTCTCCCGGGCCGCTTTCTGCAAATACGCCATTTCTGCATAGACATGCTGCAGGTTTTTCTCCGCCAGGGCTGCCAGCCCGCCGTCCAGTCCGGCCAGCTCACGCTGCAAGCCGGAATACTCCTCCTGTACCTGCCGGCGCAAACGGGCGAACAAGGCCTCAATGTCCACCCCGTTTTGCCGGGTAACAGTCTGCTGCAAAGCGTGGTCAAGCCCAAGCAAGTCTTCTTCGTCAATCTCATAGCGCTTTATGTAGCGGGCCAGGCGCGGCTCGACGACTGTCAGGCCGGGTCTTGGCACCAGCACGGGCGCAGACATGTCGAACTGCCAGTAAAGCGGTATACTTTGCGCAAAGTAGCCCAACTCCCCGGGGCCGGGCAGGTAGGCCGCCGTCGGGAAAAGACGATCCTGCGCCAAGGGGCGCAGCAACACATTAGGACTAAGTTTCTCCGGTGAGGCAAGGGCCAATTCCCGCAGGGCAGTTGTGCTGAAGGATACGGCACCGTCACGGGTGGCAAAACTTCCGTCGCGGAAATACAACGCGGAGCGCTGCTCTCCCATCCACATCAAAAGACTTGCGTTTTCTTCCCGTTCTACTTGCAACGGGTAGCCGGCTGCCTGTATATTTTCCTCTGCAGCCTGCAGTGTATCTTTTATTTCCTCCTGCCGCGCCGTCACTTCCATAAAAAAAGGAGCCAGCATTTCCCTGGCCTGCGGCAGCAGCGGATCAAACAATACCAGTCCCCCGTCAGCAAAAAGACGGGCAAAAAGGCGGGCAAACCACTCCGCGGGCGTCGCTGAAGCCAGCCCTGTCTCTTTAAGCATCGCCAGAACATCCCCTGAAAATTCGCTCTCCGGGACCAGCTCCGCGACCCTCGCCACCACCTGTGTTACTTTGCTTTCCGTCAGGGACAGCCGGCCCACCGGTTCTCCCCGGTGCTCCACTTCCAGGTCAACTCGCCGCAACAGGTTTTCCCTGTCCATCAGCCACAGGTGATTGGCTTCGGAAAAGTCATGGTCTTCGCTGGCCACCCAAAACACCGGCACTACCGGCCGCTTAAGCTTACCCTCTAGCAGATCAGCCAGTTTTAGTGCGGCAATAGCTTTATAAACCGTGTAAAGCGGCCCGCCGCACAGTCCGGCCTGCTGCCCGGCGAGAACTGCCAGCGACCGCGGGTCGGCCAGCTTCTCCGCCATTGTCAGGGTTTTCTCAGAAGACCCTATTGTCCGGTTGTACGTCAGGAGCAGATCTGCCAGCCGGCGGCGCTCACCACGATAGGCTGCCGTCACCATGTCTGCCTTTTCCTCGAACAACCGCGAGTCGCCAAAATGTGTACCAAGAAAGCTGATTGCCCGGGGTAGGCCGGTCAGGTAATCCCGGTAAAGCGCAGGCAATGTTTCCGGCGGCAAGGCAAATGGTTTTAGCATTTAATCATCCTTTTGTTTTTGACTAATGTTTCCCCTTATTCCACAAGCAGTGTATCTTTCCCTGTCTGCTTCTTGACTGCATCCCCTTATTCTCTTGCCGACCGTGTCAGCGAGCTCCGCAAGGAGAGGAGGGTGTTTAGCTAAGTCCTGAGCGTGTTTAGTGTCTCCGGAAAAGCCGGATAGGAAACGGCAATGCAGGCAGGGTCATCCAGAGTGACCGGGGAATTTGCGCCTAAAGCTGCCACACAAAGCGACATGGCAATGCGGTGGTCACCGCGGCCGGACACACTGCCGCCGGCAAGCCTCCCGCCTCCCTCCACCGCGAAACCGTCTGCCCGCGCTGCAATTTTTACGCCCAGCTTGCTTAACTCTTCGGTGATGACGGCTATTCGGTCACTCTCCTTGACCCGCAGTTCCGCCGCATCACACACTATAGTCGTCCCTTGCGCGCAGGCTGCCGCCACCGCCAGCACCGGCAGCTCGTCAATCAGGCGGGGTATGTCAGCGCCGCCGATTTCCGCGGCGCGTAATGAAGCGTGACGGACACGGATGTCTGCGACCGGCTCCCCGCTTTC
Organism: Bacillota bacterium; assembly: GCA_041695355.1. GTDB lineage: Bacteria > Bacillota > Dethiobacteria > Dethiobacterales > Dethiobacteraceae > HKB214. Next base: position 28,980 of record JBGFRB010000021.1, read on the forward strand.
TTCACGGAAATTAAGGATCGTTATGTCAGCTCCCATTTCTTTTAGCACGTCCAGTACGCCTGTCCGGGTCGGATTTAGGCCTGCGTTGCGAATCAGCAGGTCGGAGCCGGGAACGATGCTGGCCGCCACCAGGAAGAAGGCCGCCGAGGAGATGTCGCCCGGCACTTGCACCAGACGCCCCTGCAGCTGCGGCCGGCCCTGAACACACACTTCATTGCCGGCTGTTTGCACAGCCGCTCCAAAAGCCGCGAGCATACGCTCCGTATGGTCCCGGCTTTTTTCCGGTTCACGGACAACCGTCTGCCCCTCTGCAAACAGGCCGGCCAGCAAAATAGCCGACTTGACCTGGGCGCTGGCCACCGGTGAACTGTATGCAAGGGGACTCAGGCTCCCGCCCTGCACTGAAACAGGCAGCAGCTTGCCGCCATCCCTTCCCCAGAAGCGGGCGCCCATCCGGGCCAGCGGAGCCGTTACCCTTGCCATAGGACGGCTGCGCAGTGAAGCATCCCCGGTCAACACGGAATAAAAAGGCTGGCCCGCCAGCACGCCAAGCAAGAGCCGCGCCGTAGTGCCTGAATTTCCGGCATTTAAAACATCTGCCGGTTCGCGCAGGCCATCGAGACCCACTCCATCCACCAGGACCGTCTCACCGTCCACTGCCACCGGCACGCCCAGTTGCCGGATGCAGGCTACGGTGGACAGGCAGTCCTCTCCCGCCAGAAAACCCTCTATCTTAGTTCTGCCGGAGGCCAGCGCGCCGAATATTACGGCACGGTGAGAGACAGATTTATCTCCCGGCACCGTGATTTCTCCGCGAAGCGGCCCGCCTGCCTCAATCGTGATGCTCAAGCGTTATCCCTCCTTTAAAGCCTTGCCCCCTGACCGGAAACTTTCGCCGGAACTCTCGGGCGCGCCGGAAAAAGACAGTCAATGCTTCCTCATCCCCGAACAATGTTAACAGCCGCAAGTGTGTCAGCTCTCTGATATAGTCAGTAAGTAACCGGTCGATATTTTCCCTATTAGACAGACAGATGTCTTTCCACATTTCCGGATTGCCCATGGCAACCCGCGTCGTGTCGCGGAAGCCCCCCGCCGCCAGGGTCAGATACTTTTGTCGCTGCCCGGACTTCCTCTCCAGCGTCCGGACGAGCGCCGCAGCTGCCAGGTGCGGTAGATGGGAAACAGCGCCAACCAACTCGTCATGCTCTCCCGCCTCGAGGACAAGAGGTTTGGCACCAAGCTGGCGCACCAGCGTTTTCATAGTCTCCAGGACCGCCGGGTCGCCGTTTCTCGCCGGTGTCAATACATACACCGCATCTTCAAACAGCCCCTCGTCCAGGGCCCGGCAACCGTCCTTTTCCGAACCGGCCATCGGGTGGCCGCCTACAAAACTCAGCTCTGCAGGCAGTCTTTCCGCGGCCTGAACAATTTGCCGCTTAGTGCTGCAAACGTCACTGATAATGCTCCCTTTGTCAGCAAGAAGTGCCACTTCAGGCAGCAGCCTGACAGCAGCTTCGGCCGGTGTGGCGAGGATTACGAGCTGTGAGCCGGACAGGCTCTCTGCCAGCGTTAAGGCCCCGCGGCTGATAGCTGAGAGACCCCTGGCCGCCTCCAGTACCGCCGGCGCCTGGTCAAAACCTATAACTTCACCGGCTAACCCCCGTGAAAGCAAGGCTCTCCCCAGGGAAGCGCCGATCATCCCCACCCCGATTATAGTCACTCTGGTGAAAAGCTGCTTCAATCAGCCCACCTGCCTCAAAAATCTGCCGCAGGCCGCCGCCACTTTACGCAGTTCAGCGGTCAGTCCGGCAAACTTTTCCGGTGTCAGCGACTGCGCCCCGTCGCACAGCGCCTCCTGCGGCCGCGGGTGGACCTCCACCATCACTCCGTCGGCACCGGCGGCAACCGCGGCGCGGCTCATGGCCGGCACCCAGCGCCAGCTGCCGGTGCCGTGGCTCGGATCCACTATTACCGGCAGATGGCTCAGGTGTTTTACAACCGGGACGGCCGAGAGGTCCAGGGTGTTCCGGGTATACGTTTCAAAAGTACGGATACCGCGTTCGCAAAGGATTACCTGGTGGTTGCCGCCCGACATGATATATTCCGCAGCCATCAGCCATTCCTCTACGGTAGCGGACAAACCTCTTTTCAGCAACACGGGTTTCTCCAGCCGGCCCAGCTCCCGCAGCAGGTAGAAATTTTGCATGTTTCGCGTGCCGACCTGAATTATATCGGCGTACTCTGCAACCAGGCTCACCGTGTGCTGGTCCATAACTTCAGTAACCACCGGCAGTCCTGTTTTTTCCCTTACTCTGGCCAAAAGTTTAAGGCCCTCCTCCTCCAGCCCCTGAAAAGAATAAGGCGAGGTGCGCGGCTTGTAAGCTCCGCCCCGCAATATCTGGGCGCCGGCAGCTTTTACGCAGAGCGCCGCCTCCAGCAGCTGTTCCTCGCTTTCCACCGCGCACGGGCCCGCCATCAGGATAACTTCCTCTCCGCCCACAACACAGTTGGCCAACCGAAACACAGAATTCTCCTCTTTGAATTCCCGGCTGACCAGCTTAAACGGCTGGGTAACAGGCAGAACCTTTTCTACAAATGGCAAGGCCTCCAGTCCCATTTCCCGCACCAGTTTTTCATCGCCAATTGCGCCGATAATCGTCCTGAATTCACCGACAGACAGATGAACACCAAGGCCCACCTTTTTCAGTTTATCCACAACCCGCTGAATTTCTGCTTCCCTGACGCCTGGGCCCATTACTATAATCACCTGAGTTCCTCCTTCAAGTTTAATTCTGAAATGTTCCCCTTTTTCCCTTCTCCTGCGGCAAACCTTCTGCCGGAGACCGGTCGCACTGCCCTCCAGCACAAGGCAAAAGGCAAGCCCCTATATAATCATAGTCCGGATCCATGACAACCACCACCTTTAAAAGCAAAAATCCGCCCCGAACGGGACGGAATTATCCGCGGTACCACCCAAATTGACCTTGCGGTCCTCTCTTTCAGGCACGTCCCCAATCCCCCACTCACTGTCCGGAGTGCCGGATGAAAGGGATAATGCCCTTCCCTGCGTTAACGGTTGGAATCCGTCGGAGCCTACTTGATCGTTCGGTCCGCCGCTCCCGGGTGTAATTTCACTGCCGCCCTGACACCGGCTTACACCTGCCGCCGGTTCTCTGAAAGTCACAGGCAGAGCTACTGTTCCCGCTCATCGCGTTTGTCATTTGAAATCTATATTACTGGCACAACGTGCGTCTGTCAAGAACAACTTTTCCTGAGAATGCTTCAGCAGGCCGACTTGTCCTGGCTTATTGCACATGAACCCGTTAGTTTGACAGCTTAGTTAGATACGAAAACCTTAAATCCCTTGCGGCATAAGGCTTCAAGGGATAAAAATTTTTTATTTTTTAACTTAAAAAAGTATAGGAATGTATAGGAAGATATGATATAATATAGCCATCCAACTAAGAGGGCGGTGACCACCTTGAACTTAAAACAGTCCCCCAGGAAAAATGGCCGAGTTTATCTTTCTATCGAAAAGAGTTATCGCGATAGGACTGGCAAACCCAGGGCTAAAACGATTCAATCCCTCGGTTACCTAGATATTTTGAAAAAGAAATACGACGATCCCGTAGCTCATTTCAGAGAAGTCGCCCGCAAGATGACAGAGGAAGAAAACGAAGAAAAGAAGCTGACGCTGACCATCAACATGAATGAACAGCTTGCTCCCGGTGCCGATAACAGAAAAAACTTCGGCTATGCCGCGATCATTAAAATCTTCCATGAACTTGGGCTGCATCGCTTTTTAAACAACAGGGCACGTAATGAAAAATTCAAGTTCAACACCAACTCTATTATGATGCTGCTTGTGGTCTCCAGGCTGCTCTCGCCCGGCTCCAAAAAGAAGGCGTTCGAGGAAAAGGGCCGTTATTTTGAGCGTTTCAATTTTTCGCTGGCCGATGTGTACCGGGCTCTTTCTCACTACGCCAAGATCGCCAAAGAGTTCCAGCGCTATCTTAACGGACAGATACTTGAGAAGTACGGGCGCGATACAAAGACGATTTACTATGATGTCACGAACTTTTACTTCGAGATCGATGAGGCCGATGGGCTGCGCAAATTCGGCCCGTCCAAGGAGAAGCGGCCTAATCCGATCCTTCAAATGGGCTTGGCTATGGATGCAGACGGGATCCCTCTGCACTATGAGCTTTTTCCCGGGAACACCCTGGACAAGGAAACGTTTCGCTCCGTTATCGGTGAGGTGCGAAAAAATTACGACACAGGCAGGGTCGTGGTGGTGGCCGATATGGGGATTATCACAGGGGACAATATTTATTACCTGACCGGTGGAAAGAACAGAAACGGGTATGTGTTCAGTTTTTCCGTCCGCGGCGGTACGGATGCTTTTAAGAAATATGTGCTTGATCATGAGGGGTATGTCGGTACCGACGGCAAGCCGGCCGGCGAGGATGCTGAGTTCAAAATCAAAAGCAGGAGGATTGCGCGGGATATCAATGTATCCATGACAAGCGGCAGGAAGGTAAAAAAGACGGTGTATGAAAAGCAAGTGGTGTTCTGGGCGAAGAAGTATGCGGACAAAGCAAGGGCCGAACGGGAAGAGGTTGTAAAAAAGGCAATGGATCTGGTGGCAAATCCTAGAAAGTATAACAAGGCCATCAGCTACGGCGCTGCTAAGTACGTTAAAAATCTGGAGTTTGACAAGGAAACCGGCGAGATTCTTGAAGGAAAGCAGCGCCCGTTCCTTGATTCCGAGAAACTTGCCCAGGATGAATTGTATGACGGTTATTATGCTATCGTCACCAGCGAGCTGGAGATGTCCGATGCGGGGATCATTGACACTTACCGCGGTCTGTGGGAGATTGAGGAGACCTTCAGGGTCACCAAGGGCACTCTTGAGACACGTCCGGTGTATGTCTCCCGGGAAGACCGGATCGGCGCTCATTTTCTTTCCTGCTTCATTGCTCTGGTTATCATCAGGCTTATTCAGAAAAAGACAAAACAACAGTATTCAGCCGAAAAGATCATTGAGTGCTTAAACAAAATTGCCTGCTCCAACGAGCAGGATAACCTCTACCTATTCGATTACCGAAGTGAGATCTCCGATACCATTGGCAATGCTCTCGGTATCGATTTTACGAGAAAAAGACTTCGCCTCGCTGAGATAAAAAATATTTTAGCCGAAAGCAAAAAGTGATGTATCACCTACATATTTCTGATAAAATTTGAAGGCCGCGAGCCCTTTATTTGCGGGGGCTGCGGCCTCTTTTTATTCTGTTTTGCTGTCAAAGTCAGGATATTACTGGCACAACGTGCGTCTGTCAAGAACAACTTTTCCTGAGAATGCTTCAGCAGGCCGACTTGTCCTGGCTTATTGCACATGAACCGCTGTCACAAGCTCCGGCGTTACAGGCCATGTCAGCACCACAACCTGCCGGTTCTTTTCTGCTGTCATTAACATAGAAACCAGGACCTTTGAATACTATCCCCACATTTTTGCTGATCAGCCTTTTTACCGGACTGCCGCACCCGGGGCAACGTTCCAAAGCCGGTTCGCTAATGCGCTGTTCCTTCTCAAATACCCCACAATTGTCACACTTGTAATCATAAGTAAGCACAGTCCTGCCTCCCGACTAAAACTTTTGCTCTGTTTACACTTTATATTTATAAACAATGGCTATAACCTTGTCAAGTCCGTCAGCGCGATTTGGAAAAGACCTGTTTCAGGCTCACCGAAAGTCCATGAAAAATTACAGATTGGACATCTTCATCTCCTTTAAAAGACAAGATTTTCTCTATTGCCTGATTTTTTAACACGTAAAGATAGATTTCAGCGGATTCCGTGTTGACAATCCAGTATTCTTGCACTCCGCTTTCCAGGTACAGGTCCAGTTTCTTAATCAAATCCCTGCCCCGGGTGGATTCGGAAAGCACCTCCACCACGAGCGCGGGAGTGCCATGATATTTACCTTTTTCATCTATATTTTCCCGGTCGCAGATGACAAAAATGTCCGGCTGAACCACACAGGCATTGTCTTTCTTCTCACCCTTAAACAAGGTCACATCAAAAGGGGAAGTCAGAGGCTCACAATTTTTGCCCCTGAACCAGACGATAAACTCGCCTAAAATTTCCCTGACTGCTTTTTGGTGAGCGTACACCGGGGAGCCCAGCAGGTAAATCTCTCCGTCGATATATTCGTACCGGTTTTCACCGTCCTCTGCGACTTTCAGGAATTCCTCATACGTTACCCGGACACCAGCTTTTTTATAGGCGGCGGGGCTTTCGCCCACAACCCAATGTTCCGGCGTATCAACCCCGCTGTACGGCGTCAGTTGGGCAACTTTTTTGCCGTTTTTGGTAATGACGATTTCTTCTGTCTCAGCCAGTTTCAGGTACTTACCAAAATTATTCTGGATTTCGCTGCTTGTTATAATCAACCGCAGCACCCCTTTTAGCTATAATACATAATGATTATATCTAATATATTGCCTTCTTGTCAATTTCTCCGCCAATCACTATTCCGCAGTAGCGGGCCCTCTCTTCTTAAGGCGTTCATGATTTCGATCAGTGCTTTGAAACTGGCCGTCATATGGGCTGTATTGCCAAAGTTCATGATTATGTGGGCTTCCTTCGTCTTGTCATAAAACATATGGGTAGAAAGGATGCCGATATGTCCGGTGACTCTCGGCAGCATCTTTAACAAAAAGAAGAAGTCCCCGAAATGGATCTCCATCATGCCCAGTCCATAGTAAATACCCGGCCTGAATTTATGCGGGCACGTTTCCATACTTTGGAGTGTTTTCTCGCCGACAAGACTTCCTTTTCGCAGAGTGCTCTGAAACTTAAGAAGATCCTCGGTTGTTGATACTATCCCTCCGCCTGCCCAGTCACAGCTGAGACTGCGGAATGTACTGGCCTCAGTCCCGAACGCCCAAAATTTCTGAATCTGTTTTCCCGGTTGATTGGCGGGCTCGGAACGTAACATCAGATAGGAATCTCTCATCTCCAGCGGCCTGAATAATTCGTCATGGAGATTTTCCTGGAAAGTCCTGCCAGTCACCTTCTCTATCAGCAGGCCTAGCAGGATATAGCCGGTATCCGAATAGTGAAAACCCGCACCGGGCCTGCCTACCGCTTGCTGCCGGCGCCTGGAAAAATCCAGCAACGCTTCCGGAGTCCAGAAGGTATCCGGATGATTGACGACTTCCTTAATAAACGGCATGCCGCTTGAAACGGGATCATCAAAATAATCAGCCACGCCGGAGGTATGGGCAAGCAGCTCTTTTACAGTCACCTTCTCCGCGTGATCGACTCCTTGATAGACAAAAAGTCCCTCCAGCAGTTCTCTTGGCAGATATCCGGATATTGCACCATCCAGGGCAACCATGCCTCTTTCAATCAACCTAAACACCAGCGTTGCCGTGAAAACTTTGCCAACGCTGGCAATGTGATACGGCCGGTCCCCGGAATCAGCTGGATAACGGTAAGAAATCCCCAGCTTATCTGAATGAACAATAATCTGAACACTCGACTGAGCACCGAGTTTGCTTTCCAGCTTTCTGAAATAGCGGTCCAGATGAACACTCAGTTTTTGCTCTTTCTTCCTGTCTCCCATCTGCATCCCCTCCCTAAATCGGTTTCACCTTAAAGCAACAGGTTTCCTGCGACTCGGCAAACTTGGCTTATAAAAATTCACAGTAGTTCTGTCTGGCAATCAAGATAGTGCCCGCCCTATTTGATGACAACTGCTAAAAATATAAGACGCCCGCAATTAGTTGGTTTTATCAGAACTAAAGAATGGTCTAGTTGGTCAATATCATTAATATGAACTGCTTTTCTCTCTGTTGCCAAATAATGTAGGATTATTCACAGTCAACAGCTTATCTATCCACGCTCCTTTTTTTCAATTCTTTCGCCCACTTGTAGCGGACGGTTATCAAAAAGTACGTTTTCAGACTGATAACCTCGAGGCGAGACTGCTGTAAGATTAATCTTCACAATATCCTTTAACTCGATTCCAGCTATGCATCTTTGATTGTATTTTTTTGAGTTAGGGGCTGTTATAATAATAGTAACTATTGGCAAATAAAGTCAGGCAAGGAAGTTGCAGAACACCTGCGATAGTTGCTGGAATAACCTGGGTTACAACTTGCTTTCGAGGCAGCATGGAGCTGATGTTGGGACTGATTTTCAGCGTTACCTCATCGCCGATGAAAAAATGGTGCTGGTTGAATAGTGAGTATAACAGAGGTTCAATTGGATTCCCAATTTTATTCATAAATAATTTTGAACGATATTATGATGAAAATTAACACCAAATTAAGTACCAAGGTGGGCGTTGACCACAACCCAAAAACTTATTTTTTATTGTAGTTTTGAAAAACACGTAAGGTACTAAAGCAGGGAAATTTTATGTAAGCGGAGAAACATAATGTAAGAATAACATAAAGAAAGAATAATATGTGGAGGTGGTGCGCCAGTTCGGCGCTGTGAATATAGCCGGTGGGAAGCCGGCACGGTAAAGCCTAGCCAGCTGCCGTTATCCAGCCTTGGATCCGAACTTAGAGCATGGCGAGCAGCCGCCTCAGAGAAGATGGGAACGACTAGGGGGCCGAGAAAAGATAGGAGCCTGATTTACTGTAGCCCCGTTATTGGACGCTCCGCAAAGTTGTGTTCGGAGTATTATCGGAAAGGCAAATCCTGAATAAAGAGTGAGGTGGAAGTCGAGCGTCTACTCGACTAAAGAATGTCTATGCATGAGATTAACGAGATATATATAGAATTGTCAAACTTTTGTTTATTAGCATGCAGACATTGCTCTTCCTCAGCATCTAGTAGCGGAACAACAAAATTAAACATTTCTCAGCTAACTAATATATTAATTGAGAGTAAAGAAATGGGTGCTTCCTGTGTAACTGTTTCTGGTGGAGAGCCTTTATTACATCCAGATTTCTTTGCCTTTTTGGAGCAGTGCTCAAAATTAGACTTTAAAGTAAGGATATACAGCTCAGGGGTTTTGATGGAAGGAGATAGGTTTGTATCTATTAACAATTACATAGTAAATAACATATCTGCTTTTAATAACGTAGAGGCAGTAATTTTTAGTTTACACGGTTCAAATTCCATAACCCATGATTATATTACAGATACAGTTGGTAGTTTTGACCTAACGCTTGAATCTATTAAAAGAGTAAGTGCGGCAAGAATTAACATAGAAATTCATATAGTTCCTATGAGTATTAACTATAAGGAAATTCCTGAGCTTATTCAGTTAGCAACACATCTAAATGTTGAACAAATCTCTCTTCTACGGCTTGTTCCTCAAGGAAGATATCATCAAAACGAGCATCTGTTAATGAATGCTAATGAAACCAGAGAATTTGTAAAAATCGTAGGCAATTGCCTCTTAAAGAATATTAGAAAAGGAGCTCCTTTTAAGTGCCTGTTTCTTGATAGTGAAGTAAATTGCAATGCCGGAAAAGATAAAGTTCTTATAGGCTCAGACGGTAGTGTCTTTCCTTGTGAGGCATTTAAAGCAAAAAAAAGTGATTCAAATATTAAAATGAATTCACTAAAACAGATTTGGCGGCATGATTCTCTTATTAATCAAGTACGCTACTTGCGAATAGCAGATATCTCATTTTGTAATAAATGTCATGAAATGCACACTTGTAGTGGTGGGTGCCCTGGGCAAAGATTATTATATAATAATAACTTGCTAATTGGCCCAGACCCTCTTTGCATAAATAACTAAACAAATATGATTAAGAGGCTATTATCAGCCTTTATTTTTAAGGAGGTATATTGTGTCAGCAGGCAAAAGAAAATATGGCCAATATTGGGCATTGTGTTTGACTTTCATGACACTTGTCGCAGGGTTTACTTATTTTTTCAGGGAACCCATCTTTTCTTTTGCTCTTATACTAGTAGGAGTAGCAATAACGCTAGTTTTTTTCGCTCGCAGTAAAGATGACGATGACAAAAATATTAGGGCCAATATTGAGCTGCTAAAATTGTATGCTAAATTAACATACTTGATTTTTTATATTGTCGGGGCTTTGGTTCTCCTCTACGTGATAAGTAAGTTTATTCTGGAACCCATATTTAAAGTGGGGGGTAGTGTATTGTGATTTTGTCGGGTGAAGATCTTATCAATAGGGTGATGCAAGATCAAATATTTGAACATAATGAATGGAAAAACTTTAATGGGTGGCAATTTGATCTAAATTTAGGTGACCAAGCATTTATTACTGGTAGAAATAAACCTATTATTCTCGAATTAGGAGATTACTTAACTATAAGGCCGGGTGAATTTGCATTGCTTTTAACAGACGAGTCAATTAAAATGCCATGGAATCTTATGGCTTTTATTGCTGTGCGCTTTACTTTTAAAAAAATGGGGCTTCTAAATATTTCCGGCTTTCATGTAGATCCAGGTTATGTGGGAAAGCTAATTTTTTCCGTATATAACGCAGGACCTAACGATATTATAATGCAACAGGGAATGCCAGTTTTTATGATCTTTTTCAGTGAGATTACTAAGAATACTCAAGAATATGCGACGGCTATCGAATCCGGTAGCACAAGTTTACCTCCAGAAATACAGGATTTTAAACAGACAATAGTAGATGGACTTAATAAGAAGAGTACACCTTACAATAGTATTCCTTTAGACATGATGACTTCTATCCAGGGAACGAGCGTATCACTGTCACAAAATAATAGTAGGATTGAAAGATTAGAAAATAATATTAAGATATATGGTTCGATCGCCGTTGCTATTATAATTTCTTTAATAGGGGTTATTCTGACCGGAGGGAGATGACTACGTATAACTTACTTGCAGACAATGTACGACTACAGAACGAACTCAGGGAAGATTTATCCTCTTGAAATAGGTATCAAATTTATTGAATCTAAAGAGATAATTCATGATTATTCTTTAATAACTAACCTATGTCGTACAGAGTGCAAAAATTTCAATTTTGCTGGGGGTTGTCCACCAAGGGCCCCAAAATTTGAAGATATACAAAGCGAATATAAATATTCGGTTTTAATGTATGCAAAACTCTACTCTAGCTATAAGTCAGTTAAAGTCAAGCAGTCAAACCGGTACTACATCCATTATAGGTCACAGGATATCATACTACATAATTGCTTAACAAAGCAAGGCTATACAGTTATGCGTAATTTCACCAGTAATGAGGCAATTTTTCTTAATAATGGGTATTGCATGGGTTGCGGGAGTAAAAGATGCGCATTTAAGAGTGGCGAAAATATATGTAAACAACCGAAGAGAAGAACATTTTCATTGGAAGCAACTGGTATTAATGTTGCAGAAACCTTGAAGAGTACATTTGGGATAGAGTTACAGTGGTACAACAAAGAGAATTATCAGCACGTGGAATATATGATTAAGGTAGTAGGCTTTTTTTGTAAGTCTAGTGAACAACAGGCTCAGGTAATTCAGCTGATTAATAATTTGTTCAGGGGGTAAATATTATGACAAGCTATATTCATCCACTTTCCGTTGTCTTCGTTTGGCATCCAGCCGATAATTTAGATGTAAAACCCATTGTTGAAAACTGCTATACAGTTAGCAAGGCCAGGCAGGCTTCAACGTCGAAAATGCTATCTCACTGCCTCTGCGCATATAAGCTTTTTCAATTAGTGTCTTAGTATCTTCAGCAGACATTTCGCCATCTTCATTCAATGCAACCTGTGGCTTATTTGAATCATGCTTTGGAAAATACTTTTTAAGCAACCTTTCTTCAAGTTCGTTATTGTCAACTATCTTTCCATCCCGCAAGATATGATGAACCTGTATATCTTCTTTTACGAGTTGATATGAGATCATGGAAAAGCGATGGCAATCAAACGGATCTGCTTCTGAACACATTAGTGCGACTCTAAATCCAAGCTTCAGAGCCTTTTGTAGTCTCTGCATCCCTTGCTTAAACTCATCCGTTTCTCTTACTCTATCAAAATCAACTCTGCCATCTTTATCAAGTAAAAAAGGACTTGTTTGCCTTGCCGCAAATTCTTTCTCAAAGTGTACATAACCTATATTTTCGTCCTTTAGGGCTATTCGTAATATATCTTTATTAAATTGCGGAGCGATTCTGCTATACGGAGAGCTTCTAACGTCAATTAGACTGGTAACACCATGCTTTTTCAAAAGTTCAACAAAATACCTAATATTGTGCGTTGAGTGCCCCACAGTGAATACGATCTTTTCTGACATACCTAACCCTCTCTGGAGCTATATTTTGGCGAAAGCATACAGATACCCTTTCGCCTCTAACTTATCATAAAACTATTACGGCTGGCGGTCAATAACAATTTACCCAGGTTTAAGAAGTGCAAACCTGGGCTAATAAACCATCCGGCCCTCAACAAACGCCTGTGTGCGCAAATCCGCAGGTTCCTGAAATATTTTTTCCGCCGGGCCTGCTTCGACAAGTTCCCCCTGGCAGAGAAAGAGCAGGTCGTCAGCCAGCCGGCGCGCCTGGAAAAGGTTATGAGTAACCAGAACCACGGTTGTTCCCTGTTCCCGGTTAAGGTCACGGAACAGGCCTTCCAGCAGTTCCACGTTGGCCGGGTCCAGGTTCGAGGTTGGTTCATCAAGGAAAAGTATTTCCGGCTCCAGAACCAGCGCCCTGGCCAGGGCGACCCGCTGAGCCTCCCCGCCGGAAAGCGTCCTGGCCTTTTGACTGCCCTGCCCGGAGAGGCCGATTTTTTTCAGCGAAGAGGCCACTCTTCTGCGTATTTCTCCAACAGGCACTCGTCTGGCCCTGAGGCCAAATGCTATATTGTCAAAAACGGTGGTGTCAAATAAAACCGGCTTTTGAAAGACGATGGTCATCCGGCGGAGCAGAGCCTGTTTTTCAGCCCTGTTGTCCGGTATCGGACTGCCAAACAAAGAAAGCTCTCCGCCTGAAGGGGCCTCCAGCAGGCTCATTATTCTTAGCAGCGTGCTTTTGCCCGCCCCGCTGGGGCCCATTATACCCGTAATTCTGCCGTTATAAACAGCTACGTTTTCAGCACGCAGGACTTCTTTACCGCCATATCTTTTGCACAGGCCGGTTCCGCCGATAACAATCTGCTTATGCGCCACCGGTCCCTCCGGCCTGCAGGCGGTACAGGGCACTATTAATAAGCAGGGCTAAAAGCAGCAGGATGATACCGAGGGCCATGGCCAAAGCAAAATTACCTTTTCTTGTTTCCAGGACAATAGCGGTGGTCAGTACCCGGGTATGGCCCTCAATGTTGCCGCCTACCATCATCACCGCGCCGACTTCGGCAACCAGCCGGCCAAAACCGGCAATGACAGCGCCGAGGATACCGTACCTGGCCTCATGGATCAGCGTCCGCAGCAACAGAAGACGGCCGGCGCCCAAAACAAGCGCCGTTTCGCGGATTTCTCTCCCCTTGCTCCGCACCGCAATTGCTGTCAGGCCGGCTATGATTGGT
>JBGFRB010000016.1:0-188210 GCA_041695355.1 Bacillota bacterium
CGTTGGTGTCCCCGCCCACGGTGTCATCGCGGAAGTCGGTGAAGTAGACCTTGTTGGCCACCGTGCCCGGGACGTTCAGGGTGCCATGCACATCAAGGCCGGTGTTCTCGGCGAATTTGACGACGACTCCTGGTTCTATGGTCAGAGTGACGCCGGTGTTGACGGTTACGTTGCCGGTTACGTGGTAAACCCCCGCTGCCACTGTCCAAGTGGTATTGGAGGTGATCGGTCCGCTGACCTGGGTGGCCGGAATGGCCGCCGAGGCAGGCCGGACAAGGGAAACTTGCATGACCAAGGCAAAAAGCAGCACGAGCAAGCTGAACACCAGCGCGCGTAAGGGTCGTTTAAAGATTTGTGACGCATACACTTTCTTTTTACTTCTTATTTGCATTTTCTCGTTTAATTTATTACGCATTTGTCCTCTTCCTTTTCTTAAAATTTTGAAAAGTCTGGCTAGAACAAACGCTGTAAGCGCCGCTGCTCCACGAATGGTCATGCCAAGCGGCCAATGCGCGGGACCATGTTAATCTCGTCATGCATAAGCTCCTTTATAGGCGATATGTTATATTTTAGCTGTTACTGCATTTCGTTGCTTCACCACTCCGGGTGATACTGCAAAAAAAGCCCCTCACCTTTTCAGGTGAGAGGCTTTGCCGAAACGGTTATAAAGCCTTAGTTGGCCTTATTGCCAGTGTCTGTATATCAAGCATGTTATTTATCAACTCCGCCCTGCTCTGGACGCCTGCTTTGGAATAAATATTTTTAACATGAGTTTTTACTGTATTTTCGCTCAACTGAAGTTCTCCGGCGATCATCCGGTAAGTTTTTCCTTTGAGCAGCAAAGTGATAATTTCGCTTTCACGTTCAGTGAGTTTCTCTTTAAAAGCGAAATCACGGATCAGCCGGTTTTGATCCTGCTCCGGCATTTCGGAAATATTCGTAAGATAGATGTGATTTTTCAATACCGCGGTCAGGCTTTTATGTAATGGAGGGAGTATTACAAGGGTTGCGCACACTACGGCCAATGCCAGCAGGGTAGGGTACGGGCCTTGTCCGTTCACGTAAAAAATCGCGCGGCCAATCAGTCCTCCAAGCAGTACACCCAGAACATTTGCGGACAGTCCAACTCCCAGAATCCTGGAGGGGTTTTTGCCCAGGTCAAGCATATCACCTAGGATACTCCACCAAAACAGGTCATACACGCCGCAGGCTCCCAGCATCAGGGTGTTGACGACAAGATAGCTTCCCAATGAACGGTCAAGCAGCTTGAAAGCTATAAAGGAAAAGCCGATCATGGCGATAGCGACATAAAGAATGTAGGTACGATTCGTTCCACGTGGCAGATTCCTCATAATATACAAAGCAACAATATAGGGAATAGCCCAATACCAGCTCGCCAGCCATCCTATATGTGCAAAGGCAGGAACTTGAACCTGGTACATGAGACCGGAATTTATGGTGATTACAACTATGAACAGGCAAAGAAAAGCAAGCGGCTTGTTTATATTGACCGGCCTATCCTGATTCTCGGAAGTTATCCGGCCTTTCACTAAATCTTTTTGCGGGAGCCTGAGTGCGAAAAGAAATGCTGTTGCAAGCATCAGCATGGACGAAGCAAGTCCTGTATGAGCCGAGGTATGAACTGTCACCATTTTGATCAGGATCATCAAGATGTTGGAGCAGATCAGCGCGTCTGCCATAGTTTTGATTCGTTCGCCTTGCGGTGTACTGCTTTTTAAGAAATATCCCCATGCCGCCACGCTGCCGCCGGCAAGGAATGATGCCAACAACAGAGCCGCCACCCAAAAGAACGTGGGGGAAAGGAAAAATACGCCGGAAGCCAGGAAGCAAAAAGTTATGGAGAATAGCATGAGTCTTTTGGCAGCCAGCATGTTTTTTACAAAAAACCCGCAGAAAACTAAGCCTAAAAAATGGGCGGCTATGGTGCTAAAAACAAATTGATGGGCAGAAATATTATGGTAATCCGCAAGAGCGTACAATATCCGACCTTCAAAGGGAAAAGCCAGCAGCCAGGAGAAAAACAGGGAAAAAACGATAATCGTTATTCTTCGATCATTGTCAGGTTCGGTTTTATTATCGACTTTAATTCCCCTCATCGTTCAACTCTCCGTTTGGTATAGTTTGTCCCATAGTTGTTCTGCGGAGCAGCGCTCCGATCCTTGCGCTAATTTGCGCAAACAGTACAGATTGGAGATAAGTTCATCATTTTTCATCCAATCCGAGAATCTCTTTCAGGCCTGCTTCGTCCAGCAGCGGCAGGCCCAGTTTTTGCGCTTTTTCCAGTTTGCTGCCCGCTTTTTCCCCGACCACGACATAATCGGTGTTAATGCTGACGCTGCCGACGACCTTGCCTCCGGCTTCTTCGATAAGGTGCGTTGCCTCCTCCCGGCTCAAGCGCGGCAGCGTCCCCGTCAGAACCAGCTTTTTGCCGGCAAGCGGTCTGTTCCCCGCCTTTTTTTCACTCCCGGCAAAATTTACGCCCCCCGTACGCAGCCGGATGAGCAAATCACGGGTTGACGGTAGACTGAAAAACTCTCGTATACTGCCGGCGACTTTCGGGCCAACTTCAGGGATTGTTTCCAGCTCCTCGCGGCCCGCGTCCCGCAGAGCATCAAGACTGCCGAAGTGCTCTGCCAGGAGCTTGGCGGTACGTTCACCGACAAAACGGATACCAAGCGCATAAATCAGCCGCCACAGAGGCTGCCGCCGGCTTTGTTCAATGGCCGACAGCAGGTTGCTGACCGACTTCTCCTGCCATCCATCCAGTTCCAGCAGCGCGGCTCTTTTGTTGTGCAGGGTATAAAGGTCCGCAGCGTCAGCAACGAGGCCGGCTTCGAGCAGCCGGGCCACGCGGGACGGCCCCAGCCCCTCGATGTCCATGGCGCCGCGGGAGGCAAAATGGACTATTGCCTCCATCCCTATGGCCGGACAGACAGGATTTGTACAGCGCAGCGCAACTTCACCCGGCAGGCGGGAAACTCGTTGCCCGCAGGCGGGACAGTTTTCCGGCATGATAAAGGGCTGTTCGTCGCCGGTCCGCAAAGCGGGCAGCACTTCCACCACTTCCGGGATAATTTCGCCTGCCTTTTGCACCAGCACACGGTCGCCGATCCGGACATCCTTTTCACGCAGGATGTCCTCGTTGTGCAGGCTGGCCCGCTTAACCACCGTCCCGGCCAGCCTGACAGGCGCCAGTTCGGCAATGGGTGTCAAAACGCCGGTGCGTCCGACCTGGACGGTAATGCCTTCCACACTGGTGAGCGCCTGTTCGGCCGGGAACTTGTAGGCAATCGCCCAACGGGGGCTTTTTGCCGTTGCCCCGAGTCGTTCCTGCAGGGAAAGCCCGTTAATTTTCACAACCAGGCCGTCCACCTCGTAGGGCAGTTCAAAACGGCGCTCGCGCCAGCTTTCACAATAGTGGATCACCTCATCCAGGCTGCGGGAGACAAAAATATGCCGGTTAACCTTCAGCCCCAGCGATTTTAGCAGCTCAAGAGCCTCTGTATGTGTCGCCGGGAAAACCTGCGGGCTGAAACCCAATCCGTAGATAAAGATGTCCAGACTGCGGGAGGCCGTTATCCGCGGATCCTTTTGCCGCAAAGACCCGGCCGCCGCGTTGCGCGGATTGGCAAACACAGGCAGACCTCCGGCAGCCCGCTCCTCGTTCAGGGCCAGGAAAGCGGCCCTGGACATGTACACCTCAGCCTTCGCTTCCAGGGTCAGGGGTCTGAGCAGGCGGAGCGGGATGCTGGGGATGGTACGCAGGTTGAGTGTGATGTCTTCTCCTACTTCGCCGTCGCCGCGAGTCGCGCCGTGAGTCAGCCTGCCTTCCTCGTACCGGAGCGAGACGGCCAGCCCGTCCACTTTCAGCTCTACCACATATTCTAACAACGCCTCCGGTGCCAAATCTTTGGCGCGGCGGCCGAAGTCACGCAGATCGCCCGGGCTTGCCGCGTTGTCAAGCGAGAGCATGGCGGTGCGGTGGATGACAGGCGCAAAACCTTCCTGCGGCTGCCCGCCGACCCGTTGTGTCGGCGAGTCCGGGGTAGTAAGCTCCGGGTAGGCTTTCTCAAGTTGCTCCAGTTCGCGGACCAGCGCGTCGAACTGCGTATCTGAAATCACCGGGGCGTCCAAAACGTGATAGCGCCAGTTATGCTCTTCAATTACGGCTCGCAATTCGGCGGCCCTGGCCTCCGCCGCCTGCCTGTTCAGACTGACCACCTCAAGTCACCTTGCGCAGCGGCGCATAACGTGCAATTACTTTTTTTAAGCCCAGGGCAGGGAAATAAATAGTCAATGCGGTGTCTCCGTCACTAAGCTGTTCAACAGCGCGGACCTCGCCGGCGCCCCATTTCCCGTGTTCCACAGCATCTCCCACCTGTAGGGAGGCAGCCTGTCCGTCCCCTGACGGAAGCGCTGCCGCTGCAGGCCAACCGGCGGGGCAGGTAAACTCCCGGGGGATTTCCGAAAGGAAGCGGGACGGCAGATTGCGTAAAGTCGCACCGAACAGGTGGCGTTCGCCAGCATAGGTCAGGTAGGCGCGGACGCGGGCGCGGGTCAGGCCGACATAGCATAAGCGCCGCTCCTCCTCCACGCCGTTGGCCGTTTCCAGGGAGCGCAGGTGGGGGAGCAGGCCCTCCTCCATGCCCGCCAGGAACACAACCGGAAATTCGAGCCCTTTGGCCGCGTGAAAAGTCAGCAGGGTAACCTGGGGAGCGTCGGCGTCAGCCAGGGTGTCAAGACTTTCCAGCAGTGAAAGTCTGGTAAGAAAAGCTGTCAGGCTCCTATCCTCCGCTGCCCGCACAAATTCCTGAGCCACTGTCAGAAACTCGCGCAGGTTTTCTTCACGTCCTGCCGCCTCCAGCGTACCTTCGGCGCGCAAGCCGGCTATTATCCCGCTTTGCACCAGAACCTGTTCAGCCAGCTCGTCTACATCCAGATACTCCCTCATCTTAGACAGATTCTCCAGCAGAGCAAAGAGCGCCAGCGTTTTTTTGCCGCCTGCGGCGCCGCAACCCGCTTCTTCAGGCAGTGTCAGCGCCTGATACAGCGGTATTTGTTTAGATTTAGCCAACTCCTGCAAACGCTGCAGGGTGGTCTCCCCGATGCCGCGGCGCGGCACGTTGATAATGCGCTGCAGGCTCACGTCATCCGCCTTGTTGTCAAGCACTTTCAGGTAAGCCAGCACGTCTTTGACCTCCCGGCGCTCCCAGAAGCGCAAACCTCCCACTATCCGGTAAGGGATGCCTTCGCGTACCAGAACTTCTTCAATAACCCTGGACTGGGCGCCTACCCGGTACAGCACGGCAAACCGGCCGAACTCCGCCGCCTTGGCCTTTATTTCGGCGGCGATAAAGCGGGCTTCTTCGTTTTCATCTGCCGCCGCAAAAATATATACAGGATCTCCCGGCGCCTGGCGGGTCCAAAGTCTCTTTTGTTTGCGCTCACTGTTGTTGCTGACCAGGGCGTGGGCGGACGCCAGGATGTTGCCGGTGGAACGGTAGTTTTCCTCGAGGCTGATAACCGTGGCTTCCGGCCAGTCACGCTCAAAGTCCAGGATATTGCGTATGGAAGCGCCGCGGAACTGGTAGATGGACTGGTCATCATCTCCCACCACGCACAGGTTGCGGTGCCTTCCGGCAAGCATTCGGACAATCTCATACTGGGCACGGTTGGTATCCTGGTATTCATCCACCAGGATATAGCGGAACCTCTCCCGGTAAAGGGTTAAAATATCCGGATGGCGGCTAAACAGCTTAACCACCAGAAGCAACAGGTCATCAAAATCGACCGCCCCGTTTTTCAGGAGGCTCTCCTGATAACCGCGAAATATACGCGACAGCGTGTTGTAATAATAATTGTCCGCCGTTTCGGCAAACTGCTCCGCATCAGCCAGCTCATTTTTTGCCCGGCTGATGGCGTGAAGAACCGCGCGCGGCTTAAAGCGCTTATCATCCAGGTTAAGTTCCTTGATTACGCTTTTGATACAGGAAAGCTGGTCGGTATCATCATAGATAACAAACGATTTCTGGTAGCCTAGGGCAGGAGCGTGTTCGCGCAGAATACGGGCGCATGCCGCGTGAAATGTTGACGCCCACATCCCGCTCGTGTTACCTGTCAGTTGCTCCAGGCGGGTTCGCATTTCCTCCGCCGCCTTGTTGGTAAAGGTCAGCGCCAGGATATTCCGCGGCGCAACCTCCTTCTCTTTCAGCAGGTGGGCAATCCGGTAAGTCAGGACCCTTGTTTTACCGCTGCCTGCTCCGGCCAATATCAGGAGCGGGCCTTCCGTGCAGGTAACAGCCTGCTGCTGAGCATCATTCAGTTCTCCGGATAAACAGTGCATCTTAGCCTCCCGTCAGCAAAGACGTCTCATTTGTTGCCGCGCTAATCGCTCACCTGCCCGCTTAAGCGCTCCAATACCAGGTTATACCCCCCGGCGCCGTACTGTAAATAGCGCTTGACGCGGCTGATAGTTGCCGTACTGGCGCCTGTTTCCTCCTCCACCTGCTGGTATGTCCTGCCTTCCCTCAGCATGCGGGCCACCTGAAGCCGCCCAGCCATTGCCTTGATTTCCCCCATGGTGCAGACGTCCTCAAAAAACTGGTAGCATTCTTCTTCATTACGCAGCAGCAGGACGGCACGAAAAAGCTCGTCCACCCCTTTTTCCTTCAGCTTTGGATTAGCCACAATCCCACCTGGTTCAAAAAAGCTAACAAAACCTACCAAGCGTCAGTTTTTGTATAGCCGGCCTCTCCATGACCAGGTTTTCACCTCCATAAGATTTGCTTTCTGGGGTGACGGAGAGACCTTGGCCCCGGGAGTCCCACCCGGACGGAAGAACTGCGCCGGCGGGCGCAAGACAAGTCGCATGTCCCGCGTTGACCATCTCCGGCGGGAGCCTCGCGGCTCCGCCTTCCGCGATCTGTTAGATCCGGCCTGCCGGTTGTTTCCGCACTCCGGCTAACGGGGTCACCTACTTGAGCGGGCTAGCTGCTTTAAGTCCTGCCAGACTGAGGAAAGATGTCCCTGTCGGTAACGGGTCTGCCCGTTATGCAATGGAACCTTTCCGTCCAGCCGCTTAAAGAGCCGCCCAACCTTTCGGGTCATCCCTGTTCCTTCCCCAGGCAAGGAATTTGCCTTCCGGTTTAGCTTTTCCTTTACAGCTTGGATTTTTTGTTTTAACTCTTTGGTGAGACGTTCTCTGAAACCCATGGCCCGCCGGCCGATGACACAGGCGGCGGCTTGGTGGACCGTGATCCCATACCGCTCCATGTACTTGTAATAACCAATGGTGGAGGTGTGGGCCGGCCAGACCGGCTTTATGCCGACGCCTTCTTTACGGGCCTTGCGGATTATGGCCTCGATCATCTTTTGGTACGGGAAGTTCGCGGCCATACGGTTAAACTTTTTATTGCTGTCCAGCCGGTCTTTACTGAAGTACAGGTTTTCTACGGCGAGGGGTTTGCCAAGGAGGCCGGCAATGTCCACCACTGCCTTGGCCAGCACTCCGCTGAGGTAGTCGCGCCGCTCTCCGCGGCTGTAGGCCAGTTCGGGCATCCTGACGGAGAGGAAACCGTTGGGGTGTAACGTCACCTGAAATTCTCCGCTGAATTTACTTAAGGCTTGCGGGTAAGGCACGGCAAATCCTTTGGGCCAGGGTTCAGGCTGACCGGTGTGATCAACGTTGGCTAAGGCTGCTCCGTCGGGGTTAGTGTCTATGCCAAGGTAGCCGTGACCGGGGCTGGTCTTTGTTGCAGGGAGAGCGGCCATAAAGCTGAGGTGCGCCCTGTACCGGTGGTCCTTGCCTCTGATCAGCTCTACGGTGTACGGCGTGCCGTTAAGCAACGCTTGCTGCACTGCCGCACGGTGTTTTTCCGGCAGCCACAAGAGTCCTTCTATGCGGGGCGCTTTGCCCATCACCGGCCGCCCGAGGCTGTCGGTGCCGGTTTGAAAAGACAGGTGGGAGACGGTTGCCCCCAGTGTAAAGCCGGTACTATGGTAAGCGATTTTTATGTTTGGGTTGCCGCTTTTGCTTTTGTCCCCCCGGGCGTAAAGCCGGTCGCCTCTCGCGGCTTGCCACTCTTCACGGGTGGCCCGGCCTTTGCAGACTTGGCGCCAGAGGGCGCGGCCGCCGAAGACTACTTTGGGGATGGTGCCGCCTGTTTGGTGATTTTTAAGTTCCGCCAGTTTTCGAGCCAGCTTTTCGGCTCGTGCTTTACGGCCCTGGACGGTTAGTTTGGCTTTGGCGATTTTTTTTGCCTCGCCGGTCCTGAGCGCTGCAGCCAGGTCTTTTTCAGCTGATTTTAGCTTTCGTTTAGCCCTAGCCAGCCTGGCGTCCGTTTCTTTGCTTTCAGCGTTTAACAATACCCGCCGGGAATCAAGGACCTCTCCGGCTTTTAAGATGGCGTCGTCGCAGTAGCGGGAGTTTAAGCCGAAAAGTCCCTGCGCTTGTTTTTTCAGCGCCAACCGCGGCTGGCCTTCCTGCAGCCGGTTGAAAGCCCAGCGGGTACAGGCGCAAAACAGGCGCATTTCCGTAGTCAGAGGGTCTTCCGCGCCTCTTGCCCGCTTGGGGTTACGCTGCGCGGGATAAGTTCTGGGGAACCATTCACCGCAGACGGTGTATCTGAGGCCCGCTACGCTATTCGGGTCTCTTCATCCGGCTCCACCCCCGCACGGTCAGGAATTGAGATTCCTGCCTGACCTTTTTGCCGCCTTACCGGCGGCCTTTTCCAAACATATGTTCTATGATGATTATAGCGCATATGTTAATCGAGGGGAAGGGGGAGCTGATATAATTTTACTTTTTTGTTACGCTTTTATTAGGCTTTGTTAACGTTTGTGGTTCTGTAAGTACCTGCTGCATACCTCC
Organism: Bacillota bacterium; assembly: GCA_041695355.1. Taxonomy (GTDB): domain Bacteria; phylum Bacillota; class Dethiobacteria; order Dethiobacterales; family Dethiobacteraceae; genus HKB214. The sequence continues at coordinate 8,891 of JBGFRB010000016.1, forward strand.
GGTACAGGCACTGCCGGATTATTTCGTGAAGCGCACGGGCGTTTCCTGCCGTTATCCCGTATATTCCCGCACCCCGCGGGGAAAATACAAAAAAGTACGGGAGGTGTGAAAAATGAAGAAGCAGGACGACAAGCGCCAGATGAGTCCCAGGGAAGCAGACAAGGATAAGAACAAGGCACGCGGCCCGCAGGAGTTCGCTGCCCCTGAGCGGGGAAACGCCGGTAAGGCGAAGCCAACCCCGGACAAAAAGCATACTTAGCGCAGGCAAAATAATTGGACGCAGCAGCGGACTTCCGCTCTGCGTCCCGCATTTTAAAGCAGGTTTTCAGCGCGCGTAATAAGCATCAGCCTTTTCAAAAAAGCGTCTCCCCACGGCACAGGCCGGACAGACTTGGGGCGCCTCCCAGGCCGCGGCGCTCAGGTAGCCGCAATTGCGGCATTTCCAGGCCACCTCAGCCTCTTTTTTAAAGATTTTCCCTTCCCGCAGTTCAGCTGACAGCGCCCGATAGCGCTTCTCATGCGCCTCCTCCGCTTTGGACACAGCAGCAAAGAAATCTGCTATCTCCGTAAAGCCTTCCTCACGGGCCTCCCGCTCGAACTTCGCATACATCTCCACCCACTCATAGCGCTCCCCGCCGGCCGCAGTTTCCAGGTTTTCTTCCGTCTTGCCGATGGCGCCCAAAAATGAGAGTGCGCGGCGGGCATGGGCTTTTTCGTGGTCAGCGGTCTCTTCAAAGATGGCGGCGACCTGCTCATACCCCTCTTTGCGGGCTACATCGGCAAAGTACGTGTATTTGTTTCGCGCTTGGGACTCACCGGCAAAAGCTTCTTTAAGGTTATGTTCCGTTTTTGTTCCGGCTAGGTTCAACCTGCCCACTCCTCTCTTCTTAATAATCAGTCTTATTATTCTCCCGGTTGGACTATGTTTCCTGCAACGTCCCGCGGGTTTTTTGTTTCCTGTTCTCTCCGGCACAGCTTTTCCCAGTCACAGTCTTTGCAGAACGACAATAACCAGCCGGCCGGTGCCGAAATCACTTTTGACCTTAATTCCTGCCATTTTACCCTGTCGCCGGGCTTTACGGCCAGATATTTTAAAGCCTTTTCGTCCAGGCGCCTGACTTCCCGTTCGGAATCCGGTTTGTGAGCGCAGCAATTTTCCATGAGATGAGAACAGGCCCGGCAGACATCGTCCGCCCCTTCCACGACCGTGATTTCTCCGCCCCGGCCGGCCCCCTGCAACAGGTGACAAAGGTTATAGATAAATTCCCTGCTGTAACCCTCGCCTGCAAAAAAGTGCAGGCAGACCAGGTGATGCCCCCTGAACCTGATCATTGCAGCAGCTCGTGCTCAAGCAGGAACTGCATCAGCAACATGGCTGTTCCCCCGGTGATTTTCAGGCAGCGGCGGGCATGCTCCTGGCTCTGGTAATCTTCTTTGTTCAATACACGGCAACAGGTACTGCCGAATTTCTCTTTAAAGCGATTGTGCAGTTCGCCGGACAGTTTATAGACCCGGTTCAGGTCATCATCTTTATTTTCTCTCCCCGCAAACATCCCCAGTACCATTTCTGAGGCGGTCAGCGCGCCGCAGGCACAGCCGGAACGGCCCATACCCCCGCCGAACGCGCTGGCCAGGCGGGCAGCCCCTTCCCCAAAATCCTGCGGATACATGTCCAGGTAAGCGCGCAGCACTGATTCGGCGCAATTATAGCCGCTTTTAAAGTATTCCCCCGCCTTGTCCCGGGCGGTCATTGCCAAGTCCTGTTCCACCGCACAAAGCCTCCTTTTACTTAACGTTATATCTTTTTCGGCAACAATCCGGCTGATTCCTGCCGGCCCGGCGGGGGACACCGCTGCCCGGTTTCAGGCACTGCTCCCGAGACAGGAGCTGCAGGCTCATGATTTATAACTTTCCTCCAAAATACGGGACCAGAAGTGTTCCAGCAGAAAAACTTTCTCCGGACAGACATGTTCGCAGCGCCGGCAGGCCGTACCGCTGCAGCGATCCGGCGCCAGACTGATGAAGCCGTCGACAGCCGTTGCCAGAGCGCTCTCAGGGCATTTCTCAAGACAGACGCCGCAGGAGATACACCCGGGTACCGCCAGGCTTACTTCCCGGCCGACCCTTTCAATCGTCCTGATCCCAGCCGCACCGGTTTCGGTGATATCGCGCGCCACCTTTCTGACAACGCAGGCTGACGGCTCCACCGGCGGCAGTTCCGGCAGCCGGTACATGGCGGCAAATTTCCTGTATTGCTCCCACGGCAGGCCTTCGGTCCAGTAGGATAGCTCAAGCAGATAAGCTCGCTCAAATACTTTGGAAGTGGCAAACATGCAATGCGAGGCTCTTAGTTCGCGCGCTATCCTGTCCAATTGCTCCAGGCGGCCGGGGTGCAGGACAATTTCCCTGGCCATGGTCAAAGATGTGTTGCCAACCTGATAGATTTCCCTGACTTTCGGAGGCACCATCCCGATTTCCATTGCCTTAAGCGCATCCACGTATGTGCCGGAAGCGCCGGCCATGTAGGCGACGCAAATCTCATCGACACCCACACCGGCTTCGGCGGCCAGTGTCAGGTATCCGGCACGGAGCGCCCCGATCGCTTTACCCGCTTCCCCAAGGTCGTTTTCACCGAAACGTATGCCGTCGGCCAGGTGCAGGCAGGTGGTTGCCGTCTCTATACAGGGCAGACGGATTAGCCCGGTGGCAAAGCCGCGCGCCAGAACAGCCACAACCCCGGTGCCTGTGATACCTTTGGCGGACAGCCTGCCTTTGGCGAGGACGGAGCCGCTGGCCAGGTCAACCGTCTCGCCTTCTCCCTCGCTCATTTGTTCATCGAGAATGAGGCAGCGATGGCCGCCTCCCTCCGGCCGGAGGTCGGAAATTGCTCCGGGAGCCGCCAGCATGCCCCTGTTGATATGCTGCCCCTCCAGCGCAGGACCCGCCGCGCAGGACCCGGTAATAATCCTGTCGCCTACTTTCAGGGCCATCTCCGCGTTTGTGCCGTAGTCCGTAACCAGGCAGACTTCCTGTCTTTCCAGGATGCCTGACAGGAGCAGCATAGCCAGGGCGTCCGCCCCGATTTCATGTTTAACGGCAGGCGGAATCAGAACCAGGCAGTCAGGGTGGACGTCCAGCCCCGGAAAGCGGGCGGCAGGCAGCTCTTTGCTTCCCCGGTCAGGGGAGACAATCCCGAGCAGGCGCCGTTTGTTTTCCCCTGCATAAGCCAGGTCCCTGATTTCAATATTTTCAAACAGGGACAGTTGAATGGGATTGCCGCAGACGGCAAGCCGGACAATCTCCTGTCCCGGCTCCCGCAACATGGCAATAATCTGGTTAATCGTGATGATAATAATGCGGTGAGCCGCCTCTGTGCCGGCGTCAATGGCAAAATTCAGGTGGTCGATTACGTTTGCCCCCGGCAGCGGATGCCTAGCGGTAATTACTGTCCCCAGCACTTTGCCGGACGAAAGATCGACGAGCTGCCCACGAAAACCGCTCGTTCCCAGGTCCAGCGCAATACCAGCATTGTTCAATCTTCGTCCCCCCTGACAGCGCAACTTTCAAGGCATGCCAGCAGCTTCTCCCGTTCCAGCTCCGTACCCACGACAAAGATTTTCCCGGACAAGTTATTTTTCGCCAGGCGCTCCATGGACACAACTCCGGAAGCCAGGTTAAACAGCGCCCACCCCAGCTCCCGCAGGCGGATTATCCCCTTGGCCCGCACCACCCGGCCGAACTCTCCCTGCCGGAGCAAACTGAGAAAGTTGTTGATTTCCTGCAGATTAACAGCTTCGTCACAAGGCAGGCTGACCTTTTCCAGTCCATGGGTAAAGGTAAGAGGAGTTGCCGCGTCATCAACTGCGTCCAACTCCTCTGCCAAAGAACCGGAGTGTTCTTTTGTCCCCGGGTACTCGTCGGCGTCAAGGCGGCCAAAAGTGGTGGCGACCACTCTGGCTCTCCCGTTGACCACGGCAACGTCAGTCAGGATTTCTCTGGCTTGCGCGCCGGAAACCAAATCTGTTTTGTTAAGTACAATCAGGTCGGCACTGCGGAGCTGTGATTCCACATAAAGCCTGCTTTGGCTGTACAGGTGCCGGAAATTAACGGCATCCAGGATACAGATAATGCGGATTGCCTTCACGTAATCTTCCAGGCGCAGGCTGCGCAGCGCCTTAAGCAGGCTGCCGACCGTGGCCACGCCGGACGGTTCAATAAGCAGCCGGTCGGGTGCAAAATTGCGGGCAATCATTTCCACCTGTCCGACGAGGTCTCTGCTTAAGGTACAGCAGATGCAGCCACTGTCCAGTTCAACCACCGCCGTACCCTCGTATTCGGACAGTACTGTGCCGTCTATGCCGATATCACCGAACTCATTGACAATCACAGCCAGTTTTTCACGGCCGGCGGCTGCGGTGATTACCTGCCTGATGAAAGTTGTTTTACCGCTTCCCAGGAATCCGGCAACTACATCGATAATCACCGCCGCCACCCCTTGTCGTTAACCGTTGTATTTTTCCCTCAGTTTCTGCCAGTTGGCACCGGAAACAGCATCGCTCGCCATATCGGGAGCCTGTGAAGCATCCTTGCCCCAGATACCCAGGTCGAAGCTGGTCACATATTCCAGGGATACCGCTCCACCGCCGCCGATAAACGGGATTTCAAACCCGTCATGAACCAGGCGGTTGGCAATTTTTCTGAAAGCGGTCATGGTCGTGGTCATCAGCGCCGTGCCCGTGACCAGCGCCGGCTTGTACTGTTTCACCGCGTTAACCACGTCATCAACCGGTACGTCCTTGCCAAGGTCAATCACCTCATAGCCGTTGGCCCGTAACAGGGCGTTCACGATTTTTTGACCCAGGTCGTGGATGTCTCCCTCTGCGGTATGGGTAACGACAGTGCCTTTCTTATCCATGGGACGACCCATCTTCTTTTCGCAAATATCCACCCCGGCCAGCATCGTGTCCGAGGAAATGATTGTCTGCGGCAGGAAATAGACGCCCTCGTCCCACAGCCGGCTCACTTCCGCCATTCCCTTGACCAGCCCCTCCCGGATTACGGTCAGCGGGTCGTGGACAGTGAGCGCCTCGTTTACCACGGCTGCGATGTTCTCCTCTTCACCGTCCACCACGGCGGTAAGCACTTTTTGCAGCAAATCGTCCCTGCCCGCGGCGACCTTCTTTTCGGCTGCTTCTTTTTTCAGGTCATAGCGGACAAACACATTGTCCAAAGTCGCGGTAACCATCTTTTTCACTCCTCTTTCCCGATTTGTTTACAAACCGTAATTGGCGGGATTAAAGCCCGGGATAGCCTTCCGGTAAAGCGCGGTGCACTGGTCAATAAAATCCTGCTCCCTGTCCGGGAAGCTTTGCAGGTCGCGCAGCGTCTTTTGGAGAACCTCCCGTTCAAAGTTGGACAGGAGCATTTTTTTGTCGCCCAGGATCAGTTCGCCCGCCTTAATCGCCGCAGCTTTCGCCCGGTTGTAATAGCTGGTGTTGTTTGCCGCCAGCGCCTGCCCTACCAGGTACGCGTTTTCCGGGGCAACAACAAAGCTGTGCGGGTCACGGTATTTGTCCGAATTGACCAGCATAGCCTTTAAGTCATGCGCCTTGCCCATCGCGATCGCCGTGTTCATCAGCGCCACATCGTAACCCAGAATCTCGGTAAAGACAGCCGGCGTTGTGCCGCCGAACATGTCATGGTACTCAACAGCCTCATTGCTCCACAAATCGCAGACGGCGGCAATCAGGTTCCCCTGCAGGTCGGCGTGGGCGCACGCGCATGTCTTGCCTTCCGTGGCGATGGGAATGCCGGTAATAGCTTTGATAATCGGGTCCTCGTAGGCGCAGTCCTTTGTCGGGCCTTTCGCTCCCATCTCATAGGCGGTAAGCGTCCGGGCCGCCCCGATGGCCCGTGTCACCGCGGCAAAGGTATGGGGAACCGATTTGTCCAGCATACCGCCAGCCATAAACATGGCCACGTTGGCCTGCGCGCAGTTGGTGTCGCCGCCCGGCGTCACACCATATTTGTTGGCAATCTCCACGATTTTTTTCCACATGAATTCCATGTCCCTGCTGCCAAGAACGCCAATCCCGAACAGAACACCGCGGATGTCCTGCCGGACAATGCAATAGTCGGAAATCTCCTTGCCGCCCACGCTTTCCATAGACAGGTTGTCCGCCCCGCCGGCCGCGCTGGTCTCAAAAGTCTTCAGGGCCAGCTCCAGCGACTTGCAATCCCTGATGTTTTCCTGGTCCGGTTTGCGGTTGTCGGCAATGGTCGCCCGGATGGCGCTTTTCAGCCCGTATTTCCTGTAATAGTCTTCCTGCTGCCTGCGCGTCTGGGCTGCGATATCCCCGCCCCAATCCGGATTCTTGGTCATTTGCCAGACGTGCTCCAGTTCAATCTGGATGCCTGGGAAACCCAGGGTTACAGCACGCTCCAGGGAATCGTTGACCATCCGTTCGTACTCACGCATCAGGCTCTTTTTTGTCTCCTCCGAACCGGGACGCGGATGAGGAACCAGTTCCGGGTAAACAAAGCCCCCTCCCACCTCAAAGTCCCTGCCGTACTTAACAGGATATTTGGCCGAGCCGAAGATCATCTCTTCCGCACTGTTGTAAGCCATGGTTGTGTATTTTGGCATTTTACTTCTCCTCCTCTCTTTGTTTCACCGCCGGCAGAACACCACAGCAAAACAGACTTTATCCATAGACCACCCCCCTGCTAAGCAATTGCAAGAAGGGTGCCATTTTCAGAATCGTCCAAAAATAAGGGCCGCCGCTCTCTATGCTGCCGGCGGCAAAATCTGTACTGTTCCATTTTGAATCAAGTCAAAGCTGCAGCACTGCCAGCCGGCCTTTCCGAACTGTTCCAAAATGGAGCACTGTGCCAATGCTGAACACTTAGTCGTTATATTTTTTCCTGATTTCCTGCCAGGAAAGTCCTAATCTGCTGTCTGTCGCCATGGGTGGCGCCTCAGACGCATCTCTGCCATAAATCCCAAGCGGGAAGGAAGTAATATAGGTCCTGGAGACACCGCCGCCGCCTCCGCAGGCAAAAGGTATTTCCAGCCCTTCTTCCTGCAGCTTTTCCGCGATTCGCCGGAAAGCACCCATATTGACAGACATCCCGGCCGTCCCGGTCAGCAGCAGCGGCTGATGTTTTTTCACCGCTTCCACCACTTCCTCCACCGGCACATCGCTGCCTAAATCCAGCACTTCATAGCCCTGGGCCCGCAGCAGGGCGTTTACTATTTTCTGGCCAAGGTCATGAATATCCCCTTCCGCGGTATGGGTTATTACCAGACCTCTCCTTTCCATCGCGCGGCCCATTTTCTGTTCGCAGACCCCTATCGCGATGAGCATGGCATCGGAAGCGTTTAATGTCTGCGGCAGGTAGTAGATATTATCTTCCCAGAGCCTGCTGACATGGTCCATAGCCGGGACCAGAGCCTTATGAATAATGTCCATAGGGTCTTTGCTCTCCAGATGTTTGAGAGTCAGCGGCGCAATCCTGTCAGCTTCGCCCCGTACCACACAGTCCATAATTTCCTGCAGCTCAGGGTCATGTGCCAGTACCGGCGACAGTTTTTCCTTTTCAGCCACTTTCAGGTCATAGCGCGTAAATATCCTGCTGTAATCAACCTCCACGTAGCGCTCCCCCCTGCTCAGCCTTGAGGTTGTATTTGCGTATTTTACGGTACAGTGTATTCCGGCCGATACCAAGCATATCGGCGCAGCGGCTAATGTTCCCTCCGCTCATTTTCAGAGCCCGCAGGATATGCCTGCTCTCCTGGGCATCAAGCGACATCCTTTCTGTGTTGGCGGGATTGTAAGTCCTGACCGGAAACAGCTTTTCCGGGAGATGCTCCTCACGCAGAACATTTACCGAATTGGAGGCGAAGACGGCCTGTTCTAACACATTTTGCAGTTCGCGCACATTTCCGGGCCACTGATATTTTAGCAGCAGGTCTGCAAAACCCGGAGAAATTGCCGGAGGATAGGACATGCCCATTTTACGGCAGATTTTTTCCAGGAAAGACTCGGCCAGCAGCAAGACATCGTTTCCCCTCCTGCGCAAGCTGGGTATCTGCAGATTGATAACGTTGATCCGGTAGAAAAGATCCAGCCGGAAGGTGCCCTCTTCCACCAGGGCAATCAGGTCGCGGTGCGTCGCGACAATTACTCGCACGTCAACCGGTACCGGCATCCTCCCTCCAAGGCGCGTGACGGTTTTCTCCTGCAGTACCCGCAGCAGGTGCGACTGGATTTGCAGCGGCATGTCGCCGATTTCGTCCAGGAAGATTGTCCCGCCCTGAGCCAGCTCGAACTTTCCGGGCCTGCCTTCGCGGCTGGCGCCGGTAAAGGCGCCCGCTTCGTAGCCGAACAGTTCACTTTCCACCAGTTCCCTTGGAATACCGGCGCAATTGATGGCCACAAACGGTCCTCTGGCGCGCTCACTGGCATTATGAATCGCCTGCGCAAACACTTCCTTGCCGGTTCCGCTCTCCCCCTGAATCAACACGGTACTGTCGGAACAGGCGGATCTCCCGGCGGTCTGGACGACCTTTTCCAGCAGCGGATGACTGCCGATAATATCATCGAAGGTAAAGGCGGCCTGATTACCATAGGCCTTATTGACCAGTCTCCGGATAGCCTTATCTTCCCGCAGGGTTATGACCATACCCAGCAATTTATTGCCTTCATCGCGGTTGATGCGCACACTGCCCGAAAAGCGTGACGGCACGCCTTTACACGGCAGTGTAATCTCCCGGTCGTAAAACCCCTGCCCTTCCCGTAACGCCTGCGCCAGCATACTTTCTTCCCCAAACAGCTGCGCAATCGTCTTCCCTGACCATTCACCGTCCCTGATCCCCAGCATTTTGCAGCCTACCGAATTCATCACGTTTATCTTACCGGCGGCGTCCGCCGAAATCAGCCCCGCTGTCATCTCCTCCATAATTGTTGTGACTTCCTTGTAAGAGCGCTTCAGCCCCTGGTTCGCTTCCATATACAGCATTTGATTTTCAATGGCTTTGGCCGAAGCCACGACCATTCCCAAAGTGTGGGGGTGAAAGTCCTCGAACAACCCAATCATCGCCATAACACCGAGCAACCGGCCGGACGGGCTGAAAAATGGGGCGGCGGAACCGACAAGCACATGCAGTTCCCTGCAGAAATGTTCCGTGGCAAACAACTGCACCGGCACTCTTTCTTTTACGGCCAGACCGATACAGTTTGTGCCGCTGCTTTCCTCCGCCCAGTTGGCGCCTTCGCGAAACGGGATGTTCCTGATTTTCTGCATGATTACCGGATCGCCCAAAACCTTGACTACTGTTCCTTCCTCGTCTGTCAGGACAACCATGAAGTCGGAACCCTTGACAAAAGAATACAGGTTATCCATAAAGGGCCGGCTGATCTTTACCAAATGACGGTAGTTGCTTTTGTGCTTAGAGGCAATCATATAGCGCAGATTGCCATAAGGATTGACGCCGGCCGTCAGGGAACGGCGCCACGACGCGGCGACAAGCTCACGCACGATATAAGATTCGATTTTCCCGTTGATGAGAAAGTGCTCCCATACCTCGCCGATACGCTCCGCTCTTTTAACCAGGGATAATCCTTCAACCATGACTGTATCCTCCGGTTTGCGATTCAAAAAACCGACCTTTCTTTATCCGCTTTCAGCGCCCCGGCGCGTGCAGCGCGCTTCCCTTAAGAGACAGCGCCGCCTCCCAGACGGCTTCGCCATAAGTCGGATGCGGATGAATCGCGTCGGCCAGCGCCGCGAAGGTCAGCCCCTGCCGGATAGCCAGGACCCCTTCCATAATCATTTCAGACGCGCGTCCGCCGATAACCTGCATCCCTATTACCTGGTTTCCCTCCTGCAGGGCCACAAGCTTTACAAAGCCTCCGGTGCGGCCGTCAACCTGCGCGCTGCCGCTGGCCGCAAAGGGAAATATGCCCACCCGGCAACGTAATCCGGCTTGCGTTGCCTGTTTTTCCGTCATCCCCACCCAGGCCGCTTCCGGGTCGGCGGAAACAAACTGCGGTACCGCCCTGTAATCAACAGCCCCGGTAAGCCCCAGAGCGTTTTCAGCGGCTGCGATTCCTTCAGCATACGCCACATGGGCCAGCATGGGCGGTCCCGTCACGTCACCCGCCGCGTAAACACCGGGTAAGCCCGTTTCCTGCCTCTCATTGACACGGATTCCGCCGTACGCATTTTTTTCCAGACTGCTTAAATTTTCCGCCAGGACCTCAAGACAAGGCACACGACCGGTGGCGGCGACCGCCATCTCCGCTTCTATCTTCTCCTGTGCGCCCGCCGTTTCCACCGTCAGGTGAACTTTTCTGTCAGACTGGCGGACCTCAAGCACTCTGGCGCCGGTATGTACCGTAATCCCGCGTCTCCTGAACAGAAAGCCGAGCCACTTACCGCACTCGTCATCGTCCAGTGCCGGCAAAATTCTCTTGCCCTGTTCAATGATCGTTACCGAGAACCCGAGCGCAGCATAAGCACTGCCAAGCTCCAGGCCGCTGTTGCCGCCGCCGACAATTGCCACCCGGCAAAGCGCCGCCGGAGGGGACTGGCTTTCCTCCACGCCCTGCAGCAGCTTCGCGCCGGGAAAAGAGGGGCAGTTTTCCCGGGAACCGGTAGCTATTAGAATATTGTTAGCCATAATTTCCCTGGTTCCTGCTTTTCCCTCCACTGATACGCGGCCGGGGCCAAGCAACCTGGCCGTTCCGGCAATAGTTTCGATGCCTTTCCTCTGCAGCAGGAGCAACAGCCCCTGATGCAGGCCGGAAACCACTTCCTGCCGGCGCGCAGACACCATCTCCGGGTTAACCTTTAAGATTCCCGCCAGCAAGCCGCGTATCAGCGCGTCACGGGCCGCCTCAACGGCAACGGCGCTTTTATGCAGAACTCTGGCAGGGATGCAGCCGCGGTGCAGGCAGGTCCCGCCGACTTTATCCTTTTCCACAAGTAGCACGCGGCCGCCCAACTGCGCCGCGCGTACTGCGGCAGCATAACCGGCGGGTCCGCCGCCTATAATTAACAGGTCATACACGGCCCCGCCTCCTCCGCTATTTTAACTGTTTGCCCGCCAGGATTATACTGCTTCGTCATTGCCCGGGCACCTCCCTGCTGTCGTAAAGCTCCGGTATTTAACAGCCAGTTTTTCCGCCGCGATAACTTCCGCAGGCGTCAATACGCCCGGTTCCAGAGAAATACCCAGCACAGCCATAAATCCCTCCCGCAGCGCGGCCGCCGCTTCAGCGGCGCTGACCTCCCGCCCGATGGCCTGTTTCAGCCCTGTTGCCTTCCCGGCCAGCCGGTCAGCCCCTCCCCGCGCCAGATCCAGCATAGCGGCAAGCGCCGCCGGGTCAAAATCCAGGGTCAGGGAACCGTGCTGGAGCAGGCAGCCGTTCCTGAATAACTGGGCGCTGCCGATAACCTTCTTGCCGCTTATTGTCACTTCCGACAATGACACGGCATCAGCGCAGGCCAGAACAGGCTCAGCCTGTTCAGCCGCAACAGTGACTTCAGCCGGCAGGCCAAGCAAGCTCAGCCCGGCGCGCAGCGCGTGATTTATCTTAAGAGCAGCCTCCCGCAGCGCCGCCGGGAGCGGACCGCGACCCAGGCGCGCCGACACGCTGTAGCAAAGGTCCTGCCCGTGCAATACGGCCAGCCCGCCTGTGGGGCGCCGTACTAAATCAATCTTGTGCCGCAGGCACGCGTCAGGCAAGCCGCTTCCGGGATGCTGCAAAAACCCGAGTGACAGGCAGGCCGGCTCCCAGGTAAAAAAGCGCACTGTCGGCGGAGAAACCCCGGATACCACCCCTGAAAACAAAGCCTCATCAACAGCCATGTTTTCGCTGCCGCTGCGCGCTCCGGTGTCAAGCAGACGCCAGTCAGCCACCTTGTGTCGCCTCCGGCAATTCGCGGATTTCCCCGGCACGGTAAGAACTGCGCACGTAGCTGCCGGTCAGCACATGCCTGAAACCAAGTTTGACTGCTGTTTCCCACAGTGCGGCAAAGCCTTCTTCCAGAACAAACCGTGCCGGCGGAGGCTGCGCCGGCCCCGGCTGGCGATACTGCCCCAGTGTCACCATGTCGCAGCCGGCTTCGCGCAGGTCGGCCAAAGCCACGCGCACTTCCTCATCAGTTTCGCCAAGGCCGAGCATTACACCGGACTTGGTAAGAAATCCTAGCGCTTTTGCTTCACGCAACACCCGGAGTGACCGCGCGTAGCACGCTCCGGGCCGCACCCGGGAATACAGCCTGCGCACTGTTTCCAGGTTATGAGCAATAATCCCCGGGCCTGCCTCCGCCACCTGGGCCAGCGCTTCCCGGCTGCCCCGGAAATCGGGCAGCAGCACCTCGGTAAAAGACTTCCCCGCGCGTTTTACAGCCTTGACCGTGCCGGCAAAATGCGCGGCGCCGCCATCAGGTAAGTCGTCGCGTGTCACAGAAGTAACCACCACATGAGCAAGCCGCAGGCGGGCGGCCGCCTCCGCCACCCTCTCCGGCTCCCTGTCGTCAGGCGGCAGAGGCAGTGCCTGCCGGATATGACAAAAAGCACAGTTACGCGTGCACCTGTCCCCGAGAATCAGAAAAGTAGCCTGCTTCCGGCTGAAACATTCCAGCATATTAGGGCAGGCAGCTTTGACACAGACAGTACTGACACCGGCCAGAATTTTTTCTGTCTCTGCAAAAGCCGCATAATCCGGCATTTTTTTCAGCAGCCAAGCCGGCACAGGCATTATCCACGCCCCCCAGCGCTTTTTGCGGTCGAATTATAAATCATTTTTTTGAAATGAACAAATTCTGATTCATTTAAAATTTCCAAGCTGCGTGGCCAGGGAAAAGGAATCGGAATTTCCTCCAGAATTGTTCCCGGTCTGGCTGACATTATATAGACACGCCCTGCCAACAGCAACGCTTCGTCTATATCATGGGTGACAAAAATGATTGTCTGTCTGAGCTTCTGCCACAACCCCAACAGCAATTCTTGCATTGACCTGCGTGTCTGGTAATCCAGCGCAGCAAAAGGTTCATCCATCAGCAGAACGGCTGGCGAATTAGCCAATACACGCGCTAAAGCAACGCGCTGTTTCATCCCACCCGACAGCTGATCGGGAAAGTGACGGGAAAAGCCCTGAAGTTCAATCAGTTCAATAAACGTCTCTACTCGTTCCGCTATATCCTTCTGTGGCAAACCCTTTTGCTTTAGTCCGTAGGCGATATTTTGCCAGGCATTGAGCCAGGGAAACAGGGCGTCTTCCTGGAAGACAACACCCCGGTCCGGACCCGGGCCTCTTACTTCAGAACCGTCCAGCAATATACAGCCGCTGGTTGCCTTCTCAAAACCGGCAACTATGTTTATCAGTGTGGTTTTGCCGCACCCGCTCGGCCCTGTAAGACAGACCATTTCTCCGGGTTTTGCACACATGGTGACGTTTTTTAATACTTCCAACCCCCTTGAGTCTCTGGCACTATGGTCAGGAAAAATCTTGCTTACGCGTTCAATGTTAATCCGGCAACCGTAGCATTGTGTTTCACCCATTACACTATTTCCTTACGCCAGGCTACAGCCCTTAACAGGGCGAGCAGGAGGCGGTCGCTGAGACGGCCCACCACTGCAATGGCGACCATACCAATCAAGATTATCTGAACCTGCCCTAACATGCGCGCGTCCATAATCATAGCCCCAAGTCCGTCCGGAACGCCCGTAAGTTCTCCCAGGACAACATAGGCCCAAGAGAGGCCCATCCCGGTTCGTAAGCCGCTAACAACAGACGGCATTGCACCGGGAAGTACTACCGTATAAAAAATAGTGAGAGGGTCGGCACCCAACATCTGGGCGGAACGCTTCCAGATCTGACGCACTTGTTTGGCGCCATGCAAGCTGTTAAGATAAATGGGGAAAAAAGCAGCAAGGGCAATCAGGAATACGGTTGTCCTCATGCCAATACCGAACCAGATTATGGCCAGAGGCAGCCAACTAATGCCGGGGATCGACCTGATAGCCTGAATAGGAGGATCCAACATTTTTTCGATCCAAGGATTGCTGCCGGCGATAATTCCTGCCGGTACTCCCAGGATTGCAGCCAGCAAAAATCCTGCGAGTACACGCTTACTACTGGCTAACGTGTGCTGCCAGAATGTGCCCGAGTACGGGGAAAGGCCAAGGAAGCCAAAAATGAAATCATAAAATCCTGTAAGCAGCGTCAGCGGGGCAGGCAAAATATACCCGGGAATGCGATTGTATGCTGTGATCAATACCCAGATCAGCAAAATACCAATGGGTATGATTAAAGATATGACATGGCAGCGTACCTGTAAGCGGTATCTGTTCATAGGAGTTTTAACGGCCGGCAGGCTTGGTAAGCTCCCGGCGTGCCTGCTCCACAAAAGTAGTATTGAACAGGAGCTGCCAGTCCGGCTGCTGCCGAATCATCCCCAGCGCCTCCATCCTTTCCGCCAGTGCTTTTACTTTACGTATATCCTCCTCCTCTATATCCCAGGCAAGTTTAATGTTGCTAACACTTCCCTCAAAAATGACCGGATCAACACCGAATTCCACCGCCTGCGCCAACCAGCGATCGGGATTTTCCGTTAGATACTGGACAGCATAGGCGTTAGCTGTTACCAAGGCCTGGATGACCTCCGGGTGCTGCTCGATCATTTTCCTGCTGGTAATCCAAGCGGCATTAATAGTACCGATGGATTCATCATAGTAAGGGTAGGCCAGTATTTCGCCATACCCTTCGGAAACAGCGATAGTAGGGAAAGGTTCGCCGCTGAGAAAGGCGTCTATATCTCCCCTGGAAAGGGCTGTTCCCATATCGAAAAAGTCCACCCGCATCATCGTTACATCGCGCTGTGGGTCAAGTCCGGCCCTGGTCAGGGTCTCCCGCAGCAGCACCTCATGCATTGTCCCCGGCACATAACCGATTTTTTTGTCGCGTAACCCTTCAACGTCGGTAATGCCCCCGTCTTTGCGCACGACCAAGGCTGAAGCTTTTTCACAAAGTGAGGCAATACATACGATCGGCTCCCCAGCCGCCACAGAAGCGATGGCGAAGGCCCAGGGAGCGCCGCAGAAATCCAGGCTGCCCGCCAGCAGGGCAGTTTTCTGGTCGCCGGGGTTGGTGAAGGTATATATTTCCACCGTGTATCCTTCGGGCATAAACTCCTGATAAAACCAGGGATGGCTTGTTTGAGTCGTTTTCCAGGTGCCGACGCGCACCACCCGGTTTTCAGCCGGACCTCTGTCACTGCCGCCAACAAGCAAATAGGCAGAGAGTGCGCCAGCGATAAGCAGGATTACGATTGCTAAGCGCTTACCGGAAAACATTAACAATCCCCCTTAGATGTCGTATTGCTCTTTTTGCAGCATCTCCAGCGCCGTCTCGAAGGTAAATTGCTGCCATTCGTTTTCTTCATTCCCAAGGTCCCGGGGTATTGCCCCCGTCTCCACAACCAAGTTGTTTGCTCCGGCTCGCAGACCTTCCGCCAACGGCGGATGGACACAAATATTATCGACGGCAGAGCCTCCCGCCAGGCGGCTGACTGCAATCAAGAGGGCAAGGGCACGATCACTTATCCTGCCCCGGTCAAAAAGCGGCGTCCCGGGTACGGGAACGCGGGCCATGGCGCCGCAGCCCTTAGCTTTAAAGGACAATGCCCGCAGAATCTCGCTGGCAAGTTCCTCTGTTGTGTGCTCCGGGCCAACCGGTTCGACCAGGTAGATAAGCTCTAGCGGGGAACGAGCAATAGCGTCTAAGGTCCGCAAGCGTTCTGCCGGCTCAACACCGGTATCAATGCCTTCCCGCAGGCGGTAAGCATGGTATACTGTGTTAAACCCTGCCGCAACCAGTTCCCTGGCTCCCTCATCATCAAAGTCCCCCGTATTGGCGGCCAGTTTGACTGACGCCGGCAATTCCCGGCGTACAATGCGCCCCAGCTCACAGAGACGTGCTACGCTGATATTGACGGTGGTACGCAGCGCAACCCAGTGGGCTCCCTGTTGTGCAAATTGGACAGCTTTTTCCACAACTTTTTCATCCGGCCAGGCAGCTTCATGAGCAACAATATTCCATTTCTGCCCAAAGGAACAAAAGCGGCAGTTTCGGGGGCAGAGTTGATAGTCTATACCGATGGAAGACCAAATACGCCCCTTATTGTTGCTAAAACGTCTCGCCGCCTCCCGTGCAGCCTCAA
The DNA here is from genome assembly GCA_041695355.1 of Bacillota bacterium. GTDB lineage: Bacteria > Bacillota > Dethiobacteria > Dethiobacterales > Dethiobacteraceae > HKB214. Next base: position 25,124 of record JBGFRB010000016.1, read on the forward strand.
AGACGGGCTCTACCACGCTGCTTTCATAATCCAGTGCCAGAAGCATGAGCAGTTCGTCCTTGCTCAAACCATCTCCGGTCAGCGCACGGTCCAGGATCTCCCTAATCGCGTGTGGGGTCGTCTTGGATACCACATTTTTCACTCCTCTGATGAACCGCTCACTAATTTTCCTTCTGCTTGCGGATCGACTCGTAAACGCTGCGGCAGGTTGGCGAACCGGCCGCCTTTACTCCGGGAGGCACACAGAGGCCTTCATAACTGTGCAGGGTTTCCACATAGCAGGAATAATCAATCCAGGGAGAAAGCGTTTTTAAAACACCGCCCGTGTATATACAGGCCAGCCATCCGGCGCCCGCCTGCATTAAACATGTCGCTATGTCTTGTTCCAGGGTTCTGTTCAACTTAACAACAATGCCCGCGACCGGCACTTCCAGATACCTGACTTTGCCCGTCACAGCCACGGCCAGCGTATCTCCCGCCTCGACCTGATCCTTTTCCCCCACGGTGAACTCCAGGGCGCGATAACCTCCCTCCTTCAGGGGAGCAGCCGGCGTCAGGCCAAAGACAACCTCATCTTTATCGCAGTCCACGCGAATCCAGTAATCCAGGGGAGCATAATACAACAGCTCGTCATCAAGATCAAGATTGGCGCCCAAAAAAGAAACACTTTGAATCATGCCACGCCCCCCAATAATGCAGGGTAAAGAGGGATAAAAAAGTTGCCTTTCTTATCCCTCTGTCCTGCTTAACCTGCAGCCCTGACTTTTTCAATTTCAGCCTTTAAAACCTCCGGAGCCCTGACCGCCAGCGCGTCCAGCAGTTCTTCGTACATGGGAATAATGCTTTCAAAAACAATATCCCCGTTGATTACGATGGTGGGCAGCACCCTCGCCTGATATTCAAGGAACTTGTTAATGCCCTCCGGCCCCTTGATGTTCCATTCCTTAAACTGAATATGCCGGCGAACATTTTCAGGAAGGGCGGAAACTGCTTCCAGCATGTACTGGCAGGCGGCGCATTGCACAGAGTCCAGCGTCAGAATATCGACGACCAGTTTATCGCTCATGCTACGCGCCTCCTTTTTTCAGGTCTTCGAGAGTCAGAAACCCGGGCGGCACATGGTCAGGATACTTGGCATAAAACTTCTCATACCAGTCTTTGGCTTCCAAAACTTTATCCACGTTCTCCACGGGAACGTCATAGGGCATGTCTCACCCGGGAGCGAAGGTATAGCCTGTCAGGCCACCCGCTGCCAGGCTGACAATGGCATCTTCGCGGGGACTGACTATTCCCAGCGAAAGCGCGAGGGTCAGCTTGAGGTTGCCGCCAAAACCCAAGCCATACTTCAGCGCCATGTCGCGCACATAATTGATGTTCAGCTGTTCATCAATGGCAAAGCCATGCGTGCCGATTCTGCAAACCTCATCCAGCACCTTGGTGGCGTCGCCGCAAATAAAGAAGCTGGAGGTGCGCCCGGCGTCATGGATCACCTGAATCGCTTCCTGGCAGGCCGGTGTGACAAATTCCCGGAAAGTTTCCGGCCTGATCTGCGAGGCCACCGGGTCAACGATGGCGATTATCTCGCAGCCGATATCACGGTAAATACGCGCCGACTCAGCGCACACTTTTGCGCAAAACCCAAGAATCTCCTGAGCCAGCGGCTTGTTCTTTACCACATCGGTGAAGATCTTGACGCCGCGCAGGTGAGAAGCCAGGGTCAGCGGCCCGCACAGCAGGCCGAGCAACGCCCAGTCACCCTTCTTTTCCATTACCTTCCGGCCGGCTTCCACGATTACCGGCCAGCGGCCATCTTTGGCGGTAGGCACTTTCAGGTTGGCCTCGGCCAGAGTCTTGTCGGCCAGCGGGTGACCGGTGACAGCCGGCGGGTTATCCGGATACCAGTTAGCCTCGCAACCCATAGACATGGCCTCAACGTTCAGGTCAAACACGAGCGGCATCCCATCCACCTTGTACCGCTCCGCGGCGTACAGTACGCCCTTGGCGATCAGGTCCGGATTCTGCAGGTAAGCATCGGCCCTCTCACCAATCAGGTAAGCGCAGTGTACCCCGGCATAGGGCAGCCAGGGAGCCTTGGGAGTCTTTTTGCCACGGTAGGCATCAATCAGCAACTGTTTAGCCATCTTTTCACTTCCTTTCCTGATATTTTTCCGCATCTTAAGGCTTATTCTCCGCTGCCGCACCCCCTTATCCCGTTTTGCAACCGTCTGCAGGCGGCATAGACCGCGTCGCGCAGTTCCGACTCCGCCGGAATAAAGCTCTCAAACAACACCTCCCCGTTGATAGCAATCGTGGGAAAGCTTTTGATGCCCAGCTCATTGTTGCGCCGGATACCTTCAGGTGTGCGCAAATCATGGCGGCAGATTTCCACTCGTTCCGCCGTCTCCCCCAGTAGCTCAGGAAGAGCCTGCACTGCTTCCAGCAGGTACTTACAGGGTGTTCATTGCACAAAGTCGTTGACAAAGACTTCCAGCAGGACTTTCCTGGCTGTCATCTGCTCACCCCCTACCTGTTTCTGCGCATCACACGGGCGCCGGCGCCGCAATGGTCCCCTTCACCGCCCAACAGCGCCTCCAGATACTGCTCCGCGGTCAGGAAAACCCCGGCAATATTCAGCCCTGCGCACTCAATGGCAAACAGAAACTCACTGTAATACTGCTCAGCGAGAATTATTACCCCTTCCCCGGCCAGTTTGTCGTTCACCGCCGTCACAATTCCCGCCACCGGTGAAGTCACATTAATCATCGCTTTGTACGTTTCCACGAAAAAGACGCTATCGTCAGCCTGCAGCGCTTCCCCCGGCGTAACGGCATATTCCAGGTATTTGAAACCGTTAACGAGAATGGCGCCGGCATGGCTGACCCCAAAACGGTACAGGTCTCCTCCGGCCGGCTCCACCCACAGGTGTTCCGGCAAATAATACAGGTACCTGTCATCAACGGTAACACTCTGGCCGTAAAATTCATGGCAGACAATCAACGCCACAACCGCACCCCCCCTTGCCGCCGTCCTGCTCCAGCCAGTCAAGCCGCGGCATGGAATTTGGCCGGTCAACACCTTCAGCAATCATCACATACCCGACTTCCTCCGGAATATTATTGACATAACCACATATAGCGGTCTGGCCTTGCCGGACACGCTGCGGCTCATACCTGTAGTTCGGTCTGAGCAAGCCTTCCGCCATGCTTTTGGCTCTCACAGCAACCTCTGTGGCCAGATTTTTCCCCGACTCGGAAGGCACTCTCCGCTGAGTGCCGGGTGCCAGCCTGACCTGTTTCTTCAGCCCCGCACAGTCACACAGAAATGTCGCCGGCAATTTGGCAATCGGCGGAATCAGCAGGCGGGCCGCCGGCTTTAACCCCAGCAACCGGAAAAGGTTTGATCCGCACTGGTAGCCGCACCCGTCAATAATTATGGTCGGGTTTTCTTCCACCAGCGCCACCTCGTCCGGAAGGCCGTTAAGCAGCCTTTGCGCATCAACAATTTCCGTTTTGCCCGGCAGCAAATCTTCGGTGACTAGGTAAGCCGCATAGCGTGCCACGCTGGAAAGGACAAAGCCCACACCACCACAGGGATAAACGGCGACTTTTCTTGCCTCGCCCATCTTCAGGACACTCCCTTAACAGAAAAGTCTGGCATGGAGGCCGGACGGTAGATCCCGTCCGCAAGCTTGAGATAAGCAAACGGATCAGCAGGCACATCTTGCTGCGCGAGACTGGCCGACATTTTAATTGTTTGCTTGGGAGAAACATAGTCCGGCTCAAGCAGCGCCCGGCATACAGCCGCCACCTTTCCGGCTACTGCTTCGGCCAGAGCCAAGGCTTCCGCTTCCAGCTCCCGCCGCGAGGAACCGTAACCAAGTCCCGTCACTTCGGCAATGTCAGGGATAAAAATCCTCGCCGCCGGTGTGACTCCTGCCCGGAACAGCAGGTTGGTGCCGCAGTTTTCCCCGTGACAGTCAATAACCACCGTCGGAAAGTCCTCCACCATCACCAGGTCTTCCTCCACCCCGCGCAGAAAGGCCGGCACACATAAAATCATCGTCTGGCGCGGCAGCAACTCTTCGTTGACAATATAGGTGGCAATGCGGGCCACGGTCGATTCTGTCTTTTTGATGCCCCCGCACGGAAACAGGCAGACACGCTCAGCCATATTCTCACCGCTTTCCGCAAAATTCCGTCCTAAGATTTCACCCCGCCGCTTTCGCGGCGCCGCTGACCATGGCCCGCAGGTTGCCAAGCGGCGACCCGGGGGCGATGGAGCAGCCGGGAGCCAGCATATCGTAGCCCTCTCGCGCGGCGGCAACGGCCGCCAGCTCAACGTCCTCCGGCCGGCCGCCAAACAGGGTGGTGACAGCGTCGATGCCGCCGATCAGCGGGATAAAGCGTCCGTAACCCCTTAGTTTTTCTTTGGCTTCCGCCGCGTTGACTTTCGGCTCCACACTGATGGCCGTCACCCCGGTCTGGGCGATGTCGTCAATAATCGGGTCTAGTTTGCCGCAGATATGCAGGATGGTCGGGACGGCGGACAGGGCGGCTATCTGCCGCTTTTCCCAGTCAAAGACACAGGTACGGTATATCTTCGGGCTGATCATGTCCATGGAAGCCATCATGTCCTCAATGCAGATGGCGTCAGCGCCGGCCTCAATCAGCGCTTTGCCGAGTACCGTCCCCGCCTGTTCCGCCAGGTCCAGGTACGGGACCAGCCTTTCCGGGTATTTAAAGGCTGTTTTTAAAATATCGGTAATGCCGACCAGGCTGGCGGCGATACTGTACGGCCCGATAATGCCGCCGATTACGGCCGCCCTGCCGCCAACATCCCGCTTTAGAATTCTGACAGCTTCCAGCAGTTCGGGAATGCGGCCCAGGGACAAAAAGTTGTCGGGCAGCGGCTGCACCGGATCCCCGATTTTATAGGGGTGCTCGACAATACTGGGCAGGCCTTCCTTGCCGGCGTATTTTGGCTTAGCTCCCAGCACCTCCGCTTCTATCGTCTGGCAAAACGGCACCCTGACGGCGTCAAAGCCGAGGACGGTATATGCGCCCAAGGCCAGTCTGGCCATTTCCGCGGCCTGACAATGAGCCTCCGGCCAAAAGGCCTGCATTTCTTCCATTTGCTCATACGTAGCGGTCTGGTCAGCACAAAATACAGGCATCCGATCCGTTTCCTGCCCGGCCATTTTAGCCAGAAAGCGCTCCCTGCCCTGTGTTTCAGACATTTTACATCACCCCCGGATGGTTAATTTTAGTGCTTTTTCGAGCTTAGTTGCATAAATTTTCTGATAATTGTACCCAAAAAAACGTGGTTACCTTTAAGTTAATTTTAACGGATTTGCTGGTGCTTAGCAATTGAAATCTAAGCCTGCTGTCGTTGCTTGCGCACCCATTTGTCCGCCCCGTGCTTTTCGGTAGCCACTACCATGGCCCGGAAGTTTTCCGGCTTGGCGTCGGGCCAGATATCGCAGCCGGGCCAAAGCGCGTCCACTCCTTTCTCCAGCGCTTCCACAACAGCTTTTTCCACTTCATCGGCAGGAGCGACGCACAGCAGGTGGTAAGCGTCAATGTTGCCAAAAACGAGCGGCTCCCAGCCGATGTCGGCCCTTGTTTTGGCCAGGTCGTTTTTTAACTCCACGCTGATTACGTCATAGCCGCACTCCCGCATTTGCGGAATGACCGCGTTGGTGCTGCCGCAGATATGCAGGATGTTCGGATAATCAAGGGCAGCCCGGATTTTTTTCAGGTGGGGCTGGATAATCATCTTAAAGCTGCGGGGGCTGAGGATGTCGGTGGTGGCGCCCATCTCACGGATACAGATATAGTCGGCGCCGGCCCGGCGGTATATTCCTGCCAGATCTATCAGCACATCAGCCAGCCTGTCAAGCATCGTGTTAATCAGGTCCGGCTTTTTAAAAGAAAGTTTAAACAGGTCGTTTAAGTCCATCAGCTGGCCGGCCAGCGTGAACGGCGCCACCAGGTAAGTACCCACGGCAACCTGGGACCCGATATCTTTTTTCAGCAGGCGGATGGCCTCGGCCACCACCGGTACCCGGCCGGAATTGGCCAAATCGGAGGGGATGGAAAAGCTGGTCATCTCCTCTTCATTGTGAATGGCCTTTTCTTTGATGGTGGGATAAAGCAACTGGTCCACATTTTCGTAGGCGTTCATTTCACAGCCCAGTACTTCGGCCTCCACGCACAAGTCAAAAGGCGCCACTGCGCATTCGTAGCCAAACATTTTGTAGCTGGTAGCCGCCAGAGCCGCCATTTTTGCCGCGTCACCATGTACGTGCGGGAATTTATAGCCAAGCTCTTTTAACCCGGCTACCGTCACGTTGCCCATACCGCTGTAACACGCTACGCGGTCCACTTCTTTGCCGGCAAAAAGATTTAACACTCTTTCCCTGGGGGTCAAGCCCATTTTTCTTTGCACCACCTTCGTTTAATCGTTGGCTTTAATCGCCGTTTATTTCCCGGCCTGCAGTTTTTCCGCAAATTCACCGAAAAATTTATACAGCGGATGTTCCGGGTTGGAGGGAAGCCGGCCGGTTTCCTGGAAGACCAGGGTGGCTAGCATCAGCGTGGCGCTGACAACGGCCGGGAATATGCGCGGGGCGGTTACCTGCGGCCCGTAGAAAATAAGGTCGGACCACAGCAGGATGGAAGCGGCCTGCGCCGCGACGTTCATGGCGGAAAAGCCCTCGCTGCCCCACATTTCCCGTGCCGACTTCCACATAAAGGTACCGTTGGAGCTGGCCAGTCCCGACGGGAAGCCAAATTCTTCTTTTATCAGCCGGTTGGCCACCGCTGAAAAAGAAGTGGCCGGCAGGTTCATGACCGAGGTATCGACCAGCACGCTGGCAAAGGTATATGTGCCGATTGCCTCCATCATTTTGCGGAAACTGCTTAGACGCCCCTGCGGGGTGGGATCGTTTTCATCGTAGACCTGCACCACCACGTGTTTGACGCCGATTTCTTTCAACTGGGCCACCTGGGCCGGGATGTCCTTGTCCCAGGGGGTAATGCTGTTATAGAGCAGTCTGTCCAGCAGCCCGAGCTCCGCCACATACCTGACACTGGCAATCCGGGGTTCCTGCACCCACATGTCAATGCCAAACGGCTTGTCGCTGACACTGACAAAGAAATCGATATACCGTTTCATTTCGTCCGCCGTGTTGGCCACCATGGCCGTGATAGCCGGGATACCGGTCTGTGCCGACAACTCTTCCTGGCGTTTGATGTAGTCGGTCGCTTTTACCCGGTCAAACTTTCCGTCTTTACGGTTTTCCAGCAATTTGTCGCCCTTGTGGAACATGGAGGAAACAAGCAGCGGAGGATTATCGCCGGGCTGTCCTCCGATTTTCCACGGACCAATCCGGCAGACTTGTTGTTCCCTTTGGAAAGTAAACATTTTCTCCCACCCTTCTCTCATTCTTTGGGGATCTTATCCAGGATGTGCTGGATATGCGGGAAGGAATGTCTGCTGTGCGGGAAAGCCATGGCGGCGGCAAACCGCGTCTGGAAATCCGGTTCGATTGCCGTTTCCACAAATTCCACCGCGCGGGCCACCTGCTCGGCCTCTCTCCGCTTGCTGCGGCTGAGCAGGGCCAGCCTTGCGCCGTCACCGGCTGCGTTTCCCACCGCCTGGACGCGATCCAGGTCGCAGTCGGGAATCATGCCCATCACCATGGCGCTCTCTTTATTGATATAGCTGCCAAAAGCTCCCGCCAGGACGATGCTGTCCGGTTTGGGCGCTCCCCGCTTTTCCATCAGGTATTCGGCGCCGACATACAGCGCCGCCTTGGCCAGCTGCACAGCCCGCACATCTCCCTGGGTCACGGTGATATCCTTGCCTATGGCAGTGTCCCTGGCATAGCAGAGCACATACTCCATTTTTCCGTCTTCGCTTTTTCTGACGCGTGGACTGGCTGTTTTCTGATTAAACCTGCCGCTTGAGGAAATAACGCCCGCCTTAAACATTTCGGCAATGACATCAATGATCCCCGAACCGCAAATACCGATTGCCGCCGGTTCATCACCATCCTTGTACCAGTCTTCCTTGCCAATCGTTTTAATCAGCGGCTCCTTGGTCTGCGGGTCAATTCTGACCGTTTCAATAGCTCCCGGAGCGGCTCTCATGCCAAATTTAATCTGGGCCCCTTCCAGCGCCGGCCCGGTGGCACAAGAGGTGGACAATAACTGCTCGCGGTTGCCGAAATCTATTTCCCCGTTGGTCCCGATATCAATCAGCAGCATCATGCTGTCCTGTTTGTAGGGTTCCTCGGCAATCAGCACGCCCACGTTATCAGGGCCGACAAAGCCGGCCTCCACCGGCAGGACATGAACATAGGCACTGCCTGCTATCTGCAACCCGAGATCCCTGGCCTTAATGTCCATGCTGCTTTTGAAAGCGGGGGCAAAAGGCGCCCTGCCCATGTACTTGGGGTCAATGTTCAGCAGGATGTGGTGCATGGCCGTGTTAAATACAATAGACATATCCAGAATCTCCGCAGTTGTAATGCCGACAGACTCTGCCAGCTTTGCCGCCAGGGAATTTATCGCCTCGATGATGGCCGTGTTCATTTTTTTAAGGCCGTCTTCATTCATCATAGCGTAAGTGATCCTGGAAAGAACATCCTCGCCGTAGCGTACCTGAGGGTTCATCAAAGAGCTGATGTAAGGCGCTCCCCCGGAGCGCAAGTTGCACAGGTAGGCAGCCACCGTCGTTGTACCCACATCAACGGCCAGCCCCCAGCAATCTTCATTCTGTCCGGGAGCAACCCAGATGATTTCCCTGTCGTTCCAGACGGCGACCGTAACCTGCCAGTTGCCGGAACGGACCGTCTCCGGCAGGTTTTGCAGCACCGGATAATCAATGGCAAGGCCGGCAGGCAGGCCGTACTGTTCGGCCAAAGCGGACTGAATGCGGGCATAGTCGTCGGTCTGGTCCTGCAGGGTAGCCGGCTGCAGTTGCAGGCAGTAAGTTCTTACCGCCGGATCCAGTTCGAAAGGACGTTCGCGCACGGCCTTGCGGATCACCTGTTTTGCACCCCGCGATTCTTCAGGCACAAACAACAGAACATCGCCCTGCAGGTAGGCGCAACACCCCAGCCGGTAATTATCCGCCAACTCTTTGGCAGTCAGAAAATCTTTTTCTTCTTCCAGGACAGGCGACAAATGACCGGCACGCGACTCAATGCCGAACTTTTCAAAAAACCCTTCCTCTATTTTGACCTTGCACTTGCCGCAGACCCGGGCCCCTCCGCACGGAGCCTCGATATCCACGCCCAGTTCGCGGGCTGCCTCCAGCAGGGACAGCCCTTCTTTCACCGCCCCGCGCCGCCCGGAAGGCTGAAATATAACGGTATGCTCCATCACAGTCCCCTCCCGGCGCTCAGGCCGATTCCTGCTGCAGTTTTCTTAAGGTAGCCAGCATATTGATCGCGTCTTTCAGGGCATTGCTCGCATCCTTGGCGTAGCCGTCCGCCCCGAACTTTTCGGCGATTTCCTCGCTGACCGGCGCGCCGCCAATCATGATTTTGCACTTCGGGTTCTTTTCCTTGATTTTACGGATAATGTCCTTCATCCCAACCATGGTGGTTGTCATCATGGCGGACAGGCATACCAGGTCGGAATCAGTGCGCAGCTGTTCCTCAACAAATTTCTCCAGGGGCACGTCCCGGCCAAGGTCGTACACGGTAAAGCCGGCCACGTCAAACATCATCTTGACGATGTTCTTGCCGATATCATGCACGTCGCCCTGGACAACCCCCATTACGACCACACCTGTTACTCCCAGGTCCTTTTTCTCCATGTGCGGCTTCAGGACGTCCAGCCCTGCGTAAAGTGCGTCGGCGCACATCAGCAGTTCCGGCACAAAATACTCCTGCTCCTCATACAGCCGCCCGACTTCCTCCATCCCGGCAACCAAGCCTTCAAAAACGGCTTTTCCGGCGTCAATCCCTTCCGCCAGTACCTCTTTTGCGGCCGCCACCACTGCCTCCTCGTCGTAATTGATTACCCCGTCCTTTAACCGTGCAAACAATTCCGCCGCCCTGTCTTCTGACATACACAAAACCCTCCTAAAATTTAGTATAACTACCGAATCAAACCTAGCGCCTTAGTATGGATTCGTTGGAATTTTTAGAAAATTTAAATTTAAAAAAAACATTTATCTGCTACTAAATTTATTTAAATAAAATATCTACTATAATTCTAGCAAATGAAAAAAAATAGTCAAGAGTATTTTTAATATTTTTGTAAATGCTCAGGCCGTTTATAACGCTTTATTATAATATTTTTTTGTTGCGTTTAAAAAACTGTAAATAGTTGAGCACATATCTTAATTCGGCCGAATTAAAGTCACGGACAGAGCGCAGGACTGCCTGCACTTTGTGGTCGGCGAGCAGCTCAAGCATGTCTGGTCCCAGGCCGGACAGCAAATTTTCAATTTCCTCGTATTGAAGCAAAAAATAATGTACCGTTGTGCCTAAAGAATCAGCCAGCTGTTCAATGGTTTCAAGCGACGGGATGGTATAACCGTTTTCTATCTGGCTGACCAGTCCGGCAGAAACTCCGGCTTTGTCAGCCAGGGAAGCAACGGTAAGCCCCTGCGCCTCCCGCAACTGTTTCAGGCGCGTACCAATGCCGGTCTGATAATTTCCCTTTTCCAGAAAGTAGCTGACTGTAAAGTTAAGAGCTTCTGCCAGGCACTCCAACTGTTCAAAATCGGGCCTGCTTTCGCCTGTTTCAAATTTTTCAAGCAACGTAACAGGCAGTTCACTTATTTCTGCAAGTTCATCAAGGGAAAGTCCGCGGCCCTCACGCAGGAAACGCAGTTTTTCACCGGTAAAAATCTCGTCTTCATCCTGCACCAGCAGGGACGGAGAAACGTGCAACACGCCGGCAATACTTTTCAGCACAGGGATAGACGGCTTTTTCAGGCCGCGCTCAATCGTGCTCAGGTAAGAGGCGGAAAGTCCGGACGCCGCAGCAAATTGTTCGAGGGTCAGCCCGCGCTCCTGGCGGAAAGACCTGATCCTGTTGCCAAGCATATCCTCACCCCGCTGCTATATTTCCTCATCGCTGACCTTCTCGAATTTCATGGTAACTGCAGACGGAACCATGCCGTCCAGCTCAATTTGAATTGCTTTAATGATGGCGCTTGGCACCGGGCAGTCGGTATGCATCAGGTGCCTGTCGGCCGAGCGGTAAACCACCGACTCCAGGATATTGGTAAAGAGGTCGTGCCGCCAGTCCAGCGTCTCCAGGTCTTCATTCATTTTGCGCAACATTTTGCAGGCGGATATAATTTTTACTCCGACCTGCTTTTTGCTTAAGCGGGTAGCCTTGACCACACTGGTAAAGCCGCAGGCTCCCGCATAGATTCTAGCTCTCGTCGTCACGAAATTCGGCCACCTTCCCGGCCATTGTCAGGCTACATTAACTATACACTATTTTGTTGCCGGGATAAACACAAGAAAAAAAGGGCTTCCGCCGGTAGCGGAGAGCCCGCTTCTCCTAATTTTCCGCTGCCTTTCTGATCCAGCCGACAATCTCGGCGGTGGTAGTCCCCGGAGTAAACAACGCCCTGGCATAGCCTTTGCCGATCAGTTCATCGATGTCCTCGTCGGGGATCGTCCCGCCGCCAATGACCATAATGTCTTCGGCGCCGTTTTCCCGCAACAACTGGCAGACCCGCGGGAAAATGGTCAGATGGGCTCCTGACAGGATGCTGAGACCAATAATATCTACATCCTCCTGGATGGCCGCCTCCACCACCTGTTCCGCGGTTTGGTGCAACCCGGTGTAGACCACTTCCATCCCGGCGTCACGCAGAGCGCGGGCTACCACCTTGGCGCCGCGGTCGTGGCCGTCCAGACCCGGCTTGGCCACCAGCACGCGGATTTTCTTTTCTTCGCGCATCGCTTACCCTCCAAGTCACTAAAAAATAGGCTTCTCCTTGTATTCGCCGAACACTTCCCGCAAAACCTGGATTATCTCTCCCTCAGTCACATAGGCCCGCACGCAGTCCAGGATAAACGGAATCAGGTTGTCGCCCGTGCCGGCCGCTTTGCGCAGTGCCCCCAGGCGGTTGCCACACACGATATTGTCCCGCTTCGCGCGCACGGCCTGTACCCGCCGCTTTTGTTCCTCTTCAATCTGCGGATCGATTTTCAGCAGCTCAATCTGCTTCGGTTCCTCCATGGTATAGTCGTTGACACCGACAATTATGCGGTCTTTCTGCTCGATTTCAAGTTGGTAGCGGTAAGCGGCGTCTGCAATCTCCTGCTGGAAAAAACCCTGGTCGATAGCCGCCAGCACCCCTCCGAGCTGCTCGATACGCTCAAAATATTTCTCTGTCTCGGCTTCCATCTGGTCGGTCAGCGCCTCGACGAAATAGGAGCCGGCCAGCGGGTCAATAGTGTTGGCCACTCCGGTTTCCTCGGCAATAATCTGCTGAGTGCGCAGGGCGATGCGGACCGACTTTTCTGTCGGCAGCGCCAGGACTTCGTCCATGGAATTGGTGTGCAGGGACTGTGTGCCGCCAAGGACTGCGGCCAGCGCCTCGTACGCGGTACGGACAATGTTGTTTTCCGGCTGTTGGGCTGTCAGCGAGCAGCCTGCTGTCTGCGTATGAAAGCGCAGGAGCAGCGAACGCTCATCCTTGGCGCCGTATTTTTCCTTCATGCGCCTCGCCCAGATCCGCCGTGCCGCCCGGTATTTGGCAATTTCCTCAAAAAAGTCGATGTGGGCGTTAAAGAAGAAGGACAGGCGCGGCGCGAAACTGTCCACATCAAGTCCCGCTTTTATGCCCGCTTCCACATAGGCAAAGCCGTCCGCCAGCGTAAAGGCCAGTTCCTGGACGGCGGTCGACCCGGCCTCCCGGATGTGGTAGCCGGAGATGCTGACCGTGTTCCACTTGGGAACGTGCTTGCCGGCAAAGGCAAAAATATCGGTAATTAGCCGCAGTGACGGCTCGGGCGGGAAAATCCAGGACTTTTGAGCGATGTATTCCTTCAGGATATCGTTCTGGATAGTACCGCCCAGCTTATGGGAGGGGACCCCCTGTTTTTCCGCCGTGGCGATATACAAGCACCACAGTACCGCCGCCGGCGCGTTAATTGTCATGGAAGTAGTGATTTTGTCAAGCGGGATACCGCCAAACAGCGTTTCCATATCTTCCAGCGAGTCAATCGCCACTCCGACGCGGCCTACCTCCCCGAACGCGCGGGGATGATCCGAGTCGTAACCCATAATGGTCGGCATGTCAAACGCGACCGACAGGCCGGTCTGTCCCTGGCTCAGCAGGTACTTATAGCGCTCGTTTGATTCCCTGGCCGTGGCAAAACCGGCAAACTGGCGCATGGTCCACAGGCGGCCGCGGTACATATTGGCCTGGACACCGCGGGTATAGGGGTAAAAACCGGGATAACCAAGGTCACGCCGGTAATCAAGACCGGCAATATCTTCCTGGGTATACAGCGCCTTAACCGGGACCGAGGAAACGGTCATAAACTTTTGCGGGCGTTCAGGCAGCCCGGCCACGCATGTTTCCCAGGCCTTTCTGCCCTGGCCGGGCTGCCCGTTATTCTCTTTCACACTCATATTCTAACCTCCTTCTTAACGTGCTGTCCTGATCAGCGTGTCAAACCGCCGAGGCTAATGTCACCAAGAATCTGCGCCGCCGCGGCGTACGGGTCTGTTTCCCGGGACATAATCCTGCTGACCAGCTGCTCAAATTCACTGTTGCCGGAAACCTGACGCCAGATTGCTGACTTAACCCTGTACTCAATCAGGTCTGTGATATCGCGGCGGACTCTCTCCTTGCGGGCCTTTTCCAGCTGGCCGCTTGCAGTCACATATTCGCGGTGAGCAAGTAACGCCCGGTACAGTTCGCCCACCCCGTCGCCATCGAGAGTAATGGTTCGCACAATCGGCGGCCGCCAGGCACGCGCCTTCCCACCCAGGTCCAGCATCATGCTGATTTCGGAAACGGTCCTGTCAGCACCTGGGAGATCAGCCTTGTTAACCACAAACACATCGGCGATTTCCATAATGCCGGCCTTAATCGTCTGCACGCTGTCGCCGCCGGCCGGGGTCAGCACCACAACCGTGGTGTCGGCGTACTTGATAATATCGACTTCCGACTGCCCCACACCGACAGTTTCGATAATCACGATATCTTTGCCGAAAGCGTCCAAAACCTGGACCACGTCCTTGGTCGCCCGGGACAGTCCGCCCAGACTCCCCCGCGTCCCCATGCTGCGGATAAAAACACCCTTATCAAGCGCATGCTCCTGCATCCGGATGCGGTCGCCAAGAATCGCCCCTCCGGTAAACGGACTGGTAGGATCAATGGCGATAACCCCCACTTTCAGCCCCTGCCTGCGCAGCAGCACCAGCAATTGATCGACCAGTGAGCTCTTGCCGGCGCCGGGCGCGCCGGTGATGCCCAGGCAATATGCTTTGCCGGTATAAGGAAATATGGCGCTTAAAATACTTTCCTTTTCGCTTGCCTCATCTTCAATCAGGGAAATGGCTCGCGCCACCATGCGGCGGTCACCGTTTAAAATACCCTCAATAATCTTCTGTTGCATCCGGCTACCTCCGTTGTGTCAAGCGGCCCTGCGCCCGATTAGAATTCCATGCCTTTTCTCGCCCTGACTCCGTTGCAGTAAGGGTGCTTTATTTCTCTCACCTCACTGACCAGGTCGGCGGCGTCAATTATTTCCTGCGGCGCGTTGCGGCCGGTCAGCACAACATCCACCTGTGCCGGTCGTTCAGTAAGCATCTGCAGTACTTCCTCCAGCGGCAGCAACCCGTAATCAAGAGCAATATTTATTTCATCAAATATCACCAAATCATACTTGCCGCTCAAGAGTGCTTCCTTACCCTGCAAAAATCCGTCCCACGCCTCGTTGAAGTCCTCCTGCATCAGGTAACCGCGGATCAGCTGCCGCCCCTGGCCGCTCTGCACCACGGTAAAATTGGGCAGGAATTTCTGGATGGCCTGAATCTCCCCGTATTTTGGATCATTTTTTCTGAACTGGACCATAAATACTCGCGCGCCGTGGCCGCTGGCCCGCAACGCCAGCCCCAGGGCCGCGGTGGTTTTCCCTTTGCCCCTACCGGTATAAACCAGCACCAGGCCTTTTTTTTCTGTCACCCTTAAAACACCTCGTCTGTCAGCCTGCGCTAAATCTAACCTTTAAGATAGCGGGAGATGACCAGCCGCTGCACTTCGTTGGTACCTTCATAAATCTGGGTAATCTTGGCGTCGCGCATCATCCGCTCCACCGGGTATTCGCGGCTGTAGCCGTAACCGCCAAAAATCTGCACCGCATCGGTCGTTATTTCCATGGCGGCGTCGGAAGCATACAGCTTGGCCATAGCCGAGGCCTTGCCATAGGGCAGCCGCTCCTGCTCGAGCCAGGCAGCCTGATAGGTCAGCAGGCGTGAAGCCTCGATTTTGGTAGCCATATCGGCCAGCATAAACGAGATGGCCTGGAAGTTGAAAATCGCCTGGCCAAACTGCTCGCGGCCTTTCGCGTAGTTCAGGGCCGCCTCGAATGCGCCTTGAGCAATACCCACCGCCTGAGCCGCGATACCGTTGCGGCCGCCGTCCAGGGTGGTCATGGCAATTTTAAACCCGTCCCCTTCAGCACCGAGCAGGTTTTCCCGCGGCACGCGGCAGTCTTCAAACACCAGCTCCCGGGTGCTGGAGGCACGGATACCAAGCTTCTTCTCGTGCGCTCCGAGGCGGAAGCCGGGGAAGCCCTTTTCCACGATAAAAGCGCTGATGCCCTTGGCGCCCTTGCTCTTATCCAGCGTGGCAAAGACCACGAAAATATCGCCGTCTCCGTTGGTGATAAAAATCTTGTTACCGTTCAGGATATAGTGGTCACCATCCAAGCGGGCGCTGGTCCTGAGGCTCCCCGCATCAGTACCCGCGGACGACTCAGTCAGACCGTATGCGCCAAGAGCCTTCCCCTCCGCCAGCGGACGCAGGTACTTTTGTTTCTGTTCCTCGTTGCCGTACTTCCAGATCGGCCAGGAACAAAGTGAAATATGGGCGGAAAGCGTTACGCCGGTAGAAGCGCAGACACGCGAAAGCTCTTCCACGGCAATAACGTAAGCCAGAAAGTCTGACCCCGCGCCCCCGTATTTTTCCTCCCAGGGAATGCCGGTCAGGCCGAGACCGCCCATCTTATCAAAAATTTCCCGGGAAAACTCCTCTTTTTCATCCCTTACCGCGGCGCTCGGCGCCACTTCTTTCTCGGCAAACTCCCGCACCATCTTGCGGATCATTTCGTGTTCCGGGGAAAGCTGGAATTTCATCTTTATCCTCCTTACCGGCTTTTGCCCAGCGCCTTGGCGATGACCAGCCGCTGGATCTGGTTAGTGCCTTCATAGATTTGCGTTACCTTGGCGTCACGCATCAGGCGCTCGACAGGATACTCCCGGCTGTAACCGTAGCCACCCAGCACCTGCACTGCTTCAGTTGACACCCACATGGCCGTATCCGTGGCAAACATCTTGGCCATCGAAGCTTCCTTGCCGCAGGGCAGACCGTTTTCCTTCAGGTAAGCGGCCTGGTAAACGAGGAGCCTGGCCGCCTCTATCCTGGTCGCCATGTCAGCCAGCTTAAAAGCGATGGCCTGGAAGTTAAAGATAGGCTGGCCGAACTGCTCGCGGCCTTTCGCGTATTTCAACGCCTCGTCAAGTGCCGCCTGGGCAATACCGAGACCCTGGGCACCGATGCCGATGCGCCCGCCGTCCAGCAGGCTCATGGCGATTTTAAAGCCCTCGCCTTCCTGTCCCAGGCGCTGGCTGGCCGGCAGGCGGCAGTCCTCAAAAACCAGTTCTGTCGTCGCCGAAGCATTAAGGCCCATCTTCTTTTCTTTGGCTCCCACTTTAAAGCCCGGCGTGTCCTTGTCAACCAGAAAGGCGGTAACCCCCCTGCTGCCAAGGTTTCTGTCTACCGTGGCAAAAACGGTGTAGACATCGGCATAGCCGCCATTGGTGATAAATATTTTGCTGCCGTTAAGCACGTAATCATCGCCGTCTCTTTTGGCGAAGGTGCGCAAGCCGGAGGCATCGGAGCCGGCCCCCGACTCGGTCAGGGCAAACGCCCCCAGGTATTCTCCGCTAGCCAGCCTGGGCAGGTATTTCTTTTTTTGCTCAGCGGTGCCAAAGTAAAGGATGGGAAAAGTGCCGACCGAAGTATGGACAGCAAGAATCACGCCGACCGCAGCGTCAGCGCGTGATATCTCCTCCAGGCAAAGGATATAGGTTAAAAAATCGGAGCCCGCCCCACCGTGCTCCTCCGGGAGAGGGATGCCCATATAACCCTGCGCCCCCAGCTTCCGGACAATTTCACGCGGGAATTCGCCCGACTCGTCATTTTTTGCCGCATACGGAGCAATTTCTTTTTGAGCGAATTCGCGGAACATTTTTTGCATCAGCACGTGTTCGTCGCTTAACTTAAACTCCATGTAGCTGCCTCCTACCTGCCCTTAAATTCAGGTTTCCGTTTTTCCAGAAAGGCGGACATACCTTCCCGCTGGTCAACTGAAGCAAATGCCAGGGCAAACACTTCCGCTTCGTAAGCCATAGCCCTTGCCGCATCCAGTTCCAGACCCTGGTTTACTGCTGACTTGGTCAGCCGGACCGCCACCTGGCCTTTAGACGCAATTTTCCGGGCCATATTTTTGGCGGCTTCCAGTAACTCCGCGGCCGGGTAAACGCGGTTTACCAGGCCTATCCGGTACGCTTCCTGGGCGTCAATCATCTCAGCGCTGTACAGCAACTCTTTGGCACGGCCCTTGCCCACCAGGCGCGGCAACCGCTGTGTCCCCGCAAATCCCGGGGGTACGCCAAGCCCAACCTCCGGTTGCCCGAATCTGGCCGTATCAGCGCAGTAGCGGATGTCACAGGCCATGGCCAGCTCACAGCCTCCGCCCAGCGCAAAGCCGTTCACGGCGGCAATCACCGGCTGCGGCAGATTCTCGATTTTATTGAACACTGCCTGCCCCAGCAGGGCAAACTCGCGCGCTTCCAGCGCTGTCAGGCTCTGCATAAAGGCAATGTCGGCTCCGGCCACAAAAGCTTTTTCGCCTGCCCCGGTCAGGATTACCACGCTGACCTCGCTGTCTGCCGCAAGCCCGGAAAAAACCTGGTCAAGCTCGTTTAAAACAGCGGCGTTTAAAGCGTTTAGAGCCTTCGGCCGGTTAATGGTCACAACAGCAACGGCGCCCTCTTTCTCCAGCAGGATGTTTTCCCAGTTCATCTTTGCACCTCACATAAATTTAACTGCTAACCTACAATATAACTGCTTTTAAACCGCCATCTGCGTTGTTGCTCCTGCGGTCCTCACTCCGACGTACGCCCCGGTACGCCTCCGTTCCGGTCCTCGTCGCGCCTAGCATCTGACGATTTCTAAGCAGTTGGCGTCATTCACCGGCCCGGGCAGTTACTCATAAACATAAAATCCGCGGCCCGTTTTGCGTCCCAGCCAGCCGGCCGTCACATATTTGCGCAACAGCGGGCAGGGACGATACTTGGAGTCTTTAAAGCCGTCGTAAAGCACATCCATAATTGCCAGGCAGGTATCAAGACCAATCAGGTCAGCCAGGGCCAGCGGTCCCATCGGGTGATTCATGCCCAGCCTCATAACCGTGTCAATGCCTTCCGCCGTACCGACCCCCTCCATCAGGCAGTAAACCGCCTCGTTAATCATCGGCAGCAGGATACGGTTGGAAACAAACCCGGGAAAGTCGTTTACCTCCACCGGCACTTTGTCCAGCTTCCTGGACAGCTCTTCAATAATCCGGAACGTCTCGTCGGAAGTAGCTATCCCGCGGATAACCTCCACAAGCTTCATCACCGGCACCGGGTTCATAAAATGCATGCCGATCACTTTCTCCGGCCTCTTGGTTGCGGCGGCAATCTGGGTAATCGGCACGGATGAAGTATTGCTGGCCAGAATCGCCTGCGGCGGGCAGATGCTGTCCAGGGCAGCAAACGTTTCCTTTTTCAGGTTGAAATCTTCGATGATGGCCTCAATTACCAGGTCCGCATCTTTTCCGTCTTCCAGTTTTAGAGTCGGGGTAATCCTGCCAAGTACGGCGTCCTTTTCTTCATTGGTCATCCGGCCCTTTTCCACGCTGCGCAGCAGGTTTTTTTCAATAACCTTCAGGCCGCGCTGAACAAATTCGTCTTTCACATCCCGCAGTATGACACGGTAGCCGGCCTGAGCCGCGACCTGGGCAATCCCTCCGCCCATCTGGCCTGCGCCCAGAACCATAATCTTTTTAATTTCCATCACTTTCCCCCCACTTAAGTTCTTTCCATCCTGATAATCGTGGCCTCGCCCTGTGCCGCGCCGCTGCAGATAGCCGCCATACCGTAACGGATACCGCGGCGCCTTCCTTCCGCCAGCAGCGTCATCAGAATCCGGCCGCCGCTAGCCCCGATAGGATGCCCAAAAGCAATGGCCCCGCCGTTGACGTTGACCAGATCCGGATTCCAGCCGCCAAGGCGGACAGAGGTCAGTGCCACAGCGGCAAAAGCCTCGTTCACCTCAAGCAAGTCGAGGTCTCCGGCCGTAAGTCCGGCCTTTTCCAGCGCCTTCCTGCCGGCCAGGGCCGGAACCGTGGCGATATAGGGCGCCGGCGCCGACACCGCCGCCTGGGAAACAATGGTCGCCAGCGGTGCAATACCCATTTTCTCCGCCCTCTCCCGGGACATCAGGACCAGTGCTGAAGCTCCGTCAGAAATAGGCGGCGCGTTGCCTGCCGTGACACAGGCACCTTTTTTGAAAACCGGCGGCAGCTTAGCCAGCGCCTCCAGGCTTGCCTCCCGCCGCGGCAACTCATCCGCGGCGAACAACAGCGGTTCGCCTTTTTTCTGCGGCACCGGCACCGGGACAATTTCCTCCCGCAGCAGCCCAGCGTCAGCCGCTTTTACCGCCAGCTGCTGGCTGCGCAGCGCCCAGCGATCCTGTTCCTCGCGCCCGATGCCAAATTCCTCGGCCACATCACCGCCGTGCACACCCATATGTACGTCGTGAATGGCGCACCACAGCCCGTCACGAATCATCGCGTCCACCAGCTGCCCGTTTCCCATGCGGTAACCGCTGCGGGCCTTCTCCAGCAGGTAAGGCGCCGCCGACATGTTCTCCATCCCGCCGGCCACCACCACTTCCGCCTCGCCCGCCCTGATCAGGGCATCAGCCAGATTAACGGCCCTGAGGCTTGAGGCACAAACCTTGCCGATGGTGTCGGACGGAACCTCCACCGGCAGCCCCGCTTTCAGCGTGGCCTGGCGGGACGGAATCTGTCCCGCCCCTGCCTGCACAACCATGCCCATCAGGCAGTAATCCACCACGTCACCCTCAATGCCGGCGCGGGCCACCGCCTCCCGGATAACGAGTGCCCCCAGCTCCGTAGCCGGCACATCTTTCAGCGAACCCAGAAAAGCACCGAACGGGGTCCGGGCAAAACTGACAATCACAGTCTCTTTCATTTTCCTCCCCCTCAAATTAAATCCTATGCAAATCCCCTGCCAGAACATATGCCACACTTAACTGCCCCAAACGGCTGCGGCTCCTGAAATATATTTAACTTTGGAAAATAAAAAAAATTTTGCAAATATTTCATGCCTCTCCGTTTGATGAAGAATTGCATTTCCCGATTCTCTTCCTGCATCATTTCCAAAAGAATATTCGACTGTCGCCGGAAAATCCCTGCCGGCAGCGTTCTTTTTTTTTGAACAGCTTTTCTAAGAGTTTTAAGGAGCCTGCAGGCCGTTGTACTGGTACAGATTGCACTGAATCCGTCCGTTGTACAGCTTTCTCTTTCTGTCGGCAGGGCGGCCGAATAACTTTTCAAAGTCCGGATGAGCCGCCAGCACGAAAAAAGACCAGCCGCCCAGAGCAGCAAACACCCGGCGCATCTCCCGGTAAATTTCCTCCGCCTGCCGGATCTCGCCCAGCCTCTCCCCATAGGGAGGATTGCAGATCACAAACCCCTGTTCATAACGTGAACGAAACTCCGCAAAAGCTGTCCGCTGGAAATGTATCTGCCCATCCACCCCGGCCTGACGGGCATGGTAACGCGCCTGGCTGACAGCATTTTCGTCCTGGTCGGTGCCCAAGATGCGTAAAACCCGGTCACGGGCGACAACACTTCTCGCTTCCTCCCGCGTCCTGTCCCACAGCACGCCGTGAACTCCCGGCCACCGTTCGGCATCAAATTCCCGGGCAAGGCCCGGCGCAACGTTGAGGCCAATCAGCGCCGCTTCCACTGGAATAGTGCCGGAACCGCAAAAAGGGTCGGCCAGCACTCTGTCGGCCTGCCACTTACTCAGGAGAACCACAGCCGCCGCCAGGGTTTCCTTAAGCGGCGCGGTGCCGGTTAAGCGCCGGTAGCCGCGCTTATGCAGCCCGGCTCCACTGGTGTCCACGGTCAGAGTAACCGTATCCTTCAGGATTCCGACTTCTATTTTATAGCGCGGCCCGTTTTCCCGGAACCAGGCCGTCCGGTACTTTTCCTTCATTTTCTCCACAACAGCCTTCTTGACGATAGCCTGGCAGTCAGGCACGCTGTAAAGCCGGGACTTTACCGACTTCCCGCTGACCGGAAATTCCGCATCCTCCGGCAGCCACTCAGTCCAGGGCAGCGCCCTGGTCTTTTCAAACAATTCGTCAAAAGTCTGCGCCGTAAACTCGCCCATTTTAAGCAACACCCGGTCAGCCGCCCGCAGCCAAAGATTGGCGCGACAAATCGCTTCCTCGTCACCCCAAAAAGTAACCCGCCCGTTTTCCACCATTTGGTCGGTATAGCCCAATTCCTTCAACTCTTTGGCCACCACCGCCTCCAGGCCGAAAGCAGCCGTGGCAATCAGTTCAAATCTTCTCATATCCCCTCCGGCTTTTTACCACCAAATCTTCCCTCCCTCAAGCGCCTTAACAGCGCCCCGGAAAATAACTCATAAACAGGGCAATAATCAAAATCCATCCCTTCCGCCGCTTAATAACCCGGGAACTGCCTTTACATCCCCAGGTAGCGCCGCAAAGCCTGCCAAATCTCGTTCCGCATGTCTTCAGTCTTTACTTCTCCGCATTTTCCGCCCAACCGCTCTTTGGCAATCGTACGTATCTGGTGAGCTAAAACCAGGGAATCCTTGAGCAAACTTGTTGCCTCCATTCTCAACAATACCTCCGTGGGGTAGACTCTCCGTCCCGGTCGAGCCGAAGAGAGGGGCATCACTGTGAGAGTCGGCAACACATGGTTAACCTCTTCGGAGGAAATTACCAGTACCGGCCGGCAGCCGGATTGCTCGGAACCCACAACTGGGTTCAAATCCGCCCAAAAGATCGACCAGCGATATGCTACCACTGCGGTATTACCTTCGCCGTTTCAGCGTCAGCATGCCGGAATGCCTCATCCGTTTCCAGCAAGTCCCGAATGAATTCCGGATCCCTGGCCGCCTCGGCCATGGCCTGACGAAAATTCTCTCGCTCTAAGTTTGTCACGTATTCTTCCACGGCCTCCCTCACCACCGAATTAACCGAAGCAATACGCTTTTGATCAGCCAAAGTCCGCAGCCTTTGCAGCAGGCTGTCAGGAAAAGCAAAAGTTACTTTCTTAAGTTTCCCGGAAGATGCCATCGTGAATCCCTCCCATGTGTATTGTATCAATAGGAATCCCAAATAGCAAGCACTACCGAACAACCATGATTTCTCCACCGCTTTTTTCTTTCAGGCGGTTTCTTCATCAATGCGCAAATTTTACAGTACGTGTGCGCATAGCCAGCGCACTAATTGTTCTTCAGAAATATTGCCCTCTGCAACGCCGAGCATTAAATCGACACCCCCATCCGCGCTATCCCCCAAAAAAAGGCCCTGCCAACAGACAGGGCCCCTCTGGCTATACTGTTACCTTTCCGCGACCAGGCGGTACAGCATGGCTGCCGTTTCCGCCCTGGTGGCCGTGCTTCCCGGACGGAACGTCCGATCCTGGAAGCCGCGCACCATGCCAGCTCTGCTGGCTGTCCCGATGCTATCCGCAGCCCAGGCCGGGAGGGCATTCGCATCGGCAAAGTCTGTGCCCGCGGTCCAGACAACCGGCACCAGACCTTTGCGTATCACACGTTGCAGGATTACCGCCATCTCCGCTCTGGTAATCCGTCGTGACCCACCAAACGTGCCGTCAGCGTATCCGGCAACGAGACCTGCTTCCGCAGCCGCGCCGATGGCGCCTTGCGCCCAGCCGGCCGCATCCGTAAACCTGGCTGCCGCTTCAGGCTTCGCCGCCAGTCCCAGCGCCCGTGTCAGCATACTGACAAACTCCGCTCTGGTCACTGCCGCTCCGGGCTTAAAGTTGCCATCCGCATAGCCGCTGACAATACCCATACCAGCAAGCGTCCTGATGGAACCTCTGCCCCAGTGGTCGGCGATGTCAGCCAGCGCCGGCAAAGGTCTCGTGGCAAACACGGCAAACCTGGAAAACCTGTCAACAGTAACTGTGATTGTCCCTTCTCCGACCTGGCCGCCAAGGTAAATCCAGCGCCCGGTCCGCTCGTTATAAACGAACACGCTTGGCACCTGGCCCGTGGCAACTTTAGCCGTATCAAAATTCAGCGTCAACTGTACCGGCGCCGTGAACTCGCCGCCGACCATGGTCAGCACCACCACTTCGCTTGCCGCGGTAAGGCCGACTCCTGCTGCCGCCGCCATTAAGGGCGCGGCAGCCGCTTCCGGCATAACCTGTGCTGTGATTTTGGGCGCTTCGCCGGTAACAGCGCCAGCTGCCACAGTAACAGCTATCACGCCTTCAAGCTTAACTTCCGTGACCTGCCCGGCAACAATGGGTTGCTCAACCACAGCCGGAGGCGTTGGGGTGGGAGTGGGAGCAGGAGCATGGGCAGGAGTTGGTGCGGGGGCTGGTGTGGGGTCTGGTGCAACGACTACAACGGTGGCCTGTCCGTAAACTGCTGAATCAACTGTAGATGTCGCGCGGATAACAGACGTGCCAGCGGTAGGAGAGCTGAAGACGCCTGCGGAACTTATCGTTCCCGGACCGGAGTAAACGCTCCAGGTCACACCTTGGTCGGCACCTTGCGGTCCTACTGTGGCAGTGAAGTCTACCGATTGCCCGACGTAAACCGTTGTTGCAGACTGAGTGATTGTTACAGACACAGGCGCGGGAAGTACATTAAACGTGCGTATAGCATGCGCAAAGTTATCATGTTGATCCCATGCAAGGATGACAAAGGCATCGTCCCCTACCTCAAAAGTTACGTCCACGGCAAAGTAGCCATTAGCACTTAATATCAACTCCATCCACGAACTTTCAACATACAAATAGCCTTCATGCCTGAAGGTTACTTCTTCGCCTGGAGCAACTTGACCTCTGAAGCGAATGCCACTTTGCTCCTGCTCTGCTGTGAAAAATTTCCAAGTATAATGCTCACCGCTAAGCTGTTCTCCTCTGACAAATGGACCTTCAGTCGATGATGTTCCCTGTGCAAACAGGTGTTCATATATAAAGTAGCCATACACATCTGAATATACACTTGTCACTACATCGAAATACTGGCCACGCCAAGCATAAACTCTGTCTATTACACTATCCAGAATACTGTAAACACGACCGCTCACAGTAACTTCTTGCTGACTGCTGACAATCGCACCATCAACAGGAACCGTTATTTCAATGACAGGCCTCACGGCCATCCTGATGGCGTTTTGCACAGCAAGCAGCCTGGCAAGCAGTTCGTTTTTGGATGCTCCGTCTGGCAGGGCATTGACAAGTGCCAGTGCGGTGTTATGCAGCGCCTGGGCAGAGTCAACCTCTTCCTGGGTAGTAAGTGTGACAACTGCGCTTTCCGCCGCTTCTACCGCGGCCGTTGCCATAGCCAGCGTATCAACCACCGTCACGGTAAAGGTGGCAGGGTCGCCCGCATTAAAGTTGACGGCGAAGCGTAGCGCGGTCTGCGCTGTCGGAGCAAGGCTCGCGATGAAGTCACTCAGAATTGTCAGCGTGGCTGTGTATACAGCCCCACTCACATCGGCCTCGCTTACCTGATAGTGAGTATTTAGCTCGAGCGCTCCATATACTTCAAGATACACAGATTGAACGGCGCTCGCATCGTTCCAGTAAATGGTTGTGCTTACATCAGCCCGAGTGGCAAGATCATACTCCGCTGTTGCCGGGGAAATGGTTGCATTGACCCCAGCGGGTGCAGGTGTTTCCACTACGGTAAAACTTTCTCCGCCTGCTTTATCATGGCTTTCAACTTTTCCCAGCGGACCGAGGTTGGCAACAAGTCTGGCATGGTACTCACCGAGCAGAAAAACTTCCGGGCAAAGATGTACCCAGCTGCGAGTTAGATTGTTGCCACCTGCCACGCCCCCGGACTGGTCCGGATAAATAATGCTATTGTCGTCAGAAATCTCCAGCGTTGGTTCAATCCAAGCAAACTCCCAAGTTTCTTTTGCCTGAAGGCGCTGGGCTTTCCAGTCAAGTCTCCACCGGCTGATTTCTCCTGCCTCATCTTTATGAGCCAAGCCTAGGCCCACTTGGCGTTCTTTTAGAACAGCAAGCGCATCTGCCTGCGTAAAGCGGAATCCGTCCACTAGGCGGTGCTGGTAAACATCTGTAAAAACATTTTCCGTGCTCAAGGTATCACCTGTAATAATAGGCAACTTATTTAACAGCTTCACATCGGAGTCGATTGATCCGCCTATAGCATAATCGAGATATACGCCCTGATAAACTGTGCTTTGAACCGTGCTTGCAAAGAGGTACCGCCAGAGTTCTTGTTGTTCATTCCACGCCAAAACATCTGCCAGAAAGTGATAGCTTCCGGGCGACATATAAACTACTTCAGAAACATTAAGGAGAAAACCAAAAGCCCAGGGGAAGTCCTGCAAAAACGGAAATAGAAGTAAATCCCGGTCCCAACTCTCTGCAAAACCGGCTATATCTTTCAGTTCAAGGATGCCTGTGGATTCTGTGTCAAAATGATATGTTAAAGGTGTTTCGCCTTCCACAACAAAGTCCTTGTCTGCAACAAAGTAGTTGGGAGAACTGCTTCCCAATGCCAGCCGGTAGCGGCCTTCGTCCAGCCAAATTTTCGTTTGACCGTTGCTATCAAGGAAAGCAAAGAGCGGGTATTCCAGCCCAATAGCGCTGTCAAGCAACATGAAGGCATTAGCCAAGGGTACACTGTCAGCATCAACTGCGCTAAAGGTTATTTCCCTGGTTTGCGCTTCAGGACCAATGACACCGCTAAATGGGGCAGTCACCTCACGCATATACATTGCTATGCGCCAAGGAGCGGCAGGATTCCTTGGTTCGTCCTGCCAAAAGACCTGACTTACAAGCAAATAACGCTTTTCTGTTTCTATCCTCTCCTCCAGCCAGACGCGACCATCACGTTTGATTTCTGACCATGTCACGAACTGATAACTCTTAGTGCCGGTAGTTTCGTTATAAACAACTTCATACACATCGACAAAGCCTGATTCGGGCGCTACATCTGGCACTGCTGTTCTCAGTTCAGCTCGAAGGCCGTTCGCTTCGTTCCGCACTTCCACCGTTACTCCGGAAGACCCGACTTCCATGCCGTTTTCAGCAAGGGAAACGGCACGAAGCCGGTATATCCCGTCAGGGAAAAGAGGATTAACGCCGTTTTTTGCTGCGGTATCCCAGATAATCCTGTAGACAAAATCGTTTACGGACGAGCCCTCACCGATGGTTTGATAAGCATTGCTGTTAACATTAGCGACGGAGAACTCCACTCGGTAAACAGCACAGGAAACCTGCACATCCATGGTTTCACTGCCCCAGAGGCGACCGCCGGTTGCGGGGTAAATCCACTCCAGGCTGACCGGAACCCGCTGTTCCGCGCTTGCGGCGGCAAAAGCGGCTTGCATGTCAAGCAGCCCATATCCGTACCTGCTATCGAACTCAGTCTCGCCAAGATCTCGGGCGTTGTTTTTTAGCAGGGCTGCCGCGTCTAGTACGGTAAGTTCGGGGTTTCCAACCATCAGGAATGCTGCCGCGCCGCTAACAATTGGCGCAGCCATAGACGTTCCGGACCAAGATTCGTACTGATTGCCAGGAACTGCGCTTAAAATACCAGCGCCAGGGGCAGCTAGGTCAACCTCTGGACCATAACTTGAAAATTGAGCCAGTGCGTCAAAGTACATATCTTCGCTCACAGTTAAGACTGTGGCAGAAACCGCTAAGACACCCGGCAAGGCAGCTGGATAGCTTACCGGTGGACCAAAGTTATTGCCAGCGGCAGCAACAATTAGGGCCCCTTGGCCCTGGGCATAGAGGACTGCCTCAGCAAGCGTCCTGCTATAAAAATTCCCCCCAAGGCTCATGTTAAGGATCGAAGCATGTCTGCTGGCATAGCGAATTCCTTCTGCAACGCCAAAAACAGTACCCCAGCCAAAATCATTGAGAACTTTGACCGGCAGAATCTTTACATCGGCCAAGCCGACAATACCCGCAATGCCACTACCATTGATCTCCGAAGCGATAATGCCCGCTACATGGGTACCATGGCCGTGTATGTCAGAGGTATCCATTGGATCGCCAATCCCCGTAAAATTCTGCCCTTGCAAAACGCGGCCATCATCTAATTCCTCATGCGTAGCGTCTACCCCGGTGTCCAGAACAGCCACACTGATCATCACGTCTGGTGAAGGGACAAATTCCCCCCATGCTTCTGGAGCCTTGACTCGCGCTAAGCCCCACTGCTCACCAAATTGAGGCTCATAAACGGGCTGATAAACTGCGGTGCTCACTGCCTGGATTCCGGCTTTACGAACAATATAATTGGGTTCAGCGTACTCCACCTGGAAGTTGCGGCGCAAGGAGAAGGCGGCAGCCAACGGGCTTGTCTGCGGCGGTAATGCAACCAAAACGTTACCACTTTCAGATGTACGCATAACCTTACCGTTAAGAGCACTCAAGGTATCCCGACGTACGCTGGCAGATACACCTGTACGGAATCGGACAATAACTTCACCTGGGACGTATTGCGCCCCTGTCATAGGCATACCCAAACGCGACGCGGAAGAATTTGCAGTATGACTCCCTACGAGTTTTGCCGCCACCACCCCTGCAGGCAGCAAACTCAAAAACATCAGGACAACAAGCAGGCAAGAAGCCGATTTTCTATTGTTCCGCATTTTCCAAAAATTAAGAACAGGCACTTTTTGTTGACCTCCTTTTCTCTCCTCGCACCTATCATAAAACAATTTCGCGCGATGTCTTGATACACCCGCTTACATCCAGAAACATAGTCTATAAGAATTTTCATAAACCCGCTACTAAGCGGTACAGCGCGGCTGCCGCTTCCGCCCTGGAAGTCGCGCTTCCCGGACGGAACGTCTTATCCTGGAAGCCGCGCACCAGACCTGCGCTACTAGCCGTTCTGATACCGTCCGCAGCCCAGGCCGGGAGGGCCTTTGCATCGGCAAAGTCTGCCCCCGCGGTCCAGCCAACCGGCACAAGGCGTTTGCGTATCACACGCTCCAGAATTACCGCCATCTCCGCTCTGGTAATCCGGCGGGCACCGCCAAACGTGCCGTCGGCGTAGCCGGCCAGCAAGCCCGCTTCCGCCGCCGCGCCAATAGCGCCCTGAGCCCAGCCTGCTGGATCAGTAAACCTGGCTGCCGCTTCCGGCTTGGCCTCAAGACCCAAAGCCCGCGTCAGCATACTGGCAAATTCCGCTCTGGTCACTGCCGCTCCGGGATTAAAGTTGCCCTCCGCATAACCGCTGACGATACCCATACCGGCCAGCGTCCTGATGGAACCCCTGCCCCAATGGTCGGCGATGTCAGCCAGCGCCGGCAAGGGCTTTGTGGCAAACACGGCAAACCTGGAGAATCTACTGACCGTGACAGTGATCGTACTGTCTCCTGCCTGTCCGCCAAGGTAAATCCAGCGCCCGGTCCGCTCGTTGTAGACGAACACGGCCGGCACCTGGCCTGTGGCAACCTTAGCCGTATCAAAGTTCAGCGTCAACTGTACCGGCGCCGTGAACTCGCCGCCGGTCATGGTCAGCACCACCACTTCACTTGCGGCGGTGAGGCCGACTCCTGTTGCTTTCTGCAATAAGGAGCTGGCATCCGCCGTTGGCAAGATCCGGGCTACTATCTTGGGAGCCGGGCCTATGACAGCGCCGGCGGGTATCGTAACTCTCACCACGCCATCTAGCTCAATGACCGTTGTTCCGTCGATAGTCACCGACCGCTCAACACCAGTGGCAACTGGGGCTTGTGCTGGGAGCGCAGGCGCAGGTGGAGCAGGAGCAACTGTCGCTGGCGGTGCAGGCACAGCGGCGGAAACTGTTTCAAGCACCTCTACTGCAAAGTTAGCGGGGTCTCCTACATCAAAGTTGATGATAAAAGCCAATTGCTCATTTACCGTTGGCCTAAGTCCTGAGATGTAGTTATTCCGGATGGTCAACTTAGCTTTGCCGTACACGGTGTCGCTTACCGTATAGTGAACATCCCGATTAAGTTCGTATACTTTCTCGTACGGTTCGTATACTTTGTAATAGACTGCTGTAACAACACTAGCGTCATTCCATGTGATGTTCGTGCTGACATCGTCCGGATTACGAAGGTCGAAACGAGCCTCTTCCGGGTTGATGGCAGCGCAAACCTCAGTTGTAAACTGCCACACCGGGCCTTCTGCGATAACTCCATAACTGTCTCTTGCAACCACTCTCCAGAAATACGTCGTTGCTGAGTCCAGCCTGTCAGGCTTATAGGAAATGTTAAGCTGCGTTGCAAGGAAAGGCCCAAGTGCTGCTACCAGGGGCGGAGACGGACTCGTCCCCAAAAACAACTCATAAGTGATCTCTTTGTCGGAATCAGCTTTATCACCGCCCTCCCAGGCAAGATAAACATCACGGGGGACGATAGTTGCCATGTCTTGCGGCAGGGGGTTGCTGGGAATATAAGGGGTGGATGTGGTGAAGCTCGTGTCGCCTATCGTAATAGTAATTCCCTTTTCTCCTAACGCGATTGCTTCCCAGTCCACTCTGTATTTGTGTGTTTTCCCCGGGGCTACAGCAACATTTTTGACCTCGATAAAGTCTGTTTTGCCTTCGTCATAGGACATCAAGCTAAGGGAATAGGTGCCTGTCTCGTACCCTTCAACCACAACGCGATAGTTGTCAAGAGATGGAGCGATAGTAACTGTATGCGCAAGTGGATTGTAGGAGGAGCCTGGAATCTCCGCTTTTATCACGCCGTACACCACGCCGGTAACCCTGCCGGCCGAATCATAGACCTGCAGCGATGCTGCGCTCGCGATTGCAAACCTTTTTACCTGACTCGCAATACGATCTGTATACACTACATCTGTTCCTGGATAATAGTGTTGCAATATTTCTAAGTAGTTCCATCCTTGACCAATAGGATTGGCAACTTTACGTTCTGGTTGGTTTGTTATTTTAGGTGGCGTCCCGATCTCCCATCCTCGGGCAGCTAGATTAGTTGCGCCATACTGGGTCATTCCCACTCCATGACCCAAGGGATGATTTGCAATAGGCTTAGTTATTACGCCAATGTGACTGTCCACTTGTGGCAGGTATGACCAGTTTCTCGTCCACCCTGCTTGTCTAGGAGTCAGCGTTTCATTGAATGGAAACATATTTAAGTCGCCTCTTTTGTTGCCGTAGCTGCTAAAGGCCGCTAGGATAGCACCGCCCCAAACGCCTTTTTTATCTTCATCTTTTTTGACTTGATCGTTAAAAGAATGAAAGTTCCCATCTTTCCATTGACCATACGAGACCACTTGCCCACGAGTAGCGGTTACTGCATCCACTACTCTTTGATCATAAGGACCATCTTTCCATACCTGGTCCCACTGGCTGTTAGTTATGTTAATGATAATGCGATCATTTTTAGGCCTGGATGCGTTCCATCTATCGGCAATGTTGTTTCCACGCGTCCACCTGCCATTTACAGCGGAAACGGCAAAAGTGCGGGCAGCTACAGACTGAGCCTTGAGAAGCTCCATCAACTCTTCTTTCGTTAGTTCGCCGGGACTCCTGCCAAGTGCTAGCATAACAGTGTCTTTCATATGATCGGGGCTCGTCTCCTTCTGCACAACTCCTTTAACATAATCTTCCAGCGACACTTCCCTTATTAGGGTCTCAAGGTCTTCTCGTGACATCTCAGCAATACTATTAATCGCATCATTCAATTCTTTCAGAGTTGTCGCATTCCTTATTCCCGCATAGTCGAGGATCCGGATATGCGTATCCAAAACAATGTCGTCCGCACGCGCTATTGGCTGCAGAACTGGCTGCCCTGGATGTGCTTCCGCTTGCTGTCCAAGGTGTGCAGTAGTCCAACCCATAAAATCATGGTCTAAAACTCCACTGATATTTAGGTAATCGTCAATCCTTACCGGACCAAACGCATGCACTATCTGCCCGTCGCCTAGAGATATTCCAACGTGTCCCTCGTGCCACACCCTGGCAGCCGTCCTAAAATTACCACCGTAGAAGACAAGTGCGCCGCGCGGAGGAGCCTGATCCATACGCAATTGCCCCCGGTCATGAAACCACTTGGCAACGCTTACAGCCCAAGGCTTTTGTGGATCAATAGCACCAGCCTTAGGCAACATTTCCTTGCTGACACCGGCTTGCCAAAAAGCTTCCCTAACAAAAACGTAACATTTCCCTTCCCAATCTGTCCAGCCAAGTCGTGCCTTGCCCCATGCAATGGCGCTTTCAATAATTTGGGTCGATTCAAAAGTAAAATCAAAATTGTCAAGTAAAACTGCCGTATCATAGATTGCGTCTGAAGCATCAGCGATTTCCAGATGCAAGATTACCTCTCTGCCTCGGTCTCCGGAGACATCGATTTCCACTTTCTGAAGACTGGTTACGGAATTGTACGCAGTATCGTTTGGCTCGGGGAAGGGGGGGAGCGGGTTCACAGAACTCCCTTGAGGTATATTGTAAAAGGGTCTGGCATTGTCGACTGCAACATGGAATCTGCCGTCAGGCAACAACTTAAAGAGACGGCAAGCGTGGCGGTGAGGTATCTCAAGCATGGCCCTGAAGTAATCACGATACTGGCTGTCTATAAACGATGGACTCTCTTCGGTGGCAAATCTGTACTGGAACGAAAGAGTATTCGCATTTTCCGGAATTTTGAGCCTGATCGAAAACTTGGCGATATCGAATGCATCGTATCCGTGCGGACTATAGCCCTTCTGAAAAACTCCCCACATATCGGTTGAAGCAAATGTTTGTGCTTGGCCTGCAGCTTCTCCAGCCACCCCGGTACTCAAAACTACGAAAGAGTTCCCATGCAAAGGAAACCCTTGAACAGGGCTTGTGAACACCTCGTACTGCCTACCAAAAATGGAACCGGTAAACTTAATTTCTTGCACGGCAGCCATAAACGACTGCGTGCTCATGGCCATTACCGCAAGAACATCCATAAGGGTCTGCGTACTCATGGCCATTGCTGAATTTTCGGACGAAGCAACTTGTTGAGGTCTCCTCTTCAGTGTTCTATGCTTCTGGGCCGTGCCCTCGCGCAGATCTGTAGCAAGCCTGGGAGAAACCCTCGAGAACGAAGCCCCAGAATCGGAAGTTGTAGCAGGGAATGTTGCAGTTACTATGCCTGAACCAGTTGAGTTAATAATCAATTCGCCCCGGACATATTCACCCGCAGGAGAACCAGACGGTTGGATAACAGATGCAGGAACACGACTACGCTCAGGCGGCTCCGCCCCGGCTCCGGCCGGCAGCACGCTTAAGAGCATCACAATAACAAGAATAAATAAACAAGAGAGTGATTTTCTTTCGTTCCGTTTATTTCCAAAAATCAAGAACAAACTGTATCAACCTCCATTTATTTTCTTTTCCCTACATAACTTGGCGCCCCGGCTTAAGTGGCCTGGAGCTGCAACAGAAGTTAAAGCTTATTCATCCGTTTCTGCTTGCTGTTGCCTATAATTCCCAGGTGCGTGTTTCCGGCTTGTCCTCGCCGGTGTCTGCTTTGTCGAGCGCTTCGTCTATCAGCAGAATCATTTCCCGCAGGCTCCTGAACGAGCGGGCCGTGCGCCCTTCGAGCCACTGGATCATGCCCTGCCAGCAATTGTTCTCCCGGAACCTGATCTGAACCAGAAAAGACTGGCCTTTGACATGCAATTCATATTTTACTGCTTTGCTTTGGGCCACCTTTGTGCTGCCCGGGAACCAATCGCGCCTGGCACAGCCATCCGTGCTGCCGCCCCAGACAAAAACAGGCTTTGTTGCCAAAAAAAGAGTACTTTTTGGACTAATAAGGAATTATTACCAATAAAAGGTTCTTGATTGTATCATGTTCTGCAAAAAAAAATAAACTCCTGCCATATTTATAAAATTTACTAAATTTTAACACTGGATGGTTCGGGGGCCAGGAAAAGAAGGGTTAAAAAATTAACGCCGGGGGGCCGGCGTTGTCGTTTTTGCTGGAGGTTTTAGTTTCTAATCAGGGTTTCGTTGCGCTCAAACAGTTCATCGGCGAAGATGTGGCCGCCGATGCTCTCAAACGTCTGGCCGTTGAGCAGGAAGCGGACCCGGTAGTCTTTGTAACCTTCTATGCCGGTCAGCGTGTTGACGACGCTGGCTATCAGGAGTGCTTCGCTGGAGGAGCCGCCGGCGAAGTTGTCGCGCAGCTTTTCGTTGAAGTCTATTGTTATAATGTTATTCTCCGCGCTTACGCCAAGGATTTCGGTTTCCGGCGGGATAAGGCGCACGGCTTCCGGGGTCTGCGGGTCAAGCAGCAGTTCGGCGGCTGCCAGGGGCAGGAGATTCTGCCCTTCCGGAACAGTAATTTTGCGCTGTTCCGGCAACAGGAACTCCGCCCCCCGGTCGCCGTAGTAGATAATAACGGAATGCTCCGGCGGGGCGGGTGGAGCGGGCGGCTGCGGTGGCTGCGCCTGGCGGCGCGGGCAGCCGGTTGTCAGGGTTACGGCAATGAGCAGCAGCGGGACAAGCCACCTGTTCACATTAAAAACTCCCCTCTTTTTTCTTTAATAATACGTTAACTTTATGAAGGAAATGTTATGTCGCATTTAAGAATCCTTAATGTTATGCAGGGCACGGTGGCCGATGTCTTTGCGGTAGTGGGCGCCGGTGAAAGAAATGGCGCGGCAGGCTGTGTACGCTCTGTCCAGGGCCACGGGGAGAGAGGCGCCCCAGGCTGTGACGGAGAGGACGCGGCCGCCGTTGGTGACGGTTTGGCCGTCGCGGAGGGCGGTGCCGGAGTGGAAAACTATGGTCTCGGGAATTTTAGCGGCTTCCTCCAGGCCGGAAATAACATGGCCTTTTTCGTAAGTACCCGGGTAGCCGCCGGAAGCCATTACTACGCAGGCGGTATGATAGTTGTGCCAGCGCAGTTCCTGCTCGGCAAGGTTGCCGTTAATGGTGGCGAGCATGACGGTCCCGAGGTCGCTTTTCAGGCGGGGCAGGATTACCTGGCATTCGGGGTCGCCGAAGCGCACATTGAATTCCAGTACTTTCGGGCCGCGGGCCGTGATCATCAGGCCGGCGTAAAGGACGCCGCGGAAAACGATGCCTTCGCGGCGCAGAGCGTTGACAGTGGGCAGCAGGATCTCCTCCTGCACTTCGGAGAGCAGTTCCGGGGTCAGCAGCGGCGCCGGGGAGTAAGCCCCCATGCCGCCGGTGTTGGGCCCTGTGTCGCCGTCAAAAACAGCTTTGTGATCCTGGGCGGAGGCCATCGGGATGACGGTTTCGCCATCGGTAAAGCCGAGCACGGATACTTCTTCGCCTGCCAGGTATTCCTCAAGAATCACCTTGTCACCGGCAGCGCCGAAAGCGCGTTCTTCCATGATCAGGCGGACGGCTTGCGCCGCTTCTTCCCTGGTGGAGGCCACGATGACCCCCTTGCCGGCTGCCAGGCCGTCTGCTTTAACTACGATAGGTGCGCCCCTTTTTTCTATTTCCGCCAGCGCGGAGGCGGAATTGGTAAAGACACTGGCGGAGGCGGTCGGGATATTATATTTCTCCATCAGCTGTTTGGCAAATACCTTGCTGCCTTCCAACTGTGCGGCAC
The DNA here is from genome assembly GCA_041695355.1 of Bacillota bacterium. Lineage (GTDB taxonomy): Bacteria > Bacillota > Dethiobacteria > Dethiobacterales > Dethiobacteraceae > HKB214. The sequence continues at coordinate 60,260 of JBGFRB010000016.1, forward strand.
GCTTGCCCGGTCCGAAAGCAGGCACTCCGGCAGCGGTGAGGGCATCGACCAGGCCGGCTGCCAGCGGCGCCTCCGGCCCGACGACGACCAGGTCCACTTCGTTTTGCACCGCGAGATGAATCAGCCTGTCGGAGTCCTGAATATCTGCGGGGAGGCATTTGGCTACCTGCGCAATACCGGCGTTGCCGGGGACACAGCAGATTTTTTGCACCCGCGGACTTTGGCTCAGCTTCCAGGCCAGGGCATGCTCGCGCCCGCCGCTGCCGATGATCATAATACGCACAAGTATCCCTCCTAATGTTTGAAAAAACGCCTGCCGGTCATTACCATAACCAGGCCGTATTCGTCGGCGGCTGAAATCGACTCCTCATCTTTCAGGGAGCCGCCCGGCTGAACGATGCCGGCCACCCCGGCAGCCGCCGCCTCGTCTACCGTATCCCGGAACGGGAAGAAAGCATCGGAAGCAAGAACACAGCCGCGGGCTCCGGCCCCGGCCTGGGACAGCGCAATGCGGGCGGCGCCGACGCGGTTCATCTGTCCGGCGCCGATGCCGATCGTCCGCCCGTCCTTGGCCAGCACAATAGCGTTAGATTTGACGTGCTTGACAACCTTCATGGCGAACACCATGTCGGCCAGCATTTGCCCGTCAGGCAATGCCTTGCTGACCGGTTTCCAGGCGGTCGCTTCAACCTTAAGATTGTCCGCCTCCTGGACCAGGAGCCCACCGGAGACTTTTTTGTAGTCCAATGCCGGGCGTACGCCAGTGAGCGGGCACGAGAGCAGGCGCAGGTCTTTTTTGGCTGTTAAGATATCCAGTGCCTGCGGCTCATACTCAGGAGCGATAATCACTTCGAGGAAAATTTCGCTCATCCGCTGGGCAGTGCGGGCGTCCAGGGGCCGGTTAACGGCCACGATGCCGCCGAAGATGGACACCGGGTCAGCATTAAAGGCCTCCTCGTATGCCGCACGGAGGTCCCGGCCGACTGCCACGCCGCAGGGGTTGGCATGCTTGACGGCCACCGCCGCCGGTTCGTCAAATTCCTGTACCATTTCCCAGGCGGCGTTTAAGTCGTTCAGGTTGTTGAAAGACAGCTCACGGCCGTGCAACTGGCGGGCGGCGGCAATACTGCCGGGAAGGGGGGAGGCTTCGCGGTAAAATGCGGCCGCCTGCTGCGGATTTTCCCCGTAGCGCAAGGCCTGCTGCAGGGTAAAGGGCAGAATCAGGGTTTGCGGGAACAGCGGGGCACCGGGCAGCTGCCGCTGCAGCCAGCCGCTGATGGAGGCATCATATTCCGCCGTGTGGGTAAACGCCTCCACGGCAAGGGCGAAGCGCGTATCTTCGCTTAAATCTCCCTTCTGCTCCATCTCGGCCAGGACTTCCGGGTAACGGGCCGGGTTGACCACCACTGCCACATGGCGGTAGTTCTTGGCCGCCGCCCGCACCATGGCCGGGCCGCCGATATCAATATTCTCAATGGCCTCATCCAGCGTTACCGCAACTTTGGCCACCGTTTGCGCAAAGGGATACAGGTTGACCGCCACCAGGTCGATGGCGCCGATACCGTGGGCGGAAAGAGCCTGCCGGTGTGCTTCCAGGTCGCGGCGGGCCAGGATCCCGCCGTGGATCAGCGGGTGCAGCGTCTTGACGCGGCCGTCCAGGATTTCCGGAAACCCGGTCACCTCCGAGACGCTGATGACGGTCAGGCCGGCTTCCTGCAGCGTTTTCTTGGTCCCTCCGGTGGAGATAACGGTAAAGCCTTGCCGGATCAGACCTTCGGCAAACTCCACAAGGCCGGTTTTATCCGAAACAGAAAGGAGCGCCAGTCTATTCTTCATCAACGAGACACCTTCTTCCCTGTATTTTCAGCTTGCCGTTAACCCAGAGGTTAATGGCCTGCGGGTAAAGCCTGTGTTCCAGGGCATGGATGCGCTGGTGCAGGGTTTCCACCGTGTCATTTCCGGCCACCGGCAGCGCCTCCTGCAGAATGATGGGCCCGGTGTCCAGCCCTTCGTCGACAAAATGGACTGTGCAGCCGGTAACTTTTACGCCCCAGGCCAGCGCGTCGGCCACGCCGTCTTTCCCTGGAAAAGCGGGAAGCAGGGAGGGATGGATATTTAGAATCCTGTTCTGGAATGCCAGGACAAAATAAGGGGTGAGCAGGCGCATAAAGCCGGCCAGCACCACTAAATCTATCTGTTGCTCTTCAAGGTACGCCACCAGTTCCCTGTCATAATCCTCCCGGGAGATAAAGGAGCGCGGATTAAAGCAGGCGGTAAGAATATCTTTCTGTCTGGCACGCTCCAGGGCATAGGCATTTTTCCTGTCGCTGACAACCAGCGCCACGACTGCGTTTTGAATCGTGCCATTCTCCACGGCGTCTATGATGGCCTGCAGGTTGCTGCCCTTGCCGGAGGCCAGCACGGCAATTCGTTTTAACATGGCACCCCTCTCCCTTCAATCGCTGAAGCTGACACCCGCACCGGCCGTCACTTCCCCGACAACGAACGGCCTCTCCCCTGCTTCGCGCAAGGAACGCACAGCCGGGTCGGCCGCATTTGCCGGCACGACTAGGATCAGTCCCAGGCCCATGTTGAAAGTGCGCAGCATTTCCTGTTCCTCAACTTTACCCAGGGACTGTAACAGCGAAAACACCGGCGGCACCTCCCAGGCCGTGCGGTTAAGGACGGCTCCCAGTCCCTCCGGCAGGCAGCGCGGCAGGTTTTCCACCAGACCGCCGCCGGTGATATGGGCCATGCCGCGGACAGGCACCCCGGCCAGTACGGCCAGCACAGGACGGGCATAAATCCTGGTCGGTTCCAGCAGCTCCTCCCCCAGCGTCCGGCCGAACTCCGGCACATAACGTCCGACCGACCAGCCGGCCTGCGTCAGAAAAACGTGGCGGGCCAGGGAATAGCCGTTGCTGTGCAGCCCGGAGGCAGCAAGTCCAATCAGGACATCGCCGGCCCGGACTCCTGTCCCGTCAACCACGCGGGCGCGTTCCACCACGCCCACGGCAAAGCCGGCCAAGTCGTATTCACCGGACGCATAAAACCCCGGCATCTCGGCCGTTTCGCCGCCAAGCAGCGCGCAGCCGGCCAGGCGGCAGCCGGCGGCGACGCCGCCTACAATTGCGGCTACCTTCTCCGGATTAAGAGCGCCCACCGCCAGGTAGTCCAGGAAAAAAAGCGGCTCGGCGCCCTGGACGATGATATCATTAACGCACATGGCCACGGCGTCCTGGCCAATCGTATCGTGCTTATCCGTTAAAAAAGCAATTTTCAGTTTCGTGCCGACGCCGTCCGCTCCGGCTACCAGCACCGGCTCTCTGTGCTTCGCGGTGTCCAGCGCAAAAAGCCCCCCGAAGCCGCCGATGTCGGCCAGCACCTCCGGGCGAAAGGTGCTCCGCACCGCGGAGCGTATCAGCCTTACGGCCTCGTTGCCGGCGGCGATATCCACGCCGGCCTGTTTATATGTGGTTCCCACAGCCGCCGCACCCCCCACTGTCTTCTTCATCATAGAGGCATTTCCCGGCCCGGCCGCGCGGCACCTCCGCCGGGTAGCTGCCGGAAAAACAGGCAGTGCAGCCGTCCCCGGGCGGCAGCCCGACCGACTCCATCATGCCCTCCATGCTCAGGTAGCCAAGAGAGTCTGCGCCGATTTCCCTTGCTATTTCCGCTGCGGGGAGCCGGGCCGCCACAAGTTCGCCGGCGGCCGAGGTGTCTATTCCATAATAACAGGGGGAAATGACCGGCGGTGAACTGATCAGGACATGTACCTCCCGCGCCCCGGCGTTGCGCAGCATTTCCACGATGCGCAGGGAGGTGGTGCCGCGTACGATGGAGTCGTCGACCAGGCAGATGCGCTTGCCGCTGATCAACTGCCGCAACGGGTTCAGCTTCAGCCTGACGCCCAGGGAACGCATTTCCTGGGTCGGCTGGATAAAGGTCCTGCCGATATAACGGTTCTTGACAAACCCCATTTCATACGGCAGCTGCAATTCTTCAGCCACGCCGGAGGCGGCGGAAAGCGATGAATCGGGCACGCCGATTACTATATCGGCGGCCACCGGGTGCTCCCGGGCCAGGCGCCGGCCCAGTTCCTTGCGCACCAGATGGACATTGCGGCCGTACAGATTGCTGTCGGGACGGGCGAAGTAGATAAACTCAAAAACACAGAGGGCATGGCGGCCGGGTGCGGCGTTTTTCACTGTCCTGCAGCCGTTGCCGTCAATGATGACCATTTCGCCCGGCTCGATGTCACGGATAAATTCGGCACCCACCGTGTCAAAAGCGCACGTTTCCGAAGCCAGACACCAGCCGCCGTCCAGGCGCGCAAGCGACAGCGGACGGATGCCGTGCGGGTCACGCAGGCCGATCAGCCTGTCGGCGGACATCAGGATAAAGGTATAAGCACCGCGCAGGGAAGGGAGCGATTTTTCAACGGCCGCCGTCAGGTCTTCTTCGCCGGAACGGGCAATCAGGTGAGCAATCACCTCGCTGTCAGTGGTCGACTGAAAAATCGAACCCTGCTGTTCCAGCTGCTGACGAAGGTCGTAGCCGTTGACCAGGTTGCCGTTATGGGCCACGGCCAAGAAGCCGTTGCGGTAGCGGACAACCAACGGCTGGGCATTAACCGGCAGGCTGGAGCCGCTGGTGGAGTAACGAACATGTCCTACCGCGGCGTTGCCGCCCAGGCGGGCAAATTTGGCGCTGTCCTGGAACACCTCGGAAACCAGGCCCATCCCTTTTTCTCCGCGGATGGTCCGGCCGTCGGAAACGGCAATGCCGGCACTCTCCTGCCCGCGGTGCTGCAGCGCGTAAAGGCCGAAATAAGTGAGGCGCGCCACGTCGCCGCCGGGAGCAAAGATTCCGAAAACTCCGCATTCCTCACGCATTTTGTCATTATCAGCTATTTCATATAACATGCTATGGCCCCCCGCCAATTATCCTCCAGCACCGTTACCGGCAGGTCAGCCAGTAACCGGCTGTCGACTGTAATCTGCAACTTCTCCCCGCCTACCCTGCCGAGCAACTGCAGCGGCACAGCGCCTGCGGCGGCAAGAGCCTGCAGGGCGGCAAGGTTCCCTTCCGGCAGAGAAAGCAGCACCCGCGACTGGCTTTCGCCAAAGAGCAGCTGATCAATGCGCAACCCTGCGGAGTTAAGGGTGACAGAGGCGCCGAGACGCTGCCCGAAGCAACATTCAGCCAGCGCCACCGCGAACCCCCCTTCCGACAGGTCGTGAGCAGAAGCTACCAGCCTGGAGCGGACAGCGGCAAGCACTGTTTTTTGCAGGGCCAGCTCTTTTTCCAGGTTAAGCTCCGGCGGTGCTCCCGACACCAGGTTGTGCAGCACTGCCAGGTACTCACTGCCGCCAAGCTCCGCAAGGGTTTCTCCGAGGAGGACGATCAGGTCGCCGGGGCGTTTAAAGTCCTGGGTACAGCGCAGTTCCACATCATCCAGCAAACCCACCATGCCTACGGTCGGTGTGGGATAGACAGCCTCGCCGTTCGTCTCGTTGTAAAATGAAACGTTTCCGCCGGTAACCGGGGTGCCAAGCACGCGGCACGCCTCGCTCATCCCGGCCACAGCTTCCCGGAACTGCCAGAAAATTTCCGGCTTTTCCGGGTTGCCGAAATTCAGGCAGTCTGTCACGGCCAGCGGCTCAGCGCCGCTGCAGACCAGGTTGCGGGCCGCCTCGGCCACCGCAATTTTCCCTCCGGTGTACGGATCCAGATAGGCGTAACGGGAGTTGCAGTCACAGGTCATGGCCAGACCTTTACTCGTGCCGCGTATGCGCAGCACCGCAGCATCCGAGCCGGGCAGCACCACGGTACACGTCCGTACCATGTGGTCATACTGGCGCCAGACCCACTCCTTGCCGGCAATATTGGGAGAAGCAAGCAGGGCCGGCAACACAGCGGCGACGTCCGTCACATCCGGAACAGCGCCCAAATCCAGCTGCAGAGCCTCCTGCCGGTAAGCCGGTTCGCGGTACTCGGGGCAATAGGCGGGCGCGTCTTCCGCCAGACTTCTGGCCGGCACTTCGGCCACAACCTCGCCGCCGAGACGGACGCGCAAAATACCATCCGCAGTGACGCGGCCGATGGTGGTAGCATCAAGCCCCCAGCGCCGGAACACGCTGTGCACCCGTTCCTCTTTGTCCGGTTCCACTACCATCAGCATCCGTTCCTGTGACTCGGAAAGCATTATTTCGTAGGCACTCATGCCTGTCTCGCGGCGGGGGACCTGGTCCAGCTCAATTTCCATCCCGGTGCCGGCACGGCTGGCCATCTCCGAAGTCGCGCAGGTCAGGCCCGCGCCACCCAGGTCCTGGATGCCGACCAAGTCATTATTGTCAATCAGTTCAAGGCACGCCTCCAGCAGCAACTTCTCCATGAACGGGTCGCCCACCTGGACGGCCGGCCTCTTTTCCTCCGAAGCTTCGGTTAATTCCTCGGAGGCGAAAGTCACTCCGTGAATGCCGTCACGTCCGGTGCGGGCGCCGACCAGGATGACTGCGTTGCCGACACCGGCCGCCCGGCCTCGTTTTATCTTATCTGCTTCCAGCAAGCCGACGCACATGGCGTTAACCAGCGGGTTTCCCTGGTAACAGCGGTCAAAATATACTTCGCCGCCCACGGTGGGGATGCCGATGCAATTGCCGTAGCCGGCGATACCGGCTACCACTCCGCCCATCGTGTAACGGACGCGCGGCTCTGAGAGCGGGCCGAAGCGCAGCGAGTTCAACAGGGCGATGGGCCGGGCCCCCATGGTAAAGATATCACGGATGATGCCCCCCACTCCGGTAGCCGCCCCCTGGTACGGTTCAATAGCCGAGGGGTGATTGTGGGATTCTATTTTAAAACAGACGGCCAGGCCGTCGCCGATGGCGACGATACCGGCGTTCTCGCCTGGTCCCTGCAGCACACGTTCCCCCTTGGTAGGAAAGGAGCGCAGCACTTCTCTGGAATTCTTGTAAGAACAATGTTCAGACCACATCACGCTGTACATGCCTAGCTCCACGTAGTTCGGATCGCGACCGAGCAGAGCGACAATCATTTCGTACTCGCTGTCTTTCAGGCCAAAATCGCGCCAGACACCTGTTTTCATCAGCTGTCCTCCCAGTGTCTGATAATTGACTTAAAGATAACCAAGCCGTCAGTTGAGCCGAGCGCCGCTTCCCCCGCACGCTCCGGGTGCGGCATCAGTCCAAGGACGTTCTTCCCCTCGTTGCAGACACCGGCGATATTGTCCAGTGAGCCGTTGGGGTTGGCTTCGGGCGTGATCTGACCGTCCGGGGTAGCGTAGCGAAAGACGATCTGGCCTCGCTGCCGCATGACGCTCAGAGTTTCCGGGTCAACATAATAATTCCCCTCACCATGAGCGATGGGAATTTTCAAGGTCCGGCCCGGCTCGCACAGCCCGGTAAACGGTGTGGCTCCGTTATCGGTCACCAGATGGGTAAACCGGCAGCGGAACTGCAAACTGGTGTTGCGGTACAGGGCGCCGGGCAGCAAGCCGGCCTCCAGCAGGATCTGAAAGCCATTGCAGATGCCTAGGACCAGGCCGCCGCGGGAGGCCATTTCCACCACTGCGTTCATTACCGGCGAAAAGCGGGCGATCGCACCGCAGCGCAGGTAATCACCGTAGGAAAACCCCCCTGGAAGAATCAGGCAGTCAAATCCTCTGACACTTGTTTCCTGATGCCAGAGGTATTCTACCGGTTTTTTGAGCACATCGCGGATAACATGGTAGGCATCCAGGTCACAGTTTGACCCGGGGAAGACAACCACCCCAAATTTCATGTCTTATGCCTCCGTCAGTTCAAAGGTGTAGTCCTCAATTACCATGTTGGCCAGCAATCTTTCACACATCTCGCGGACCTGCGCCGCCGCGCCCTCCCGGTCAGCAAGGTCGACTGTCACTTCCAGGTATTTGCCGATACGCACGTCGGGCACATTTTGATAGCCAAGAGCGTGGAGGGCTTTTTGCACCGCCTGCCCCTGCGGGTCAAGAACGCTTTTTTTCAGCATCACCTTAATTGCCGCTTTCCACATCAGTTCTAAGGTCACCTCCCGTCAGCCGTCTCAGCACTTCAGTGTAAGCTTCGCCGACACCGCCGAGATCGCGCCGGAAGCGGTCCTTGTCCAGCTTTTCCCCGGAACCGGCGTCCCAGAAGCGGCAGGTATCCGGCGAAATCTCATCCCCCAGCAGCACCCGGCTGTGAAACAACCCAAACTCCAGCTTAAAGTCGACCAGGATAATGGACTTCTCCCGCAGGTAGGCGGTCAGCAACTCCCCCACCTGCAGCGCCTGAGCGGAGATTTCCGCCACCTGCTGCGGCGTGGCCAGTCCCAGAGCCCTGATGTGGTACTCATTGATCAGCGGGTCGCCCAGTTCATCATTTTTATAGTAAAGCTCCAGCACCGGCGAAGGTAACGCCGTACCTTCCGGCAGTCCGAGACGCTTGCTTAAGCTGCCGGCGGCAATATTGCGTACAACCACTTCCACCGGCAGGATAGAGAGCCTTTTCACCAGCATCTCCCGGTCGGAAAGTACCCGCACAAAATGGCTTTGGATCCCCTTTGCGGCCAGCACCCGGAAAAAGTGGGCGGCAATCCGGTTGTTCAGACGGCCCTTGTCCTCTATTTGCCCTCTTTTCAGGCCGTTAAATGCTGTGGCGTCGTCTTTGTACTCCACTACCAGCAAGTCGGGATCCGCCGTGGCATAAACTTTTTTGGCCTTGCCTTCATAAAGGAGTTGCTGTCTGTCCACGTGGTTACCCTTTCTTTTTCTTGCTTTTTGCCGTGCCTTTGTTGGCAGTTGCTGCCTTTGATTTATTCTTTGACGGCTGCTGCCTGACCGGCTTCTTACCGATTGTTGTCGCTCTTTTCTTCGTTTCTTCGGCTTTGCGCACGGCGGCTCCGGTCAGCGCCGAACCGACTATCACAAAAACCGCGACAACGCCCACGGAGATATAGTCCATGACCCGCCCGGTAACCAGCGCCCGCCGCTCCAGCAGATCCAGCAACAGGTAGACGGCGGCAAAAGCGCTGACCTGGGCCAGGATCAGCTTGCTGACCTTGCCGCTTTTTTTAAACTGGCGGTAAAACTGCCAGGCCAGAAACCCGCCTAAGAAGATGAGGGGAAATGTCCACTGATTCATTAAATGCCAAGCCTCCTGTAAATTTCATCCACTTTTTGCAGGGCACGGTCCGGGTTAAAGCAGGCCGCCAGTTCAGCCGGAGAGAGTAGCTGCGCGATTGCCCGGTCATCGGCCAGCAGATCCTGCAGATGCCTTTCCGCCTCCCAGGCCTGCATGGCATACTTTTGCACCAGGTCGTACGCCTCCTCCCGTGTTAATCCTTTCTGCACCAGGGCCAGCAATACCTGCTGGGAAAAGGTCAGACCATGCGTCTTTTGCATGTTGCGCCGCATGTTATCCGGGTAAACGTGCAAGCCGCCGATAATGCGCGTCATGTTATGCAGCATATAATGAAGCAGGATGGTGCTGTCAGGCAAAATCACGCGCTCTGCGGACGAATGCGAAATATCCCGCTCGTGCCAGAGGGGCATGTTTTCCAGGGCCGCCAGCGCATTGGCCCGTACCACGCGCGACAGGCCGCTAATTTGCTCGCAATTAACCGGGTTGCGCTTGTGCGGCATGGCGGAGGAACCCTTTTGCCCCTGGTAAAACGGTTCCTCCACCTCCCTGGTTTCCGTCTTCTGCAAGCCCCTGATTTCCGTGGCCAGCTTGTCCAGTGTCCCGGCAATGATGGCCAGCACTGTCATCAGTTCCGCATGCCGGTCACGCTGCACAATCTGCGTGGAAACCGGGTCGGGCGCAAGGCCCAGCTTCCCGCAGACATACTCTTCCACAAAGGGGTCAATGTTGGCGTAAGTCCCTACCGCACCTGACAGCTTGCCAACCGCCACACTGTCCCTGGCCCTTTCCAGGCGACTGCGGTTGCGCTCCATTTCCGCCACATACAGGGCCATCTTTAGTCCAAAAGTGGTCGGTTCAGCGTGGACGCCGTGCGTCCGTCCCATCATTACCGTATTTTTGTGCCGCCGGGCCGTCTCTTTTAAAGCCAGCGACAATTCGCCGGCAGCGGCCAGGAGCAGGTCGGCCGCCTCTTTCAACAGAGCCGACAGGGCCGTGTCAGCCACATCGGAAGAGGTAAGGCCATAGTGCACATACCTGGATTCCGGCCCCAGGCTTTCCGCCACACAGCGGGTAAACGCCACCACGTCGTGGCGCGTCTGTGCTTCAATTTCCAGAATACGCTCCACGTTAAAGGAGGCCTGCCGGCGGATGACGGCCGTCGCCTCACGCGGGATAACGCCAAGCTCAGCCCAGGCCTCGCAGACATAAATCTCAATCTCCAGCCACTTTTGAAATTTATTTTCCAGGGTCCAGAGCCGGCCCATTTCCGGCAACGTATAACGGTCTATCACCAGCAGATCACTTCCCGGACAAGATTTCAGTCTGACTTCGGCTATTCCTGGTTACGGGTCACGGTAGCCTTCCTGCTCCAGTTCGGCAGCCCCCGCTTCCACCGCCGCCCTTAATGCTGCTTTAAAAGCGATCACTTTTTGCCGCAGGGACGGGTCGGCCGCAGCCAGCACCTGCACAGCCAGCAGCCCTGCATTCCTGGCGCCGTTGACGGCAACGCAGGCCACCGGTACCCCGGGCGGCATCTGCACAATAGAAAAAAGGGAATCAAGGCCGGAGAGCGTTTCAGTACGTACCGGCACGCCAATTACCGGCAACTCGGTTATTGAGGCCACCATCCCGGGCAAATGGGCCGCACCGCCGGCGCCGGCGATAATGACGCGCAGCCCGCGGCCGGCAGCCGTTTGCGCATAGCTGAACATCCTTTCGGGCGTGCGGTGTGCCGAAACAACGGTCAGCTCATACGGCACGGCAAACTCCTCCAGCGCCTCGGCCGCCGCGCGCATGACAGGCAGGTCAGATTTGCTCCCCATAATAATGCCAACCAGCGGCAGTTTAACAGTCATTATCCTCAGCCTCCCCGGCGGCTACCACACTTAGCAGGTTTTGCGCCTGTTCCGCGACTGACAGCGCCTGCTCCTGGCTTGCTGCGGTAACCGTAATATGTCCCATTTTCCTTCGCGGCGCCGTTATATCCTTGCCGTACAGGTGCAGGTGCAGCCCGGGCAGAGCCAGCGCCTGCCGGTATCCTTTCAGCACAGCCGGCCCGTCTTGCCCGTCGGCGCCAAGCAGGTTGACCATCACAGCCGGGGTGCGGAGCGAAGTGTCCCCCAGCGGCAGCCCCGCTATCGCCCTGATATGCTGCTCAAACTGGGAAGTGACACAGGCCTCGATGGTATAATGACCGGAATTGTGCGGCCGCGGCGCCACCTCGTTTACCAGCACACCACCGTCGGGCGTGACAAACATCTCCACGCAAAATACCCCTACACCGGCAAAGACACTCATCACAGCCTCGGCCACTTCACGGGCACGCCCGGCCACAGACGTACCGACACGCGCCGGCACAATGCTGCGGCGCAGGATATTATCCTGATGCTCATTCTCGCTTAACGGGTACGTCTTAACCTCTCCGTCCCGGCCGCGGGCAGCCAGTACCGAAACTTCACAGGCAAAAGGCACAAATTTTTCGGCCATCAGCTCCGCTTCGCCAAGCACCGCCAGAGCCTGCCCGCTTTCCTCCGGGGCGCGCAACAGGTAATTGCCTTTCCCGTCGTAGCCGCCGGTACTGGCTTTCAGCAGCAAAGGGTACGAAAACTGTTCGGCCGCCGCCTGCAAGTCAGCTGGCCCGCTTACCGCCATAAACTGCGGCACCGGAATTCCCGCCGCCTGCAAGGCCTGCTTCTGCGCCAGTTTATGCTGGATGGTCCGCAACAGGCGGGCAGCCGGAAAGACGGGGAAGCCGGCACTTTCCAGTTCGTCCAGCGCCGTGCAATCAATATGCTCAAATTCATAGGTCAGTACATCGGCCTCCTCCGCCAGCCGGCGGATAGCCTCCCTGTCATGGAAAAAGGCGACCTTCTGGCAATCGGCCACCTGTGCCGCCGGACTGCCCGGCGTAGGGTCAAGCACTGAAACATGAAACCCGAACTGCTTGGCCGCCACCGTCATCATTTTACCCAGCTGACCACCGCCGACAATGGCAATCCTGAAAGCAGGGGGCGAAAAAACCCGTTTCCGCATACCGGCTGCGCTCAATTAACGACCTCCTTTAACCTAGAAATGATTCTGCAAAAGGCTTAAATTCCCTGCACAAGCCGTCAATTTTCGTCAAATGATGGCCTGTCCGGTTAACATACCCGTTGACAAGTGAAAAAAAAACATTTAATATGAAATAAAAATACCTCCATGGGGTATATGACAACTGAAGGAGGAACCCGTAAGTGAAAAAAACCGGCTTTTTTATGAAAACAACTAGAGCTTTTTCAACCGTCAGGAAATCGGCTTGGCTGGTGACCTTAGCAGTTGCTGTGGGAGGACAGTTTTACCCGCCTCTTGGGCTGTTGGTGCCGTTCATTATGATTTCCCTAATGGGCATGAGCTTGATTAAAGGAAGGTATTGGTGCGGAAATTTTTGTCCGCATGGCAGTTTTTTTGACTTCCTGTTGCTGCCTTTGAGCCGGAACAAGAAGATTCCCGGGCTGCTTGCCTCAAAAATTACTGTTGTATTGTTTTTTGTCTTTTTCATGTTTAATCTGACCAGGCGCTTTGTTGCCGCGTTCGGGAACATTGAAAACGTACCGCTGTACAACAGTGTGGGCATGATTTTCTCGACCACCTACCTGATGGTATTGCTTGCGGGGGGGTTGTTAGCTGTTATCGTCAGCCCCAGAACTTGGTGCCAGTTTTGTCCCATGGGCTCAATGCAGACTCTGCTGTATAAACTTGGCAAAGCGGCGGGGTTAACCGCAGCAAGGGACGAAAAAGTTACGGTAAGTCATCCGCTGTTATGTCACTCCTGCGGAAAATGTGCCCGGGTATGCCCCATGCAGTTAGCGCCGTACCGCGAATTCAGCGAAAGCAGCAACCAATTTAACGACGAAAGGTGTATCAGGTGCTTCACCTGCATTAAAAACTGCCCGGTGAAGATACTGAGCCTGGCCGCTGCGGCAGCAGCCGGAACTTTATTGAAAGAAGCCGATCTGGAAGGCTTTCAGGAAAGTGACCATTACCGTGGGGAAATAACCGGCGTAAAAGAGTTAAAAAAAAATATCAGGCAATTTACCATTAAATTGCTCGATTCCAAGTCAATGAAACTGACTCCGGGGCAGTTTGTCCTGGTTGAGGTTGACAGGGAAAGAGGGCTCTACAGGGCTTATACCGTCTCGTCGGCAGGCAAGGATGGCACAGAAATCGGCATTACGGTCAAGAGGCTGGAAAATGGTTACGGCAGCAATTTGCTGTTTGAAAAATTTCAGGAAGGCGCTATGCTGAAGATAAAGGGCCCCATGGGCAAAGAGCTTCTGATAGACGCCAAGCAGGATAAACTGCTGTTCGTGGCTAACGGCATCGGGATTACGCCATTTGCCTATGCTACAAAATATCTGTTGGAAGATAACAACGGCAGCGAATTTACAGGCGAGATCACTCTGCTCTACGGTGTGCGGTACGAAGAAGATCTGATTTACGACGACCTGTTTACCGGACTGACAACAAAACATCCCAATCTGCACTATTATAAAACTCTGTCCAGAGCAGACAGCAGCAACACCAGAAGAGGTTATGTAACCGATATTTTAAAAGAGCTGGAAATAGATCCCCTAACCACGGTCTATATCTGCGGCACACAGGACATGGCCGACAGCGCCATGAAAATCCTGAGCGAAAAAGGTATCCCCGGGAAATCGGTTCACTTTGAAAGCTTTGCCGCCTGAAATGCCTGATTTATCTGCAGGGAGGAAAGTGACAAATGGTCACTTTCCTCCCTGCCTTTCAGGGGTTGTTTTTCTTATTCCCACTCAATAGTGCCGGGCGGCTTGGAAGTGACGTCATAAACAAGCCGGTTCACATGCGGCACCTCGTTGACTACCCGGCTGGCGATGCGCTCCAGGACCTCGTAAGGGAAACGGTACCAGTCGGCGGTCATACCGTCATGGCTCGTTACAGCCCGCAACACCACAGGGTAAGCATAGGTACGGCTGTCACCCATCACGCCCACGGAACGGATATCAGGCAATACGGCAAACGCCTGCCAGATCTCCCGGTACAGCCCTGCCTTTTTAATTTCTTCAACTACTATCTTATCTGCCGCCCGCAAAATCTGCAGTTTCTCTTCTGTCACCTCTCCCAAAACCCTGATTGCCAATCCCGGTCCGGGAAAAGGATGACGCCAGAGAATCTCCTCGGGCAACCCCAGCTCTTCCCCCAACCGCCTGGCCTCGTCTTTGAACAGGTGGTTAAGCGGCTCAATCAGTTTAAACTGCATATCGGCCGGCAGTCCACCCACGTTGTGATGAGATTTGATCAGGGATGCCGTGTCGGTGCCGCTTTCAATCACGTCCGTGTAGAGCGTCCCCTGCACCAGGTAATCAATGCGGCCAAGCTTCGCCGCTTCCCGCTCAAAGGTGCGGATAAATTCCTCACCGATGATTTTGCGCTTCTCTTCCGGGTCGGTGACGCCAGCAAGGCGGCGCAAAAAAACCTCCGCCGCATCGGCCGGGATTACCCGAATCTTCAGCTTTTCCGCAAAAGTTTCCATTACCTGCTTTGCCTCATCATGCCGCAGCAAGCCGTGATCCACAAAAATACAGGTCAGACGGTCACCTATGGCACGGTGCACCAGCAAAGCAGCTACAGAGGAATCAACGCCGCCGGAAAGGCCACAAACAACCTGCTCCTGTTCGCCTACAGTTTCCCTGATCTGCCGGACTGCAGTTTCGACATAGGATTCCATGGTCCAGTCCCCGGACAGGCCAGCCGCCCTAAAAAGAAAATTACGCAAAATGTCCATTCCGTGAGGCGTATGAATTACCTCAGGATGAAACTGGACACCGTAAAGTTTACGCCCAAAATCGGCGATAGCGGCAACCGGTGTGTTGGCTGTGCCGGCTGTCACCGTAAAACCGGGCGGAGCTTGCTCCACATGATCCCCATGACTCATCCAGACCACCAGGTCTTTACTCAGGCCCCAAAATAGATCACAGGAAGCAAAGACCGTCAAGTCTGTCTTGCCATATTCCCGGCGGCCGGCAAAACTAACTGTGCCGCCCATGTCTCGGGCCATCAGCTGCATTCCGTAACACAGGCCCAGCACAGGCAGGCCAAGCTCGTAGATACGCCTGTCCACCTGTGGGGCAGCAGTGCTGTAAACACTTTGCCCTCCGCCGGATAAGACCAACGCCCGGGGCTTAAGCGACAAAACCCGCTCCAGAGGAGCGGTGTACGGCAAAATCTCGCAGTAAACACTCAGTTCCCGGATGCGGCGTGCAATCAGGCGGGTGTATTGACCGCCAAAATCCAGGATAACAACCGTTTCATGCCCCAAACCCTTCCACCTCCCGAAAAGTAGTTGTTCGTTTCTTCACTGTCCTTCTCCTGCCGGAGAAACTCGCGGCGACAAATTTTGATTCTGCTGCAAAAAGTCGAATTACCCAATTAATTTCTAATGAGAGCTTTCAGGTTTCTTGACTTTCTCACGCTAATAAGGTAAATTTAGGCTGAGTTTTATAGAGTTCAGACGTCTGCTTTTTACGGGAAATGAAGGAGGAAAGAGGATGACACAGACTAAAATCCTGCTGGACGAGAAGGACATGCCTCAACAGTGGTACAATGTCCTGGCTGACATGCCGTCGCCGCCCGCCCCGCCGCTTAACCCTCAAACCAGGCAGCCGCTAGGGCCGGAGGATTTGAGCCCCATCTTCCCCATGGCGCTTATTGAACAGGAAGTCAGCACCAAGCGTTGGATTGACATCCCGGAGCAAGTCAGGGAAATCTATCGCCTGTGGCGTCCCACCCCGCTTTTTCGTGCTCACCGGCTGGAGGCAGCTCTTGGCACCCCGGCCCGTATTTATTATAAATACGAAGGCACCAGCCCCGCCGGCAGCCACAAGCCAAACACCGCTATACCGCAGGCTTACTACAACAGGCAGGCCGGCGTAAAGCGCCTGGCCACAGAAACCGGCGCCGGCCAGTGGGGCACAGCCCTGGCGCTGGCCTGCACTTTTTTTGGCCTGGAATGCATGGTCTACATGGTTAAAGTCTCCTACAACCAAAAACCGTACCGCCGTTCCCTGATGGAAGTCTGGGGCGCGACCGTCATACCGAGCCCGAGCGACAGGACAAACGCCGGCCGACAAATGCTGGCGCGCGACCCTGATTCACCGGGCAGCTTGGGCATGGCCATTTCCGAGGCGGTGGAGGACGCCGCCACCCGCGCGGACACCAACTACGCTTTGGGCAGTGTCCTGAACCACGTCCTGCTGCACCAGACCGTAATCGGCCTGGAGGCCAAAAAGCAATTAGCTCTGGCCGGTGAATACCCGGATTATGTAATTGGCTGCTGCGGCGGCGGCTCCAACTTTGCCGGACTTAGCTTCCCCTTTGTCTATGATAAGATCCACGGTAAAAATACGCGTATCGTCGCCGTGGAGCCGGCTGCCTGCCCGACGCTGACCCGCGGCCGGTACACCTATGACTTCGGTGACACGGCAGCCCTGACGCCGCTCGTTAAGATGTACACGCTGGGACACGACTTTGTGCCTCCCGGCATACACGCCGGAGGGTTGCGCTACCACGGAGACTCTCCGCTTGTCAGCCAGCTTTATCATGAAGGCATCATTGAAGCCCGGGCTCCGCACCAGCGCAGCGTGTTTGAAGCGGCATTGCTGTTTGCCCGCACTGAAGGGATCCTGCCGGCGCCCGAGTCATCCCACGCTATCCGCAGCGCCATCGATGCCGCCATCGAATGCCGCGAGGAGGGCACCGGGAAGGTCATCCTCTTTTGCTTAAGCGGCCACGGCCATTTCGACCTGACCGCCTACGACGACTATCTCTCCGGCAGGCTGGAAGATTTCGACTACACCGCAGAAGACCTGGCCAAAGGCCTGGCCACCGTCCCCAAAATAGAGACCGGCTCTTAAGAGCCGGTCTCTATTTTGTCTGACTAAAAACAGCCTTCAACAAAACCTTTAGGGCAATTTCATTTTTGACTGTACCCAGTTTTTAGGGTATAATTAGAGCAGGCAGACGGTCATTGCTTGATATGCTTAAGGCTTTAAGAGGTGAGAAAGCATGACAATTACAGATATAAAAAATGCAGTGGTTCAAGTTGCCCCTTCATATCCGGTACTTATCATTGACTTGATTGGTTCCTATGCAAACGGAGAGAATACAGAGGATTCAGACGTGGATTTGCTTGTATACTTTGATGAAAAAGTTGCAAGTTTATTTGATATGTCAGGACTTAAGCTAGATATTCAGGATAAATTGAACACCAAAGTTGATGTAGTTGCCGGACCTCTAAAGGAAAACAGCCATTTGACTATTGGCAAGAAGATAAGAATCTATGAAGCATAGGGATATTCAATTACTGAAAAAGATCATATCCGAATGCAAAGATATCATACGGTATGCAAGTAATGTCGGTAACAAGGGATTCCTTGAAAATGATGTTTACCAAAAGGCAACAGCAATGTCACTTATTAATATTGGTGAGCATGCTAACGCTCTGACGAGAGAGTTGTGGACAGAGTTTAAGGATATCCCATGGCGAAAAATTGTTGACCTTAGAAATATCGCGGCACACGGGTATGGTGAATTAAGGATGGAGCTTGTCTGGAATTTATCCCAGTACGAGGTTCCGGAGTTAATGAAACAACTTGAGGAATTACTGAAAGACGTTTAAATATAAAAGCCGAACACTGCTATGATGCCAACTCTTTGTTCTTAAGGTTACCTTTACGATTTAACAATGGTTTGCATGTCTTGATAATGTATTCTTCGAGCTCCAGACGCCCAAACTGAACATCCTGCATTGTTGCCATGCATTCTGATAAATAATCGCTCACCGCTCTTTCTTCAGAGTCGGTTAAGAAGGCTCGTTTCGCATCGCTAGATGTGATCCCAAGTTCTTTCTTTGTCTTTAGTTGAAAGGACAGCACCTCAGTGGCAATATGCCGCCGTAGTGCAGAGAAGCGGGTTCTAGAGTTATGCGTCATGTACCGCTCCTGCAGGCTGGTGCTTTCACCAACATAGATTAGATTGCCACTATACTCCCAAACCAAGTAGATGCCCGGTCTGCGAGTTGGTATTATCTCTTTCCAAGGAACAGGCTTATAAGACATGATTACTTCTGCCGCTTGCAAGATAATTTGAGCCCACCTTTCCTGGATCAAATTCCATTCCGTTCCTTGCCCACTAGAAGAATAAAGGGCGCTCTTTCCTTTCTGGAACTTATTCAGCGCTGTTCCCAGGTTAACGATCCCAAATTCTTCGAGTTCTTTTCTGCCGATTAATGAAATTAATAACCTGGTTTCAAAATCCAATATCTTAAGATCATTACAAAGCCCTAGACCAGAATCTGACTTCTTAAGGTAGGCTGAGTAAAAGGTAGATTTATCAGGGGTGAATTGTTGCCTGAGCCTCTTTGCAAGGTTTTGAGCCTCGCCTATGTAGAGGTGAGTGCTATCATGTGTGATTAAATAGTTGCCCGGCTGCTCGGGGGCTCCTGTCCCGTGGTCTATCGGATAGCACGTTGCCAGCTTTTTAAGGCCCTGAGATAGTATTTTATTTGATGATTCCTGAGCGTAATGCCAATCCAGTTGAGTTCACCTACTTAACGTGATAGTGTGCACATGGCTATCTATTTTGTATCTTTCTCTACCGCTAGCAGTCCACGACTTATAATTTCATGCAATAGCTCAATTCTCTTAGCCAGCAAATCACGGGACTCTGTCTTCGTTTCCTCAGATAGATCACGGGCTTTAACAATTTTTGATAGACGCTCGATATCGTCAGGCAAAAATACGGGATTATGAAGAACTTCCTCGTGACAGTCATAGCAAAAGAAGGCTTGTTTCCCTTCATGGCCCCATGGACAGCGTTCAAATATTTTTACGCGCTGGGTGCCTTGCCGATTTTTTGAACGACCAAAGAAGCGTTCAGCAATAAAATGGTGCGCCGAGGCATGGGATCGGCCCTGAATTGTAGGTTTTGCATATGTGTCTCTAGCCCTATGAAGTTTGCACCCACATATAGCACACGTTTCTTTCATTGTGACCTCAACAATCTGACTAATCCGGTTTGGCAAACAGCTTTTCTATGTCGAAGGAAAGCCCCGGGAAGCCGGGATGATCGAAAGCGCCTTCATGAGCCCGGGCTATAGACACATAATGCTCGTCTCTCAACTCATAGGCTTCGATAAACCCATCTTCCGGATCTAAAATCCAGTAATGAGGAACTCCCGCCGCCTGATAATGGTTTAGCTTTTTCACCCGGTCCTTTCTGCTGGTAGATGGAGATGTAATTTCCACCACTAATTCCGGCAGGGCGTCTATCGGCATCTGCCGGGCCGGCCGGTTGCCGGGCAAGTAGAACAAATCAGGCTGCACCACGTTATATTGGCACAAAGAAAGATCAAGGGGAGCACAAAAAACTTCGCCTTTAGGGTCTATCGCGATAAAGTAATCTTCAAGCACCCGCTGCAACCGCCTGGAAACTCGCTGATGATGGAAGCCGGGTGAGGGATCTCTCATCAACACACCATCAATGATTTCCAAGCGATAACCGGGCTCTTCCGGAAGATCGGTGTAGTCCCGGTAGGTTAGCTTCTTTTTGCCCTGGCATGGGGTAGAGTTCTCATTAACCACGGAATAGTCACCTCCACCTGCTTTTAGTTTACAACCACGATTAACGGTTGTCAACTAAAAGCAACTGCGGCTCAGAGCAGCAGCCACTTAATAAGGAGTGTTCGCGCTGCCTCGAGCAGGGATACGGCCGGAAACCAAGATAACCCGCCCGGTTACCGACAACAACACCAGTGCGCCACCGGCCAGCGCCCAGCTCCCTGGCGTCTCGCCAAGAGCCAGGAACACCCAGAGCGGGTTAAGGAGCGGTTCGACTACCGGTACCAGTGACGCTTCCAGCGCCGTAACATGCCTGACGGCTGTCGCGTACAGCAGGTAGGAGATGCCGAGCTGAAAAATACCAAGTATCACCAGACCCGCCCATCCGGCAACGTCGGGAAAAGGCGCAGTCATAAACGGCAGCCCTACCAGGGCAGTAAACACATTCCCTAGAAAAAGCGGCTCCAGCGTGGCGCCGTTTTTTTGCAGGCGCAGGAAGATTACAGTCAAAGCAAAGCTAACCCCGCTGCAGATTGCCAGCAGATTGCCAAGCTGGTTCCCGGCGGTAAAGCCATCCACAAAAAACAGGCCCATCCCGGCCATCACAAAAATAATGGCCGCCCAGTCAACTGGTCTCGTTCTCTCTTTTAACAGCCAAGATGCCAACACAGCTACATAAATAGGGGCTGTAAACTGCAGCAAGATAGCGTTGGCCGCAGTCGTCAGTCTGGTAGCGGAAACAAAAAAAATAACCGTGGCCGCATATGAAACGGCGCCGGTACATAGCAACGGCGACCAGTCAAGTGCGGGCTTGCGAAGCACGGCCAGAAATAATAACGCGGCGATAGCGCTGCGCGCGCCGGCAATAGCCACCGGGTGCCAGTCAACCAGCTTGATCAGCAGGCCTCCCAGGCTCCACAGCACAGCCGCTGTCACCAGCAAACCGAGCGCCTCATTGCGGCTGAAATCTCTAGCGAAGAATTTTTGCATCTTTGGGCTCCTTAATGGTTTGCTTTGCGTAACAAGGATGTTGCCAGCCAGTTTACCTATGTTCTCTTCAATAAACTGGACTTTTTGCCTGAGCTCCATAGTTACTTTTTTTAGTATAGCAGAAAAACGAGGGGCCTTACAAGAAAATATACCTGCAAAAAAGGACACCGTGGCACTGTTACCGTCCACGGTGTCCTTTTTTTACTGAGCTTAGCTTACATGGGGGGCATGCCGTGGGGCATGCCGCCGCCGGCAACTTTGTCTTTCTCCGGCTTTTCCGCTACCACTGCTTCGGTTGTCAGGAACATGGCCGCGATGCTGGCCGCGTTCTGCAGAGCGCTGCGGGTCACTTTGGCCGGGTCCACGATACCGGCGTCAACCATGTTCACATACTCACCGGTAGCCGCATTGTATCCTACGCCGGCAGCTTCGCCCTTGACGCGCTCAGCCACCACGGAGCCTTCCTGCCCGGCATTGGCCGCAATCTGGCGAAGCGGTTCCTCAAGCGAGCGGCGGATTATCAGCACGCCGGTCATCTCATCACCGGATGCTTCGAGTTTGGCTAGCGCAGGGAGTGCGTTGATGTAGGAAACGCCGCCGCCGGAGACAATGCCTTCTTCCACCGCCGCGCGGGTGGCGGAAAGAGCGTCTTCAATACGCAGCTTCTTCTCTTTCATCTCTGTTTCAGTGGCGGCGCCCACTTCGATAACAGCTACGCCGCCGGCTAGCTTAGCGAGGCGCTCCTGCAGCTTCTCCCGGTCAAAGTCAGAGGTGGTCTCCTCAATCTGGACGCGAATCTGGCCGATGCGCTTTTTGATGTCTGCAGTGTCGCCGCCGCCGTCCACCACAATCGTTTCTTCCTTG
Source organism: Bacillota bacterium (assembly GCA_041695355.1). GTDB lineage: Bacteria > Bacillota > Dethiobacteria > Dethiobacterales > Dethiobacteraceae > HKB214. The sequence goes on from JBGFRB010000016.1 coordinate 81,912, forward strand.
CTGACCCGGACTTGGCGCGCGCGGCCCAGCATGCGCATTTCGACGTTTTTCATGTCGATGCCCAAATCCTCAGAGATAACCTGCCCGCCGGTCAAGGTTGCCAAGTCCTGCAGCATGGCTTTGCGGCGGTCGCCAAAGCCGGGGGCTTTTACGGCCACGCAGGTGAACGTGCCGCGCAGGCGGTTGACAACCAGTGTGGCAAGAGCTTCCCCTTCCACATCTTCGGCTACCAGCAGCAGCGGCTTGCCCGACTGGACAACTTTTTCAAGAATGGGCAGCAACTCGTGAATGTTACCGATTTTACGGTCTGTCATCATGACATACGGATCATCCAGTACTGCTTCCATTTTTTCCGCATCGGTAACCATATAGGGAGAAATGTAGCCGCGGTCAAACTGCATCCCTTCCACCACCTTCAGGTCGGTAGTGAATCCTTTGGACTCTTCCACGGTGATAACGCCGTCTTTACCCACTTTATCCATCGCTTCGGCAATCAGCTTGCCGATTTCCTCGTCGGAGGCGGAAATAGAGGCCACCTGCGCAATGGCTTCTTTGGTCTCAATTGGCTTGGACTGCGACTTGATTTCATCAACAGCCACCTTGACAGCTTTTTCAATCCCGCGCTTGATAGCCATGGGGTTAGCGCCGGCCGTCACGTTCCTGATACCTTCACGAATTATGGCCTGAGCCAGCAGCGTAGCGGTGGTGGTACCATCGCCGGCCACGTCCTGGGTTTTGGTGGCCACTTCCTTCACCAGTTGGGCGCCCATGTTTTCAAAATGGTCTTCCAGTTCAATCTCACGGGCAATGGTAACCCCGTCATTCGTAATCAGCGGGCTGCCGAACTTTTTGTCCAGCACCACGTTGCGGCCCTTGGGGCCGAGTGTCACCTTTACCGTATCAGCCAGCGCGTTAACACCCTTTTCCAGGGCACGGCGGGCGTCTTCGCGGAACAGGATTTCTTTGGCCATTTCTCTTTACCTCCCGAAACTTTTATTTGAAGTTGTTAAACCAACTTAGCCAGAATATCGTCCTGGCGCATAATCATGTACTCCTTGCCCTCCAGCTTAATTTCCGTGCCGGCATACTTGGAGAAGAGAATCCGGTCACCGACTTTGACATCCATCTCCACGCGGGTGCCGTTTTCCAGGATCTTGCCGCCACCGACGGCCACGACTTCACCTTCCTGCGGCTTCTCTTTGGCCTTATCCGGCAAAACGATACCGCTGGCAGTCTTTTCTTCTGCCTCCAGCACCTTGATTACCACACGGTCGGCCAAGGGTTTGATGTTCATAGAACAACCTCCTTAATTAAAATATATGTTTGATGGTTATTAGCACTCGTGGTTTGTGAGTGCTAAGTGCACATAAGTATAGTACCCAAAAAACAGCTTTAACGCAATAGCGTATCCGCTGAAATTACAGGCGAATTGCCTCAGATATCACAATCAGGATAAATATATTCAGGGATTTCTTCCTTTCTCTTTTTTTTCCTCTGTTTCCTATGCCGCTATTTTGTACAGCAAATTTTGTTTTATTCATTTGCCGGGCGTAAAGCTGCACACTCCGAAACTTCGCCGCGCAGCACTTGCAGCGCGTGCGGCAAAGCGGGCAGGATCACGCTCAGGTTTTCCCGCACAGCCCGCGGGCTGCCCGGCAGGTTAATAATCAAAGTAGACTTGCGTACGCCGCACACGGCTCGGGAAAGCATGGCATGGGGCGTCCTCAGGCAGCCGGCGGCACGCATCGCCTCCGCCAGTCCCGGCACTTGACGGTCAAGGACAGCCAGTGTCGCCTCCGGCGTATGGTCCCGCGGTCCAAGGCCTGTACCCCCGGTGGTCAGGACGAGGGAAACCCGCATCGTATCGGCATATTCCGTTAATTTGCTCTTAATCAGCAATAAGTCGTCAGGCACTATTGTGTACGCTACGACATGACCGCCAAGCGGCTCTACCAGTTCGCGGATAACCGGCGCGCTTCCGTCCTCCCGCTCCCCTCTGGCGCCTTTGTCACTAGCTGTGAGAATTGCCACCGTAAATTCAGTCATCACTTCTGCAAAACCTCCTCTGTGCGGTAAATGCACTGTCCCGTTTTTTCCACATCATATCCTCCCAGCGCAGCCACTGCGGCGCGGAATTCGGCCGACCGGATTATCTCCAGCAGCTTGACCACCCGTTCATCGTCAAGACTGGCCAGCGGAACAGCCAGGTCAAAACGCTCCCTGGCCAGCGGAACAAAGCCCAGGCCCATTCCCCTGGCGGCGGCATAAACGCCAAGCCCGGCATCCGCCGAACCTGCGGACACCGCAGCCGCCACCGCCAGGTGAGTGTATTCCTCGCGCTCGTAGCCGTTAACGGCGGCCGGAGAAATATTTTTTTCCTTCAGCCACGAATCGAGCAGCAGCCTGGTCCCGGCGCCTCGCTGCCGGTTGACAAAGGATACCTCGGGACGCGGCAAATCTTCAACAGCAAAAATCTTTTTAGGATTTCCGGGGGCCACAATTAAACCCTGTTCCCGTTCCACCAGGGTAACCAGTTCCAGCGAAACCCCGGGCAGGAAGCGTTCGAGGAACGGAATGTTGTACTCGCCGCTTTCCTCATCCAGGAGATGAATTCCGGCCAGATGGGCCTCGCCGCGGCGCAAAGCCATCAGGCCGGCGATGCTGCCTACCGGTGAGGAAGACAGGGAGAAGCCGGGGTAGCGCCGCCCGAACAGGTCTCCCAGCACATCGAGGGTCAGGTCATGGCTGCCGCAACAAACGACGGAACGGTCAATCACCTCCTGAGGACGCCACAGTTCCACGCTTACTTTATCTCCCGCCTGCAGGCCCTCCTGTTGCTGCGGGATGCGCACCACACCGTCAGCCCGGCAGAGCGAAGTTGTCACTCCGGCGCCGCGTGTCAGCGGCGTTGCCACATAGGAGCCATTCACCAGCCCTACTTTCACCCTGACCCACTCCTCGGCGGCCAGGGTGGAGACGAGCTGGCGGGAAAAGACGGCCGGAAGCAGCGGCCGGGCCGGAACCGGGCAGCCCTGCAGCCGGTAAAGCAGGGGACGCAAAAAAAGCTCCAGAGCCACCACCGCCGAAACGGGGTAGCCCGGCACTCCCATTGCCGGTTTGCCTGCCACCCTGCCAAGAATAACCGGTTTGCCGGGGCGGACGGCCACACCATGAACCAGCACTTCGCCAAGCGCTGCCACTACCTCCGCCGTGTAATCCCGGCGTCCGGCGGAAGACCCGGCAATAATCAGCACCACATCATAATTGCGGGCCGCCTCAGCGGTTACCTCCCGGAGTAACGGCAGATTATCAGCCACGACTTCATGCACCGTAGCCTCACCGCCCCACTCTGCAACAAGCGCCGAAAGGATGGTCGAATTGTACTCGATTACCTGCCCGGGAGCGGGAATGGTCCCCGGCGGCACCAGTTCATGCCCCGTGGGGATGAGGACGACACGCGGGCGGAGACGGACAGAGACGGTATCCACCCCGCCTGCCAGCAGCGCACCGGCCTCAAATCCTCGCAACACCTGTCCGGCAGGCAGCAGCATTTCCGTAGCCACTATGTCTTCCCCAACCGGACGCACGTGCTGCCATGGCGCTACCGGCGCCGCAATCTCCACCTCTTCCCCGGCCTCCAGCAGCTCTTCCGCCATAATCACGGCATCGAACCCCGGCGGCAGCGGCATACCGGTATCAACCGGCACCGCTTGCTCCCCCAGGCGCAGCCGCTTAGGACTCGCCTCGGCGGCGCCGGCGGTATCACGCGCACGTACCGCCACGCCGTCCATGGCGGCGGCATGGTAATGGGGAGAGGACAGCCGGGCAAATACCGCTTGTGCGGTAACCCGGCCGACGGCCCGGCTTACCGGCAGCGTCTCCTCGCCCAGGTCCGGCCAGTCACGCTCCAGAAAGCGCCGGCCGGCCTCCCCGACCGTTACATTGTGCAGATAGCGCTGTCGCTTCTCTTTCATCGGCTCACCTCATATTTACAGCAGCAAGACAGTTGCTTTTTCCCCTGCTTCCACACCTTCGCAGTTTTGCGGGATGCGCAGCAGCGCATTCCCGTGCAGCATGGTGGAAAGCAGGCCGGCCTGGCCCGGCAGCGGCCTGGCCCACAGCTCGCCTTCCTGCGCGAAGACTTGGACCCGGTAATAATCTTCCCTCCCGCCGGCCGAGGGAAGGCTGCGCTCCACCCGGACCGGGAGAAAGAGCGGCTGCTCGGTGCTGCCGGACAGTGTCCAGAGCAGCGGCCGGACAATCACGATAAAGCCGACCAGCGCGGAGGTCGGGTTGCCGGAGAGGCCGAAATACGGTTTACTATCCACCACACCGAAGATAAACGGTTTGCCGGGCCGCATGGAAACACCATGAAACAGGACACCGGGGCTTCCAAGGCGGTCAATGACCGCGGCCGTCAGATCCCTGGCCCCGGCCGAGCTGCCCCCGGAAAAGATAACACAGTCACATCCTGTGGTCTGGCGCAGGACGGCAAAAAACGCCTCCTCCCGGTCGGGCACAATCCCCAGCGGCACCGCTTCCCCTCCGGTCTGCCGCACCAAGGCCGTCAGCAGCACCGAGTTGACATCGCGAATCTGCCCCGGGGCCGGTTCCTGTTCCGGCGGAACAAGCTCATCACCGGTTGAGATAATAGCCACCCGCGGCCGCTTGGTCACCGCAACCCGCACATAGCCCAGCGCCGCCAGGACAGATAGGTCGCGGGCCCTCAGGCGGTGGCCTGCAGGCAGAAAAGTCTGCCCCGCCTGCAGGTCCTCTCCGCGCGCCACAATGTTTTCTCCCGGAGCAGTCGGCCGGTTGACAGCCACCGTCACCGCGTCGAGAGACTCAGTATGCTCCACCATCACCACCGCATCGCTGCCCTCCGGCAGCATACCTCCGGTAGCAATGCGCATCGCCTGCCCGGGGGCTAGGGCGGCAGGCGGTCTTGCGCCCATCGGCACCTCGCCGGCCACGGTTAACAGTGCCGGCATCGACTCGGACGCTCCGTAAGTATCACGGGCCGCTACGGCATACCCGTCCATGGATGAGCGGGAAAAAGGCGGCAGGTCAGCCGGCACTGTCAGCGGACCGGCCAGGACACGGCCAACAGCACTGCACATACTGACAATCTCAGACCCGGTGCTAGTACAAATACTGTTTAACACTCGTTCCGCCGCTTCCGTCACGCTTAGCACCGTCAACATAAAGCTAAAAGCAGCCCAGCTGGCACGTGCTGATTTTTATTTTCGCCTCATTGCAGGCCTGTCCAATCTCGCGCAGCGTCAGCCCTTGCGCCTCAGCCAGCCGGAATGCGGCCGTACAAGGCAGGCACCCGTCCTCCGCCAGGACTTTCCTGATTAACACCAGCAGCTCGCTCTTTTCCATTGCTCCTGCCTCCCTTGGAATTCATCTTACCATATTGGAAAGCAAAGTAAAACTCGTCAATTGCCCCTGCACAGGCTTTCCGGTTTTTAACTGCAACGTTACTCAATCTCTCCCGCCAGGCCAGACACAGGGTAAAGATGCGGAACAAGTTACGCTGGGCATCGAGCAGGCTATGCGGCAATTGCCGCGGCACGTATTGACAACGTAAGCTAATATATCTATAATGTTAGTACGGATAGAAATAAAAGGAGTTGGCAATATGGCAACAACAAGCATTACCATTCGTATAGACGAAACCCTTAAAAAGCAGGCTGAAATGCTTTTTGAGGATATGGGAATGAATATGACTACGGCTATTACCATTTTTGTCAAGACTGCCGTGCGGCAGGGTAAAATTCCCTTTGAAGTTGGAGGTGACCCATTTTACAGAGAGGCCAACCAAGCAAGATTGCGTGAAGCGATTGCCGCCCTTGAGGCTGGAAAGGGTACAGCCCACGACCTGATTGAGGTTGACAATGGATAAAATTTGGTACGATTCCGCATGGGATGATTACCTATTTTGGCAGACGCATGACAAAAAGACCTTGCGTCGAATTAACCAGCTTTTGAAGGACATTGATCGCAACGGTTACGAAGGTATAGGGAAACCGGAGCCTTTGAAACACGACTTTTCCGGCTGGTGGAGTCGAAGAATAGACGAAGCGAATCGGTTAGTTTACCGTATAAAAGCCGGCCGTATAGAAATTGCCCAATGCGGTGCACATTATCGAGATAAGTAAGCTTTTAGCTGCCGCGGCAGCTCTGTCTGGCGATCAGAGAGGCAAAGACACCGGCGCCAAAACCGTTGTCAATGTTTACTACCGCGAGGCCCGGCGAGCACGTCTGCAGCATGGTCAACAGGCCGGCTACGCCGTCTTTGCCCATGCCGTAGCCTACGGAAGTCGGCACTCCGACTACCGGCACGCTGACGTGGCTGGAGACGACTATCGGCAGCACCGCGTCCATTCCGGCCACCACCACGATGGCGGCAACCCCCTGCTCCATCATTTCCGTCAGCGGCCCGTACAGCCGGTGGATCCCGGCCACCCCCACATCAAAGGCCTTAATTACCCCGCAGCCCATCACCCGGGCGGTAACAATCACTTCTTCCGCCACCCCTATATCGGCTGTTCCGGCCGCCAGGACACCTATCCGTCCTGCTTCCCCGAACACATGACCGCGGCGCTTCACAAGACAGGTGCGCGCCTGCCGGTTAACTTCCAGTTCATATTCTGCCGGGATGTTTTCTTCCAGAGCGGCTAGGTCAATGTCTTTGGCCCTCGTTACCAGTGCATAGCCGCTTGTCTCCGCCATGGCCAGAGTCAGCCGGCACACATCTTCGGTCGCTTTGTCCTCTGCCAGGATTGCCTCCGGCGCTCCCGTCCTCCTGGCACGGTTGACGTCTAGTCTGGCCACCTCGCCAATTTTTTTTATCTGCAGCACATCAAGCTTCTGCCTGGCAGTTTCCAGGCTAATTTCCCCTCGTAACAGGGCCTGCAAGATTTCATCCAATGCTTCGCCACCTCTTTTTATGCCATTGTAAGTGTACACATATTATGTGTCAAGCAGGGTTTGCAGATAATATCTAGCTGCTGGGAGCGGGCAGCGGCCGGCAGGCTCTGCGCCGGAAACACTTTTCGGTCTCTGCCGCTATCAGAGTCAGCGGTGAAATAAATAGCACTATCAGCAGTTCTTCTAAGGACATTGGTTCGGTATTAAATATAAAATTAAAGAACGGCAGGTAAACAACGGCAAGCTGCAAGACAAAAACCAGCAGGACGGCGCCGAGGATTGCTTTGTTGCTGAAAAACCCGGTCTGCCAGAGTGAAAAAGTGTCGGAACGGACGGCCATGGCCACACCCATCCTGTTTAAGACCAGGAAGGTAAAGACCATGGTCTGCCAGCTTAAAGCGTTTTCGATGGCATAAGCCTGCAGCAGGAGCGCTATACTGCCGACCAACAGGCCGAAACGCGCGATATACCAGCCACGCCCGTTTGAAAACACGCCCTCCTGCGGCTTGCGCGGCGGCTGATGCATCACATCTTTTTCCGGCGGCTCAGCTGCCAGTGCCAGCCCCGGCAGGCTGTCAGTCAGCATGTTCAGCCAGAGAATCTGGATAGGCAGCATCGGCAACGGCAGGCCAAAAAGCGGCGCGAAGAAAATGGCTGCTATGGTTCCGGCGTTGGCTGTCATGCTGTACCTGATAAATTTCAGGATATTGTTGTAAATGCGCCGCCCCTCACGCACCGCCCGGACAATAGTGGCAAAATTATCGTCCAACAGGATAATGGCCGAAGCCTCCTTGGTGACATCGGTGCCGGTAATGCCCATGGCAATGCCGATATCCGCCCGCTTAATGGCCGGAGCATCGTTTACGCCGTCTCCCGTCATAGCTACATACTGGTCGTTATCCTGCAGCGCCTTGACGATTTTCAGCTTCTGTTCCGGAGCAACCCTGGCATAAACCCTTATTCGCAATACTCTTTCGGCAAATTCCTTATCCGGCATCTTTTCCAGTTCCCCGCCGGTAATGACTTCGGCGGCGCCGTCATCGAGAATTCCCAGTCGCCTGGCGATTACTTCCGCCGTCAGCGGGTGGTCGCCGGTGATCATTACCGGGACAATGCCCGCCGTCCGGCACATAGCCACGGCCTCCTTTGCCTCTTCGCGCGGTGGATCCATGATACCGACAAGGCCAAGCAAAATCAGGCCGGTCTCCACTTCCTCCGGCCGCAGATTGTCGGGCTGAGCCTGCCAGTGACGCATCGCCAGGGCGAGAACGCGCAAGCCGGAGGCAGCCATTTCAGCAGCATTCCGCAAAACCGGCTCCCGTTCAATAGCCGCCGTTCCGCTTTCAGTTAGCATTAGGCTGCACTTTTCCACCAGCATCTCCGCGGCACCCTTGCTGAAAGAAAGATGCCGGCCGTCCGAAGTGCGGTGAAACGTGGTCATCGCCTTGCGTTGCGAGTCGAAAGGAAGCTCTCCGCTGCGCGGGTACTCTTGTTCCAGTTCTTTCTTATTGAAGCCATGCTTCCTGGCAAAATTGTACAGGGCCACTTCCGTCGGGTCGCCAAACACTTCTTCCCCGCCGTTATCATGGGCATCGTTGCTGAGCGCCATAGCCTGCAGGAGCAGGGAGTGATTGGTCACCTCCCCGGCCGCGACCGCCACCCCTCCGCTATAGACTGCTTCAACTTCCATCCGGTTCAGGGTCAGCGTACCCGTCTTGTCGGAACAGATATAGGTAACCGAGCCTAAAGTTTCCACAGCGGCCAGTTTGCGGGTCAGCGCGTTTTGCCGGGCCATCTTCTTGGCGCCCAGTGCCAGCGTTATTGTAATTACGGCTGGCAAGGCTTCAGGGATGGCGGCCACCGCCAGCGAAATACCGGTCAGAAACATGGTCACCACATCCTCGCCCCGCAACACGCCCATGGCAAAAACAACCGCGCTGATCAGGAGAATCACGCCGGCCAGCTTCTTGCCAAACTGGGTAAGCCGCTTTTGCAGCGGCGTTTTGACTTCCTTTTCTTCCTGCAGCATGGTGGCAATTTTGCCGATCTCAGTTGCCATGCCTGTAGCTGTCACCAGACCCACGCCTCTTCCGCCGACAACCACGGTGCCGTTGTAAGCCATATTCTTCCGGTCACCGAGAGGAAGACCTTCTTCGGGTAAGCGAAGCTCATGTTTCTCAACCGCTACCGATTCCCCGGTCAGGGCCGCTTCTTCCACCAGCAACTGCGCCGCCTCCACCAGGCGCATGTCGGCCGGCACGACCCGGCCGGCATCAAGCAGGACAATATCACCGGGCACCAGAAGCGCGGCCGCGATTTGCATCGGGCCGCCGTCCCTGATGACGGTTGCGGAAGGCGCCGCCATTTTCTTTAAGGCTGCCATGGCCTTCTCCGCTTTGTGTTCCTGGATAAAACCGATTACGGCGTTAAGCGCCACGACGGCAAGGATTACGATGGCATCTTTGGACGAGCCTGCCAGGCCGGCCATCAGGGCGGCAGCCATCAGCACGATGATTAAAAAGTCATTAAACTGCCCAAGAAACATCATAACCGCAGTTTTTTTCTTTTTTTCCAGCAGTTCATTCAAACCGAAACGGCTGAGTCGCGCTTCGGATTCTCCGGCTGTCAGTCCGTCCCGGCAGCTGTCCAGGGATTGCAGTGTCTCCTCAACAGATATCCTGTACCATGGTTGCACAGGCAGTCCTCCTTATGGCTCCATAAGTTCCCTGGCCTTTTTCAGTTGTTCCTCCACCGCCTCGCTGGCCGTACCGCCGCGGGAGCTCCTGGCGGTCACACACGCTTCCGGAGTCAGCAGCTGCAACGCCTCGGCGTCCAGCAGCGGGCTGGCTTCCCGCAGCTCCTCAAGGCTGAGCTCCGTCAGGCTCCGGCCGGCAGCAGCGCAGCCGCCCACCAGGCGCCCGACCACCGCGTGGGCTTCCCGGAACGGCAACCCCCGCCGCACCAGGTAATCAGCGAGGTCGGTGGCGGAAGCAAAGCCTCCCGCTGCGGCGGCGTACATTCCTGCCGCGTTTACCTTCATCGTGCGCAGCATAGCGGCGTACAGCGTCAGGCACATCTTTATTGTGTCGACCGTATCAAAAAGCGCTTCTTTGTCTTCCTGCATGTCTTTGTTATAAGCGAGGGGCAATCCTTTGAGCATCGTCAGCACTGCCACCAGGCTGCCGAGTACCCTCCCGGTCTTGCCGCGCACCAGTTCCGGTATGTCCGGATTTTTCTTCTGCGGCATCATGCTGGAGCCGGTGGTAAAAGCGTCATCCAAGGTAACAAAAGCAAACTCGGAGCTGCTCCAGAGAACCAGGTCTTCGCTGAAGCGGCTGAGATGCACCATCAGGAGAGCAGCGGCAGACAGAAACTCGGCCACAAAATCCCGGTCACTGACGGCATCAAGGCTGTTTTCGTACAGCCTGGCAAACCCGAGCTCCTCAGCCACCGTCTCCCGATCCACGGGGAATGTGGTTCCGGCCAGGGCGCCTGCGCCAAGAGGCATCCAGTCAGCACGCCTGTAGGCGTCCCGGAACCGTTCCCGGTCCCGCTCGAGCATCCAGAAATAGGCCAGCAGGTGATGGGAAAAAAGGACTGGCTGCGCCCGCTGCAGATGGGTATAGCCGGGCATGATTACGTCCAGGTGGGCTTCGGCCACCTCCAGGATAGCCTGTTGCAGCGAAGCGGCAAGGGAGGTTACCGCCAGGATCTCCTTCCTGACATAAAGGTGCATATCCAGGGCCACCTGGTCGTTGCGGGAGCGGCCGGTATGCAACTTGCCGCCGGCCGGCCCGATTTTTTCCGTCAGCCGTTGCTCCACATGCAGGTGAATATCTTCCAGCGCTGCGGAATATGTAAACTCGCCGCGCCTGATTTCCTCGCGGACCTCCGCCAGACCGGCCAGAATCTGCCCGGCTTCCTCCTGGCTGATAATTCCCTGTTTGGCCAGCATCCGGCAATGGGCCATACTGCCGGCGATATCTTCCTCCGCCAGACGCCGGTCAAAGAAGATGGAAGCGGTGAACTCCTCCACCAAGCGGTCAGTGGCTTTCTCAAATCTGCCTCCCCACAGTTTCATATTCGGCGCTACTCCTTACGGCTTTCTTTATCCAGTATTCCCTGAATCAGAAGCGGCAGACCGAAAAGGTTGATGAACCCTTCCGCATCGCGCTGGTTGTACACCGCGTCGGCGCCAAAGGTAGCCAGGTCCTCCCGGTACAGGGAAAAATTCGAGCGGCGGCCGGCCACGGTAACATTGCCTTTAAACAACTTTAAGCGGATGGAACCGCTCACGCGGCGCTGGGCATTTTCCACGAAGGCACTTAAAGCCTCGCGCAACGGTGTGAACCACTGCCCGTAATAGACCAGCTCGCCAAACCTCGCGGCAACCAGTTCTTTAAAGTGCATTGTTTCCCGGTCGACTGTCAGTGATTCCAGTTCCCGGTGCGCCAGAAACAGAAGAGTACCGCCAGGCGTCTCGTAAACACCCCGTGACTTCATCCCGACCAGGCGGTTTTCCACCATGTCAACCCGGCCCACGCCGTGCCGGCCGGCCAGTGCATTCAGCCTGGTCAGTAGTTCTACCGGGGCAAGCGGCTCACCGTTTATCCCGGACGGTATCCCGCGCACAAAGTCAATCTCCACAGCTTCCGGCTGGTCCGGCGCCTCGGCCGGGTCCACCGTCAGCAGAAACATCTCCCGGTCAGGCTCCCTGTCCGGGTCTTCCAGAACCCCGCCCTCGTAGCTTAAATGCCAGATATTGCGGTCCATGCTGTAAGGCTTTGACTTGGTAACGGGCACTGGGATACCGCGTTTTTCTGCATAATCAAAAGCATCGTCACGGGAACGGATCTCCCATTCACGCCAGGGGGCCACAATTTTCAGGTGAGGCGCCAGGGCTTTGACTGTCAACTCAAAGCGCACCTGGTCGTTGCCTTTGCCGGTCGCACCGTGGGCAACCGCGTCGGCGCCTTCCTGCAGCGCCACCTTCACCAGCGCCTTGGCAATGGCCGGGCGAGCGATGGCTGTTCCCAACAGGTATTTCTGCTCATACAGCGCTCCGGCCTGCAGCATAGGAAACACAAAATCGCGTACGAACTCATCCCTGATGTCTTCGATATACAGCCTGCTCGCGCCGGAGGCAAGCGCCTTGGCCGAAAGCGGCGCCAATTCCTCGCCCTGACCGACGTCGGCCGCCATGGCCACCACTTCACAGCCATATCTTTCTTTCAGCCAGGCGATAGCAATTGAAGTATCAAGACCGCCTGAATAAGCCAGTACAATTTTTTTCATCCCTGCTCCCTCACTTTGCGTACGATAATAAAAGGTGTCAGTTCCCTGTCCTGTCCCATCGGGTTGTCGAGCAGAATAAGACGGGCTTCCTTCCTGTCCACAGGCACCTGCCTGCTCTGCGCGATAATTTTTACGTTTATATTATTGCCATCAATCATAACCGCCGGCATACCCAGTTTATCCTCAATTTCCTGGCAGACCCTGGCCGGTTCCTGCGGCGGCAGGGCGGCATATTCCGTATAGGGATACATCGCCGCCGGATTAAAGCCGTCAATCTCAGCGACCCTCTTACCAGCCACACACCAAAATATGCCATGGATCCCTACCAGTTTGCCAAGAGCACCCAACGCCATGGCCGGCAAGACCCTGAGCAGTCCGGATATTTCCACGACCAGCTGCATCTTTTCCGGCCGGGAAAAGCCGATGTCATTGGGATACTTTTTTACTCCCCTGACAATCAGCTTTGCCAGCCGTCCCGCTTTGACAGTAGAAATATGGCGGACATTGTTCTGACAGACAGAAACCACTTTTTCGGAAACAGCAATCCAGTCACCCTGCAAAAACAGCGGTCCGGCATACCTTTGCATAATCTGCACAAGATCTTCGCCGAAGGAAATCAGGTGTGTTTTTACCGGGATCCGTTCGTAAGTCCTGTTGTTGATGATTACTACCGGCTTCACTGACCGATGCTCCTTTCCGGATTAAGCAACTGCTGACTGGTTCCGGAGGAAACAAAAGAATTTCTAAGTTAGCGTCAGATGATGGCCTGAGCAGTTACAACAAAAATATCCCGTGCTTTTAAAGAAGGGCGGCCAAAATCGCTTTTTGGACATGCAATCTGTTTTCCGCCTGTTCAAAGACAGCAGACTGCGGGCCTTCCAGCACCTGCTCGGAAATTTCCTCGCCGCGGTGGGCAGGGAGACAATGGAGAACCAGTGCCCCAGGCGCTGCCTGGGCCAACAGGCGGCTGTTCAGCTGGTATGGATGAAACAAAGCGCATCTTTCGGCGTACTCTGCTTCCTGCCCCATGCTGGCCCACACATCCGTGTATACAGCCTGTGCCCCGAGAACCGCCAGTGCCGGGTCGTTGGTCACCAGCAGGCTTGTTCCCGCCAGCGCACCGTTGACTCTGGCCGCGTCAACTATTTCCTGGTCGGGCTCATACCCCGGCGGTGTGGCAACCGCCATGTGCAAGCCCAGTTTGGTGGCAGCCAGCATCAGCGAGTGCGCCACGTTGTTGCCGTCACCGACATAGGCCAGCTGCAACCCTTCCAGCCGGCCGTAGTGTTCCAGGAGCGTCAGCATGTCAGCCATAGCCTGGCAGGGATGGAGCCGGTCGGTCAGTCCGTTAATAACCGGCACGCCGGCAAAAGCCGCCAGTTCTTCCGCTTCGCTGTGGGCAAAGGTGCGAATCATAATCCCGTCCAGATAGCGCGAAAGAGTTCTGGCTGTGTCTTTGAGCGGCTCCCCGCGCCCAATCTGTAAATCCTGCGCGCTTAAAAACAGGGCCTGCCCGCCCAACTGCCACATGGCCACCTCAAAAGAAACACGTGTGCGCGTGGACGGCTTCTGGAAAATCATGCCGAGCGTCCGCCCCTGCAACAGGCGGTGTTCCCTGCCCTCTCTTAATTCCCGCTTCAGGCGCAGCGCTGAAGCCAACAGCTCCTGCAACTCTTCTCTGCTGAAATCGTTAACCGAGAGAAAGTCCCGGCCGCGCATCCCGTCCATCATTCGCATCCCTCCGGACGTGAATCACTTGGCCGGCCTTCCGTAACATTCTCCGCCTGCGCCTGCTTTTCCTGCCCCGCCGCCTGCAGCGCCTGAGCAAGCAAAGTCACTGCGGCGTCAAGGTGCTCCTGTTCCACAATCAGGGAGGGCAGAAAACGCAGCACCCTGCCGCCGATACAGTTGAGCAGCAGGCCTCTTTCCTGGCAGTAAGCGGCCAAGGCAGTTCCGTCCCCGTCCACCTCCATACCCACCATCAGTCCCAGTCCCCGTACCTCAGAAACGGACGGTGACGGTAACTGACGGAGCTGTGTCATCAGGTAGTTGCCCATCAGCTCCACGTGCGCCAGAAATCCGCTCCCCAGGACAACATCCAGCACAGCCAGAGCCGCGGCGCAGGCCACCGGATTGCCGCCGAAAGTGGAAGCGTGGTCACCGGGGACGAAGCAATCAGCCGCCTCACCCCTGACGCACAACGCGCCGATTGGCAGCCCGCCGCCCAGGGCTTTGGCCAGCGTAAAGGCATCCGGTTCCACGCCAAAGTGTTCATAGGCAAAGAGGCGTCCTGTACGACCGATGCCGCACTGCACTTCGTCGAAAATCAGGAGCAAGCCGTGCTCGTCACAAAGGCGCCGCAAGCCTGCCAAAAACTCCGGGTCGGCGGGATAGACGCCGCCCTCGCCTTGCAGCGGCTCCACCAGGATGGCGCACGTTTTATCGTTGACCAGGGCGGCAAAAGAAGCCAGGTCATTGAACCTGCCGTACCGGAAACCGCTGACTAGCGGCTCAAAGCCTTGGTGGTACTTTGGCTGCCCTGTAGCGGTGACCGCCGCCAGCGTCCTGCCATGGAAAGAGCGCAGGGCGGTAATAATTTCATGAGCTTCCGCTCCCCGCTTTTGCTTGCCGTACTTGCGGGCCAGTTTGATGGCGGCCTCGTTGGCTTCGGCGCCGCTGTTGCAGAAGAATACCTTGTCGGCCACGGAATGCCGGACCAGCACATCCGCCAGGCGAACCTGCGGCTCAGTGTAATACAGATTGGAGGCGTGCATTAATTTTTCCGCCTGGCGGCAAACAGCCTCCACCACCGCCGGGTGGCAGTGTCCCAGGCTGTTAACGGCAAGGCCGCTCACAAAGTCCAGGTACCTGTTGCCCGTCTCATCCCAGACATATACCCCTTCACCGCGCTTGATCAGGACAGTTGTTTCCGGCCGGCGGTTGTAAGTATTGATAATGTATTTCTTTTCCAGCGCCTTAATTTCCATTATTTGACATTCCTTCCGCCGTGACCATGGTACCGATGCCATGGTCCGTAAAAATTTCTAAAAGCAGGGCGTGAGGCAGCCGGCCATCAATAATGTGGGTGCGCCCGACGCCCTGTTCCAGGGCCATCAGGCAGGCTTCCACTTTGGGAATCATCCCTTTGTTGATTTTCCCGTCCCCAATCATGGCCAGCGCCTGGTCCTTCGGCAATGTGGAAATAAGCGAACCGGGGAGGGCCGGGTCAGCAAAAATTCCTTCCACATCGGTCAGCAGAATCAGTTTTTCCGCACGCAGCGCCGCCGCCAACTGTCCGGCCACGTGGTCGGCATTAATGTTCAGGCTCTCTCCCTCACGGCCGACGGCGATAGAGGAAATAACCGGAATGTAGCCCTGGCTGCACAGCGTCTGCAACACGCCCGGGTTCACCTGCTCAATGTCACCCACCTGCCCCAGGTCCACCACCTGCGCACTGCCGTTAACCTTTTCCGGCGGGCGGCGCCTGGCCACCAGCAAATCGGCGTCTTTGCCGGACAGTCCCACCGCTTTGCCCCCGTGACGGTTAATCAGGCCGACAATCTCTTTGTTGACCTTGCCGACCAGCACCATCTCCACCACTTCCATCGTCTCCTCGTCAGTAACGCGCAGCCCGTTGGCAAAAACAGCCTTTTTGCCCAGCCGCTCCAGCATCCTGTTCACTTCGGCGCCGCCGCCGTGAACCAGGATAGGGTTGATGCCGATGTACTTCAGCAGGATAAGATCCATAATGACCGACCTTTTGAACTCCTCGGAAACCATGGCCTGGCCGCCGTACTTGATGACAAAGGACTTGTCGGCAAATTTTCTCAGGTACGGAAGCGCCTCAATCAGCACCTCCGCCTTGGCAATCAATTCCTTTATTTCTTTGCTCATCCTGAATTCCCTTTCTTTCATCCCGCTAGCTGCGGTAACTGGCATTGATCTTAACATAGTCCAGGCTCAAATCGGTGCCCCAGGCGGTAACCGTCTCGCCGCCCATTTTAAGGTCAACTGTTACCTTTATGTCCTTTTTGCGCAAGGTTTCCTTAGCCCGCGTTTCGTCAAAAGGCACTCCCCTCCCGTCACGGGCCACCTGCAACTCCCCAAGAAAGACGTCGACACGCTCCGGGTAAAACTCCACCCCTGTCTGGCCCATGGCTGAAAGAATTCTCCCCCAGTTGGCATCTGCGCCAAAAAACGCGGTCTTAACCAGCGTGGAGTTTAAGATGCCCATAGCCAGTGTCCTGCCGGCGGAAAAAGAAGCAGCCCTCCTGACCGTCAGTTCGATGAATTTGGTCGCTCCCTCGCCGTCGCGGACGATTTTTTGCGCCAGTTCTGTGTTGACACGCTGCAGCAGAGCCAGGAAACGGTGATAGTCCTCGCCTTCGGTAACTATAGGTTGGTTACCGGCGGCGCCGCCGGCCAGCACTACTGCCATATCGTTCGTGCTGGTATTACCGTCCACGGTAGTCAGGTTGTAGGAGCGGTTTACCGTGTATTTCAGCGCCTTGGCCAGCAGTTCCGGCGCGATAGCCGCATCGGTGGTAACAAAGGCCAGCATGGTGGCCATGTTCGGGTAAATCATCCCTGAGCCTTTGGCCATACCGCCCACAGTAACCAACTGTCCGCCGATGAGCAAGCGGTAAGCGCACTCTTTGGCAACCAGATCCGTGGTCATAATGGCCTCGGCCGCCTCGCCTCCTCCGTCCTTTGCGAGGAGCCCGGCAATCTCCGGGATGCCTTTTTCCAGCGCCTGCATCGGCATGTATTCGCCGATGACACCAGTGGAGGCTACCACCACCTCTTGTGCGGCAATGCCGAGTGCCCGGGCTGTCAGGGCAGCCATCCGCCGTGCGTCAAGCAGTCCCTGTTCGCCGGTGCAGGCGTTGGCGTTCCCGCTGTTGCACAGCACGGCTCGCGCCGCGCCTCCTGACAGATGCTCGCGGCTGACCAGCAGGGGTGCCGCCTGCACCAGATTTTGCGTATAAACGGCGGCAGCGGCAGCCGGTGTTTCCGAAAAGACCAGTGCCAGGTCCTTTTTGTTCTTTTTTATGCCGCAATGGGTTCCTGCGGCCAGAAAACCTTTTGCCGCCGTGATACCGCCCCCGGCCTTATGAAATTTCATCCGGCATCCCACCTTTCAGGCCGGCCTCTTCCGGCCAACCCAGCATAATATTCATGTTCTGCACCGCCTGTCCGGCGGCCCCCTTAACCAGGTTATCGATGGCCGAGATAACAATCAGCCGTCCCGTGCGGCGGTCAAGGCGGAAAGAAATATCGCAAAAGTTGCTGCCGCTGACAAATCTGGTCTCCGGCAGCTCCGGCGGCCGCAGCATACGGATAAAAGGTTCCCGTGCAAAATACCGTTCATAAACGGCCCACAAATCCTGCTCGTCAGTGCCGGGGGCGGTGCGCAGGTAGATGGTGGAAAGTATGCCCCGCACCATCGGCACCAGGTGAGCGGTAAAGGTTACACGGAGCGGGCGGCCGCAGATTCCGCTCAATTCCTGCTCGATTTCCGGTGTGTGCTGATGCTCCGCCACCTTGTAAGCCTTAAAGTTCTCCGTGCACTCCGGAAAATGGAAGGGCAGCTTTGCCTGGCGGCCGGCGCCGGAAACACCCGACTTGGCGTCAATGATAATATCGTCCGGATCGATAACACCGTCACGCAGCAGCGGGCCTACCGCCAGCAGTACACTTGTAGGGTAGCAGCCCGGGTTGGCGATAAAACCGGCCCGGCGAATCACATCCCGGTGAAACTCCGGCAACCCGTAAGCACTCCGAGCCAGCAGCTCCCGGCAGTCATGGTTATAACCGTACCACTGCCGGTAAAGTTCGCCGTCTTTCAGGCGAAAATCTCCGCTTAAGTCTACGACCGGCTTACCCAGTCTCACAAGCGCCGGCACCGTCTCCAAAGACAGCCCGTGCGGCAGGGCGCTGAAAATGAAATCACTTTCGGCCAGCATTTCCACTTCTGCCAGCCTTGCCAGCGGCAGTTCCACCAGAGAACGAAACTGGGGGTAGACCTGGTCGAAACGCAGGCCGGCGGAACTTTCCGAGGTCAGGCAGAAGAGCCGCACCTTAGGATGGCTGACCAGTATTTGCACCAATTCGCGACCGGTATAGCCGGTAGCGCCCACAACAGCCACTTTTAACATTTCCCGACACTCCCTCAGGCTTGTTAAAAACAAACCTCCCGTCCAAAGTCAAGGACGAGAGGTTTCTCGCGGTACCACCTTTATTGGCCAAAGGCCCACTTAACCCGTGAAAACACGGTGTGCTGTAACGGGCTTTCCCCGGCGCAACCTACCAGGCTCCGGCCGTTTGGCGCGCGGCTCCGGGGTGCGCTTCACCTTGCTTTCCGTGCCCGGCTCCCACCGTCCCGGGCTCGCTTGAACTTCCTGCAAAGCTACTCTCCCCATCATGGCTCTGATAATCTGAATTGGCTAAAATATACCACCACGCCGGCAAAAAGTCAAGCCCCCCAGCACCCGGCCAGAGCTGACGCATTAACAATTTTATGAAACTGTCAATTCCCCTCCCTCTGTCCTTTTTCATGGCTCAAAACGGCATATGCCTGATACCACGTCGAAATTAGGGTCGTAGCTGCAAACTCAAATCTCTTATGTTTATGTTATTTCTTGTTTATAACGGGATGTTGCCGTGCTTCTTGCGCGGGCGGTCATCCTGTTTGTTAAGCAGCATTTCCAGTCCCTGCAGCAGGCGGCTGCGTGTTTCACGCGGGTCGATAACGTCGTCCACCCAGCCACGGCTGGCGGCAATATAAGGGTTGGAGTATTTATCCCGGTACTGCTGAACGCGGGCCGCCCGCTCCGCCTGCGGATCTGCTGCTGAGTCGATTTCCTTGCGGAAAACGATGTTGGCTGCTCCTTCCGGCCCCATGACGGCGATTTCCGCCGTGGGCCAGGCCAGCGCCAGGTCACCGCGCAGGCAGCGCGCACTCATCGCTATGTAAGAGCCGCCGTAGGCCTTGCGCAGCACGACTGAAATCTTGGGGACCGTAGCCTCCGAATAGGCAAACAGCACTTTGGCGCCGTGGCGGATTATGCCGCCGTGCTCCTGGTTGACGCCGGGAAGATAGCCCGGCACATCAACGAAAGTAACCATCGGGATGCTGAAACAGTCACAAAAGCGGACAAACCGCGCAATCTTGTCGGAAGAGTTGATGTCCAGGCAACCGGCCAGCACCTGCGCCTGGTTGGCTATAATCCCGACGGAGCGGCCGCCAAGGCGGGCAAAACCGACAACGGCATTCTGGGCATAAAGCTCCTGGACCTCCAGAAATCTGCTGCCGTCCACCACCCGCCTGATAATCTCCCGCACATCATAAGGCTTGTTCGCATTGTCGGGCACCAGGTCCGCCAACTCTTGCGGGTCAAGCTGCGGTTCCTGAGGGTCGATGAGCGGCGCCTCCTCCAGGTTGTTCGAAGGCAAAAAGCTGAGCAACTCTTTTACTTTGGACAGGCATTCGTCCTCGCCGGCTGCTTTAAAATGGGCCACACCGCTCAGCTGGTTGTGCGTCAGCGCGCCGCCCAAGCCCTCGGGCGATACTTCCTCGCCGGTGACGGCTTTAATTACTTGCGGGCCGGTAATAAACATCTGGCTGGTGTTTTCCACCATAAAAACAAAGTCGGTGATAGCCGGCGAATAAACAGCGCCGCCGGCGCACGGCCCCATAATTACAGAAATCTGCGGAACAACCCCGGAGGCCAGGGTATTGCGGTAAAAAATCTCTCCGTAACCGTTAAGCGCCTTAACGCCTTCCTGGATACGCGCGCCGCCGGAATCATTCAGGCCGATGCACGGCGCGCCATTTTTCATGGCCAAGTCCATTACCTTGCAGATTTTGGCGGCATGCATTTCTCCCAGAGATCCGCCTGCCACCGTAAAATCCTGGGCAAAGACATAGACCGGGCGGCCGGCGACAGTTCCATAGCCCGTCACCACTCCCTCGCCCGGGTAACTGCCGCCGATTTGTTCGGCATCGGCGAGGCCCCCCTGCACAAATACGTCCAGCTCGTAGAAGCTGCCGGGATCGAGCAGCATCTGCAGCCGTTCCCTCGCCGTATACTTGCCCTTGGCATGCTGGTCGGCAATGCGTTTCTCACCGCCGCCGTCCTCAATAATCCCCCGCCGCTCGCTCAGCAATTGCAGTTTGTCATTCATCTCTTCACTTACACCTCCTGATCTTTTCGTTCACACAACTCAATTAAGGTGCCAAAAGTTTCTTTGGGATGCAGGAACGCAATTCTGGCACCGCCGGCGCCATGCCGCGGTTTCTCGTCAATCAGGCGCACTCCCGCCGCCTTTAGCGCGGCGAGCATTTCCTCCAGGTTGTCAACGCGGAAGGCAAGATGCTGAATGCCTTCGCCCCTGGCGGCAATAAACCTGGCCACCGGCCCTTCGGGGTCGGTCGATTCCAACAGTTCCACCTCACTGTCGCCGGTAGGCAGGAAAGCCACCTTTACCTTTTGTTCCTCCACCACCTCGGTGGCGGTGATTTTCAGGCCCAGCAGCGCCTCGTACAACTTTGCCGCCTGCTCAATACTGTGGACGGCAATACCGATATGGTCGATTTTTTTAATCAAGTGGGCGACCTCCCTTAAATTCAGACCCGTTCCTGAATATACCTGATAATTTCACCGGTAGAAGTTCCCGTTGTAAAGATTTCTGCGATACCGGCTCCTTTAAGATAAGGAATATCTTCTTCGGGGATTACACCGCCGCCGATAACCAGCACTTCCACCGCGCCCTGTTCGCGCAGGAGCTGCGCCACCGGAGGGAACAGCTGCATATGTGCGCCGCTTAAACTGCTTAAGCCAACCACCTGGACGTCCTCCTGGATAGCCGTCTCCACAATCTGTTCCGGTGTCTGCCGTAATCCGGTGTAAATTACTTCCATACCTGCGTCACGCAACGCCTGGGCGATAACCTTGGCGCCCCGGTCGTGGCCGTCCAGGCCGGCCTTGGCAACAAGCACGCGAATTCGTCTTTCGTTCACCTTATACTCCTCCCTTTGTTACAGCAGCACCTGTTGCTGGTACTCACCGAACACTTCGCGCAGGATCCCGCAGATTTCGCCGAGCGTGGCATAGACGCTGACAGCGTTTATAATCGCGGGCATCAGGTTTTCGTCGGTCTGGGCCAGTTTGCGCAAATTTTGCAAGGCCTCGGCCACCGCCCGCTGGTTGCGGCTCTCCTGCAGCTTACGCAGTTTTTCAACCTGTTTCTCAGCTACCGCCGGATTTACTTTCAGCAGACCCTTAAGTTTTTCCGTCTCCATCTGGAACTTGTTGACACCAACCACTACCCGTTCGCCGGATTCAATCTGGCGCTGGTAGGCATAGGCGCTCTGCTGGATTTCCCGCTGCATAAATCCTTTTTCAATGGCCTGGACAGCACCGCCGAGCTCGTCAATTTTGTTGATGTACGTCCATACATCTTCCTCGATTTTATTGGTCAGCGCTTCGATATAGTATGATCCGCCGAGCGGGTCAACCGTGTCGGTGACTCCGGTTTCATAGCCGATGACCTGCTGGGTGCGCAGCGCTATCAGCACCGACTGCTCACTCGGCAGGGCCAGCGCCTCGTCCCGGGAGTTGGTGTGCAGCGACTGCGTCCCGCCTAACACCGCCGACAACGCCTGGTAGGCCACGCGCATAATATTCACATCCGGCTGCTGCGCCGTCAGGGAGCAGCCGGCCGTCTGTGTGTGGAAACGCAACATCTGCGAACGCGGGTCTTTGGCTCCGAAACGCTCCCGCATAATTTTGGCCCAAATGCGCCTGGCCGCCCTAAACTTGGCTACTTCTTCGAAGAAGTTGAGATGAGCGTTAAAAAAGAAAGAGAGTCGGGGCGCAAAATTGTCCACGTCCAGTCCCGCCTTAATGGCTGCGTCCACATAGGCGATGCCGTCGGCCAGGGTAAAGGCAATTTCCTGCACCGCCGTTGAACCGGCCTCCCGGATGTGGTAGCCGGAGATGGAGATGGTGTTCCAGTTGGGAACGTGCTTGGCACAGTAGGCAAAGATATCAGTTATCAGGCGCATAGACGGCTGGGGCGGAAAAATGTAGGTGCCGCGCGCCACATATTCTTTCAGAATATCATTCTGGATGGTGCCGTTCAGCTCAGACTGGGCGGCACCCTGTTTTTCGGCCAGCACCAGGTACATGGCCAAGATTACCGCCGCCGGCGAATTTATAGTCATCGAGGTGCTGACCTTGTTTAACGGGATACCGTCAAGCAGCAGTTCCATGTCCTGAAGCGAGTCGATAGCCACGCCTACCTTGCCGACTTCGCCCCTGGCCAACTGGTGATCCGAATCATAACCGATTTGGGTAGGCAGGTCAAAGGCGACCGACAAGCCGGTCTGCCCCTGCTCCAGCAGGTATTTAAAACGCCTGTTCGTTTCCTCCGCCGTGCCGAACCCGGCGTACTGGCGCATGGTCCACAGCCGGCCGCGGTACATTGTCGGTTGGACTCCACGGGTAAAAGGATATTCGCCGGGCAGACCCAAATCCCTTTCGTATGAAAGGCCGGCAGTTTCCGCCGGGGTATAGAGCCGCTCCACCGGGATATCTGAATCAGTCTTAAACTCTGGCTTGCGTTCCGCGTTCCTGTTCAGCTGAGCTGCCACTTTCCTGTCCCACTCTTCTTTTTTAACCCGGAGCGATTGTAACTTTTCCTGGTCGAACAAATTATTCCCCTCCTTGTTAAAGACCTTTCACAATTTTACCTGCCAAGCGCAGCAGCCACCAGCTCCGGTACCTGGAAAGGCAGTTCAGCCACCGGAACGCCGGCGCTGTTCAGCGCCCTGACCTTTCCGGCAAAGGAGCCTTTCCCCCGTTCAATTATCGCGCCCGCATGACCCATCCGCTTGCCGGGAGGCGCGCTCTTGCCGGCCAGATAGGCAATCACCGGCTTGGTCAGGCGTTCTTTGATAAAACGAGCCGCTTCTTCCTCGGCGCTGCCTCCTATTTCGCCGACCATGACAATCGCTTCCGTTTCCGGGTCCTGCTCCATTTCCGCCAGAACATCAATAAAACTCAGACCCACCACGCGGTCGCCTCCCAGACCAACCACCGTTGAGGTACCCAGGCCGGCTGCCTTAAGGTTGCCGACAATCTCGTAGCACAGCGTTCCGCTGCGCGAAACAACCCCCACCTTACCGGGGACAAAAAACTGGTTGGGCATAATCCCTATTTTGCATTTGCCCGAGGAAACAACGCCGAAGGTGTTGGGGCCGACAAGCACCGTACCGCGACTTTTGGCAAACGCCATAACCGCTAAGGCATCATGTACCGGGATATGTTCCGGCAGCATGACCAGCACTTTCACGCCGGCATCAATGGCTTCGAAGGCGGCGTCTTTGGCAAACGGAGCCGGGGTAAACAGAATAGAAGCGTCAAGGCGGTGACGCTCGGCCGCAGCGGCTACCGTGTCATAAACGGGAATCCCGTCCAAATCCTGACCGCCCTTCCCCGGAGAAACTCCTGCCACCACTCTGGTGCCGTATTTAACCATCTGGCGCGCATGAAAAGAGCCCTGGTTGCCGGTAATGCCCTGCACCAGCACCTGTGTATCCGCAAAAAGATAAACTGCCATTTCCTGAGCCTCCCTAAAGTTTCCTGGCGATTTGCACGGCCTTGGCCGCAGCTTCATGCATCATTTGGTACGCTTCAATGCCGTTCTCGCGCAGAATCTCGCGGCCTTTTTCCTCATTGGTGCCAACCAGCCGGATTACCACCGGTACAGGAATGCCAATGTTCTGCTTCACATAGGCAAAAGCGGCCGCCACATCGTCGCAGCGCGTAATACCTCCGAAAATGTTAATCAGCATCGCCTTCGGCTTCCTGGCCAGCAGCAATTCCAGCGCTCTGGCTGTCTGCTCAACGCCTGCCCCGCCGCCGGCATCCAGGAAATTGGCCGCCCGGCCTCCATAATACTCAATTAAATCCAGGGTAGCCATAGTAATGCCGGCACCATTGGCCATCACGGCAATATCTCCGTCCAGTTCTACATAGGAAAGACCTATTTCATGGGCAGCTTTTTCGGTCGCCGTCCTCTCTTCAACCAGCGGAAACCCGCTCTGGCGATATAAGGCATCGTCATCAATTGTTACCTTGGCGTCGGCAGCTATTACCTGCCCGTCACTGACTATTAGCGGGTTTATTTCCACCAGTTCAGCATCGCACTCCACAAATATTTTATACATTTTAAGCAAGATGTCTGCCACCTGTCTGGCAACCGGCCCGGAGACCCCTAGCCGGCGTGTGACTTCACGGGTCACAAAAGGCTGCATGCCGATGGTCACATCCAGCGGCAGTTTAATAATCAGGTCTTCCGGCACTTCTTCTATATCCATGCCGCCTTGGGCGGAAGCCAATAAAACCGGCTTTCTGGCAGCACCGTCAATAGTCAGTGCCAGGTAAAGCTCACGGTCAATTTGCAGCTTCCTCTCCACCAGCACCTTTTCCACCGTAAAACCGGAGAGCAGGGTGCCCAGCATCCCCGCCGCCAGTTCCCCCGCCTGGGACGGGTTGTCGGCAAAGCCGATGCCGCCGGACTTGCCCCGCTTTCCGCTTAATACCTGCGACTTAACCACCACGGAACCGATTTGGCCGGCCAGCGCCTCCGCCTCCTCCGGGGCAGCGGCCACCCCGCCGGTGGGCACCGGAATACCGTAACGACTAAACAGTTCCTTGCCCATATACTCGTAAAGCTTCATCCTTTTCCTCCTCTTTTCCAGCAACAGTTTTTTCTGCGGCAACAGGCCAAAGCGCTGCCGGTAAGCAGCGTGGTTTACAGCGCAGACCTGTACTTTTTCAGCTTGTTATACAGGGTGGCCAGAGAAATATTAAGCGCCTGAGCCGCTTTTTTCTTCCCGTCCAGTGACTCTCCGAAGCGCGCCAGTGCAGCTTTCAGCATCAGCTGCTCCATTTTTTCCAGAGGCATAACTTCCGGAAAATGCACGGCATGAGCTGCGGCAAACTGGCCGACATACGGCAGGAGATGCTGGCGGTTTACCTGCTCACCTTCCATCGCCACTACCGCCCGCTCCGCCACATTCTCCAGTTCACGGATATTTCCCGGCCAGTCGTAATTGACCAGCAACTGCAGGGCATCCGGAGAAATACTCTTTACTTTCTTGCCAAGCTTGCGGCTGTAACGGCCAAGCAACAGTTCCA
The DNA here is from genome assembly GCA_041695355.1 of Bacillota bacterium. Lineage (GTDB taxonomy): Bacteria > Bacillota > Dethiobacteria > Dethiobacterales > Dethiobacteraceae > HKB214. Next base: position 107,351 of record JBGFRB010000016.1, read on the forward strand.
CAAGCGGCGGAATATCTTCCCTGCGCTGGCGCAGCGGCGGCAGGACCAGTTCAATAACATTAAGCCGGAAATACAGGTCCTCTCTGAACTTGCCCCGGCGCACCAGAGTCTTTAAATCCACATTTGTGGCAGCAATAATGCGGACGTCACCCACAAGCCGCTCACTGCCGCCGACCCGTTCGAACTCCCGGTCCTGCAACAGGCGCAACATTTTCCCCTGCAGAAAGAGATTCATTTCACCAACCTCATCCAGGAACAGGGTTCCGCCGGCGGCCATTTCCACCTTGCCAAGCTTTGTCCTGACCGCCCCCGTAAAAGCACCTTTCTCATGGCCAAACAGTTCGCTTTCCAGCAATTCTTCCGGAACAGAGGCGCAGCTGACCTTGATAAAAGGTTTACCGCGCCGTAACCCGGCGTTATGGATAGCCTGCGCGAACAACTCTTTGCCTGTGCCGCTTTCTCCCACCAGCATGACGGGTGAATCGCTTTTCGCAGCCTTCCGGGCCATTTCCAGCGTCGCCTGGAAGATCCTGCTCGTCCCGACAAGATCGTCAAAAGTATACTTGCTGCCGGTAATCTGCTCGATTTTGGCATACAGGTTCTCAATAATAGTAGTGCTTTTCTGCAGCTCGTCCATCAGCCGGAGGATATCGGTAATGGGCTGAAAGACAACCACCGCTCCGGACACCTCTCCTTCCACCACGATCGGCGCGGCATTGGAGATAACCTCCACCCCGGAGCCGCCGACCTTGGATCGGTACCCGATGACCGGCTTCTGTTTTACCAAGGCCTGTGCCAGCGCGCCATGCGGTGACACATCAAAAATATTTTTGCCGACGCGTGCCGCCTCCGCGATACCGGTAACCCTGGTGAAGGCCGGGTTTACATACTTGACCAGTCCGGTGTTGTCCGCTACCTCGATAGCATCCTGCACTGAATTAAGAACAGCCCATAGTTCGCTCTTCAGTTTCCTGGCTTCCAAAAGTTCCGCTTTGGCCTGCAAAATCACCATCAGCAGCTTGTTGGCCTCCGCCTCCATAACCGCTGTTTCCGGCGCCTTTAGCAACTCAATCTTGCGCCTGACTTCCGCCAATCCTGTCGTTTCAATAATTACATCCAGCCCCGGTGAGCCGAGCAACTCTTCCACCTGCCCGGCAACCGGAACTTTATCCTTGCGGGCCAGCATCATGGCCGGCGCTGCCGGGTCCTGATCGCTGACTCCCACAACCTGGATATCTTCAAATTCCCGCAGCATGCGGTAGGCAGCGCTGCCTTCATCGCCTGCGCCAATAATTGCCACCCTGACCTTAGGCAAACACTTACACCCCCTCGCTCCATTTTAGAATATTCGTAAAAATTAGAAGAATTCCTGCTTCCAGGGAAAAGAAATTTGCTTCAACAGCAAAAGTATCATTGGTTCGTGGTCTGTGCTATAATATTGCCAGCATAAACCGGTAATGGAGGCAGGAGAATGCAGGTTTTTGCGCTTATCGGAGGGAGCGGGACCGGCAAGTCACATCGCGCCTCCTATCTGGCGTACAGGTACAATATCCCGCTGATTGTTGACGACGGCCTGCTCATCCGCGGCAGTTCAGTCCTGGCCGGCAAATCGGCCAAAAGGGAAGCGGTCAGAATCAGCGCGGTAAAACGCGCTATTTTCCAGGACGACGACCACGCCGCGGAGGTTAAAACAAAAATTGCCGAGTCCGGAGCAGACAAAATCCTCCTTCTCGGCACCTCAGAGAAAATGGTCCGGCGGATTGCCGCCAGGCTAAGCCTGCCCGCGCCGGCGGAAATCATCAGGATAGAAGAAATTGCCTCACCGCGCGCCATCAATAAAGCGTTGGAACTGCGCAGGACCGAAAACCGCCATGTCATTCCCCTGCCGACATTCGCCATCACAAAAGATTTCCCCGGCTATTTAATCGACCCTTTGCGATCCTTCTGGGGCAAAAGTCACCGCGATGACCGCCGGAAAGTGGTCATTGACCGGTCTATCGTCAGGCCGCTGTACAGTTCATTTGGCAGCTTTTATATTGCCGAAGCGGTCATCGTTCAGCTTGCCCAGCACCTGGCGGCCAAGACTCCCGGCATCGCCCGGGTTGGCCGGACAGAGGTAAACGCCAGCCCGGAAGGTATCACGTCCCTGCTGGTGGAGGTCAACGTCTTTTACGGCGAACACATACCTCGTGTGCTGCAGAAAGTGCAAAGCAGCCTAAAGGAGACAATCGAATACCTGACCGGCCTCACCATAGGGAAAATTCAGGTCACAGCCCGCCGGGTTGAACTGCCAAGCTGACGTTGCGTATAGCTTAGTTCAGGCCTAATCGGTCTTTCCGCTCGGTGCGGTTCGGTTATCGTCAGCCCCTTAGTCATCCTCCCGCGTCACCTGCCTCACCCCGTCAAGGACGACCCGCCGCGTGTGACTATAGACATTCAGGCGTTGCCCACGCACAAAACCGACCAGCGTAATGCCCAACTTTTCCGCCAAATCAACACTCAGCGTTGTCGGCGCCGCGCGGGAAACAAGCACGGGAAGGCCAAGTTTGGCTGCCTTTACCAATATCTCCGAAGAAATACGACCGCTGGTAACCAAAATCTTCTCGGCAATTGCGGAGCCGTCTCTCAGGCACAGGCCCAGTATTTTATCAACGGCGTTGTGACGCCCTATATCCTCGCAGAAATAAACAACGGCCTCCGGAGAGCAAAGCGCGGCGCTGTGAATCCCGCCTGTCTGCTGAAACACCACCGCCCGCTCCTGCAGGTCGCGCATCAGCCCGTGGATTTGCGCGGCGGTAATCGTGACATCGGAGGTTACCGGCTCGCTTTTTAGCGCATCCAGGACGCTGAAAAAAACTGTGCCTTTGCCGCAACCGGTAGTGATGGTCCGTTTGCCGTACAGTTCTTCCGCCAGCCCCCCGCTTTGCGTCTCAACAAAGACAAACCCCTGCTGCCCGTCAAGTCTGAGAGAAGTAACTTCGCTAAACTCCCGGATCAGGCCCTCTGAGCGAAGGAACCCTATCGCCAGCATATCCATCAACTCCGGGGTACAAAGCAGGGTTACAAACTCCCGGCCGTTAAGATAAATAGTCAGCGGCGCTTCACGCACCACCGGGTCCGTAGTTTCCCATGCTCTGTCCTTTTCAACGCGCAAAATTTTTCTTTGTTCCACTCTCCGTCCTCCCGTTGCAGCTCGTTTACAGACAACAACTTCAGTTCGCCAAACTTAACATCATCCCTGCTTTCCGCCACCCGGCGAACTCAAGATGAATATGCATCCGCAGCTCCCTAAAAAAGAGGGTAAGGCCGCAACGCCGGCGGCCGTACCCTCTTCTGTAATGTTGCTGTTGTGCGGCGGCTGACTACCTGCCTGCTTTTTCCACCCGGACAGCGCACACCTTTAGTTCAGGTGTTTTGGCGCTTGGGCACAGCTGCGGGTTAGTCAGCAGGTTGGCCGCAGTTTCCGCGAAGTGGAAAGTCATAAACAGGATGCCTTTCCCGATATTCTCGGTAATGTTTACTTTGCTCCTGACGGCCCCGCGCCTGGAGACAACCTGGACGATGTCATCCTGTCGAATACCGAGCCGGGCGGCGTCTGCCGGGTTAATTTCCATCAGCTCTTCCCGGTGGAAACGGTTAAGCCCCTCGCTCTTGCCGGTCATGGTGCCGGTGTGGTACTGGTACAGGCTGCGCCCCGTAGTCAGCAGGAAGGGGAAGTCATCGTCCATATCCTCCGCGGCCGGCCTGTACTCCACGGCCGAAAACCTGCCCAGTCCGCGGGCAAACTGGCCGACGTGCAGGATAGGTGTCCCGGGGTGGTCAGAAGTGGGACAAGGCCACTGCAGTCCGCCGGCCTCCAGCCGCTCATAACTGATGCCGCCGTAGCTTGGTGTCAGACTGCTGATTTCCGCAAAAATCTCCGCTGCGGAGGTGTACTTCCAGTTAAAGCCCAGCTTGTTGGCCAGCAACTGGCAAATCTCCCAGTCCGGCTTGCTGTTGCCCCGCGGCCGGACGGCCCGGCGTACCCGCTGAACACGGCGTTCCGTGTTGACAAAGGTGCCGTCTTTCTCCGCAAAGGAAGCGGCAGGCAGGATCACGTCGGCAAGTTGCGCCGTTTCCGTTAGGAAAATATCCTGCACCACCATAAAGTCCAGCGCTTCCATGCTTTCCCTGGTATGATTGACGTTGGGCTCCGTCAGCAGCGGGTTTTCGCCCATTACGTACAGCGCGCGTATCTGCTTGTCAAGCGCTGCGTCAAAAATTTCAGTCATAGTCAATCCGGCCTTGCCGGAAAGTTCGACTCCCCAGGCTTTGGAGAATTTGGCGCGCACTTCATCGCTCGCAATTGGCTGATAGCCGGGAAACACGACAGGCAGCGCCCCCATATCGCAGGCGCCCTGCACGTTGTTTTGGCCGCGCAGCGGATTGAGTCCCGCGTACGGCTTGCCGATATTGCCGGTAGCCAGTGAGAGGTTGGCCAGTGCCAGGACGTTGTCCGTACCGCTCGTCTGCTGAGTTACCCCCATGCAGTACAGGGTGGCGGCGTTCCCGGCGGCGCCGAAAAGGCGCGCCGCCTTAATCAGATCCTCGGCCGGCACTCCGGTGATTTTTTCCACATATTCCGGCGTATACTGTTCCACCGTTTTCCGCATCTCGGCAAAGCCTTCGGTACGGCTTTCAATGTATCCTTTGTCCTCCAGGCCTTCCTTCAGAATCACATTGAGCAGGCCGTTCAGCAAAGCAACGTCTGTTCCGGGCTTAAACTGCAGGTGCACATCGGCAATATCCACCAGCGGAATACGGCGCGGGTCGGCTACAACCAGCTTGGCTCCTTTCCGCACAGCCTTACGCACGCGATAGCCGATCACCGGATGTGTTTCCGAGGTGTTTGAACCGATAATCAGAAAAGCGTCACTGTCTGCGAACTCGGCATTGGTGTTAGTCATGGCGCCGCTCCCCAGTGTTGTGGCCAGACCGACCACAGAGGGAGCGTGTCAGAGACGGGCACAATGGTCAATATTGTTGGTGCCGAGGAAGCGCACCAGCTTCTGGAAGAGGTAGATATCCTCCGTTGTACATCTGGCCGAACTGACGGCAGCCAGGGCATCCGGCCCGTACTTCTCCGTAATTTGCCGGAATTTGTCAGCCACGAGTCCAAGCGCTTCGTCCCAGGTTGCCTCGGTAAAAACACCATCCCGTTTAATCAGCGGGGTGGTCAACCGGTCGCGGTGATCGATAAAATGGTAGCCGAACCGTCCTTTTACGCAAAGCTGACCTGCGTTGGCAGGATTGTCCCGGTCTCCGTGCACCGCAACCACGCGGTCGCCGCGCACGCCCAGGTAGATGCCGCAGCCTACGCCGCAATACGGACAGATCGTTTTAACTTCCCTGGCAGGGCGCCCGCCGTTCTTGCGGGCCAGCGCACCGGTGGGACAGCGCTCAACACACTCGCCGCAGGACTCACACTTAGACTCGGCCAGCGGCTCACCACCCACGGTGGCGACATGCCTGGCCCCCTCACTGCTGCGGCTGAAGGCCAGGGCGGCCACGCCGTTGATCTCCTTGCAACTGCGAATACAAATGCCGCACAGGATACAGCGGGTATGGTCCAGGTTGAAAAACGGGTTGGACGTGTCCGCCGGTACTTTGCTGACGTTCCGGTCAGCGGCCAGGTTCTCATTGCTAATCCCGACAAAAGCGGACGCCTTCTGCAGTTCGCAGTCGCCGTTGCGGACACATGCCTGGCAATCCGGGTTATGGTCGGCCAAAATCTTTTCCACAGTTTTCCTGCGCAGTTCCGCCACTTCCGGAGTATCGGTCCAGACAACCATGTCTTCTTCCACCTTGGCAAAACAGGCCCGTACCATCTTACCGTTTGCCTCCACGGTACAGACGCGGCAACCGCCGAAACCGGACAAATCCGGGTGGTAACAGAGCGCCGGGATATAAATCCCTGCTGCATTAGCCGCTTCCAGAACAGTTGTCCCCGCAGGCGCGGCAACTCTCTGGTCGTCAATCACGAACTTAATCAATAATTATCCCTCCCAGTCTGGTAATCTGTGTTTTCTGTCTGCAGGCCAAATTCATGGTGCAGAAACTGTTCAGCCTCCAGGCGGCTCACATCACCTCCCTTAAAGCTTAATGCCGTCACAACCACAGCTAAATAATCATGCTCAGGAACTGACAGAGTTGATCGTACTGCGAACCTCCGGCGTCATGCCGACCAGGTATACCGCCTTGCCGCCTTCCTGGGCCTCGCGTACAATCTCCTCCACGGACCGCGCTGCAGACAGGTCGATTGACGGCATACCCGAGAAGTCGAGAAGGATAAAGTCCGTCCCCTCCCTGACGCGGTCGCGTATCTGCCGCTCAAAGCCGGCGGCTGCAGCGGCATGGTTGCGGGTAGCGGCGACATTCGCTCCCGTCGTCAGCCAGCACAACGTCCCGGCAACAACCATCAATGCTGATAGCAGCAGTACCGGCACAGGAAGGCTATACCGTATCCCCATGAAACCTGCCAGTCCGCCACCGGCAAAGGCTGCCAGCTTGGCAAACAGAAAGGCAGCCCAGGCACGATTCCCTTCGGACATGGCAACAGCCATGTCTGTCAAATCACCTGTGACATGAGTCGTCCTGCCGATGTCCACCTGCGATGTGGCACCGTTTTGCAACCCCGCCGAAAGGGCCAGCAGAAAGCCTACGATGTATCGTTGGGCAACAAGGAGTATCTGCCCGGTCTTAAGAGCGGCAGCACCGGCGCCGGCGGTCAGCAGGGCGGCACTAACCCATAGGGCGGATGTTACCCCCCGGCGCGGGACCAGTATCCCGGAGCAGTAGGCGCCAACCATGAAGCTGACAATAAGGCAGGCGGCCAGCAAGCCATTCGGCAGGTCAAAGATGAGGTTGCGCAACAGATCGTTCATCGGGCCGGACATGTGGGCGGTGCGTCCGAAGACCAGTGCAGCCGTTGCCACACCGTTCACCGCCCCGCCGGAGAAAGCCAGTAGTACACCGGTCAGATACAGAACCCAGCGTTTGACCGACGCCTGCACACCGGGAATGCTATTCTCACGCGTTTGCATTGTGGCACCTCCATGCCGGTTTAACGGCCTTCCGCATTCGCACCGGGTATACTTTTGGTATTCATGGGAGGGGTGCACCAATAGGGCTTACTTTGCACTGCTTATAAGTTCATAACCTGCACAACACTGTTTTATGTGAGCACACGGGTTTTTCCCGCCTCCCGGCGTTCCTGTCCGTTATTTATCAGGTAAATGGCCTTCTGCAGCGCCTGAACCGTCGTCGTGAAGCGGCTTTCCTCGGAAATACACTCTCCGGCGCAGAAAGAGTTAATCGTGTTGCGCACCTCCGGCGTCATGCCGGCCAGGAATACCGCCTTGCCGCCGGCCTGGGCATCACGGATAATCGTCTCCACGGCCCGTGTAGCTGACAGGTCAATCCGCAGCATCCCTGAAAAGTCAAGGATGATAAAGTCAGTCCCCTTTTTCAGTTTCTCCCGCATCTGGTGTTCCAGGTCGGCAGCCACGGCAAAGCTTAACGGACCGTCAAACTCATAGAAAGTGACGCGCGGACCGATACCGGCCAGCAGGGCGCTTACCTCCGGGTCGCGCGGACGGTGGTTGTCCGCAATCAACTGTCTGAGTTGAAAGTCGGCCATCTCCTTGACAAACAAGACCGCGGCCAGGAGCGCTCCGACCACAACCGCTGTAATCAGGTCAACAAATACCGTCAGAAGCAGCACGGAAAGCATCAGCACCACGTCCCAGCGCGGAGACTGATGGACGCGCTGCAGGAAGTACTTGTCAACAATGTCGTAACCTACTTTGATAAGTATGCCGGCCAGCACGGCGTGCGGAATTTTCCCGGCATACGGTGCAAAGGCCAGGACAATTACCAGCAGGACGAGGGAATGGATCATGCCGGACAGATTGGTGCGTCCGCCGTTCTGGATGTTGACAACCGTGCGCATGGTGGCGCCCGCGCCGGGCACGGCACCAAACAAACCTGCCACCGTGTTGCCGATGCCCTGACCGATTAACTCCTGGTTGGAGCGATGGCGCGTACGGGTCATATTGTCGGCGACAAGCGAGGTTAACAAACTGTCAATCGAAGCCAGCACCGACAAAACAACGACCGCTTCCAGCACGACGAGCGAAATTTCCGGAGAAATCACCGGCAAATGCAGGCGGGGAAGACCTGTCGGGATGTTGCCAAGCAAAGGTGCACCCGGCAGGAACAAGCTGACAATCGTGCCGGTGAGCAACGCTGCCAGTGGGCCGGGCACCCACTTAACCCAGGCTTTCGGCCAGACAAAGACCATCACCAGCGCAAGCAGGCCGACCAGGAGCGCGGGAAACACGGGAGAGGCGACAGCCTCCGGGATAGCGTCAAGCGCCGCGATCGTTCCGCCTCCCTCCGGCGAATGACCGAACAGGCGCGACAACTGAAGCGAGATGATGATGCAGCCGATGCCGCTCATGAAGCCCGACACCACCGGGTAGGGAACCAGGTTGATGTACCTGCCGAGCTTAAGTACTCCCGTAAGTATCTGTAAAAGGCCGGCCAGGACAACGGTAGTGAAGACAAGGGCGGGATTGCCTGCAAGAGCTTCATAGATACCGGCAAAAACGACTACCATCGGACCGGTGGGCCCGGATACCTGTGCCCCGGTCCCGCCAAAAAGAGCAGCAAAAAAACCAAGAAAAATCGCACCCCAGAGACCGGCCATCGGCCCCGCACCCGAGGCTTCACCGAAGGCCAGAGCCAGCGGCAGGGCAACTATGCCGGCGGTAACGCCACCAAACACATCACCGCGCACGTTGCTGAAGTCGAGCAACTTCATGAATACCAGACCCTTCTTTGAAAAATAAAATCTAACAAAGTCCTCCGCTCGAATCCAGCACACATTCGCCTACGTCATATTTGTGTATAGACGCCAGGCGTGCACAGACCCCCTTATGACCGGTTAGCCGGCATCGTCTAAACCTTCTGAAAACTAAAATGCCGGCAACAATAAGTTTTGTTCACAAAGCTACACCAACTAAATAATATTCGCTGTCTTTATTATTTTTCCTGTCTTGCTGTTAAGCAACGGCAAAAATTTTTGCATTTTTTCGTACAATTCTATTGCCGGCAGTCAATCATCCGCTCTTCAGTCAGAATCAGGTCTACCCGGCGATCCCAGGGGTCCACGGGCACTTCCGGAACGATTTGCAACTCAAACGTCAGTGCCACCAGCGGCACTTCCTTACGCAGTCCGGCAAAAAAACGGTCGTAATAGCCGCCGCCGTACCCCAGGCGGCGGCCCTGTTCATCAAACGCCACACCAGGGACTATGACTAAATCGACCTCTCCGGCGGGAACCGGCCGCAGCCGTTCCGGTTTCGGTTCAGGAATCCCCCATCTGCCCGGTTCAAGGTCGAGCGCCGGGTCCGTTATTTCAGACAAAAGCAGCAGGCGTTCACGGTGTACCGTTTTAGGCGCCACCACCCGCTTGCCGTGCGCCAGGGATGCCGGCACCATGCTCAAAGTGTCCGCTTCCTTGCCAAAATTAAGAAAATACATCACCGTAGCTGCCTGCCGGTACTCGGGAAGGCTGAACAGGCGCTCCGCTATTATTTTGCTTTTGGCGCCGATTTCCTCCCAGCTCAGGTTTTCCCGCAGGGCCAGCACCGATTGGCGTAAAGCCCGCTTGTCCGCCATCGCCCTACACCCGCACCAGCTCGTAGCGGCGGCTGCCCATTCCCAGCCACTCCGCATGTCGCAACTGCGCTTCGTGGTCGGTATTGGCATAAACTCCTTTAAATTTATCCTCCCCGGCGGCAAAGCCCGCTTCCAGACGTGTGCCCGGCAGTCCCGCCTGCCCGTTGATCAGGTCGAGAGCCGCCTGGTCCACAGCCACCGGGTCAGTTGAGGCTAAAACGCCCACATCGCTGACAATCGCCGCGTCGCTCCAGCTGTTGCAGTCACAGTCAGGCGTTACGTTCAGGACAAAGTTAAAGTAGCCTACTTTGCCGGCCTTGTCCTGCACAGCCGCCAGGGCATACTCGGCCATCCGCTCCTGCACGTCCACCGTCTCGCTTTTCCACTGGATTTTAATGGCCTGCACCGGGCAGACCACAGTACATTCCCCGCAGCCAAAGCATTTCTCATGGACAATCAGCGCTGTCTTCTCCTCAAGTACAATGGCGTCGGCCGGGCACCATTTCAGGCAGACCCCGCAGACCCGGCACGCTTCTTCCCTGACTTTGGGCTTCAGTGAAGAGTGCATCATTTGCTTACCGCCACGGTTGCCGCAGCCCATGCCCAAGTTTTTTAAGGTTCCGCCAAAACCACAGATGATATGTCCCTTGGTATGAGAAAGGACAATCATGGCGCCCGCGCCGGCAATGTCTCCGGCAATTTTAGCCTGTTTAAAATGTCTGCCGTTAACAGGCACCTCGACAAAATTCTTGCCGAACAACCCGTCGGCAATAATCAGCGGCGCGCCGACCGTGGCGTAGGAAAAGCCGTTTTCGATGGCGGTTTGCAGATGGTCCACGCTGTTGGAACGGCTCCCCACATACAGCGTGTTGGTATCTGTCAAATAGGGCTTGCCGCCCGCCTTTTTCACCCTGTCCACCACCGGCCGCACCAATACCGGGCTGATAAACGCGGTGCCGCCGCTCTCCCCGAAATGCATCTTGACGGCCACCAGGTCATCTTTGGCAATCAAACCGGCAAACCCGGCCGCCTCAAACAACTTTTCCACCTTCCGCGGCAGGCTCTCATGCCTGGAACTGGCCCTTACATCGGCAAAATAAACTTTACTGGCCACCGTTTCCCCTCCCCTTTCGCTGCTAATAGGCGCGGGCAAAATATGCAGTTGTCCCTGACTTTGTGCCGCAGCGCAGACATTTGCCGGCCTCGCCTTCCTGCCGGAAAGGCAGGCAGCGGATGGTGGCCTTTGTTTCTTCCTTGACCGCCTGCTCGCACTCGCTGCCGCCGCACCAGTGGCTGACAATGAGTCCGCGCTTTTCTTCAATGACCCTTTTAAATTCCTCGTAATCATCGGTACGGGTGGTGTTTTCCTCCCGGAAACGGCGCGCTTTTTCCAGCATATTAGCCTGGATCTCCTTTAGCAACAGCGTCACCCTCTCCGCAAGGCCGGCTAGCGGAGAGGTTATTTTTTCGCCGGTATCGCGCCGCACCAGCACCGCCTGCCCGCTTTCCAAATCACGCGGGCCCAGTTCAACCCTGAGAGGCACTCCTTTCATCTCCCATTCGTTAAACTTCCAGCCCGGGGAATACTCCTCCCGGTCGTCCAGCTCCAGGCGTACCCCGGCTTCCGTTAACTCCGACGCAAGCGTCCGGGCCCGCTGCAGCACAGTTTCCCGCACCTGCTTCGGCGCTATGGGGACTAAAACCACCTGCACCGGCGCGATGACCGGAGGCAGAGCCAGGCCCCGGTCGTCTCCGTGGACCATGATTACAGCGCCGATCAGGCGTGTCGATACGCCCCAGGAAGTCTGCCAGACATATTTCAGCGTCCCGTCTTTGTCCAGGTAAGTAATGTCAAAGACCCGGGCAAAATGCTCGCCCAGGTTATGCGAAGTGCCGGCCTGCAACGCTTTGCCGTCACTCATCAGCGCCTCGATGGTATAAGTGCGCAGCGCCCCGGCAAACTTTTCATTCTCCGTCTTGCGCCCCGGGATAACCGGCACGGCCAGGTCGGTCTCCGCAAATTCGCGGTAAACATCAAGCATCAGCAGCGTCTCCGCCTCCGCTTCCTCCTCGTCGCGGTGTGCGGTGTGCCCCTCCTGCCAGAGGAACTCCGAAGTCCGCAGGAACGGCCGCGTCACCTTTTCCCAGCGCACCACGTTGCACCACTGATTGATTAAAACGGGCAGGTCGCGCCAGGACTGGATCCAGCGGCTGTACATCTCGCAGATAATTGTCTCCGAGGTCGGCCGCACCACCAGGCGCTCAGCAAGTTTCTCGCTGCCGCCATGCGTTACCCAGGCCACCTCCGGAGCAAACCCTTCCACATGCTCCGTTTCCTTTTGCAGCAGGCTTTCCGGAATAAACAGGGGGAAATAGGCGTTCTTGTGACCGGTGGCCTTGATCCGCCTGTCCAACCCTTGCTGGATATTTTCCCACAGAGCAAAACCGTAAGGGCGGATTACCATGCAGCCCTTTACCGGCGAATAGTCCATCAGCTGTGCCTTGAGGACCACGTCAAGATACCACTGGGAATAGTCGGTCCCCTGCGGTGTGATTTCCCTGACAAACTCCTTCTCCTGCCTTGACACTGTACCCCTACCTCCCCTGTCCCTTCAGTTCATCCAGCAGACCGGAACGGCACTGCTCCAGGATGTCGGCAAAACCTTTAAACGGGCGAAATGCTATTGTTTTCTCCCGGCAGTATTCAGCCAAAAAATCCTTGGCGAAGACCAAGTCTGCAGCAGCGCAGGCGCAGCGGTCCGAGTAACCGTCGCCAATGTACACAATAGCCGAGCCCTCACTTTTCAATTTTTCGGCAAAGCTCAGCTTGCAGTTGCCGCAACGGCCGCAACGGCCGCTGTTGTGCGGGAAAGCAGCCAACAGGCTGCTGCCGGCCACACGCAAACTGTTTGCCAGGTACGGCACCTCCACGCCGAACCTGGCAAACATGCGGTCAATATAAAAATCAAAGCCGTCGCTCAGTACTGTGACCTGTGCTTCGCTCTGGCGGCAGTAACTTAAAAAATTGTGAAAATGAGGGTCAACAAAAAAATTTTCCTCGATAAAACAGGACAGTTGTTCTTCAGTTACTCTGGTCAGGGAAAAAATCTCCAGCAACGCCTGTCGTGACCCTTTTTCGCCGCGGCGGTAAGCCTCTTCCACTTCCAGCCAACCGGGACCGGCAAATGTTTCGATAATCCGAAAACCAATGTCGTCATTGGCAATGGTACCGTCAAAATCGCACAGTACCTCCACCCTGCGGAGCGCTTCAGCCATTTTTTCTCCCGCTGTTTTCCCCGTTCCCGGCGGGTGCTTTCCCGCCCGCCCTCCGGAACAGGAGAGCACGCACGCTTAAGGACAGGGCCAGAAACACAACAAACAACACAATATATTCCCAGCCCGACATTGCTCAGCCTCCTTACTATTCTTCCGGCACTACCCCAAAAGGCGCGGACTGCAACAACTGCAAAGCCCGCTCCGCCAAGTCCGGCGGCACCTTGACCGCCACTTCACTTAAGGGTCCGACTGTAAGCCCGTAAATTGCACCTACAGCCTCTCTTTCCAGGATTACCGGCACCTCCGCCGCCTCCAGCAAACCCTTGACAATGTTCGCCTCATCAATGGTTGACGCCTCAAAAACGGTCACCCAGCTTTCAATCTCCCCGGGTTTCATGGAACGCCTCCTTCCGGAAAGTTTTCAGCCCTATTATAACCGATTTTTGATTCTGCTGCAAAATGCCTCTATTTCTTCCGGCCCAGCATCCCTGACAGGACAGTTTTCCCGGCGGAAAGGCCAAACCCGAGCAGCGAGCGGTTCTTCTCAAAAGTTTCTTCCAGCGCCTGCAAAACCGTGTCTATTTCCTCCCTGGTCACAATCAGCGGCGGCTCCAGGCGGATGACGTTCGGGTTATTGAGCGTGTAAACGCTGATTACCCGGTAGCGGTTCAGCAGTACTCCGGCCACCATCGCGCCCAGGTATTCCTCAGCCAGCTTGTTGACAGCACCGGCCACCTTAGCCAACACCCCTTTGGCCGGCTGCTCGAACTCAATCCCGACGAGCAGGCCGCGCCCGCGCACCTCGCGAATCATCGGGAACCGTTCCTGCAATGTGCGCAGGCCGGAAAGCAGGTGTTCGCCAAGCTCAGCCGCCCGCCCCGGCAGGTCTTCTTCCAGAAGCACTTCAATCGTGGCTATGCCGGCGGCTGCCGCCCAGGTGTTGCCTCCAAAGGTCGATGTATGCAGTACGCACTTTTCAATCCCGCCGTACGCCCTGTTCCACAGATCCTGCGTGGTAACCATGGCGCCGATGGGCATGATCCCGCCGCCCAGCGCCTTGGCCAGGCAGAGAATATCCGGGACAACCCCGTCATGTTCACAGGCAAACATTTTACCCGTACGGCCAAAGCCCGTCTGAATCTCGTCGGCGACAAACAGCGTGCCGTAGCGCCGGCAAAGCTGCTTTACCTCCCGCAGGTAACCCGCCGGCGGCACAACAATTCCGCCCTCGCCCTGGATCGGCTCCACCACAAAAGCCGCCACCTCCCCGGACCGCAGGGCCGCTTCCAACTGTTCCAGGTCTCCGAAGTCAACGACGCTGCACGCCGGCAGCAGCGGTTCAAACCCCTTCTTGTATTTTTCACGTCCGGAAACGGAGAGGGAGCCCATCGTCTTGCCGTGGAAGCCGCTGCGGCAGGAAACAATCGCCGTGCGGCCGGTGGCAATACGGGCCAGTTTAATGGCGCCCTCTACCGCCTCGGCGCCGCTGTTGCAGAAAAAAGTATTTTGCAGCTCCCCCGGTGTTATTTTGGCCAGGTTGTGCGCCAGCGCTCCCGCCGCCGCCCCCATGGAAACCTGGAGCAGGTTGGGCATGGAGCTTACCTGGCGCAAGGCCTCCAGCACCCGCGGGTGGTTATGTCCCAGGTTCAGCGAACCGTAGCCGCCCACAAAATCCAGATAACTGTGGCCGTCCCTGTCCCAGACCCGCACTCCTTCCGCCCTCACAAACAGTTTGTCAAAGTCCAGAAGCCCCATCAGCATGGCAAGCCCCGGGTTCATAAACTTCCGGAAATTCTCCCTGGCCTGCTCGCGGCTCAAATCCTTTAAATCAGCTATTGTCAGCAGATTTTTTTGCAAATCTTCTCACCCCCTGCAGAACTACTGCCTTATTCCACAACCGGCAATAAACTCCTGCCGCCGGGCGTCAGACCGCTTATTTTTCTTTTTTCGGCTGGATAATGGAACGCGCGTGGTTGCTGTCGGTAAAATGTGTGCGCAGGCGCTTGTTAACTTCCTCAAGCGTCAGGCTGTGCACTGTTTCCAGGTAATTAAAAAAGTTTATACCCTTGAAATGATAGGCCGGAAAATTATTGGCGATGAATTCCAGAGAATTAAAGCTCTTCAGGAATTCCCCCATCAGCTTGCGCCGGTGATGGGCGAAAATTTCAGCAGAAATGCCTTCCGCCTGCGCCTGCCTGATTCCTTCCATCAGCCGCTGGTACAGCCTGTCCGGGTCTTTCGTTTCCCCGCCGAGCAGCGTATGACCGTAATCCTTTTCCGCCACGTGACCTGCTTCAAACTCGTCATCAATCAGGCCATCCTCGTACAGTTCGTTGTACAGGCGGGAACTTGAACCCAGCACGCAGTCAAGCACCAGGCCCGTCGCCGCTTCGCGCCTGAACAGCCGCTCGCCGTCAAAGCCGACCTCCTCTTCCTTAAACCCAAGGTTTAGAATCGGCTGCGACACAACCAGCTCCTGGACCACACAGTCCCGGGCCGGCATTTTCGGCTCGGCCGGATAAATCCGCCTGATTTCGCCAAGCCTGCTGTACCCTCTCCGGACAATATTTTCAGACACTTGGGTAAAAACCCGCTCCGGCTCCACATCACCCACCACAAACACCGCCATGTTGCTTGGATGGTAAAAAGTGCGGTAACACTTATACAACACGTGCTCGTCTATCTGCCTGATGCTCTCCACCGTGCCGGCAATGTCCTTTTTAACCGGGTGTTCGCGGTACAGCGCCGTCAGCAGGTTAAAGAAGACCCGCCACTGCGGGTTGTCCTCATACATCCTGATTTCCTGCTCAATGATGCCCTTCTCTTTCTCCACGCTCTCTTTGGTAAAGTAAGGGCTCTGCACAAAGTCGAGCAAAATCTCCAGGCACTCCGTAAAGTGGTCGGTGCACGAAAACAGGTAAGAGGTGTTGTTAAAATTGGTGAAAGCGTTGCTGGAAGCGCCAAGCCGGGCAAAACGCTCAAAGACGTTCCCGCCTTCTTCCTCAAACAGCTTGTGCTCCAGGAAATGGGCCACCCCGTCGGGCACCACCAGTTCCCCGCCTTCGCCCTCCACGATAAAATGCGAGTCGATTGAGCCAAAATTGGCTGAATATGTAACATATTTTTTGTTGTATCCCTGCTTTGGCAGGACAAAAACTTCCAGGCCCGGCTCCACCCGTTGCCAGATAATTTTTTCCTGCAGCAAGCTGTTCTCCTGTACCCCTTTCACGCCGCGCCGCCTCCTTTACCCGCCAAAAAATAGACGGTGTCAAGCTTAACTTCACGGGCCACCCGCACCACGTCATCAGGCTGCACGGCCGCCAGCCCGGCCAGCAGGCCGTCCGTATCCTTATGCAGTCCGGCCAGCTCTCCGTCAATGGCCCGGTTCACCACCAGCCCCTGATGGTCATCTTCCATCAGGAACTGGTTGCGCAAACCCTGCCATGTATTAGCAAATTCTTCCTCGCTGACCTCGCCGGCGGCGATGCATTCCACCTGGCGGTTGATAATCTCCAGCGCCTTATCATAGTTTCCTGTTTCAATCCCGGACGAAATGACCATCAGCCCCTTGTGTTTTTCCAGCCGGGAGTAAGCATAGTATGCCAGGCTTGCCTTTTCTCTTACATTCAGAAACAGTTTGGAATGAGGAAAGCCTCCCAGAATTCCGTTATACATCAGCAGCGGGAAATAGTTATCGTCACCGTACTTTATCCCGGTACGGAACCCCAGCACCAGTTTGCCCTGGTTAACGTCCATTTCCTCCCTGACATAACGCACTTCCCCGTCCTGTTTCCTGACCAGTGTCGCAGGGATTTCGGCCGTACCGCTGCGCGGAAAACTGAAAATCCGCCCGGCCAGCTCCTTCACGGCCGCCGCGTCCACTTCCCCGCAGACATGCAGGTCGACCGGGCTTTCCGCCAGAAAACGCCGGTAAAAACCATACAGGTTTTCCGGCTCAAGTTTCGCCAGCTCAGACAGCGTCCCGTACTTAAAAACACCAAACGGCTCTGCGGCGCACATCTCCTGCAGGCAGCGCTCCATGGCGTACGCCGCCTTGTCATTAACCAAGCCGCGGATGACCTTCTCGTGCTGTTCTTTTTCCTGGCTGACATATTCAGCCTTAAAAGCCCCGCCCTCGCTAAGGGGGCGGGCAACAACCTCGCTTAAAATTTCCAGGCAACGGCCGAGCAACCCGTTCTCTCCCGGCAGATAGCGGTCGTTGACCAGTTCCATGCTAAAGGAAACAAGCAAACGTTCCCCCTTTTTCACAACTTCCGCCGCAAGCTCGCTGCCGTACAGCTCCTCCAGGCGGTAAGCGAGCAACCGCCGCGTGGGAAAGCCGGCACTCCCGCGCTGCAGCACCGCGGGAAACAGCGCTGTCGCTGTCACTTCCTCCCGGCGCAGGGCACGGTGAAAAACCAGTTGCGCCAGAACCGTCTTAAACTTGTTCGTCCGGTGGACAAACAGGTTCATACCGCCCGGCAAAGTAAAGCGCTGCAGTTCAGACAATAATGGTACCCCCAATCCTACAAACAAAGATTATATTCCGTCCCGGCCACAAATTTCCTGCCGCACCGCTATTATACCCCAAAACCGGCCCAGGGCTTGCGCAGGCCTAGGGCGTTGCGCGTTGACTTTTCCCTTTAAAAATGCTAAGATAAACACGCGCGCCCGTGGTGAAAGGGATATCACGCAGGCCTCCGGAGCCTGAAGTCGGGGTTCGAATCCCTGCGGGCGCACCATCCTGTACCGATATAAAAGTCCCGGTTTCCGGGACTTTATTTTTTTACCAGCGGCAAAATCTTTTTACCCACATCCCAGAGCAGCATTCCGGAAGTGGCGCCTTTCCGCTCGGCAAAATACCCGTCCTGGGACCTTGCCGCAACATATTCCTCCACCGCCGCCGCCACCCGCCCGTCCACCTCCAGGCGCATCGCCAGCACATCAAGGATTGTGGCCACCGCTTCCCCGACCGGCTGCCGGTGCTCCCGTTCCCAGCGGCTATAATGGGCAACCGGCCGCCAGCCTCCGGCATACAGCCAGTTCAGGACGTAATATATATCGAGCGATTGCCTGTAATACTGCCTCCCGCTGAACTTTTGCCAGACGGCATCGACGGACGGCTGCAGGCGCGGTCCGGCAAAACGGCTCAGGTAAACGCAGCCCGCCGCCGCCTGCATCGTCTTGCGCAGCATGGCCGCATCCCTGACCGCCGGCGTCATGGAAGCGAAAACCAGGTCAAAATATCCGTCCCAGCCGTACTCTTCCAGCCGCAAAGGCACCCAGTCTGCCAGCACCGGGCGGACCAGCGGCTTTAACTCCGGTCTGGCCGCCAGCCTGGCCTCCAGCTTCTCCAGCATCTTCTCCGCCGGATCCAGCGCCACGACCTGGTGTCCCCGCTCAGCAAATGCCTCGGTAAAAGCACCCGGCCCGCAGCCCAGGTCCAGTACTTTCAGTCTTCCCTCCAGCACGCCATAGTTATCCAAAAAAGCAAGAGCCTCTTTTACCCGCTCCTGCCCGGTGTCCGCCTCATAACTCGCGGCGCGGCGGTTCCAGACCTCGGCCGCACTCCTCTCGATTTCCACCGCTGCGTCCCCGGCTGCCGCATCCTGCCACGCCTTCTCCCAGAATTCAATCGTAAACACAGTACTCACCCCCGCTATCACTGAAACAGGAACCTGACACCTTCACGGACAACAACTGAATAGCCCGCCACAGAAACTACTGAAAGTACGACCCCGCCGGCGACTCCCGCCAGATACAGCTTCATGTTAAAGCAAGCCAAACCGACCCCCATGAGCATGATAACGAAGGCAAAAAGTGGGTTTAAAAAAGGGGGCATCGGCAAAATAAGCAGCAGCGCCATGGCAAACACCACCAGGCAGGCAACCTTTACCGCCAACTCATTGGCCAGAAAGGCATTTCCGCCACTGTACCGCTCCAGCTTCCGGAGAACAGGAACTCCTTTTTCGGTCAATACCCGCAGTGTCTCCGGAGACAGCGCCTTGCGCCGCACAAAGGCCGGGATCCACGGCACACGCACGCCAAATAAGCGCTGGCCGGCCCAGACCAGCAACAGGATACCGCCCACCGTGCCAACCCCCGGCGGCAGCGGCACCAGCAGAGGCAGCGACAGCAAGACCAGCAGGAAACCAGTGCCCTGGCGGTCCAAATTATCAAGCACTTGCTCAAGCGTCACTCCCCGCTCGGCATGTCTGCCCAACAGGTCGGTAATTTTTTCCGAAAAGCGCTGCATATTCCCCTCCTGCACAAGTCACGCTCATAACAAGCTGCAGGCTCAGGCGAACCGGGAGGCACGCCTGAGCCATAAATTACCTGGCGGGAGTAGGTGGGAATCGAACCCACCGCGGACGGAGCTCGCCCGCCACCGGATTTGAAGTCCGGGAGCATCACCAGGGCACTATCTACTCCCACTGTAAGCTTTGTGACTACTGACGGGGCCGGGGCGGAGCCGCCGGCATGGCGCCCTCCACCTGGGCCAGCCACTGGCGGGCTGTGCTGACTAGTTGCTGGTCATCCGGGGGGTTAAGTTCGATCACCCGCTGCCATTGCTCCGCAGCCTGGCTTGGCTGGTTGCGGCCGACGTGGAGAAAAACGCCGTAGTTGAAAAAAGCTTTGGGGTGTGTGGGGTCAATGTTAATGGCTTCCCTGAATTCCTGTTCCGCAATGTCTAGGCTGCCGGAGCGGAAAGCGGCCACGGCCCTGTCCACGCGGACGTTGACGTCCTGCGGGTTGATAGCCAGTGCCCGCCCGTACGGCTCTACTGCGCCGGCAAAGCCGGCAGCCGACGCTTCCTGGTTGCCGCTGTCGGCATAGGCCTGCCCCAACTGGTAATAACTGTTGCCAAGCATAACAAGCAGGTTAAAATTGTCCGGTGATTCTTTCAGACTTGCCTCGAAACGCTCAATCCTGGACCTCAGGTCGGCAATCAGCCATTCCGGACCGGCTGCCACGTTGACGCGGGCCGGGGTGCGGTTGGCAAAATACCCAAGGGCCGAGGTAAGTACCAGCATCAGGGCGGAGACAATAACTACGCTGTAAACCAGCTTTTTTCTTTTTCTCCGCCAACTCGCTAAAGTGTTCACAAGCTTCCCTCCCGGAAACGACTGTTACTCCCCTTATTCTAGCAGATAAGTCACAAAGATTGATGAACTTTTTGTGAACTTTTATTCTTTGGATTTTTCCCAGTCGGACTGCGCCACATTGGCAGCCACCACCACTGCTTCCCAGACGCCTTTATAGGGCGGAGCATAGGACATATCCACCTCCGCCAACTCCCGGAGTGTCATTCCCGCGGCGACAGCCGTGGCCAGGACATCGATACGGTGGGCGACTCCTTCACTGCCAACAATCTGGCCTCCGAGCAGCACGGCGCTGCGGGGACAATAGACAAGCTTCAGATGCAGCCGGCGGGCGCCCGGGTAATAAATGGCGTGGTCCAGAGTTTCCACAGTGCTGGAAGCGGCAACCAGCCCGGCCCGGGCGGCTTCCTGTTCAGTGAAACCGGTTGTGGCACAGGCCAGGTTGAATATTTTAGCCACGGAAGTGCCGAGCACCCCGGTAAATTCGGCGTTCCCGCCGCAGGCATTTTCCCCTGCCAGGCGGCCCTGGCGGTTGGCCGTCGTCCCGAGCGGGAAATAAACGTTCTTCCCCCATAGGCGGTGATAGGTTTCCGCGCAGTCCCCGGCCGCCAGGATATCCGGTATATTGGTGTGCATCGTGCGGTCGACGGCAAGCGCGTTATTGCAGCCAAGCGCGATTCCCGCTGCTTTGGCCAGGTCACTGTTCGGCCGCACGCCAATGGCCAGCAGCGCCAGGTCGCAAGGGTATTCGCCCTTGTCAGTCACCACCGTTCGCAGGTGACCGTCGCCGCTGAACGCGACCAGGCTTTCAGCAAAGTGCAGCTTCACCCGGTTCATTTTCAGTTCGTTTTGAATTATGGCGGAAAAGGCCGGGTCAAAGTGCGGCAACAGTCGCTCTTCCCTTTCAATGACCAGCACCTCTTTGTCGAGCAGGCGCAGGTTTTCAGCAACCTCAAGGCCGACATAACCGCCGCCGATGATGGCAACCCGCCTGACGGCGGCGTCCTGCAGCCGGCCGCGCAGGAACAGTCCGTCTTCAAGTGTCCTTAAAGTAAATACTTCCGGAAGGTTAGCCCCCGGCACAGGCGGGATAAGCGGCCCGGCCCCGGTAGCGTAAAGAAGCTTTTCGTACTGCCGGTAAAACGTCTCGCCCGTGTCCAGATTTTTTACCCGCACTCTTTTTTCGGCCGTGTCAATGGCCAGCACCCGGTGACGGACGTGAACCTCTATGCCCATCTTTTTCAGGTAATACTCCGGGTCGCGGATGATCATTTTCCGGTAGTCCGGGATTACTCCGGACAGGTAATAGGGGAGGCCGCAGGCGCCGTAGGAAACGTGGCTGCCCTGCTCATAAACGATTATCGGCCAGTCGGGCCGCAGGCGGCGCGCTTTGGAGGCGGCGCTCATGCCGGCCGCCACACCGCCGATGACGACGAACGGGTGCATCATTTCACCTCCGTGCTTTGACCTGAACTCTATTCGCCGGCCAACTCTCCTTTTCCTGCCGCGCGTACCAGCGACAGGCGCCGCTGCTCTGTCTGTCAGCGGCGCCTGTTTAATTTGATTCTGTTACCGTTCGACAATAGTGCCGTCCAGCGCCACCTTTACCGTTTCCACCGGCAGGTCGTACCCGGAACGGCGGGCCGCCTCACGGACGATACTTACCAGGCCGCCGCAGCAGGGTACCTCCATGTAAGCCACCGTAATGCTGCGCGGTCGGTTATGCCCGATGATTTGCGCCAGCTTATCCACATAAGCCTGCGCATCATCCAGCTTGGGACAGCCTACAGCCAAGGCCCGCCCGCGCAGCAGGTCACGGTGAAAAGCGGCGTAGGCAAAGGGCACACAGTCGGCGGCGACCAGTAAATCTGCTTCCCGCAGGAAAGGAGCAGCAGGGTTAAGGAGTTTAAGCTGCACCGGCCACTGGCCGAGAGCGGAAGGCTCACAACTACAGTCGGACAGGGCGGCCGGCGTGCTTTTCCCGGCCAGCACGCGGGCGTGAGTGCCGGGACAGCCGCAGCCGAATGGCTGCTCCCCGGATTGCTCCGCCATTTGCGCGTGCAGGTGTGCGTGAACCGCCTTCTCGTCAAACGCCGCTGCTTCCCTCTCCTCAATCAGCAGGGCGCCCTGCGGGCAGTTGCCAAGACAGGCGCCAAGCCCGTCGCACAGCCTGTCGGCAACAAGGCGCGCTTTACCGTTAACAATCTGCAGCGCTCCTTCGGCGCACGACGGCAGGCAGACGCCGCAACCGTTACATTTATCCTCATCGATGCGGACAATTTGTCTTTTCATGTCGTTTTCCTCCTTAGAAAATCATTTATTCCGGACAGCGGCCGGGCCGGTGCCGCAAGCTTTGCTGTTAGCTCCCTGGTATGGTCTGATTATAGCAGGGGCGGGTTGAGCAAGCTGTGATATATATCAATTATTATAAATAATTATAAAAATCTTTTCCCGAGGCAGGACATGGGCTGCTCTGGCAGAATTAAACAGGCGGAGTATTATGTTTTTATAGCAGGGGTGTGAAATTATGAACGTAGGCATCATCGGAGGAGGGCGCGGCGGGCTGGCCTGCCTCAATTTGTTGTTGACCATGCCCTCCGTCCGCATCCAGTGGGTCTCCGATGTCAGGGACGACGCGCCTGCTTTAGTCAGGGCACGCGAGCTCGGCATCCAGACCCTGCGTGACTTTACCCCGCGCGTCAGGGACGCACAGTTGCAGATGGTCATTGAAGTAACCGGCGTGGAAAAAGTGATGCAGCTGCTGAAAGAAAACATGAAGGAAAACCTGTCGGTGCTGGACGCCACGTCGGCGAGGCTGCTGATAAACATTGTGGAGATCCGGGATGAGCTGTTCCGCAAAATCCATGCCGAGGCAGAAGAATTGATGGGCGTGGCGGAACTGCTGAACGACTCGGCCGAGCAAATCCGCGCCAGCATGGAACAGCTGGCCGGAGAGGCGGAAAAACTGGCGGCCCACGGCGAAACGTTGGCCAACACTTCCGGCCAGGCAGCCGGCGAAGCGGAAAAAACCCAGGAAATCCTGAAGCTGATAGAAGATATCGCCAAGCAGACAAACATTATCGGCTTAAACGCCGCCATTGAGGCGGCCCGGGTCGGTCAGGCCGGAGGCGGCTTTTCCGTGGTAGCCGCCGAAATCCGCAAGCTTGCCGAAAAGAGCAGCGTTTCCATCAAAAAGATCGCCGGCATAGCCATGACAATAGTCGAATACATGAATACCATCAATGACGGCGTCAGGGATGCCGGGATTATTGCCCAGTGCCAGGCGGCGGCCAGTGAGGAAGTACTGGCGGCGCTGGAGGCGCAGGGCGGCATTTCCCGCAAACTGCTCGGGCTTGCCGACAATTTGCGCAAACTTTCCTGAACAGATGAACCTGTTTTCCCTGCTTGCTCCCATTTACGATCTTTTGCCGGGCCTGCTGCTGCAACGGCAGGCAGCGGCGCTGCTGGACAGAATGGCCCCCGTGGCCGGGAAAACCATTCTTGACCTGGGCGGGGGCACCGGTCGGCTGGCTCGGTACTTGCGTGAGAACGGCGCCGATGTCTGGCTGCTTGACGCTTCCCTGCCGATGCTTGGAAAAGCACGCCTGTCTTTGCCGGCAGACCGTGTTGTTCACGGTGACGCTGCGTGCCTGCCTTTTCGCGACGAGTTCTTTGATTGTGTCCTGATGTCCGACTCGCTCCACCACTTCAGGCAACAGGAACAGGCACTGCAAGAAAGTTGCCGCGTGCTGCGTACCGGAGGCAGCCTTTATGTCCTTGACTTTACCCCGCAAAGCCCGCTAATCCGCTTGCTTGAGCTCCTGGAAAGGCTGGCGGGGGAAAAGTCCTTATTTCTGACTCCTGAAGCGGTGCAGGCGCTTTTGCCCACCGCTTTCGCAATGCCGGAGACCGAATACCTTTCAGCCCGCGAGTACCTGCTGCGGGCAAATAAGTTGCCCATGCCTTAAAGAGCTGCTTTTCCGATGTGGTTCAGCAAGCCGCCGTCCAGGATAATGGCGAGCTGTCGGGCTGTCAGCTGGTGGTAAAGCACTACGGAGCGGCCGGTGCTGCGGTTCACAACCGTAATTTCCGGGCCGCTTTTCAGTTGGCTGCGGAGCGAGGCAAACTCCAGCAGGTCATCGCGGGAAAGCTGTTCATAGCCTTCCTCATTGGCAAAAACAAGCGGCAGGATGCCGAAATTGATCAGGTTGGCGCGGTGGATACGGGCGAAAGATCTGGCAAGCACAGATTTTACTCCCAGGTACAACGGGGCCAGCGCCGCATGTTCGCGGCTGGAGCCCTGTCCGTAATTGTGACCGCCGACCACCACTCCGCCCGCCGCTTCCCTGGCGCGTTCGGCGAAGTGCGCGTCCAGGCCGGAAAAGACGTAATTACTGAGCGCGGGAATATTGGAACGTAGCGGCAAAACCTTGGCCCCGGCCGGCATAATGTGATCGGTGGTAATATTGTCGCCCACCTTGAGCAGAACTTTTGCGGTAAGCGTTTCCGGCATTTCGGCGGCCCGCGGCAAAGGTTTAATGTTTGGTCCGCGCACAACTTCCACCGCCTGCCCGTCTGCC
Source organism: Bacillota bacterium (assembly GCA_041695355.1). Taxonomy (GTDB): domain Bacteria; phylum Bacillota; class Dethiobacteria; order Dethiobacterales; family Dethiobacteraceae; genus HKB214. The sequence goes on from JBGFRB010000016.1 coordinate 132,033, forward strand.
GGAGGGGGAATGATTAAACTGTCGTCAAGCATGAATTTGTCTGGCTGTTCCACGCGCCGGTAGCGGCCTAGGGTACGCGGGTCGGTAAGCCTGCCGGAAAGTGCCGAGGCGGCGGCTACCTCGGGACCGGCCAGGTACACCGCGGCGTCTTCCGTGCCTGAGCGGCCCGGGAAATTGCGGTTAAACGTGCGCAAGGACACCCCGCCCGAGGGTGGAGCCTGTCCCATGCCGATGCACGGCCCGCACGTCGCTTCCAGCAGCCGGGCGCCGGCGGAAATCAGGTCGGCCAGAGCACCGTTCCTGGCCATCATTTCCAGGACCTGCCGCGAACCGGGAGAGATGACCAGGCTGGTCCGCGGGTGAATTTTCCTGCCGCGCAGAATAGCGGCCACCTGCATCAGATCGGTGTAAGAAGAGTTGGTACAGCTGCCGATAGCCACCTGGTCAAGCGGAACGTGCCCGGCCTCGCTGACCTTTACCACCGCGTCCGGGCTGTGCGGCCTGGCCACCAGCGGTTCCAGCTCAGCCAGATCAATAATAAGTTGTCCGTCATATTCCGCATTATCGTCCGGTAACAACTCCGTCCAGGCGCCTTCACGCCCCTGTGCCGCCAGAAACTCCCGTGTCCGCTGGTCGCTTGGGAAAATGGAGCTGGTCGCCCCAAGCTCCGCGCCCATATTGGTTATCGTGGCGCGCTCCGGGACGGACAGGCCTTCCAGGCCGTCGCCGCCGTATTCCAGCACTTTGCCGACCCCGCCCTTGACGGTCAGCCGGCGCAAAACTTCCAGGATAATGTCCTTGGCGGTCACCCATTCATTAAGCCGGCCGCGCAACTCCACCCTGACAACCTGCGGCATCGTCATGTAAAAGGAACCGCCGCCCATAGCCACAGCTACATCAAGACCGCCTGCCCCGATAGCCAGCATCCCCAGGCCGCCGGCGGTTGGTGTATGGCTGTCCGAGCCTAGCAGTGTTTTCCCCGGCACGCCGAACCGCTCCAGGTGTACCTGATGACAGATACCGTTGCCCGGACGCGAAAAGTAGACGCCGTACCTGGCGGCAGCCGTTTGCAGGAAGCGGTGGTCGTCGGCGTTTTCAAACCCGGCCTGCAGCGTGTTATGGTCTATGTAGGAAACGGACAGTTCCGTCCTGACCCGCTCAATGCCCATCGCCTCAAACTGCAGAAACGCCATCGTGCCCGTGGCGTCCTGCGTCAGCGTCTGGTCGATTTTTACAGCGATTTCACATCCGGCTGTCATCACTCCGTCTGCCAGGTGCGCGGCGATAATTTTTCCGGTCAGATTTTGCCCCATCTTAAGCAACCTTCCCTCCGTAAGTCTGCATTGAATTTATCAAAAAAGCAGTACCCTGTCAACGAATCATACCCCTGTTCCTGTCGCCTTTGCGCAAAAGGAGTCTGCGTGATATCGCTGATTTTTAATTCCATGCCCCCGAAAACGGCCGCTTTAATCGTCTCCCCTGGACCGACAGTATTTAAAAAGAAAAAAGGTTTCCAAACACAGGGCAAAAATTCTGGACTACGGCATAGCAATGCAGAATACAAGAATTAAATGGCTGGAAGAATTCCGGGAACTCTGGATGGAGGAAAAAAATGATGACGGAAAAGACTGATACATTATCGCCCGAGGGCCTTATAGAGAGCTTGGGCCGGCACGGATACATTTGCGACGATAATATAGCAACAGTGCTTTTCATGGCTGAAAAGCTGGCGAAGCCGCTTTTAATCGAAGGGCCGGCCGGAGTTGGCAAAACTGAATTGGCCCGAGCCTACAGCGACTTTAAAGACCGCCGTCTGATCAGGCTCCAATGTTACGAAGGTCTGGATGAGACCAAAGCCATCTACGAATGGAACTACAAGAAACAACTCCTTTATATCCAGGCGGAAAAGGAAAACAGCAACTGGCAGGACATCGAAGGTGACATCTTCACCGAGCAGTTTTTGCTGGCACGCCCTCTCCTTGACTCCATCACTTCACCCGAACCGGCGGTGCTGCTGGTTGACGAACTGGACAAGGTGGATCAGGAGTTTGAGGCCATGCTTCTGGAGCTTTTAGGCGACTGGCAGATTACCATCCCGGAAATCGGGACCATCCGGGCCAGGCACGCCCCGGCGGTGTTTCTCACCTCCAACCGTTCCCGCGAACTGTCAGAGGCCTTAAAGAGACGCTGTCTCTACCTTTACATAGATTACCCCACCGCGGAGAGAGAGAAAGAAATAGTGCTGAAAAGATTCCCGGGAATCGAACAGGAACTTGCTTCCCGCGCGGTTCAGTTTGTTCAGAAAACCAGAAGCCTGGATCTGCGCAAAGCCCCCAGTATCGCCGAAACCCTGGACTGGGTAGCTGCTATGCTGCTTGGCGGTCTTAACCAGGTTGACAGGAAAGCGGTGGAGTTGGCGGGAAGCACTCTGCTGAAACACCATCATGATATTGAATTGCTGCTGGAAAAATCCCGGACGGGGCGCTGGTTCCAGGACGATAGGCAGTAATGACAGAGAATGTTATTTTGTTGGCAAATTTATTGCGCTACGGAGGGGCCCCGGTATCCACCCCGGAAGTCATGGACTCCCTGGCAGCTCTGGCGGCTCTCCCGTCTTATGACCTTCCCACCATCCGTACGGTTCTGAAAAGCTGCCTGATAAAAGACAAGGACCTGGAAAGCCTGTTTGAGCGCGCTTTCGCCGATGCTTTTCAACATCCCCATCCACAACCGGATGAAGGAGGCGGAATCGGCTCCGCCGGGGCACATGGTGATGGCGGTGGACGGGGCGGCGGGAGCGGCGGCACTTCCGGACAGGGCGGCGATATTGCACGGCCGGGTGGTGAAGCCGCTGCCGTCCCGGAATACACGGCCGCCGACAGCGGCCTGCTCAATGTCCCGTTCCTGTCTGCCCACCCCGGTGTTAAACAGCAGATGCTGGCAGTGGTGCGGGAGGTGGCAAAAAAAATGGCCTCGCAAAAGGGGGTGAAAACCAAAAGGGGCAGCAAAAGACCAGATTTCCGGCGGCTCTGGCGTAACAGCCTGGCTGCCGGCGGCGTGCCGCTGGAGCTGGCCTGGCGGGAAAGAAGGGAAAACAAGCCGCGGGTATATATTATCTGCGACCTGTCCAACTCCATGTACGGCTATCTTCCGTTTTTCCTGGAATTCGTTTTCAGTTTCGCCGCCATGCGGGGGACGGTGCGCGTTTTCGGTTTCGTTGATGTTCTGGAGGAGATTACTTCAATAATCGACCCCTTAAACGTGGAAAAATCGGTGGAGATGTTAAGTGCCCGGGCCGGGGTTTCCCGGCGCGGCCTCACCGATTACGGCAACGCCTTCAAAGGTTTCTACCGCAAGCACCGCGAGGAACTGACCAGGCGCACCTATATCGTTGTTCTCGGCGATGCCCGCAACAATTATTTCAGTGCCGGCACCGACTACCTGCGTGAATTCAGGGCCAGGGCCGGTGGTATCTACTGGCTGAACCCCGAAGACGAAAAATCATGGGGAACAGGCGACAGCTACATGGATGTTTACGCACCGTTTTGCGACGGCGCCTTTGCCTGTGAAAACATCAGCCAACTCAAAAAATTTGCCGACAGCCTGTCTTTGGGCTGATTAAGGAGGAAATATGGCCGTAGCGGTATACCCGGAAATGAGTGAAAAACTGATGAATGTACTGAACGGCAGCTTTCTGGCCGCCATGCTGGCCACCGTGGACGACGACGGGTTCCCCCGCATTATCCCGATATCCCTTTTCTCGGTTATTGACAGCAAGACCATCCTCACAGCTATGCAGTCTAAATGCCGCAGCGCCCAAAACATACGCCGCGACGGCAAAGTGATGCTGAACATCTGCGCAGAGGGAGACGTAGCAGCCGGCATCAAAGGCAAAGCGACCATGGTATGTGAAATGACCGCCTTCCGAGGCGGTGCCATCTTCCAAATCGACGTGCTGGAAGTCAAGGACGATTCAGCCGTCGACGTGGAAGTGGTCAGCGGTGTTGTCATGAAACTGCGCAGCCCTAAATGGAAAAAAATCATAGACGCCGCGGCTGCCGAACTGGACGCCGCGGCGGGAGTGGAAAAACGGGAGAGAGCGCTGTAGGTAACAGGTATTTTCCAAAGACGGAGCCCGCCTGGCGGCGCTCCGTCTTTTTTGTTTCTGTTGCAAAGGTGTGGCGAAAATAAACGTTATACAGACAGGCACAGGGGGATAATATCGGCAATACTATGTTGTCAGCCGATTAAGGATGAGGAGATGTCAATGAAAAGAGGAGCAAGCAGGCATTTTTTTGCCGGAGGCAATACAAGCATTGGATTTTACTCCCTGTTCGACTACATAACCGACCTGGAAAAGTGCGACCGCCGCCTGATCATCAAAGGCGGGCCGGGTACCGGAAAGTCCACCATGATGAAAAGAGCCGGCGAGCTGATGGCCGGGCGCGGTTTTTACACGGAGCTGTTTTTCTGCTCATCCGACAACGAGTCCCTGGACGGCTTGTCTGTTCCCGACCTGGGCTTTACCATCGTTGACGGGACTGCCCCGCATACCATCGACCCTTCTCTTCCCGGCGCGCGCGATGAAATCGTCAACCTCGGCGACTGCTGGGACACCGGCAAACTGCGCCGTCACCGGCAGGATATCGCTGAACTGATGCGGCAAAACGCCTTTTTCTTCGTCCAGGCCTACCAGTGTTTGCGGGAAGCAGCCGTTGTGCTGGAAAAAGTACATCACCTGATGAACGGGACGATCGATTATGACAGCCTGTCCAAAATGGGGCGCACGCTGGCGGCAGAAACCGTGTCCGCATTACCGGCCGCCCAGGGAGCACCGCGTGAGCGACGGCTCTTTGCCGGCGCCGTTACCCCGCAGGGACTGGTTAATTTCTACCCGTCAATCCTGCAGGGTATATCCTCATTCCATTTCCTGACCGGCGACCCCGGTTCAGGAAAATCGTTCCTGCTGGAGCAGATTCGCAACGCCGTGCTGCAGGCCGGGTACAGCGTCGAAGTGTATTGTTGCGCTTTTGACCCCCGGCGCATTGACGCCGTGGTAGTCCCAGACGGCAAGGTAGCCTTTCTCAAGGCCACATATCCGCACTCATTCAGTCTTAGCCCGGCGGAAACCGGACACACCAGGGACATTATCGCTTTGAGCCGCTATGCGAAGCCCCGTGAACTGAAAAGCACTGCCGCTGAACGTAACGAAAGCCTGGACCGCTTCTGGCAAATCGTTCACGGTGCGGTAGAAGTCCTGCGCAAGGCCAAGCGTGTGCATGACCGGCTGGAGGAATATTATATTGGAGCCATGGATTTTGAGCTGGTGGCTGAAAAACAGGCGGCAGTAGTCAGCAGGGCATTGTCCGCTGCCAGCGGTTGAAACAGTGTATTAATGCAAAATAAATGGCATGTCTGGCATGCCATAAGTTTTTGTCGGACTATTTCCGGGGAGCCGGCTCAGCCGCTGTTTCCGCTGTTCCGCCGGCGGTAAACTGGTCAAGAACGGCTCCTCTTCTGTCGGTAAACGTCCAGATAGTCCGCCCTTTTTCCAGCATGACGTCTTTATGCGGCAAAGTCACGACCTGAAAATGGTCCCTTTTCGGATCAACTTTAACCCTGACTTCCAGATCCTGCTCTCCGGTGGCCGCCACTTGTACGTTCTGCACTTCTGCGTGCAGGGTAAAGAGGGCTACTTCATGCTTTGGCTGAAAAGGATATTGCGGCAGAGCGATTCCCCATGTGCCGGCAGCCTCTTCCCAGGCAGCCTGGTCCGTTACCAGACGGAAAATTGGTCGTTCCTTTCTTTCGCCCTTGTCTGCGACGGTAAACCTTACCTCATTTCCCGCGGTAATCTCGCGCGGCTTGACAGCCGGGCTGGCCCTGAACGTGTCATAGATAGATAGGGATACCAAGAGGACAAGCAGAAATAACAGCGGGAGCAACCGGCGCACTTCCACGACAACCATTTTTTTGCTCATCTTCTCACCTCTTTTCCAGGCATTTTCCTTATCATGCCTATGCGGCAGCAAAAAAAAAATGCCTCCCGGTTTGGCCGCGGCTTAAAAGAGGTTACGGAAGTTAAACAATAATTCAGAAAAATTTTAAGGCCTGACAAGGGAATTTTTGTCTTATGACGAAATAGCAAGAATAATGTAAGATTCTGCCTGCGGGAGAGTATCATGAAAACCACTCATTATGCAAAGCAGCTGTTTTTTAAAGAATGCTCCTTCCCCTTCTTTGGGCAAATAACCGTTTTCCTTGCCACGGCCGCTGTTTTATCCGTCCTGTTTTTGCTGCAGGGCAGAGGATCGCTAAGCCATGAGGAAGCGCAGCTGGCCCTTTATTTTTGCATTGTGTTAATTTTTATCAACGCACAATTAAACGGGTTTTTGGCAGGGATAGTGTGTGCGACGATAAGCAGCCTGCTGGCTGTGGCGGTTATGCTGCCGGGAAACCCAAACCCTGCTCCATCGCTGCTGTCTGCAGCCAAGCTGCAGGTTTTTCCCTTTGTCGCCCTGTATTTTTTAACAGCCCTTATCACCGACTGGTTCAGGGAAACTATTGATAAGCTGCGCCTGCAAATCAGTGAGAACGAACGTCTTTGCCGGCAAGCCCGCCAGATGGAGAAATTGGCCCTGGCCGGAGAAATTGCCGCCGGCATAGCTCATGAAATACGCAACCCGCTTACGGTTATTCAGGGCTACATTCAGTTGCTGCAAAAGTCAGCCGCCGAAAACAGTCACGACCATGAAATATATATGCTGATTCTGGAAGAAATCCAGCGAACCAACACTATTATCAGTGACTTTCTCCGCTTCAGCCGTCCGGACCAGCCCCGCGTTTCAATGGTTCAGATTAATGAGCTGGTGGAAAACGCCGCCGCGCTTCTTTATGGCGAAACCTTGCGCAAAAACGTCCAGTTTTATTTTTTTCCGGATCCGGCTCTGCCGCCGCTGCCTTTGGACAAAGACCAGGTAATACAGGTATTTCTGAACCTTTTTACCAATGCCTTGCAGGCCATGCCCCGCGGCGGCAGCCTTTCGGTGCTGACCTTGCTTGATAAAAAAAGAAGCCAGGTGCTCATCCATATCAGCGATACCGGTGACGGAATTGACCCCGCCAACCTGGGTAAAATTTTTACGCCTTTCTTTACCACCAGGGATGAAGGTACGGGAATGGGGTTATCGATTACGCAAAATATCGTGACCGCACATGATGGACAAATCTGGGTTGAAAGTACGCCGGGCCAGGGCAGCCGGTTCACCATCAGCCTGCCGCTCGCAACAGACATAACCGGCGCTGAGGAGAAAAGCGCTTAATCGTCCGCGATTTTACCAATAATTTCCCCGTACAGGCAGTCACGGCGCCTTCCCAGAACACGCACCTCCGCCGGCTTTCCACGCAGCGCCTCCGGGGCTTCGGCCGCCACGCGGTGATAATGTTCCGTCAGCCCCGCCAGCCGCCCGCGCCCAGATTGTTCTTCAAACAACACCTCTACCGTCTTGCCGATAAATCCGGCCTCAAAGGCGGCAGCCAGTTCATCGCCAAGCTCTTTCAGGCGCCTTCTGCGTTCTTCCTTGACGCCAGGGAGGATCTGGTCCGGAAAGCCGGCCGCCGGGGTTCCACGGCGCGGCGAGTATTTAAAGATGTGCAGGCGGCTGAAACCGCAGAGCCGTACAAGGTCCATAGTACGGGTAAAATTTTCTTCTGTCTCGCCGGGAAAGCCGACTATAATGTCGGTTGTCAGCGCCAGGCCGGGAATCTCCGCGCGCAGCCAGCGCACCAGGTACAGGAACTCGCCAGACTCATACCGGCGGTTCATCCGGCGCAGTATTACGTCATCCCCGCTTTGCAGCGGGATGTGCAGGTGCCGGCAGATTTTGCGGCAGGAAAGCAGTGTCTCAACCAGATGCGGAGTAATTTCCGTGGGCTCTATTGAGGAGAGGCGGATACGTTCTATCCCCTCGACACGGTCCAGCTCTTTCAGCAAATCCCCGAGGAGCGCAGCCTGTCCGGGCCGGTCCAGACCATATGAACCAAGATGGACACCTGTCAGCACCAACTCTTTAAAGCCCTCCGCCGCCAGCCGTTGTGCTTCTGTTACAGCTTCTTCCGGCGGCATACTGCAGACAGGGCCACGTGCGTATGGTACAATACAGAATGAGCAAAACTGGCGGCAACCTTCCTGCACCTTGAGAAAAGCGCGGGTACGTTCCCCGCCTTGTGCCGCGGGTAATTTTTCGAACCCGCTTTTTTTGTTTAGCGGTACTACCAGGTTTTGCCTGCCCGTCCCGGATTCCAGTATTAACTCGGGCAACCTCTCCCGGGCATGTGTCCCTATCACCAGATCCACTTCGGGGAGCTGCAGAACTTCTTCCGGCGCCACCTGCGCCAGGCACCCGGTCACCACAATCAGGCCCCGCGGGTTGCTGCGCCTTGCCCGTCGGATTAACTGGCGGGATTTGCGGTCGCTTAAATGAGTTACCGTGCAGGTGTTTATGACGTAAACATCGGCACAGGCGGCAAAATTTACCGTTTGGTATCCTGCTTTGGCAAAAAGCTCCTGCAAAGCGGCTGTTTCAGTTTGGTTTACTTTACAGCCGAGCGTCTGAAACGCTACCGTCCTCAACCCTTTCCCTCCAGTTCGCCCGCCTGGTATAGTGCCAGGGCCGCGGCTGTGACAGCACTGGTTTCCGCCCGCAGGATTCTGGGACCAAGGGTTACGATTATTCCGCCGAGGGCCCTGACCTCAGTCACTTCAGCGGCGGAAAAGCCGCCCTCCGGTCCGGTAACCAGTAAAACCCTGTCACCCGGCAGTACTCCGTGTAAAGCGGTGCTTAAGGGGAGTCCGTCTTGTCCCTCATAAAAAAGGATTGTTTTTTTGTAGCAGGGTAGTACGGCCAGAAATTCATCCCAGTTATGCAAGTGAGCGATTTCCGGGAGCAAATCTCTCCTGGCCTGTCCGGCGGCGGCACGGACGATTTTTTGCCAACGACCGGCCCTGCACACCGCTATCGCTTCCAGCCGTACCACCGAGCGTCCGGAAACGAAGGGCAAAAACCCGGCAAGGCCAAGCTCTGTCCCGCAGCGCAGCAAAAGTTCGTTTTTTTCCCCTTTCAGCAGCGAAAAAGCCAGTGTAAAACGGACAGCCGCCTCCCTGCCGGGAAGTGCGTCCCGCAAAATGCAGGCCACACCGTCACGGCCGGAAGCGACAATCTCGGCAAGGAAACAGCGCCCTTTTTCATCGCAAAGCTCAACCCTGCTGCCGACAGTGCAACGCAGGACCGAGCGCAGGTGGTGTGCATCATCGTTATCCAGCAGTACTTGTTCGCCCTGCCGCTGTCCGGCGGAAAAGAAAAAGCGGTTCACTTCGACATCTCCACCACCTGCGCAGGATTTGCCCGTGTTTTAAGCTACTTGCTGCCCAGCGCATCCTTAACCTTATTAAATATTCCTTTATCAGGCGGAGCGACTTCCTCCCCGGCGATGCGGGCATATTCCCGCAACAGCTCTTTTTCCCGGGCAGACATTTTCTGCGGGATTTTGACCGAGATTCTCACATGCTGGTCGCCGCGTCCGTGGCCGCGCAAGTGAGGTATTCCTTTCCCGCGCAGGCGGAAGAAGGTACCCGGCTGCGTACCTTCAGGAACTTTAAGGCGTGCCTTGCCGTCCAGAGTCGGCACATCAATCTCCGTGCCCAGTGCCGCCTGAGCAAAAGATACCGGGACGTCCAGGATAACATCGTTGCCTTCGCGCTTAAACAACTCGTGAGGGCGAACTTTAATGTAGATATAAAGATCGCCGGGCGGGCCTCCCCGCGTTCCCGGCTCTCCTTCTCCGGAGATACGTAAAGAAACTCCGGTGTCAACACCGGGAGGTACCCTAACCTCAATTTTTCTTTCCCGTTCTTTCCGTCCCCGGCCATGGCAGTCTGAGCAGCGTTCCTTAATCAGGTGACCGGTACCCCGGCAGGCGTCACACGTCCTGACGCTGACAAAGCGCCCAAACGCAGTATTTCGCACTACCTGCTGCTGCCCGCTGCCCTGGCAGGCAGTACAGGTTTCCGGCGAAGTACCGGGGCTTGCACCGCTGCCCTGACACGTCTCGCAGGTCTCGGTACGCTCAAGAGACACAGTTGTTTCCAGGCCGAAAGCCACATCCTGCAGAGTAATCTCCAGGTCATAGCGCAGGTCGTTGCCGCGTTGCTTCCCGGACGGACGGCCGGTATGCATACCGCCGCCGAAAAAAGTTTCAAAAATATCGGCGAAGCCGCCGAATCCGGAAAACCCGCCGAAACCGTTGCCTGTGCCCTCAGCGGCATGCCCGAAGCGGTCGTATTGCGCCCGCCGATCCTGGTCGCTCAGGATATCAAAGGCTTCTTTAATTTCCTTGAATTTTTCGGCAGCCTTCGGGTCATCCTTGTTTACATCAGGGTGACAACGCCTGGCCAGGTTGCGGTACGCTTTCTTTATTTCTTCGGCAGTTGCTTCCCTGCTGACACCCAGTATCTCATAATAATCACGTTTCGCCATTTACCTTCTTCCCCGCCGGTTATTTCTCCTCATCATCCACCACATGATATTCGGCATCCACAGTATTGTCTGCCGCGCTGTCCGTCCCGGCCTGCGGCTCTTTTTGCTGTTCGTACATCTTCGCGGAAAGCGCATGCACCTCCCGGGTCAGCTCTTCAACAGCACCGCGGATCGCCGCAATGTTGTCGCCTTTCGTCTCTTCCTTAACCTTATTGATAGCTGCTTCTGCAGTTGCTTTCCTGTCAGCCTCAACCTTTTCCCCAAGTTCCCGCAGCATTTTCTCGGTGCTGTAGACCAGCGTGTCCGCCTCATTGCGGACCTCGGCCAACTCCTTCCGCTGCCTGTCTTCATCGGCGAACACTTGGGCATCCTTTACCATCTGCTCTATTTCTTTTTCGCTGAGGCCCGTTGAAGCGGTAATGGTGATTTTCTGCTCCTTGCCGGTGCCGAGGTCTTTTGCCGAAACATTGACAATACCGTTGGCATCAATATCAAAAGAAACCTCAATCTGAGGGATGCCGCGCGGCGCCGGCGGAATACCGTCCAGCATAAAACGGCCAAGCGTCTTGTTATTGGCAGCCATGGGTCGCTCGCCCTGCAGCACGTGAATCTCAACTGAGGTCTGACTGTCGGCGGCGGTGGAAAAAATCTGTTTTTTGGATGTTGGGATAGTAGTGTTACGTTCAGTAATTTTTGTGAAAACTCCGCCCAGCGTTTCAATGCCCAGAGAGAGCGGCGTCACATCCAGCAACAGCACATCTTTGACATCTCCGGCCAGGACACCGGCCTGGATAGCAGCCCCCAGCGCCACCGCCTCGTCCGGGTTGACGCCTTTATGCGGCTCTTTGCCCAGCAGCTTGCGGATAGCCTCCTGTACAGCCGGAATGCGGGTCGACCCCCCCACCAGGATAATCTTGTCAATACCCTCAGGACCAAGCCCGGCGTCAGCCAGGGCACGGCGGGACGGACCCATCGTTGCCTCCACCAGGTCTGCTGTCAACTCATCAAATTTGGCGCGGGTAAGCGTGAGGTCCAAGTGTTTTGGGCCTTCAGCAGTGGCGGTGATAAAGGGCAGGTTGACGTTGGTCGTCATCACGTTGGAAAGCTCAATCTTAGCCTTTTCAGCCGCTTCTTTCAGCCGTTGCAGCGCCATGCGATCCTTGCGCAGATCGACGCCTTCCCTCTTCTTAAACTCTTCAGCAAGGTAGTCTATCACACGCTGGTCGAAGTCATCTCCGCCCAGGCGATTGTTGCCGCTGGTAGCCTTGACTTCAAAAACACCGTCGCCCAGTTCCAGAATGGAAACATCAAAGGTGCCGCCGCCCAGGTCAAAAACAAGAATCGTATGGTCTTCACCCTTGTCAATTCCGTAAGCGAGCGCGGCCGCCGTCGGCTCATTGATGATGCGCAGCACTTCAAGTCCGGCAATTTTGCCGGCGTCTTTGGTCGCCTGGCGCTGTGCATCGGTAAAGTACGCGGGAACGGTAATTACCGCCTGTGTAATTTTCTGGCCGAGATAGGCTTCCGCGTCGGTTTTCAGCTTCTGTAAAATAAAAGCTGATATTTCCTGCGGCGTATAGTTCTTCTCGTCAATCTTAACTTTGTAGTCGCTGCCCATCTGCCGCTTGATCGAAGCAATCGTCCGCTCCGGGTTGGTAATCGCCTGCCGCTTGGCAACCTGCCCAACCAGGCGTTCACCGTTCTTACTGAAAGCTACCACTGAAGGTGTAAGCCTGTCACCTTCAGCGTTGGCAATTATTTCAGGCTCTCCCCCCTCCATAACCGCCACAACCGAATTGGTCGTACCGAGGTCAATGCCGATTACTTTACTCATTTACTGTTTCCTCCTGTTTCCTGTTCTTGTTCTTCCGCTTGGGATTTTGCCCCGCCCGCAACTTTGACCAGACTGGCCCGCAGCACCCTGTCCTTTAGCCGGTAGCCTCTCTGTAATTCTTCTATTACGGTGTTTTCAGGCTCTGCTCCTTCCACCTGCAAAATGGCGTGATGCAGAGAGGGGTCAAATTGGATGCCGCAGGCCTCTATCATGCTTAGGCCGTATTTTTCCAACACGGAGAGAAACTGCCTGTGCACCAAGTCCACACCGGCCAACAGTGCTTCAGTCGAGCCTGTAGCCTGCCTGGCACGCTCAAGGTTGTCAATTACAGGCAGCAGTTCACGGACAAGGTCACAAAGAGAATGTGTCGCCCAGTCCTGCATTTCCGTACGCACCCTTTTGCGATAATTGTCAAAATCGGCCTGCAGGCGCTGCAGGCGGGCAAAAAGTTGTGCGTTCTCCTCACGCAGGGATTCTGTTTCTCCCGGTTCATTTTCTCCGCAAACGTCAGTATCCTCAGGCGCCGCGGCGGCAGATCCGTCGTCTTCCCTTCCCGGGAACAGGTTTTCGTTTTCCGTCATAGCCTTCACCTCTCAGTTTACAACCCTAACGCCAGTGTATTTATTTTTTCCATTATCCGCTGCATGATAACCAGCACCCTGCCATAATCCATACGTGTCGGGCCCAGTACTCCGAAGGTGCCCAGAGGCCTGTCACACATTGTATAGGTAGCCGTCACCAGGCTGCATTCGCTTACTTCCTGCAAATGGTTTTCCGTGCCAATGCGAACGGAGAGCCCCCTCTGCAACGGCTCGAGCAAAACACCAAGCGCCTCATCCTGTTCAAACAGTGTGAGCAAATGGCCAAACCTTTCCACATCCCTGAATTCGGGCTGCTTAAGAATATTGGCTGTGCCGCCCAGAAAAACGCGGGCGCTGTTTTCCTGTGACACCTCATCCAGCAGCAAAAGCAATTGATCAACAAGGTCAATCCTGGCATAAAGACCTGTGCACAATTTATGAAGACGCGAGAAAGTCAGCTCCTCAATGGCCTGCCCTGCCAGTTGCTCGTTTAAGCATTTGACCACCCTTGCCAGTTCTTCTCTGCTTAACGCTTTCGGCAGCTCTATTGCCTTGTTTCTGACATACCCGTTGTCGGTCAGCAAAACAACCAAAGCCTGTTCATCGTCCAGCGGAATTATTTGCAGCTGCCTGAAAACGCTGCTCCTGAATTGCGGCCCCAAAACCATGGAAATATAATTGGTCATCTGCGCTAGAACCTTAACAGTATACTGAACAAGCTGGTCTATTTCCCGCATTTTTTCCAGCTGTAAAAAAACACGTTTCAAATATTCATTTTCTTCCGGGGAAGGTTCAACCGTATCCATCAGGCAGTCAACGTAAAGACGGTACCCCCGCTGTGACGGAATGCGACCGGCTGAGGTGTGCGGCTGGGCCAGGTAACCCAGCTCTTCCAGGTCCGCCATTTCATTACGTATGGTGGCTGCAGACAAATTCATGTTATGGCGCCTGGAGATAGTCCTGGAGCCAACCGGTTCAGCCGTCTGAATATAATCTGTGACAACGGCCCGGAGAATCCTTTGCTTTCTCTCGCTTAAACCAGTCATAGCCAAGCCTCCCGAAATTAGCACTCTGCCTTAACGAGTGCTAATAAATCAAAAATATCATCGTCACTGCGTTTTGTCAAGATTACCGGCAACAGAAATGAACTCAGCAAACACTTCATTGGCCAGGTTAATTCCTTTTGCCGTAAGCTTAACCCGCTTAAAATCATAACTTATCAACCCAAAATCCTTCAGCCGCGCAAGTTCCGCCGAAAATACCAGCCGCGCGTCGCACCCATGCCGTGCGGTAAAGCCGTCCAGGTCCACCCCTTCAAGCAAGCGCAGCCCAAGAATCATGGTATTCTCCATGGCCTCGCGCTCCGTAACCGTCAGTTCCTCCGCCGCCGGAAGCAAACCGCGGTCAAGCAGGCCGGCGTACACAGGCAGGGACTGTGCGTTAACCAGCCGCTTTCCCCGCCAATAGGAGTGAGCTCCAAGACCAACTCCTAAATAAGGCTTGTTTTGCCAGTAAACCAGGTTATGGCGGCAGGCGTGGCCCGGTTGCGCAAAGTTGGCAATCTCATAATGAACATACCCGGCAACAGTCAGCAGCTCTCTTGCCGCTGTCAGCATCTCCGCCGTCTCGTCCTCCCCCGGCAGCAACACTTCCCCTGAGGCAACCGCAGCCGCCAGCGGCGTCCCCTCTTCCGTTTTCAGTGAATACAGGGACAAATGCTGTGGACGCCACTCCAGCACCGCGGTCAGCGTCACAGTAAAATCGCAAGGCCTCTGCAGCGGCAGGCCGGCAAGCAGGTCCACGGCAACGACGGCGAAGTTTTCCCGGCAAAGGACAAAAGCCCGGCGCGCATCGTCCGCAGTGCAGTTCCTGCCCAGCAAAGCCAGCCGGTTGCGGTCAAGGTCCTGAACGCCAAGGCTGACACGGGTTACCCCGTGCCGTGAAAGGACAGCTGCTTTTTCGGGGTCAAGCGTACCGGGGTTGGCCTCTACTGTCCACTCCGGGCTGACAAGCGGCAGGTGGCGGCTACAGGAGCAAAGCAGGCGGTCAAGCTCCGCGGCGGCAAGAACCGTTGGCGTCCCGCCGCCGATATATACAGTTGTAACCTGATAGCCGCCGGCGGCCAGTTCCCTGCCGCGCAGCGACAGTTCCTTTTCCAGGCAGGCCAGGTACTCCCCGGGAGCTAAGCTGCTTTGGGAGAGGGGAAAAGAGAGGAAATCGCAGTAGTGACACTTTGTTGCGCAGTAAGGCACGTGGACATAAACAGCTGTCTCCACGTCAGTCTATACCAAGAACCGCCATAAACGCTTCCTGGGGGATCTCCACGCTGCCGACCTGCTTCATGCGCTTTTTCCCGGCTTTCTGCTTTTCCAGCAGCTTGCGTTTACGCGTGATGTCGCCGCCATAGCACTTGTCCAGCACATTCTTGCGCAACGCCTTAATCGTTTCCCGGGCGATAACCTTGTTGCCGATGGCAGCCTGGACCGGTACTTCAAACAACTGGCGCGGAATAATCTCCCGCAGCTTGCCCGTCAGTTCACGACCGCGCTGGTAAGCCCTGTCCACATGTGAGATAAAAGAAAGGGCATCCACCGTCTCTCCGTTTAGCAGGATATCTACTTTTACCAGGCGGGCACTGCGATACCCCAGCAGTTCATAATCAAGAGAAGCATACCCTCGCGTCCGCGACTTTAACAAGTCAAAAAAGTCAAAAATAATCTCGCTGAGCGGCATCTCATAAGTAAGCAGGGCACGGTCGGCAGCCAGGTATTCCATGTTGACAAATGTACCCCGTTTTTCCTGGCACAATTCCATCACCGCGCCCACATACTGGCTGGGTACAATTATCCTTGACGCAACATAAGGCTCTTCTACTGAAGCTATCTCACCCGCTTTAGGCAGCAATGCAGGGTTGTCTATCCTGCGCTCTTCCCCGTCGGTCAGATTAACACGGTAAACGACACTGGGCGCCGTTGTAATCAGGCTCAGTCCGTATTCGCGCTCCAGACGCTCCTGGATAATTTCCATATGCAATAAACCCAGAAAGCCGCAGCGAAAGCCAAAGCCAAGAGCCGCCGACGTCTCCGGCTCAAAAGTCAGTGCCGCATCGTTTAAATTCAGCTTCTCCAGCGCCTCGCGCAATTGCTCGTATTCATTGCTGTCAACCGGATACAGACCGCAATAAACCATGGGAACGGCTTTGCGATAGCCCGGCAAAGGTTGTGCAGCCGGTCGCGCGGCATCGGTAACCGTATCCCCCACCCGGCAGTCACGGACGTTCTTCACGCCGGCCACCACATAGCCGACCTCTCCGGCCGCCAAAACTTCGGACCTGGTCATTAACGGCCGGAAATATCCGACCTCCGCCACCTCAAACACTTTTTCGGCCGACATCATCCTGATTTTCATCCGCGGGCGGATTTCCCCGTTCATAACTCTTACATAGGCGATAACGCCGCGGTATGAGTCATAATGGGAGTCAAAAATCAGAGCCTGCAAAGAATTGGCGTGATTGCCCGCCGGAGGGGGGATACGTTTTACCACCGCTTCCAGCACATCCCGCACACCAATGCCTTCCTTGGCCGAAACAAGCAACGCCTCGTCCCCGGGCAAGCCGACCACATCTTCCAGTTCCTGCTTAACCTTCTCAACATCGGCGCTCTTCAGGTCTATTTTATTGATAACAGGGATAATCTCCAGGTTGTTTTCCAGTGCCAGGTACAGGTTGGCCAGCGTCTGCGCCTCAATTCCCTGGACTGCGTCCACCACCAGCAATGCGCCCTCACATGCTGCAAGGCTCCGGGAAACCTCATAAGTAAAATCAACATGCCCCGGTGTATCTATTAAATTAAGAATATATTCCCGCCCGTCCCCGGCGCTGTATGAAAGTCGCACAGCCTGCAGTTTGATTGTAATGCCGCGCTCTCTCTCCAGCTCCAGCTGGTCAAGCACCTGGTCGGTCATTTCACGTGGGGAGAGCGCCCCCGTATACTCCAGCAGGCGATCCGCCAGTGTCGATTTGCCATGGTCGATATGGGCGATAATACAAAAATTCCTGATTCTGTCCTGCAACCTTGCCAGCCTCCCGCTCTGTTCCCAAATCATTATAGCACCTGCCAAGGGAGGCTGGCAAGCTAACCCTTTCCTTGTTGCCGGTCAGCGCAGAAAATGCAGGAACAGCACCGGATCCAGTTCCAGCCGCCGTCCGGCAAATATGAACACCCATGGCTCCCCTTCCTGGCGGGTCAGTGCCAGCACCCCGGGATAACCGGGCAATCCGCTCACCTCATGCAGCCCCCGTTCACAAGCCAGCAGACCCAGAACGAGGACAGCCGCCAGTAAAATAATCAACCCGGCACAGCATACTGCCTGTCTCATATACATCCCTCCAAAATTAAAGGGACACGTTCAGGTATTCAGCATTCCGGAGTCAGGATTCTTTATTAAAATGTTATAGTTTCCATTTCAGAGTAAAGCCTTGCCAGAGCCCGTGCCAGATACGGCACAGCGCGCAAAGCTTCCGCCAGTGAATTCTCATGTCCTCCGATTTCAATCAGCAACGCGCCTGGATGCAGGTGCTGATTATAGGAAAACGGACGCTCACGCACGCCGCGCGACAGGCCGGGAGCAATTTCTTCCAGGGTCTCGTGCAGGAACAGCGCTCTGGCAAAATTCTGCTGCCATCCGGGGTGACGCGACCCAACCACAAGCAGAATCCTTCCCGTAGCCTGCCCATTCAGCATGGCAGTAGAAATCTTCCTGTCCACACCATCCCGGTGCAGATCAAGCAACAGCAGCGCCTCCGGGTAAGTCTCCAGCAACCCGTGAACCGTTGACAGTGCCACTTCATAAGCAGTACTGCGTGGCTGGTCGTGAATTTCACGGTTGTGAACCACCGGGATGGCATGTTCTTCCCGGAGCAAAAGAGCAAGTTCAGTTCCGAGCCTCGCCACAGTCTGAGCTAAATCGTCGGTAAATTTCTCCCCTGAAGTCGGCAGAAATGATTCTGTGGTATGTGCGTGGTAAATAAGCACCTTACCCTTATTATTCCGCAGATTCTCCGGCATGACTATCCTCGGGGCAGGCTCGGTCTCCGTGTTGACACGTTGCACAAGGGGCTGCGGCTGTTCTCCGGCTACTTCAAGGTAGGGTATCTGAGCGGCAAGAATATTTTGTGGCTGCAAAGAAACGGGGCTCAGTGCCCCTAGCTCAACACCCGGCACTTTTTCGCGTTTTTCCCCGGCAAATTGAGGCAAGGCCACTCCCGGGATTACCTGTCCGAGAGTGACCCGGTAAAATTCACCTTGGGCCGGCAAAATGTCCGACAGCATCTGTGCAGCCCGGTCAGGAACAGACGCTATCCCGCTTCGGAACAATAGGCCGGTAGCCACTAAAACAACCAAAGAAACACATAACACCCTGCGCGACCTGCTTTTCCCGGTCCAGCGCCTTTTCCTGCGGTGAAAATAAGCAACAGCTTTCCCCGGCAAAATGCGTCCCTCCCTGCAACTGCCCGGATATGATTTTTATGAGCCTTAAGGCACCCTGTATATATTGATACGCAGGAAAGGCAGGGATATAACCGGGAAATCATCATTATACCGCCGGACTTTTGCTGTTCACCCTTACAAACGCTAGGAGGAGCCGATAGCTCCTCCTGGCTAATGCAAGTATTTGCCCGCTTCTCCGCTGCCGATAGCCGGGTGCAGCGCGGCATTCAGCCCGCCCGCCATTAACCTGGCAATATCTTCGACCAGGGTGTCGATTTCCTTGGGAGTAACCATCAGGTTCCCCCCATACGGGGCAGTCACCTCTTCCAGAACAGCCCTCCTGTCTCCTTCGGCAATAGCCTTTACTACCGGAAACACCGGTGAATTGTCCGCTGCCTCCCGCATCATGGCAGCCAGCATTTCCTCAAGAAGGTCGTCAGCAATCGTCACCGCATCCACCACCGTGGGCACACCGATGGCAATAACCGGGATACCTATAGTTTCCTGACTGATGCCCGGGCGTTTGTTGCCCACTCCGGAACCGGGATGAATCCCGGTATCGGCCAACTGGATGGTGGTATGCAGACGCTGCAGTTTTCTGGCTGCCAGCGCATCCACAGCAACCAGCAGGTCCGGTCTGATTTTTTCCACCAGTCCCTGGACAATCTCTCCGGTCTCAACGCCGGTAATACCCAGCACACCGGGAGCGATAGCAGCCACAGGCCGGAAACCGGAACCGAGCGTTTCCGGCTCATACTGCAGCAGATGCCTGGTAACC
Source organism: Bacillota bacterium (assembly GCA_041695355.1). Classification (GTDB taxonomy): domain Bacteria; phylum Bacillota; class Dethiobacteria; order Dethiobacterales; family Dethiobacteraceae; genus HKB214. The sequence continues at coordinate 151,250 of JBGFRB010000016.1, forward strand.
ATCAGATCTTTGACCACCCTTGGGCCGAGAGCATCCGGTGTCACGTTCCAGTTACCAAGCCCCACTACCAGAACCGTGGTTCCCGGATGCAGTTCGACCAGCCCAAGAAACTCTTTGGTAAGTTGCCCGGCAACCCGGTCTTGCAGGGCAGTATCCTTTTTTCTTAAACCGGGTATTTCCAGCGTAACATAGCGACCTTGCTTCTTGCCCATTTGTTCAGCTGCTTCCGCAGTCGAAATATTTACTCTGGTAACGCTTATTTCTCCGATTTGTTCACTCGCGACCAGAACGCCGGGAATTTCTTCCCTGACTTCACCCATCAGCATCTCCCTGGCTTCAATGGCCAAATCGGTGCGTAAATGGCGGCGCCTGTCCATCAGCCCAGTCATAAGCAGCCTCCCGCCCTAGCGCAGTTCTGTGGGGACAAATACATCAATGACACCAATGACCAGGGCCGCCAACGCGGCACCGATGATGCTAACCTCCATGCCGGGAACAATAAACTGCGCCAGATAAATAACCGCCGCCGAAACTACGAAGCCGATAATGCCGCGGTTTTGCGGAGAAACTTTTTTGCCGAAAATACTTTCAGCAATAAAACCTAAAACGGCAATAACAATGGCGGCAATGATGGCCGCGCCAAATCCCAGTGTGGCAAAACCCGGCAGCAGGAAACTGACAAGCATCAGGACAAGGGCGGAGACGATAAAGCGGACAATCAAACCCAGCATCTTTTCACCTCCTTCCCTTAACCTGTTTTGCACAATTATAGAATAACCAATCAAACAACGGCTATACATGTCGATCAAATGCACAGTGAATCACTCACATGCCGGGGGGGTTAGCTGTTGCAATTTCAAGAAACACATGGTAAAATTGTGTGTGTCCTGAAGAACGAGGAGGTGAACGCATGCCAAACACCAAGCAAGCTTTAAAAAGGATGAGAGTAACCGCGAAGCGGACAGCGCGCAACCGTCATGTCAAGAGCACCGTCAAAACCGCAGTACGCCGCTTTAGCGAAACGCTGGCCCAGGGAGACCTGGAATCGGCCCGCGATAAATTTACATCTGCAGTGAAAGTTCTGGACAAGTCTGCCGGCAAAGGAGTACTGCACAAAAACGCAGTCGCCCGCAAAAAGTCGCGCCTGGCCAAGCGTCTGAACAAACTGGCCTCTTCCGTATCGTAGACAGGTAAAAACCCTGTGGAGTAAGCCTCCCAGGGTTTTTTCATTTAATGCCGGACGGTCTTATAGACTAATCCTTGGTTTTTCCGCGTTTAGTTGCGGCGGAGGTTCTGTCTTGGACCGGACAGCGACCGCATTTTTGGCAATGTTCGTGGCGCAGTTGTTCACAGCAGCGCGGGCAGGTAAGCAGCAGCTGCCCCGTACGGAAACCGCACTGCGGACAATAGCTTTCCATGGCAGTTATCGCGATTACGCCAGCAGGCGTGCCACAGTGCCGCCAACCAGAAAAGCAACCGCCAGTGAGCCTGCCCAGATTAAAGTTCCTTCTTTCCAGCCCCGTTCCTTGACGATGACCATGACGGAGGCGATGCACGGGACAAAAAGCGTGATGGTAATCAGCCCGACCAGAGTCTGTGCCGGCGTCAGGGTCATTCCGTAAAGGCCTGCCGCTCCGAAGTCGCGACGCATTATTCCCATGATAAAAGCGGTGGCGGCTTCGCCGGGCAAGCCGAGCCAGCCGACTGTCAGCGGGGAGAGAGCGGTCTTTATCCAAGCCAGTGCTCCGGTATACTGGAGAACGGTGATGCCCACCGCCGCCACAGCAAACAGCGGCGCCGCTTCGGAGATAAAGGATCTGGACTTGGTATAAGTTTTGTGCAGTACGTTCTTAAGCCGCGGCACTCTCAGCGGGGGCAGGTCAATCAATAACTGGGTCGATTCCCCGGGCAGCAAGCGATGCATTACCGTTCCCAAAATAACGAACACGGCAAAGATCGTTCCCACATATATCAGCAGGAAGTTTAAGCCAAGCGGGGCAATCAGGCCGGCAATAACGCCAAGCTGTGCCGAGCAGGGAATAGTAAGGCACAACAGCGCAGTGGCAATCAGCCGCTCGCGCTTGGACCCCAACAGCCGGGTGGTGATGGTGGCCATCGTTACGCAACCAAAACCCAGTATAACCGGAATGACGGCACGGCCGTTAAGGCCCAGGCCGTTTAACATCCTGTCCACCAGCGTGGCCAGCCGCGGCAGGTAACCCGAATCCTCCATGACCGACAGCGCCAGGTAAAAGCCGATAACCAGCGGCAAAAGCAGCCCCAGCAGATAAATAGGGGCCATCGTCAGCACCCCAAACTCTCCGGCCAGCAAATCGCCCAGGAAAGAGCCCTCTGCCAGATAACTATATATTAATGAAGTAATAAAATTGCCATAATACTGTCCCATAATCAGCTCTTCGGTGATCCCCACCACAGTCTGGGCCGCCACGACGCCGACAAACCAGTACACGGCGTACAAAACGCCCAACATGATCGGAATCCCGGTTAACGGACGCACAGCCCACTGACCCAGAATTTTCGTCCACTTTCTCCCGGCGCCTTTGTCAATTATTGTCTGTTCTGCTATTTCATTGGCCCGGCGCCGGCGGCGCAAGTAAATCTCTTCACGCAGCGGCCGCGGCGCCTGGTTATGGCAGTTGGCAACTTCCCTGTCCCCCTCCAGAATCAGTACGGCGTCGCTGCGGCTGACACCATTGTCGGCTATTTTCTTAAGCTCGTCTTCAAGTGACGGGTCAGCGTTTCCGCGCGCAGCGCGGGGGATGGCCGCCTTTAGCTCTGAAAGACCTTTTTTGCTTACAGCCACGGTGGGAATAACCGGCACGCCCAGCAACCGGCTAAGTTTGTTCACGTCAATACTCGCGCCGCTGGCCTCCGCTTCATCCATCATATTCAGCGCCACTACCATCGGAATGCCCATGTCAATTATCTGGAGTGTCAAAAACAGGTCTCTCTCCAGGTGCAACGCTTCCACAATATTGACGACTGTATCAGCGTGGAGAATAATATCTCTCGCTACCCGTTCCTCATCGTTAAATGAAGAAACGCCATAAACTCCGGGTGTATCAATCAACACATCGTTACCATAAGGTGCGCGATGAATTTCCACGGTTGTCCCCGGGAAGTTGGACACGTCCACATAACGCTTGGTCAGCTCGTTGAAAAAGACTGATTTACCTACATTGGGGTTACCAACCAGGACAATACTTCGCTTACCGCGTGGCAACTCCATGGTCTCCGCCAGGTTGTGGCAATGACGCTGCATCAGTTAATCACTCCGTTTACGAAGCTAATTTTACTGCTATTTTTTTGGCCAGCCCCCGTCCAATGGCCATCTCCTGATGTCCTTTGCGGATTACGACCGGTCCGGCCGGCAGTTTTTCAGCACAGGTCACAACCGCTCCTTCACAGACCCCGAAACGAATAGCCTGCGCCCGCACCAATTCATCAGCGATACGGCAGATTTCCACTTTCTGCCCCTTTTTCACTTTGTCAAGCGTAGTCATTTCAATCCTCCTTTTATGATAATTATTCTCATTTAAGCCCAAAAAGAAACGACTGATACCTATTCTCACTATAGCAAAGCGGCCTTTTCCTGTCAAGCGCTTTTTTTGGTTTTTCCCAGGGCGACGACCAATGTTTCCAGGACCAGCGTCTGGTTTACGCGCCCTCTTTTGATATCCAGATCAGCCTGCAGCAAGAGGTCCACACACGTCATAATCCAGGACTGCTCGGTTTGTTGCGCCTGCCTGGCCAGGACTTCGGCAGCGTACGGGTGGAGGCTGAGGCGGGCAGCCAGCTCCCCGGGTAAGCATCCCCTGTCCAGCAGCTCCAGGCTTTCTCCAAGCAACCGAAACTGACGAACCAGCATCGCCAGAATCCGCAGCGGCGGTTCACCGGAGGCAAGCAAGTCCTGCAACTGGGTCAGGGCCTTGTCCGTCCGACCAAAAATTACCGCGTCAGTCAGGGCAAAAATATCTCCCTGCAAAGAGCGGGCGGTAGCCATCAGGACACTTTTCACATCCAGTTCCTGTTCGTTACCAAGATATGTACATAATTTATCAGTTTCAGAAGCAAGCCGGCGCAAATCACGGCCCACCCGTTCCACCAGCAAAGTCAGCGCCTCACGGCCGGCTGCCTTGCCATTGACTGCAAATTTCCGCTGCAGCCAGTCAAACAGCTCTCTTTGTTTAAGCGGCGGAAAATGGTATACTGCACCGGCGGAAGCCAGCCTCTTAAGGTATTTTGTGTTTTTGGGCAGCTCCGGCACATAAAAAACCAGTGTTGAGCCTGGCCTGCCTTCAGCATCAGCGGCCAGCAGCCTGTCCATCCCGGCATCGTTACCGGCCTGCTCCTTTGAAAAATAGTGCGCGTCAGGGACAACTACCAGCCGTGAATCGGCAAAAAGGGAAACCGTACCGGCCAAATCCAACACCTGCTCAAGCGTATGTTCCCGTCCGCCAGCACGGCAAAAACCGGCAGCACGCTGCTCTGCCGGTAAGAGCCGGGCACAAATGGCATCCACAGCCTCATCCATTAAAAAGTCTTCACTGCCGGTAAAAATATAGCTGCCACGAATTTTCCCCGCCGACAACTCTTTTTGCAAGCGCAGGTAATCTGTCTCGTTCTGGCGCACAGTCCGGTGCCCCCTCCTAAATGCATCTGGCTTTGCCAGCAATTCGACGTGAGACTGATTTTTCCTGCATTTCCTGTCAAAGAGACTAAAATGGTAAGATTAAATTTTTGCCTGCACCATGGGAGCAGGTCCGGCCAGCGGGTCATCTGTCCAGCACGGCTCCCCATGCTCCGGTCCAATAACCGGCTCATCCAGTTCCATTGGCGGAACAAGCCCCAGCTCGTTGTAGACATTAAGCAAGTGCTTGCGGAACAGCGCTTCAAAGGGTGCCGCCAGATAGTAGGGCATGCTGTCAACCCACCATGTATAGTCACTGCCCTCGGCAATCATCAGGTTTTCCCGGGCCCGCTGCAGCTGTTCCGGCGTAACCTTGCCCCGCACCTCCTCAAACATGCGGCGGGCGGCCAGCAACATCCTCCATAACTTGTTCTTGGCGTGACTGCCAATCCAGCGGGCCATACTGTGGTCCACCCAGGAACCGCTGTGCAGGTGATGCAGTTCTGCTTCCGGCGGATGTTCATCGAGGAATTCGGCTACTGTCACCGTCCGGAGCAACGGCTCTGCAGCCAGCCGGCGGTAGAGCCGGTGCAGAAATTCCTGTTTATCTCCCGGATACCATTCCCAGGCGTTTTCCCCGTCAAGGGCAATCGTCAGCAGATGGTGGCCGGAGCAATGGGCCACGCTTTCCCTGACTTTATGAAGCCGGTGCAGGAGGTCTTCAACAGCATGCCCGATGTTCATGTGATGGTAGACAAAGCCGATGCGATCGGAAAGATGGTGATCACGGAAAACAATGTTTATCTCCCGCCCCAGCACCCGCAGCCGGTACGGACGGTAGAGCAAGTCGGCGTTAAGCACATGTCCGTAACTGTCCCTGAAGATTTCAGTATGCAGAGAATGGGCAAGGATACTCTCATCGCTGACCGTCCAGAGAAACCCTAAGTCGGCAAACAGTGCCGCGGTCTCAGGGCTGACAGCCTGCTCGGGCGGCCAGATTCCCTGCGGACATGCCCTGAAAAGGCGGCGGTACTGGCTGATGGCCTTGGCGGTCTGCTCAAAAGCATCCTCCGGATAGGAAAACGTTTCAGGCAACGGCAGGCCGGGAGAGGCGCGCCAGGCGCTGCGGCTGTCAATGAGCAGGGGAACGATGGGATGAAAATATGGGGTGGTAATCAGCTCTATCTGGCCGTTCTCCGCCAGGCGTCTGTGCGCTGGAACCACACGCCTCATAATTTCCCACTGTTTTTCCAACACTTTTTTTTTGTCGGCTTCTGTAAAATTCAGACCTTTTTTCTGCAGTGCAGACAAGTCCGGGTCAGACTCACGTAATTCCGGGTCAATCCACACCAGGTTAAACCAAACCTGCAGGTCCAGATAGTCCTGGTCCTCAAACCTGGCCAGTGCTTTTTCCACGGAAGCCGGCTCCTTGCAGCGGCCTTGCCTGGCCAGCAGCTGGTTGTAGCGGGGCCAGCGGGCAATGACCCGGTCCCAGTGGATATCGAAATAGTGCTGAAGAAGAAAGCGTTTCTCCTCCCTGTTCAGTTCCGCCGGCGGCTTCATGACCCGCAGATAGTAGTCATCGGCACCTCCCAAATAATCTTCCAGTTGGGAAACAAGGGAGGGCGTCAGGTTAAAGGTTTGCCTGAGAGACGGGTAGCTTTCCAGGATGGCTGCCATCTGGTAATAATCCTTGGTGGCATGCAGCCTGACCCAAGGCATAATATGTTCTTTTTTCACCGTATCCAGGTAAAACGGTTGGTGTTGATTCCAGATAAAGGCAATATGCAGTGTCTTGGCAGGCATCAATTCACCTCTTCCGGCAATTCCTGCAATTGCTGGCTGATGCTTACCGACCAGCTTTCTCCCGGCTGCAGGCAGAGCGCCCAGCAGGGAATTACGGTTGACCCCTGGTAGACACTCTCCAGACCCTCCTCTGACTGGGAAACGGTTAAGAGCGGCAGACGCCAGAGCATGGCCGGCCGGTCAAACGAAAACTCGGTTCTGATTTTCAGCCATTCGTCGGCCAGACCAAAGCGGTTTACCGGCCCTGTATCGCCCCTGGAAGACAGACGGCGGTCGGCAAATTCTTGATCGGCGGAAAAATAGTAACGATCCGGAGCGTTGCCGGCCAGAAAATTGATATTGAATTCCACACCAAAGTCACTGTGCAGGACTTCTTCCCCTATATTGCCTAAACAATAAGTATAGCTGACCTCCCTGCTCTCCGGTGCGTATTTCACACTCTTAGACAAGCTGACAGAAGCGGTTTTCCCGTTAACGCGTACAGACCCCTCCCGGGCCAACACCACCATTGCCGCCCCGTCGACCACTTTCGCCTCCATCACCCTGTACTCCCGGCCGATAAAGTCACCGGCCTCCACAGAGGCAGGATCTCTGGCAAAGTTCTCCAAAAGCGTGCCCGGCTGAAAAAAATGATCCAGCAAGGACGCGCGCCTGTACGTGTCATAAACCAGCAACTCCTGCAACCCGGGTTCTTTAACGCGGGCAATATGGTGAATAGTCTGCACTCCTTCAGCCGGGCAGCGCCCTTCTGCAAGTTCATAAATATTGCAGTGATACGGCTCGGGGCGCCGTGTCAGCACGTCAAGCAAGTTAAAGTGACTGGGCTTAAAATCCAGCTCCAGCAGCGCGCCGCCCCCGGAAGGGGACAGCAGCAGCCAAAGATCCGGCCCGTTAATAATCAGCTCCTCGTTACCGTCGTAATCAAAGTCCTTTTGTTCGATCTCCAGCCAGCCGCCGTCATGGTGCAGCACGCGGTCAACGGTCTGCTCGGCGGCAATTAAGCGGCTGTACAAGGCGGAGCGCAAAAAGTTAAGATACAGCCCGCCAAACACGCCATGCCAGTAAGCGCAGTTGCATTGTCCGGCCCACAGGTATTCCCTCGCTCTGTCTTTGTCCGCCCCTTCCGGCAACCGGGATACCCTCTCATGCACATACAGCATTTTCTTGTGCAAATGGTTGCTTTCCGGGTAACGGACGAAAAAGTTGCGCCAGAAGCCGCCCGACCACTGCAGCATTTCCCGGTAAGACCCGGCCGGCAGGTACACAACTCCTTTCGGAGGGGTGCTTTGCAAATATTCCCGGAACGTAGCTGTTTTCAACCACTCACTGTTCTCCAGGACCTGGTTAAAAAAATTCTGCAGCCACTTGTCCCGGTAAACGCGTTCCGCTGTGCCCGGCCAGGAACCGAATTTTTCTCCGTCATCGGCCAACACTACCACCCGCTTCTCTCCCGGCCTTAGCAGAGAGCGCAGGTAGCCGATGGCTTCACGCGGTTCGGCAAAAGGAACAAGATAGCGCATTTTCTCGCTGATCGGAAAAATAAACAGCTTATGTCCCGTTTCCTCAGTTACGAAGTAATGAAGCGTATCCTCTTCTGAGAAACCGATATTGTGAAAGTGGGCATCGTCAAGAACGGTGTAGCGGAGGCCGGCTTCCGCCAGCGGCTTCGCCAGATGCGGTTCCCAGACCCGTTCCGCAAGCCAGGCTCCTTCAGCTTCAACCCCGAAATGCTCCCGGATAAAGCGCTGCTGCTTTGCCAGCTGACCGCTTTTGTCATCATCCGGCACCATGGCCAGAATAGGCTCGTAAAAAGCGCCTCCCATTATCTCCGTCTGGCCGCTTGACACAAGCCAACGCAGCCGTTCCATGAACTGCGGCCGGTTTTGCAACAACCAGTTTAGCAGAATCCCGGAATAATGCTGCACAACTTTCAGTCCGGGGAATTTCTCCAGCTCACTGACAAAAGGTTCATACGCCGCCTCGAAAGTCCGTGCGAATACCTCCGGCAGGTTTCCTTCCGGCTGATGGTTGTGCAGGGCCAGAATCAGAGTCAACTCGGCCTTCTTTCCTTCCTCCAACCGCCCACCTCCCCCAAAAATACCGGAAAAGAATAATGTGCCGTTAAAGCGTAGATACTTAAAGGTGAATTTAAGCCGGATTTATTGATTGCTACATTTCTTAACATACTCAAATCGGGAGGCCCTTATGCACAGACTGGAACGCCAGGAGCTGACTGCCGGACGGACGCTGCCGGCAGTTTACGGGAAGGACGGTGTCGTCCTGCTGCCCAGGGAACCGCACATCCTGTTCGCTTATTGGGAAATCACACCCGCGCTGCGTGCGGCCGGACAAGAAGAATACGGCGCCGCCTGGAATGCGTCGCCGCTTTATTTTAGGGTTTTTAACCTGGATCTGGGAACTGCCGCCGACCTGGAAATCAACCCCGACGCGGACAGTTGGCATATCCCTGTCAGCCACGCGGACTGCCGCTATCGCGTGGAACTTGGCAAACTTTTGCCCGGCGGCCGCTTTGTCCCGCTTGTTGTCTCCAACACGGTACGCACCCCGCGTGATTGCCTGTCGGCAGTTATCGACCCGCGCTGGAAAATGTTTGCCTTCTGGCAATCTAAATATTACAGACGCATGCAACAGGGACTGTCTTCATACCTGCCGCCGTGCGATGAAAACTAAACCCGGAGGATGATTAAATTGCCCAAAGGCTACCTGGCTCTTGTCCTGCACGCGCACCTGCCCTATGTCAGGCACCCTGAATACGTTTTTTCGCTGGAGGAAAAGTGGCTGTTTGAGGCTCTGACTGAAACGTACCTGCCTCTCCTTGCCGTGCTGGAAAAACTGCAGGAAGAAAACATTGATTTCCGCCTGACACTTTCCCTTTCACCCACATTGGTGGCCATGTGGCAGGACGCTTACCTGCAGGAAAAATACCGCGGATACCTGGAGAAGCTGCTGGCACTGGCCGATCAGGAGGTGGCACGTACCGATGGTGACGCCTCCTTTGCGCCGCTTGCGCTAAACTACCGAAATCGCCTGCTGGACGCTTACCGGCGTTTTTTTCACACCTGCCGCGGTGACCTGGCAGGACAATTCCGTGCGCTGGCCGCCACCGGCAAACTGGAACTCATCACCTGTGCGGCCACCCATGGCTACCTGCCCCTGCTCTGCACACAGCCGGAAGCAGTCTACGCCCAACTGGCGGCAGCCGTCGAGCAGCACACCCGCCTGTTCGGCAAGCCCCCCGGCGGCATCTGGCTGCCGGAATGCGCCTATGAATACGGTCTGGATGAAACATTGCGGGAACTGGGCCTGCATTATTTCTTCCTTGACACGCACGGCATACTCTTTGCCAAGCCCCGGCCGGCCTTTGGAGTTTACAGTCCGTTGCTAACGCCGGCCGGCGTGGCTGCCTTTGGCCGCGACCCTGAATCCGGCAAGCAGGTCTGGAGCAAAACAGAAGGGTATCCCGGCGATTTTGATTACCGCGATTTTTACCGTGATATCGGCTTTGACCTGCCTCTGGATTATATCGGCCCCTACATACATCCCGACGGTATCCGCCTGCATACCGGCTTTAAATATTACCGGATTACAGGCAAAAGCGACCACAAGGAACCGTATAACCTGGACTGGGCAAGGCAGCGCGTTGCCGAACACGCCTCCAACTTTATGTTTAACCGCGAACGCCAGATTGAGCATCTGGCCGGCGCGCTGGGGAGACCGCCTGTCGTTGTGGCTCCTTACGACGCCGAGCTGTTCGGCCACTGGTGGCATGAAGGCCCTGACTGGCTGTACCAGCTGTTTCGCAAAATCGACCGCGACCAGCAGGTTTTCCGGCCGATTACCCCCAGCGAATACCTGTCCCTTGGCTTCCCTTTACAGGAAGCAGAGCCCAGTTCTTCAAGCTGGGGCGATAAAGGCTATCACGAAGTCTGGCTTAACCAGTCCAACGACTGGCTGTACCGCCATCTGCACCAGGCGGCGGAGCGCATGATCAGGGCCGCCGCCGACTTCCCGGAGGCCACCGGGCTGCAACAGCAGGCCTTAAACCAGCTGGGCAGGGAACTGCTGCTGGCGCAGGCCAGCGACTGGCCGTTTATGATGACCGGCGGCGCCATGGTCCGGTATGCCCGCCAGAGAGCCGAGGACCACTTGGTCTGTTTCCGGCGACTGCACGAGCAGCTATACAGTAACCGTATTGACCAGGATTTTTTAAGCCGGCTGCAGGAGAAGAACAACCTGTTCCAGCATCTTGATTACCGCCTGTTCACACCGCAGGCCCTCACAGACAAAGTCCCCGTCGCCCTGGCAGGCAGTTGACAGCGCGCCCGCACAGGGCGTTTTACTATACATTTCCAGTCGTATGCGATATAATATGCTTGAGGTGGGCATCTTGAAAGATGTGCTGGAAATGCGCAAGGAAAGGAACACCACTCTTCTCCTTAGTGAATTGGACAGGATTCAGCAAGAATTAAAAGCACTGGGAGCCAAAAGGATTATTCATTTTGGCTCCTCTGCCCGCGGCGAGGCCGGGCTGGATAGTGACCTAGATTTGATTGTCGTTATGCCTAGCGAAGACAATTTCCCCGACAGGATCGCCGCGCTGTATAAAAAAATCAGGCCGCGAGCAGCCGTTGACTTGCTGGTTTATACTCCCGCAGAATTTGAGGAGATGAAGGAAAGTAATATTTTTCTGCAAAACGCGTTACGGGAGGGGAAAACGCTTTATGAAGCGGAGCTCTAAGGACGAAGGCCTGCGCTGGCTCGAGCAGTCCGAGGCAGATTTGCTCGGCGCACAGGTTTTGTTTGAGAATAATGTATATCATTTGGTATGTTTTATAGCTCAGCAGGTAGCAGAAAAAGCTATCAAGGCTTTCCTTTATACCCGGGGAGAAAAGATAGTTACCGGCCATTCCGTGACAGCTCTGGCTACCTGGGCAGAGAACTTTGACGCGGCTTTTGCCGCGCTTAGAGATGAAGTTGCCATTCTGGACGGCTATTACATTCCGACACGTTACCCTAACGGAATCCCCGATAGTATTCCGGCCAAAGTTTATACCAGAAGACCGGCGGAAGAAGCTTTGCGTCTGGCAGAAAAAACTATTGAGTTTGTCCGGCAACGCTTGTAATCCCGCGACTAAAATTTCTGTTCAACAGCAGGAATATGCAAACTGTCGCCGAAATAGTGTTACTAATAACAGAATCGTAACACCGGAGGCGCAGTATGATTAAAAAAATAATCCTGCTCTTTCTTTTGCTCATTGGTATGGCATGGCTTCCTGTTGCCGGCTGCGGCGGTAGCAGGAACAGGGTCGAAAGGCCGCCCAATGAACTGGTGCTGGCCATCGGAGGCGAGCCGGAGGCCGGGTTTGACCCTTCCACCGGCTGGGGTGAATACGGCTCGCCCCTGTTCCAGAGCACGCTTTTGCGACGCGACCACAATCTGGCCCTGGTCAACGATCTGGCCACCGGCTATGAGATAAGCGCGGACGGCTTAGCATGGACATTAAGGCTGCGCGACGACGTAATGTTCTCGGACGGCAAGCCGCTCACGGCGGAAGACGTGGCTTACACGTTTGCCACCGCCGCTGCGAGAGGCACGGTTATTGACCTGAACAATATGAAAAGTGTAGAAGCCGTAGATGCCCAAACGGTAAAATTCAGGCTTAAACAGCCGCAGTCAACCTTCGTGAACCTGCTGGCCCGCATCGGCATTGTTCCCAGGCATGCCCACGGCCCTGATTATGCTGTCCGGCCCCTGGGCTCCGGTCCCTATAAGTTCGTGCAGTGGGACAAGGGCCAGCAACTGATAGTAGAGGCCAATCCTCTTTACCATGGGCCGCAACCGTATTTCCAAAGAATTACCTTCCTGTTCATGTCTGACGATGCGGCGCTGGCCGCCGCCAGGGCAGGTCAGGTCGATCTGCTCGCCGTCCCGCAGGCTTTCGCCCGTCAGGAGATTGCGGGTATGCGCCTGCTGGCCCTCGACAGTGTCGACAACCGCGGCATCATGTTCCCCTTCGTTCCTGCCGGGGGACAGACCAAGGACGGTCACCCCGTGGGCAACGATATAACCGCTGACCTGGCTATCCGTCGGGCCGTCAACACGGCCATCGACCGCCAGGCCCTGGTGGACGGTGTTCTGGACGGCTTCGGCTCGCCGGCCTATTCGTCCAGTGACGGTTTACCCTGGTGGAATCCGGAAACGGTCATTCAAGACGCGGATCTTCAGCAGGCCAGGCAGATATTGTCGGATGCAGGCTGGAAAGATGTTAACGGAGACGGTACCTTGGAAAAAGGCGACCTGCAGGCTCAATTCACTCTCCTTTACCCTGCCGCCGACCTGACCCGCAAAGGTCTGGCCCTGGCAGTAGCCGACCAGCTTCGGCCCCTGGGCATTAAAACAGACGTGGCCGGCAAAAGCTGGGAGGCCATTCAAACCTTGATGCACAGCAATGCTGTGCTGTTTGGCTGGGGCAGCCACGACCCGCTGGAAATGTATAACCTGTACAGCAGCGAAACGCGCGGAACCGGCTGGTTTAACACCGGCTTTTACAGTAACGCGGTTGTGGACGGGTATATGGCCGGGGCGCTGACCTCAACAAACGAAGAAGACGCTAACCGCTACTGGCAGAAAGCGCAGTGGGACGGGCAGACGGGCTTCAGCGCCAGGGGCGATGCGCCTTGGGCCTGGCTAGTCAATCTTGACCACCTGTATTTGGTCCGTGAGGAACTGGATCTTGGACAGCAGCGGATTCAACCGCACGGCCACGGCTGGCCGGTGACGGCCAATATCACCGAATGGCGCAGGAAGAAATAATTATGCTTCTTTTTTTGTGCGGCAGGTTTTTAAGATTACTTACCTTACTGGCAGCAGTGTCGGTGCTTTCTTTCCTGTTGCTCGAACTTTCGCCGGTTGACCCGGTCAGGGCATATGTCGGCGCCGATATGCTAAAAGTAGGCCCGGAACAATGGACGAAAATTGCCGCGTACTGGGGCCTGGACCGGCCGCTGCCGGAGCGCTTTGCGCGCTGGAGCATAGCTGTCCTGCGCGGCGACCTTGGCGTTTCCATGATTTTTCGCCGGCCGGTGGTAGATGTCATCGGCGAACGGTTTCTCGCGTCGCTGGCACTGATGTTCACCGCCTGGACTTTTTCCGGCATCTTCGGGTTTGCCTTAGGTACCCTGGCCGGCATGAAACAGGGCACCTGGACAGACCGTTTAATTAAGTGGTACTGTCTCACGCTGGCCTCCACACCTCTTTTTTGGCTGGGCCTGTTAATGCTGCTGACTTTTGCCGTCCGGCTGGGTTGGTTTCCGGTGGGACTGGGCGTACCCGCCGGGGTGCCCGCCCATGAAGTTACGCCGGCCGACCGCCTGCACCACCTGCTGTTGCCGGCCCTGACGCTCAGTATTACCGGTGTGGCCGGCGTGGCGCTGCACACCAGACAAAAGCTGGTGGAAGTACTACAGAGCGATTATGTACTGTTTGCCAGAGCCAGAGGTGAAAGCGGCCTGCAGTTGTTTTGGAGGCACGGGCTGCGCAATATCGCCCTGCCGGTTACCACCCTGCAGTTTGCCTCTTTCAGTGAGCTGTTCGGCGGCTCAGTGCTGGCTGAACAAGTATTTTCCTACCCCGGCCTGGGGCAGGCTGCCGTGCAGGCCGGCCTGCGGGGCGATGTCCCGTTGCTGCTGGGAGTGGTCATCTTTAGCGCCCTGTTCGTGTTTTCCGGCAACCTTGCCGCAGAGTTGCTTTACCGGCTGATTGACCCGCGTCTTGGACTGAAAGGAGATACCTGTGAGCAGTGTTAGAGCCCTGCCCCTGTCGTGCCGCAACTCCCGGCGACGCCTGAACCGCCGGCAGCGTACATTGCTCACAATTGCCCTGGCAGCAGCTTTTTTACTTGTCCTGCTTGGCGGAGCGCTGCTCCTTGGCGGGGAGGGGCTGTCCACCAACCTGCCCCACAGGAACAGGCCGCCCTCGCTCTTCCACCCTTTGGGCACCGACTGGCTGGGCCGTGACATGCTGGCACGTACGGTGCAGGGACTTTCCATAAGCTTTGCGGTAGGGCTCGCCGCTGCAAGCACAAGCGCCATTATCGCTCTTGCGCTGGGGTTGGCCGCCGCCCTTGGGGGCACGCGCGCTGATTCGGTCGTTACCTGGCTGGTCGACCTTTTCCTGGCAGTGCCGCATCTGGTCTTGCTGATCCTGATTGCCTTTGTCTTTGGCGGAGGCACCACCGGGGTAATCGCCGGAGTGACTCTCACCCACTGGCCGGCTCTGACACGCCTGCTGCGCGCGGAAGTATTGCAGCTGCGTTCCGTGGAATTTGTGCTTGTCTCCCGACGCCTGGGGCGTTCCCGCTGGTGGATAGCCACCCGCCATCTCCTGCCGCACCTTATACCGCAGTTTTTAATCGGCTTTATCCTGCTTTTCCCCCATGCCATTCTGCATGAGGCAGCCATTACGTTTCTGGGGTTTGGTCTGTCGCCGCACCGGCCGGCCATCGGCGTCATTCTGTCCGAGTCGATGCGTTACCTTTCCGCAGGGTTCTGGTGGCTGGCCTTTTTCCCGGGACTGGCACTGCTTATCATGGTCCGCACGTTTGATGTGCTGGGCGACAACCTGCGGCTGCTTCTTGACCCGCGCAGCGCCCAGGAGTAAAGGAAGGAGCAGACAAGTGTCCATGGACTCCGCAACATCTCTTTTGCAAGTGTCCGACCTTTCCATCTCTTTTACTCAATATACGGGTGGTCTAAGGCAACGCGACATCCGGGCCATTGACAGCCTCAGCTTAAATGTTAATCCCGGGGAGGTGCTGGCAGTAGTCGGGGCCAGCGGCTCCGGCAAAAGCCTGCTGGCCCACGCTATCCTGGGTATCCTGCCCGGCAACGCCTGCGTTGCCGGCAAGCTGGTTTACGCGGGCCAACCGCTGACCCCGGCGCGGCAGGCAGCCTTGCGCGGGCGGCAAATCGCGCTCGTCCCCCAGTCGGTTAACTTTCTTGACCCGCTGATGCGGGTGGGAGCACAGGTACGTTCCGGCGCACTCAACGGAAACGGGGCGACAGTGCAAAGAGAGGTCTTTACCCGCTACCAGCTGGCGGCCGGAGCAGAGCACATGTTTCCCTTTCAACTGTCAGGAGGCATGGCCAGGCGCGTGCTCGTCGCCACCGCCGCGGTAAGCAGCGCCCGGCTGGTAATCGCCGATGAACCGACACCGGGGCTTCACCCCGCGATAGTAAGAGAAACACTGGCCCATCTGAAGGAATTAAGCACTGCCGGACGGGGCGTTATGCTCATCACTCATGATATCACCGCCGCCCTGGAAACAGCCGACCGGATAGCCGTCTTTTATGCCGGCAGCACCGTGGAAACAGCACCGGCCTCCGATTTTTGCGGTGAAGGTGAACTGTTGCGCCATCCTTACAGTAAAGCCTTATGGCAGGCGCTGCCGCAAAACGGCTTCCGTCCCCTATCCGGCTCCCATCCCTCCGTCGACGACAAGCCTCGCGGCTGCCTGTTTGCTCCGCGCTGTCCGCTAACCACCCCGGAATGTGAAATTGTTCAACCGGGCTTGCGTCACTTGCGAGGCGGGGAGGTCAGCTGCCACCATGCCGCTTGAGGCAAAGACCGTCAGCTTTCGTTACAAATCCGGGCCATGGATTCTGCAAAATCTCAGTCTGTCTGTACACCCGGGGGAAGTGGTCGGCCTGACCGGGCCTTCCGGTTGCGGTAAAACCACTCTGGCCCGCCTGCTGGCCGGATACGAACGGCCGGAGGCCGGCACCGTCCGCCTGGACGGGCTGGTTTTGCCGGCCTCCGGTTTTTGTCCGGTGCAGCTTATTTCCCAACACCCCGAACAGGCAGTTAACCCCCGCTGGCGCATGCTGGACACGCTCCGCGAGGGTTACTACCCGGATGAATCGTTGCTGACGGCGCTGGGTATCAGGGAAGAGTGGCTGAAGCGCTGGCCGAACGAACTGTCCGCAGGCGAGCTGCAGCGCTTCTGCGTGGCCCGCGCCCTCGGTCCCGGGACGCGCTATCTGCTGGCCGACGAGATGACCACCATGCTTGACGCTGTTACCCAGGCGCAAATCTGGCAGGCCGTTCTCAGAGTCGCCGCTGAACGCCGACTTGGCATCCTGGTAACCAGCCACGATGAACGGCTGATTCAGCACCTCTGCCACCGTAGCATTACCCTGGTACCTGTTTCCTAGGTTCCTTGCCTTTTTTCTGCCGGCCGCAAGACGTGCAGGAGCAGTGCGGCCGACAAAGCACCAAAGGCCAGGTGACGCCCCAGGGAGAAAATCAGGTCGGCATCAGTCATGGGAGGCAGCAGCTCAAAATCCAGCAGCGGAGCCATAATGCCGTTATTGAACAGCCAGAAAAAGGCTCCCAGCAGCGTGCCCTTCAGGAGGCCATAGTCCCGCCCCGTATAAGAAATAAACCAGGCCAGCATTGTGCCTACCGCCATGGCTATCACCAGGTGGCTGCTCCAGGCCACGACCAGCATGCCGGGAGACATCGGGTCGGTTAAATATTCACCCGTAAAAACGCCGCCTGCTATCTGGATAGAAGAATATTCCGTCAGCCCGGCGGCATTAAGCAGATTTGCCGTCACACCCATGACAACTCCCGCAATCAGCCCGGCCACACTGCCTGCAACTACCAGATCCATTACTCCAGCCTCCCTTTTTTGGTTAAACTCTATTTTTGCCCGTATGAGCAATTTAATACATGAGACTGCAAAACAAAAACCTGCCAGTAGTGTAACTATCGGCAGGCTGACGCGGCGGGGAACTCCCCGGATCCGGGGAAAACAGCACAAAAAAACCGGAGCAGTGACTCCGGTTTTCCATTAGACCAATCGCGCCAGGGGTCCATGAGGGTCGATCAGATTCGCCAGTGCCACGTAGGGGATGACAAACTGGGGGATACCTACAACGTGCGGTGTAAATTCCAGCTCCGGGAAGAATATCACCAGCGCCTTTGGGGTCAGATAGAATTCCTGGTTGTCGGTTATTCCGGGAAACGGTGCAATGGTGGGCAGATTTATCGCTGCGATTTCGGCCAGGATGATGTTGTTGAGCCTGACGCGGTAGGGCCTGTTGCGAATGAACAGGTCATTCAACTGGTAAACCTCGCCAGTCTCCAGGTCTGCCGTCAGTGACTCAGCGATGGTCGTCCCGTGGGCTGCCATCCTCTGGATGGCGAAATTCTCGAAATAAACGCTAAGCAAGCTCTTTTCGTTAAGACTGATTTTATAAGTTCCGACCATTTCAGCAAGATTAGGGTCGTTCACCCCCTGCTTGAGCATCATGATGTCCACCAGGTCCTGGATAAGCCGGTTAATCCTGTCCTGGACCGCCTTGTCTGGCAGCACCACCTGCGGAAAAGCCACCCGTATGTTTGGCGGCCTGACAAACGCTTCCTGCAAAATACCCGCCACGATATTCCGGGGCATAGACTCAACTCCCCTATACGGTTTGCTGCATCATATTCATCGGCCCCGGCAGACGTTCCCTTTACCTCTCCAAAACGCTGGCAATGCCCTTTTCAGCTTCCGCAAGGTAACAGGCCGCTTGATCATCCGTGAAAGGTTCTCCGGCCTCCAGAGCGGTTAAGAGTGTTTCGAACCAGTCGACCAGAAAATTATTCAGCAGGTCATATTTTTGCGGCGCGTCGTCCGGCTCCTTTTCCCAGCACCCCCATATTCCCGCCAGACTTAGGAAGATGCGGTTGGTAATACCGCGCATGATCCGGGCAAGTACGGCTGCTCTGCCATCAGCCGGGAACGTCCGGCCTTCATAAGGCAAAGCAGGGTTTACTTCCAGCCTGCCTTCTTCCAGCAGCCGCCGGTAGGCTGGTGTGCCTCTTAAAACTATCTGATGGTGGTAGAGGACATTGGCTGTCACGGTCAGCCTGTTAATAAGGTCATTTCTTTTTAAAAATTCAAAATTGACACGCACATCTTCCAGTGTGGAATCCGGCTCAAACATGATAAAGCCGACATTAGGCTCAAGGCCATACCTGCGCAGGAGGCGGACTGCTCTTTCGTTGTCGGTCACGCTGGTCATCTTGTTCATCCGCCTGAGTGCCTGGTCTCTGCCGCTCTCCAGGCCGATCAGTATCTGGTGCAAACCTGCTTCGGTCAGGGCCTTGATGGTTTTCTCATGAATGTCGTTAACCCTTGCCTCGATGCCGAAACGAATTTTTTTTGGCTTAAGCAGAAGAGCAAGCTGCAGTGCCCTTTGCTGCCCCCTTTCCCCAGGTCCGAAAAAGTTGGGATCGGTAAAATAAAAATCCCTTGCCCCTCTCTGGTTAATTAGTTCGTCGATCTCTGCGGCAATATTTTCCGGACTGCGGCCGCGCCAGCCGGTTCCGCCGTAAAAGGGGCCAATATGGCAGAAAGTGCATGCCCCGTAACAGCCCCTGCTGCCCTGGATATTCACCTCGGGCAGGCGGAACATAGCCTCCGTGCGCACGGGAAAAGGGATACCGTCCAGATCGGACTGAAACTTGCGACGGCGTACGTCAATTCCGCCTGCTCCGTCTCTGCAAGCCAGGCCGGCGATTGTCCGCAAAGATTTCTTTTGTGACAGTGCCTCCACCAGTTCCCCGAACGTCTGCTCCGGCTCGCCGATGATCACAGCGTCAACCGCGCTGCATTCGCTTAAGATCTCTCCGCTGGCAAAAGTGGGGTAAAACCCGTAAGCAATGATGTGCTGACAGGCACCACCTTCTTTCATTGCTTCCAGAAAACGAAACAGCTCCTTGTGGCTCTCCCAATGATAAACGATGTGTACTCCCAGCAGCTCCGGGCCGGTGTCACTGACCGTTTTTTCCACTTCCCTGTAAGAGAGGCCGTCCAGGTGGCCCTCAACAATCTTTACCTCGTGCCCCTTGCTTCTCAGGACGGCTGCGGTGTAGCCCGTCAGCAGGCACGAAGATAGGGGTGTGTTGGCGATGTCGTTGCATCGCTCAGGTAGGAAAGTCCGCGGGTGCTCCAACAGGATAATCTTCATTTTACCGTCTCGCCTGCCGTCCACATAAAGACCTCTTTGCACTGCCGGAGCGTTTCCAGCCTGTACCTGAAATTATCAAACGGTGGCGGGTTGTAGTAGGCAGGGTAGAGAAGGTCGGTATATGGTCCGATTACTCCGTCCCGCCTAGCCCGTGCCGCCATGACTGTGCCCGGCAGAATACGGATGTTGTTCAACACGATTGTGCCAAGGTTCTTCTTTACGCTGTGAATGTCAAAAAGCTGCTCCAGGCAACGCTCCGCCTTAGCACAGGTCTTTCTTGTTTCTCCCGGAACGTTGACCATGAAATGGTAAACCGTAAGCACTCCCGTCCCCGCAGCAATCCGCGCCGCTCTCAGGATGTCCGCTTCAGAAAGTTTTTTGTCCAGCACATCCAGAGCTTCCTGGCAGAGACCGTCCGGGGAGAAGGAAAAGCATTCGCATCCTGCCTCTTCAGAGAGCGCCGCCTGTTCTTCCGTCAGAAAGTCCTCTCTGAAAAACCCATTCCAGCGGACCTTCAGGCCTCTGCGGATAATTTCATGGCAGATTGCTTCCAGGTGGCCGGCTGGGATGTTCAGCACCGGGTCAGTAAAATGGAACCGTTCAATGCCGTACTGCGTTTGCAGCGCTGCCATTTCTTCTGCTACCTGCGCCGGCGGGCGGCAGCGCAGCGTTCTGCCCTGGAGCGCGGGGTATACACAGTAGGCACAGGTGAACGGACACCCCCGCTTGGTCTCAATCCCCAGGGCCGGTACGTACTGGTTCGCTCCCGCATACCGGGAAGGCGGCAGAAGAGCCCAGGAGGGCTGCAGATAACAGGCCATGTTGAAATCCGTTGCAGGAGGGTTAGCCTTGATATTGCCGCCATCCCTCCGGCACAGACCCGGCAGCGGCGGCGGGTTTGACAGATGTTCCAACAGGACAGGCAGGGAACGTTCCGCCTCCCCCACAAAACCGTAATGCAGCTCCGGCAGTTCCTGCATCAGCCGCGCGGGGAAAAGGGAGAATCCCGTCCCACCGGTAACAAGGCAGGCTTCAGGCAGCAAGGCGGCAGTCAGTTTAACAGCGGCCGCAATAGGCGGAAACAGCGAGTATCTCTTGTTGGACAGGGGATCAATATTGCGCAGTGCAAAGCCGACCACCAGGGGACGGAAGGTGAGCAGACGCTCTTTCAGGATCGCAAAAGGGCTGGCTTCCATATTCATGTCCAAAACTTGGACTTCATGACCGCCGCGTAAGATATGCGTGGCAAGCAGAACGAGCCCCAGAGGATAGACCTTTTCTGCGGAGGGATTGTCCACTGAAAGCGCCTGAACCAGCAGTATCCGCATTTTTCATCACTCCAGCAGCAGCAGGGCAAAATACCTGACGTACCCGCCCCTGTTTTTAACTGTGTCAAGCGATAGGCCAGCGCTTCGTGCAGTCTCGAACACGTCAATACCGGCGCCCTCCATGGATGGCCTGCTTTGACGGGGATTGCGGCATTGCCCGTCTTCCGCACAACTCTCACAGACGGCACACGGCCCGGACCAGTAGGCAAACGCCTTGTAATACCCAGCCAGAAAGGCCTCGCGTTCTGCCTGCAGCACCTGTTCCTGAAAATTCTTTGTGGGCGGCTCACCTTCCAGCAGCAGGGCCATGCTGTAGTCAAGTAAAACTTCGCGGGTCTTGGCGGGAAAGGGGCTATGCGGAGGACAGCGCAACTTGCCATACTGACCGCAACCAAACCGGCAGCGCAGCCCGGTCCACTCAGCAACCTGAACGTCACCGGCGGAAACCGGCCGAACTTCTTTAAAGCCCAGCTCCTGAATTTTCACCACCAGCCGGCCTCTCTTGTCCAGGCAAAGACCTGCCAGCCTCTTTTGCTCTCCCGCGGCTATGATGACAGCCGTGTCCGAGGCCAGCGGCACCAGACCTGTGGCATGAAGGCCGAGGCTGCTCAGTTTTTCTTCTATCCATTTGCCACGGAATACTTTGCCGTTATAGGTGTTAATGAACATATTCAGGTCAAACAGAGCCGCTTTCTCCCGGCGATGCTCAATAAAGAAGTCGTGGATGAGCAGCAGGCCATCCGGTCGCAGGGCGTCTTTCGCACAGGCCAGGAGGTGCGCCGCCTCTTCCTCCGCGTAAGCGTGAATTATGTTGGAAAGAATGACCAGCGTAAAGCGCCCCCGTTCCACCGGCCAACGCTGCAAGATATCGGCAGGGCGGAGTTCCACCCTGTGTGCAAGCCCTCTTTCCGCAAGCATTTCCGCTGTATACTCCAGGACGCCGGCCAGGTCCAGCAGTACGGCTTTTAGCCCTGGGAAACTCTCCAGGAAACCGGCTGCCACCGCTCCGGAGCCGGCGCCCGCCTCCAGAATACATCCCTCAAGTTCAAGCTGCCGGAACAGTGGAATGATTTCCCTCACCTTGAGCACGGCCGCATTATCCATGGCCCGTACATATTTTTTTCGCCGTGCGTTCAACGCCTCCAGCGCCTCCTGCTTTGGCGGGCAGTCCACCCGCCCACCGACACGCAAGGCTTCTGCCAGGCCGCGCCAGAAAGAAATCAGAGTTTTTCTCCAGAGAATCGCTTCTCCCTGGTAAAGCCGCTCTCCCTTCACCAGGTAACGGCCGGACAGCAGCGTGTTATAATAGAGTGTGCCGTCCCGGCCGAGCAGGCCAATGGAACACAGCGTCTCCAGGAAACGCTCCACCCCCGCGACAGGACAGGCCAGCACGCTGGCCAGCTCTTCGGCGGTCATACCCCCTGGGCAAAGCAGGGAAAAGACATCCAGTTCCACGGCTGTGAACAGGACTTCCGAATACCAGTACGCCGTAGCCAAGTCCTCCAGGTATTGCGGTTGGCTTTCGCCGGCCTCATGGTCTATAAAGGGTAACATCCTCATTTTTGTTTTACCCCCAGTATCAGCCCAGCCGCTTAAGTCAGGCCGAAATATTCGGATGCCGCCCGCACGGCGCATTCAGGTCCGCAGACGGCACAATCCTCACCGTGCCCGTGCAGCAAAGCTGCCCTTACCTTACCGGGGTCAAGAGCCTCTTTAATCTGCCCCTCCGCATCCCGCGCCACCCGCGCCTGCGCCATCCGTAAATCTCTTTCCCAGGCTGTTCTCACTCCTCTGGCCAGGTCAGCGGCATGGGCGGCGATGCGGGCAGCGACCACACCGTCTTTGACATCATCTTCATTAGGCAGGCCCAGATGTTCCGCCGGTGTCACGTAGCAGAGAAAATCTGCGCCGGCCGCAGCCGCCAATGCACCGCCCACGGCCGCCGTGATATGGTCGTAGCCGGGGGCCACATCGGTGGCCAACAGTCCCAGGATAAAGTAAGGAGCGTTCCGGCACAGACGCTTCTGCAGCAGGATGGTAGCTTCAGCATGGTGCAGCGGTACATGCCCCGGCCCTTCCATCATCACCTGCACCCCGGCCGCCCGCGCCCTGGCTGCCAGCCGGCCAGCCACAATCATCCCCTGCAGTTGCGCCCCGTCCAGCGAATCGGCGGTTGAGCCGGGGCGAATAGCGTCTCCCAGGCTTAAGGTCACATCATACGCCTTCAGGATACTCAGCAGCCGGTCGAACTGCTCATAGAGCGGGTTTTCCATCCGGTTATGCAGCATCCAGCCCGTCAGAAAAGCGCCGCCCCTGCTGACCACATCTGTCACGCGCCCTTCTGCCTGCAGGGTTTTTAGCACGTCAAAGTTCAAGGCGCTGTGAACAGCCATGAAGTCGACACCATCGGCCGCCTGTTTTTCCACGGCGGCAAAGATGTCTTCCGCGGTCATGGCCACGATGCTGCCCCTTTCTGTAATGGCTTCAATCACTGCCTGGTAAACCGGCACGCTGCCCACCGGCACATTCGCTTTCGCCAGGGAAATCCTTCTCATCCCGTCAATGTTACCCCCGGTGCTAAGGTCCATGATGGCATCACAGCCCGCCTCTTCCGCCACGGCCAGTTTCCGCACTTCCATGTCGATCTGGTCCCTGTCGCTGGAAGTACCGATAAGCGCGTTGACTTTCACACGCAGCCCTTTCCCGATTCCACAGGGGTCGACCGCTTTCCGGTTCACATTCCGGGGTATGACGATTGTACCCATCGCCACCCCTTCCCTGATAAATTCCACCGCCAAATTTTCATTGGCAGCCACCGCCTCCATCTCCGGCGTTACCTTGCCGGTGCGCGCCGCCAGCACTTGTGTCATCTGTTTTCACCCTTTCACTCAACAGGCCTGTCTGGCAGAGCCAAGGTATTCGGAAACCAGCTCCATGGCACAGTATTTTCCGCACATGGTACACTTGGAAGAAAATTCGTCTGTCCGCTCTTTCCTGAAGGCTTCAGCCCGTGCCGGGTCGATGGCCAGTGAGAGCTGCCTCTCCCAGTCCAGCTTCTTCCTGGCCCGTGAAATCTCCAAATCCCATTCCGCCGCCCCTGGCAGCCCTTTGGCCAGATCGGCCGCATGAGCGGCGATGCGGGCTGCCAGTACCCCCTCCCGCACCTGCTCTGCATCAGGCAGACCTAAGTGCTCGGCGGCGGTAACATAGCACAGAAACTCCGCCCCGGCCCAGGCGCAGAGGCTGCCGCCCACAGCCGCGCTGATATGATCGTAACCCGCCGCAATGTCCGTCACTACCGGCCCGAAAACAAAGTAGGGCGCGCCGTGACAGAGTCTTTTCTGCAGCGTCACGGTAGCCTTCAACTGGTTGAGAGGCACATGGCCCGGCCCCTTGACCATGACCTGCACGCCAGCCTCCCGGGCTCTCCTTACCAGTTCCCCCAGTACGACCATCTCCTCTACCTGGGCGCCGTCCAGGGAATCGGCGAGGCAGCCAGGCCGCATGCCGTCAGCCAGACTGACCACCGCATCGTATTTTCGCGCAATCTCCAGTACCCTGTCAAAATGTTCGTACAGCGGGTTTTCCTGCCGATGATGAACCATCCAGCCGATCAGGTGCGAGCCGCCGTAACTCACCAGCGGGTCTACACGCTTCACCAGCCGGGCGCGCTCGACCACACGCATAGTCATGCCGCTGTGCAGTGCCAGAAAGTCCACTCCGTCCGCCGCCTGCCGCTCAATCACCTCAAAAAGCCCTTCCCTCTCCATCTTCAGCGAAGACCCGTATTTCCCCGCTGCCTCACGTATAGCCTGGTAAAGGGGCAGCGTCCCTACGGGCACGTTAGCCAGCGCCAGAGTCTCCCGGCGCATGGTGTCGATATCCCCGCTCACGCTTAATTCCATAACCGCATCCGTCCCCGCCTCCAGCGCCGCCCTGATTTTTGCTGCTTCTTCTCTCACGCTTCCCCCAGCCCCATGCAAACCTATGCTGGCGCTCACCTTGGTCCGCAGGCCCGTGCCGATTCCTCTGGCCGGGAAACTGCGCCGCTTGTTTTTAGGGATGACAATCCTTCCCTCGGCCACCCCTAGCATGACAAATTCCGGCGTGGTTCCTTCCCATGATGCTGCCTGCTCCATTTCCGGTGTAACTTTTCCCGCCAAGCCGCTTGCCAGTTGCATTTTCTTCCCTCCCGTTAAAAACTAAAATCCCCAGCCGTTATGACCGGGGATTTTACCATCATCCCTCACCCTTTTCTCACGAAAGGGCTGTTTCCCAAACAGGCAGGTTTCCTGGCTGCCGGATCAACGCTCCTCCGCGCCTTCCCACCCGGCTGAAACCGGACAGTGGCTGCAAGCGGATTCGCTCCCCGTTACAGTGGCGGGACCGCCCGGGATTTCCACCCGGTTCCCTTTTACCCTCATATTTTGAGGCACCTGTCTGGCTATTTAGTTGTAGTTGCTGTTCCTGCCTTAAATATAACGGGTACATCTGCGGAAGTCAACAGCTTTTCGGCTACAGGGCAAAGATATCCTCAATCTTTTTTTTCAGTTGCTCCTTGGCTACAAAACCTACCATGGTATCCACCCTGTCGCCGTTTTTAAAAAACATCAGCGTCGGGATGCTCATCACCTTATAGTTGCCGGCCGAGATGCGGTTCTTGTCGACGTTGACCTTGGTGATTTTCACCTTGCCATCCAGCTCGCGCGCCACCTCTTCCAGGACAGGAGCCATCATGCGGCAGGGACCGCACCAGGCGGCCCAAAAATCTACTACTACAGGCTTGTCAGACTTTAAAACCTCTTCCGCAAAATTGGCATCTCCGATTTCCAAAACATACTCGCTCATTATTTCGCCCCCTCATATTATCAGTGTTCATCAACATATTTTACAGCACTGATGGCGGCTATGGCCCCATCGGCAACCGCGGTGACAACCTGGCGCAGGCCTTTCTCGCGGATATCTCCGGCTGCAAAGACGCCGGGAATGGAAGTTTCCATTGCTTCGCCGGTAATTAAGTAGCCATGCTCATTTCTGGCTAAATCACCGTTTAAAAAATCAGCGTTGGGAATCAGCCCCACATAGAGGAAAACACCGTCCACAGCCACCTCCCACATCTTGTTCGACTCAACACTGCGCAATGTTACACTCTGCACCCGATCCCTGCCGTTAATCTTTTGAACCACTGTGTTGTAAATTACTTCGATCCTGGGATTATTATGTATGCGTTCCTGCAGGATACGGATGGCACGCAGCTCGCTGCGGCGGTGGACAATATATATCTTAGCGGCAAATTTAGTCAACACCAGGGCTTCCTCCAGCGCTGAATCGCCGCCTCCTACCACCATTACCGACTTATCACGGAAAAAAGAACCGTCACAGGTCACACAGTAAGAAACACCTTTGCCCTTTAGTTCATCCTCGCCGGGAACACCAAGCGGGCGTGCCCGCGTGCCGGTGGCAATCAGCAACGTACGGCCCCGGAACGTCCCCTCCGTGGTCTGCACTTCTTTCAATTTTCCCGTGAGATTTACTTTCTCCACTGTGGCCAGCACCATTTCGGTGCCAAAATTACGGGCCTGCTCCTCCAGCCGCTGACCCAGTTCCAGCCCATCTATACCCTCAGGAAAGCCCGGATAATTCTCCACTTTTTCCGTAGTGGCGATCTGGCCTCCGGACAGCATCTGCTCGACGACCAGAACCGAAAGACGGGAGCGTGACGCATAGATGGCCGCCGTCAGGCCGGCCGGCCCCGCACCCAGCACCAACAGGTCGTAAATTTGTTCCTGTCTGTTCATAAACTCTCCCCTGTCATGCAAGGTATACCCTTATTGTAGCAAAAGCCGGCACGAAACGCAACTTACGACAAAAGGCGTGTACCGGCCTCAGATAACTTCCAGGGACAGGTCCAGCGAGCGTACACTGTGGGTCAGGTATCCAAGCGACAGCAAATCGACGCCGGTAGCGGCAACATCTTTTATTCTGTCGGGTGTGATGCCGCCGGAGGCTTCGACCAGGGCCCGCCCGTCTATTAGCCTGACTGCCTCGCGCATTATTTCCGGCGTCATATTGTCAAGCATAATGCCCTCCACGCCGCTCATCAGAGCCTCATGCACTTCCTGCAGTGTAGTGGTCTCAACCTCTATCTTTACCGTAAAGCCGCAACGCCTGCGCACCCTGGCTACCGCTTCGGTTATTGAGCCGGCACAGCGAATATGATTGTCCTTAATTAGAACCATGTCCGACAGATTGAAGCGGTGGTTTTCACCGCCGCCGATCCTGACGGCGTATTTTTCCAATATCCGCAACCCCGGTGTCGTTTTACGGGTATCAACTATACGGGCAGCAGTGCCCCGGATACTCTCCACCGCGCGGCTGGTCGCCGAAGCAACGCCCGACATGTGCTGCAAAAAGTTAAGCGCCACCCGCTCCCCTGTTAATATGCCGGCGAGCGGACCGTGCAACAAAACCAGGCGGTCATCCTGACGCAAGCGTTCTCCGTCCCGCAACAAAGCTTTGAACTGAATGCGCCCGTCAATTTGGGCAAAGACCTCCCGGGCCACAGCCAGTCCCGCCACAATGCCTTCTTCCCTGGCGATGATTTCCGCCTTCCCCGTTTCATCCAGCAAGACGCTGTCGGTTGTCCGGTCGCCTGACCCCAGATCTTCAGCAAGAGCGGCGGCAACTATCCCCTTATACAGCAAGCGGTGCAAAACTGTCTCCCCTCCTGGAAGCCGCCGGGCTCTGGCGGGAATGCAGAGCCTCCTGTGCCTGCGGAAAGTCAAGGCGGTAATGCGCCCCACGGCTCTCCTGCCGCGCCAGGGCGGCAGAAACAATAAGGCCGGCTGTCACCAACAGGTTTTGCAGCTCCGAAAGCTCACGAGTGGACGGCCTGCCCTTCAGAAGCGTAACGTGCTGGCGCACGAATTCCTCAATCTGCTCCAATCCTTCCCGATGCCGCAAGATACCGGCTTCTTCAAACATCATGCTGCGCAACCGATAGCGCAGGCTGGCAACGCGGGCCGGCCGCAGGGCCAGCAAAGGCAACTCCTGCACCGTCTTAACAGACGGGGTACCCTCCGCCCCTTCCTGTTCAATCCGGCGGACACTGCGGGCGGCAAACACCAAACATTCCAGCAATGAATTGCTGGCCAGGCGGTTGGCGCCGTGTACTCCGGTACAGGCCACTTCACCACAGGCATAAAGAGAGCGCAGGCTCGTTTCACCGTAAAGGCCTGTCCACACGCCACCCATCGCATAATGCGCCGCGGGGCTGACGGGGAGCCATTCTCCGGCCAGATTGTAGCCGGCCTGCCCGGCCAGGCGGTAAACCGTCGGGAAACGCAGACGCAAAAATTCCTCATCCCGGTGAGTAATATCCAGATAAACCGGACCGGGATGTTTTTTCATCTGTTCCATAATTGCGCGGGATACCAGGTCACGGGAACCAAGTTCTGCCAGCTCGTGGTAAGCGGGCATAAACCGCTCTCCCCTGGCGTTGCGCAGGATAGCCCCCTCCCCGCGCAGCGCTTCTGTGGCCAAGAAAGTATCTTCCTCATGCCTGCCCCGAAAGACAGTCGGGTGAAACTGAATGAATTCCATATCGGCTATTTCCGCACCGGCCCGCCAGGCCAGTGCCACGCCGTCGCCTGTAGCGCCGGGCGGATTGGTTGTGTGGCTGTAAACCTGGCCCAAACCTCCGGTCGCCAGAATAACCGCCTTGCTGCGCAGTATCTGACCGGACAAAAGCCGCACCCCACAGACAGTGTCTGCGGACGTTAACAGCTCCGCTACATGCGTTTGCTCACGAACCGTAATCTTTGCGGTTCCCAGCACTTTTGCCTGTAACGTTTCCAGCACCAGCCGGCCCGTGGCATCACCCCCGGCGTGCAGAACACGTCCTCTGCTATGCGCCCCTTCCCGCGCCAGCGCGAAGTTCTCACCGGCCATATCAAAAGGGACTCCCAGCGCCGACAGTTCCCGGACGTGGCGCGGCCCCTCCTCTACCAACACCCTGACAGCCGCCTCGTTGCAAAGTCCTGCGCCAGCCGCCAGTGTGTCATGGAGATGCTGCACTGTACTGTCATTGTCGCCAAGCGCCGCGGCAATACCGCCCTGGGCATGCCAGGTGTTGCTGTCTGCCAGGCGCCCTTTGGTCACCAGGCAGACACTGGCAAATTCAGAGGCTTTCAGAGCCGCAAAAAGGCCGGCAATGCCGCTGCCTACAACAATAATGTCAAATTCAGCCTGATGTTCCTTACGAAAGAGAGGCATTTTAAGACCTCCTACGCTATTTCCAGCATGCGCAGCAATGCCCTGCGGGCACCGTCCCGCACGCTGTCCGGCACAGTAATCCGCGGCTGCAACGTCTCCAAAGCTCTGACCACTTTATCAAGTGTTGTATATTTCATATTCGGACAGACAAGCCCCTGGCTCAGCAGGTAAAACTCCTTGTCAGGGTTCTCCTGCCGCAGCCGGTACATAATGCCCATCTCCGTGCCAATAATCAGCTTACGGTGCTTAGATTCCCTGGCAAACTGCAGAATCCCGCTCGTTGAAAAAGCATAGTCTGAAGCGTTAACAACTTCAGGACGGCACTCCGGGTGGACGACAAGCACGGCGTCAGGGTGTGTCTCCCGGGCTTTGCGGACATCATCAAGACTCACACGGTGGTGTGTCACGCAGTAGCCTTCCCAGGCAACAACCTTCTTGTCTGTGTGTCCGGCGACGTAGCTGGCCAGGTTTTTATCCGGCACAAAAAGAATCTCCTCGCAGTCCAAGGAGTTTACCACCTTAACTGCATTTGCGGAGGTAACGCAAATATCGCTTTCGGCCTTAACTGCCGCCGAGGAATTGACATAAGTCACCACCGTGGCGCCGGGGTGCTGTTTCTTCTTTTCCCTCAGTGCCTCTACCGTAACCATATCAGCCATCGGGCAACCGGCCAGGGGTTCCGGCAGCAGCACAATTTTGTCCGGGGCAAGCAGCGCCGCCCCTTCAGCCATAAAGTGGACCCCGCAAAAGACAATTACTTCAGCCTTTGTCTCTGCCGCGATTCGGCTGAGACCGAAAGAGTCACCTATATAATCGGCCGCGTCCTGCACTTCTTCAATCTGGTAGTTATGAGCCAGGACCACCGCATTGCGCCGGGTCTTCAGTTCCTTTACCCGCGCAAGCAACTGCCGCGTCCGTTCTGACATTAAGAGAGCACCTCTCGTTTGATAGTTGTTTTAGATTATGGCACGCCGGTAACGCATTGTCAACTATGCACGCCCCCAAGGTAAGCGTTTTTTACTTCTTCGCTGTCAAGCAGCTCTTTTGCGGTCCCCTGCAAGACAATCTTCCCCGTCTCCAGAACATACCCCTTATGGGCAACTGACAGAGCCATGTGAGCATTCTGCTCGATAAGGAGAATAGTCGTTCCCTGCCTGTGGATCTCACCGATAATGGCGAATATCTGCCGCACAAGCACCGGGGCGAGCCCCATAGACGGTTCATCCAGCATCATCAAGCGGGGCCTGGACATCAACCCGCGACCCATAGCCAGCATTTGCTGCTCTCCTCCTGAGAGGGTGCCGGCTACCTGGTGACGGCGCTCATAGAGACGCGGAAAATACTCAAAGACCCGCTGCATGCTATCCGCCGCACTTTTCCGGTCCCTGCAAAGATAAGCGCCTAACTCAAGATTTTCTGTTACTGTCAGGCTGGTAAACACTCTTCTTCCCTCCGGGACGTGGGATATTCCCAGACGGACAACTTCCTGCGCCGGCAGGGAAGCAATGTTCTGGCCCATAAATTCGATGCGTCCGGCTCTGGCTCTCTCCAGGCCTGAGACAGTGCGCAAAATGCTTGTTTTACCGGCCCCGTTGGCGCCGATGAGCGTTACAATCTCGCCTTCGCCTACCTCCAGGGAAACGCCCTTGATAGCATGAATAGCATCATAATAAACATGCAAATTATCGAGCTTCAGCATCACATCGCCTCCCCCAGATAAGCCTCTACTACTTTCGGGTCACGGCGAATCTCAGCAGGAGTGCCGTGGGCAATGATTTTACCATAATCAAGAACATAAATCCGCTCGCAGACTCCCATCACCAGAGACATGTCATGTTCGATTAATAAAATGGTAAGCTTGAACCGGTCTCTGATAAAAAGGATTAAGTCCATCAGCTGTTTTGTTTCCTGCGGATTCATCCCGGCTGCAGGCTCGTCAAGGAGTAAAAGCCTGGGATTGGTAGCCAGTGCACGCGCTACTTCCAGGCGGCGCTGCTCACCATAGGGAAGATTTTTGGCTCTTTCTGCCATTTTCCCTTCCAGGTTAAATATTCTCAAAAAATCTCTGGCTTTTTGCTCAATCTCCGTTTCTTCCCGGATATATTGCCCGGTATGCAAGAAAGCCGGCGGCAGACTATATTTTACATTCTGATGGTAGGCAACCTTGACGTTGTCCAGCACCGACAACTCTTTGAACAGGCGGATATTCTGGAAAGTACGGGCTACACCCCGCAGCGTAATCTGATAGGGCTGCAACCCCCTGCCGGCAGAGCAAAGCTGCTCACCGGCAAATGTAACTGAGCCGGCTGATGGCTGGTACACTCCGGTCAACACGTTAAAAACAGTTGTCTTTCCGGCACCGTTCGGCCCAATCAAACCAACCAGTTCACCATCATCCAGACTGATGGTAAAGTCGCTGACAGCAGCCAGACCGCCGAAGCGTACGGCTAAATTATCCGTCTCCAGTATCGGCATACAAACCTCCTAGTCCGCAGGCGTGGTGGAAGCGGCATCTTTCTGACGGCGCCTGAACCGGGCCACAGCCGTTAAACTTGCTTTTTTAAGCAGCGAGAGCGATAATTCCTGGTTTCCGAGCAGCCCCTTGGGACGAAACAGCATAATGGCTATCAGGAGCAGCGCGTAAACAATTACACGCAATTCACGGAACTGTCTTAAAGCTTCAGATGCAAAGGTCAAAAATACTGAGGCCCCTATTGAGCCGCTGATGCTGCCCAGTCCGCCCAACACCACCATCAGCAGGACTTCCACAGAAAGCATAAAAGAAAAACTGGCCGGAATAAGCATCCGGTTGAGATGGGCCATTAACGAGCCGGCAATTCCGGCGAAGAAAGCGCCGATGACAAAGGCAATCACTTTATAGCGCGTGGTCGGTATGCCCATCGTTTCCGCGGCAATCTCGTCCTCCCTGATAGAGATACAGGCGCGTCCGTGGGACGAATTGATAAAATTGCGAATCAGCAGGACCGTCACGGCGGCAAACAGGAACGCCCAAAAAAAACTGGTAAAACGCTGGATGCCAAAATATCCGCTGGCACCTCCGACAAAAGGCCAGTTAAGCAGCAGGATGCGCACAATCTCCCCAAAACCGAGCGTGGCAATAGCCAAATAGTCTCCACGCAACCGCAGGGTAGGCAGGCCGACCAGCAGGCCGGCCGCTGCCGCCAGTATACCTCCGGCCAGCGTTGCCAGGATAAATAGCGGGTAACCGGTAATAAAATCAGGCAATACCAAGCCGGGATTCTTGGTCAGAATAGCCGCAGCATATGCTCCGATAGCCATAAATCCGGCATGTCCCAGGGAGAACTGCCCGGTAATTCCGACAACCAAGTTAAGGCTGACGCTTAAAATAACAAAAATAGACATCACGATCATCACGTGAGCATAGTAGGGGTTAATACTCCGGCTATCAATCAGCATTTGCAGTAAATAAGCCGGCACCAATATCGCCGCCGCCTTCAGCAACAGCAGGCATAACCGCTTCGCCACCGCTACACCTTCTCCCTGACGTTCTTGCCGAACAAGCCGGCCGGCCTAACCAGCAAAATTAAAATCAGGAACACAAAGGCAATGGCATCCCGCAACATCGAATAACCGGCAGCACTGACAGCCGTCTCCGTCACGCCAAGCAGCATGCCCCCGACCATCGCACCGGGAATTATGCCTATCCCTCCCAGCACAGCAGAAACAAACGCCTTTAAGCCCGGCATCATCCCCATGTTAAACATTACGACGCCATAATTGAGCGCGAAAAGCACACCGGCGGCAGCCGCCAGAGCGGAACCAAGAGCGAAAGTAAAGGAAATTGTCTTATCGACATTTATCCCCATCAAACGTGCCGCATCCTTATCCTGCGATACGGCACGCATTGCTTTCCCCATCATCGTCCTGTGAACAATAAACTGCAGCAGCATCATCAAAAACAGAGCAACAGCCAGCGTCAAGATTTGATCCGTGGACACCACTACGTTTTCCATCAGCCGGAATTTCTTTATCTCAATTACCTGGGGAAATCCCTTTGGCGAGGCGCCGATCCAGTCGATGGCGATGGCTCCGTTCATCAGCAGCATGGACAGGCCCACTGCCGTCATCAGCGCCGCCACGCGGTGGGCGTTGCGCAATGGCTTGTACGCCAGCCGCTCCATCAGCATACCCAGCAGCGCGCAAAAAACCATGGCTGCCGCCAAAGCCGGCCAGAAGGAAAGACCAAATTCCGTAATCGCAAAAAACCCTGCGAAAGCTCCAACCATAAAAACTTCGCCATGCGCAAAATTAATCAGGCGAATAATACCGTAAACCATGGTATAGCCGAGCGCAATCAGGGCATAAACGCTGCCGAGGGAAATGCCGTTTATCAGTTGCTGCAAAGCCTGCTCCCAAAATGTCAACTATTTTCACTCCCCTGTTTCAACCTGAAAAGAGGGGCGCTTTCAGGAAACGCCCCTCTTTCTGCATCTTCTACAGCCTGTTACGGGGTGACTGTCATCCGGTAAACCTGCTTGCCTTCTTCAATGCCGATAACTACAGCCGATTTAACAGGATTGCGGTTTTCGTCAAAGCTGATATTCCCGCTGACCCCTGTAAACTGCAGCGCCTGCATGGCATCCCGGATTGCCGCTCCCTCCGTGGAACCGGCCGCTCTGATCGACTCCGCCAGAATGTAGGCGGCATCATACGCCAGAGCTGCCAGGGCATCGGGAACTTTGTTGTACTTGGCCTGGTAAGCCTCGAGGAACTTCTTCACTTCCGGGGTATCGGCTTCCGGAGAGTAGTGGTTGCTGAAGAAATGACCGTTAGCAGCATCGCCGGCCAATTCGAACAGTTTGGGAGAATCCCAGCCGTCGCCTCCCAGGAAGGTGGCGGTAATCCCGGCTGCCTGGGCCTGCTTTAAAATCGGCCCAACTGTGTCGTAATAGGACGGGACAAAGACCACATCGGGGTTAGCTGCTTTAATCCTGGTCAGAATGGCACTGAAATCCTTGTCTTCGGCCGTAAAGTTTTCCGTGGCCACAATGGTTCCGCCCGCTGCGGTGAATGATGTTTTAAAGAACTCGGCCAAACCTTTGGCATAGTCGCTGCCCACATCGACCATCAGTGCAGCCGTTTTGGCACCCAGGTCTTCCGTGGCAAACTTAGCCATAACTTGTCCCTGGAATGGGTCTATAAAGCAGGCACGGAAAATAAAGTCGCCGACTTCAGTAACGCGAGGATTGGTTGAAGTGGGGGAAATCATGGGGATACCGGCAGCCTGAGCAATGGGAGCGCCGGCCAGAGAGTGGCTGCTCGCTACCGAGCCAATGATTGCAACAACGCCAACCTGGTCAATCAGCTTGGTAACCACCGTGGGGGTTTCTTCCGCCTTGCTCTGGTTGTCCTCATTAAAGAGTTCAAGCTGTCTGCCCAGCACACCGCCGGCCGCATTGATTTCCTCAAAAGCGAGCTGAATCCCCTCATAAGAAGACTGGCCAAAGGTAGCAATGGCGCCGGTCATCGGCATTACCGAACCAACCTTGATTGGTTCGGCGGGTGGCTGCGGGGCAGGCTGCGTCGCCGGAGGCCTCCGCCCGCAACCGGTTAAGGCCAGCGAGGCGACCAGCACAAGCACCAGAACCACAATAAGTTTTCTCTTCATTTTCTCCCCTCCGTTTTTTAATTTTCGCCGCTGTCAGCGGTCGGACGCACCACAAATCCCCTTTTGCTGATGCGTCATGCACATTATAATCCGAATATTTTGCCCTTGTCAATTGTTAATTGTGTGTTAATTGCGGTCGCTCCCCGTTATTCCAGAACTATTTCATAAAGTATCTGCTGCTCAAGGGAACCGTCTTTTGCGCTTTCCGTGAACACGTCGAGCAGCAGCCTTTCCCCTGCCGCTACCTCCTGCGGAACAGTCAGCTCCGTCCGGAAATAGCCCCAGTCTACCATAGCGCCTGTCGTAAAACCGCTGTCCAGGAGTTTGCCGTTCCGGTCCTGCAATTTGTATTGCACGTTTCCTTCGAAAACGTTAGCCACTCCCTCCAGGACAAATGTCCTGGATACCGTGCTTTCCGGAGCGGGGGCAAATAGCTTAATCCCGGCTGATTCAGCCACGACCGGCAACAGTTCGTCAATCCCTACCAGGGCAGGCAGATATTCTTCATCGCCGGACAGGACAAACTCCACAGGCAATTCTGTTGCCGCCAACGTTTTCAGGTCATAGGGGTACGTAAGCGCCTGCGTCACCATCTCTCCGGGTGCCGGTCTCTTAAACGTCACCGGTACGCTGACTTTATCGGCAGTCACAACAATCTCGCCAATTTCCACAGTGTACCCCCCGGTCGGCTTCTCACCGTAAGTGACCAACAGATAAAGAGTATCACCTACCAACCTGGACTGTCCCAAAAACATAGTCCTGGAGTCATCGATCCAAGCTTCAACCTCAGCGGGGAGCGGCTGGTTCTGTCCGGCATCAGGGGCAGGTGGCGCTGGTGGCGCAGGCGGTACTGCCTGGCGTCCACACCCGGCCAGCAACATCGCGGCAAAGAAAACAATAAAAAATCGCTTCTTCAAGCTTCCTTCCCTCCATTATTATGTTAACTATATTATACTGTACTCACGGCAAAAAGAAAAGCCTGAAGATTGCTCTCAGGCCCTTAAGGAATCAACTGACTTTTTTGCACGGTACTGCTCGTATTCACTGACCAGCTGTTCAATAATTTTGCGGACCGGCAGAATCTCCTTGATCCGGTGGAAAAACTCGCCCGAGAAAACCAAGCCGTTTTCCACATCCCCGTCTACCGCCCTTTCCAAGGCATCCAGTATGCAAAAACGGTGACTGCAGTTTTTCAGGCAGTTGCGACACTCGCCGGTTTCCAGCCTTTGCCCGTCCTTTAAGCGTTCGGTCAGTTGGTTGCGGATAGCGCGCCCGGGTAAACCGACAGGGCTGTCTATAAGGACAGAGTCTTCAGGCACTCCGTGCAGGTACTTTGCTTTAAAATTATCGCTGGCCTCGCACTCCTCGCTGGCCACAAACCTGGTGGCCATCTGGACGCCGCTTGCGCCCATCTCCAGCGCCCTGGCGATATCGCCGCCGTCCATGATGCCGCCGGCAGCTATTACCGGAATCTCAACAGCTTCCAAAACCTCCGGCAGCAACTCAAAGACAGGCCTGTCGGTCCCCAGGTGGCCTCCGGCCTCCTTGCCCTCAACAACCACAGCCGCAGCCCCCATTTTTTCGGCCAGCCTGGCCGCCTTTGCAGAGGCCGCCATGGAGAGAACCGGCACATTCAGTTCCCGCCCCCAGGCAAAAACATCCCGGGAAAAACCCGCCCCCGACACAATGAAATCAATCTTTTCCTTCATCGCTTCCTTTACTAACTGGGCAAACTGGCTGGCCGCATAAAGGACATTTACTCCCAGATATCCGGTAGTCATTTTGCGGGCCCTCTGAATCTCCTCCCGCAGGCGCTGGGCGGAGAGGCCGGTTCCGGCAATAACGCCGATAGCCCCCTCGTTGGCAACAGCAGCGGCTAGCCTGCAGGTAGCAACCCTGACGGCCATGCCCCCCTGAATAATCGGCAGTTTCGCCTTAATGTGCGCTATTCTTAGTTCCGGCAACATCCTGACAGTCTTCCTCTCCTGGCATATATTGCTGCTATTATACACCAGCCTGTCTAAAAAAGAAAGAAAATAAAAACAGCCGGACCCAAGGGAGTCAATCACCTCGGGCCCGGGAGATAAAAGCTCTGGCGGAGACCTACTCTTCCGGGGACCTGCGTCCCAAGTACCATCGGCGCAGGAGGGCTTAACGGCCGTGTTCGGAATGGGAACGGGTGTGACCCCTCCGCCATTTCCGCCAGAAATT
>JBGFRB010000008.1:0-184867 GCA_041695355.1 Bacillota bacterium
TTCGTCCTGAGCCAGGATCAAACTCTCCGCAAAATCTAAACTTCCGGAGAAGTTCTCGGCTCTTAATAAAATACTCTTCGCCTGCCCGGTTCGGCCGCCTCGCAGCCGCCTTGGCAGAACTACCTCTTGCACCGTCTCCGGTGCCTACTTCGCATGGCATCCCTGTTCAGTTCTCAAAGAGCGTTACCTGCTTTCGCAGTTAGGACTTTTATTTTACCAGATTAGAATGGCAGTGTCAAGAACCATTATCTGGTATGTAGTGATGCGGTTTTCCGGTTATGCCGCCCCTCTACCCTTGCAAACCGGGTGGCACGTGCATTATACTACCATGACCTGCGAATCTTGTCAACCACCGGACTGGCTTTTTGTGAAGGGACTGCCTTTTTTCGGGAACAAAATTCGTAACTGCTGCGGTGTAACAGAGCATCTCTTGGCCTGAGCAGTTACCAAAATTCAGGATAATGCGCTCGTCAGGGGCACATCTGTCAGTGGCACGTCTTGTTAGCTAAACGGCGGTGTGATATACTGTTGCCATTTCACGCGCACACAGAAATCACGCGAAGTGAGGCTGCCATGAGGAATGTAAATCCATACCTGTTGGCTGTACCGGCAATTCTGGCCACCACATTGCTGTGGGGTTTGTCATACACCAGCACGAAAGTTCTTCTGGAAACGCTGCTGCCAGGCCAAATTGCCTTTCTGCGTCTGGTGCCGGCAGTCCTGGCGCTATCAGCAGCTCTTGTTGTCAGCCGTCCAAAGCCTGTCGGCAGCAGAGATTTGCCCCGAGTAGTGTTGGGCGGCGCTTTTGGGACGTTTCTGTATTTTCTTTTTGAAAATAACGGCCTGCGATTTACCTCGGCCGGAACGGGTTCCCTGATTATCTCCACTATACCCGTGCTTAATGTTATGGTCGGTGCCATCCTCTTCAGGGAAAGGCTAACCTCCCGGCGCTGGCTAGGCGTGCTGCTCTCAGTCGGCGGAGTTTACCTGGTAATCAGTAAAGGCAGCGCCGGGGCGCTTTCCCCGGCCAATATGCAGGGCAACTTTCTCGTTTTGCTGGCTGCCTGTTCCTGGGTGGCATACACCCGTATCTGTGAGCCCTTACTGTCCAGGTACAGCGGCCTCTCCCTCACTTTTTACCAGACACTGGTAGGCCTGATTCTGTTCGGGTTGTTGAATTTGCCGGCGCCTCCCGACATCGCGGTCCTGAACCAGGGTATGGTCCTCTTTAACCTGGCTTATCTCGGGATTTTTTGTTCGGCCCTGGCTTATCTGTTTTATCTCTTTTCGCTTAAAATGTTGGGTGCCGCCACCGTAACAAGTTTTATCAATCTGATTCCCGTTTTCGGTGTTTTGGGCGGTGCCGTTTTACTAAATGAAATCCTGACTGCAGGACAATTGTTTGGAGGGGCTGTTGTGCTCTCAGGCGTCAGCCTGGTGACTTTGCCCGACGGTGAAAAAAGAAAGCCGGCAACCTGCTGTGCCGGCAAGAGTGGATAGTATAAAGGAGCGCAACGAGTGCTTATTTCAAAGGGCATAAACGTTATCGTTTATGCCCTTCTCTGCGCCGTCCGTCAAACGGCCGCCGCTCTCTGCGCTCCTCACGTTTCGGCGGCGCTTCCTCATCAATCATTTGTCCGTTACTGTCGGGAATAGCCGCCCGCCGCGAAAGGTCAATACGGCCGCGCTCATCGATACCGATTACTTTAACAGAGGTCTCATCACCTATCTTAACAACATCCTCGGTTTTTTCCACACGCTCGTGTGCCAAGCGGGAAATATGAACCAGACCTTCTTTACCTGGCAGGATTTCGACAAAAGCGCCGTACTTTTCAACACGAGTCACTTTCCCCAGGTAGAGCTCACCGATTTCAACATCCTTGGTAAGCGCCTCAATCATTTTTTGCGCCTGCTTACCCTTTTCCTGATTGACCGCGGCAATATATATTGTGCCGTCGTCTTCAATATCAATGTCCGCACCGGTTTCTGAGGTAATCTTATTGATCATTTTACCACCCGGGCCGATAACTTCACGGATTTTGTCCGGATGAATCTGCATGGTAATAATCCTTGGCGCGTAAGGTGAAAGTTCAGCTCGCGGCTCGGAAATGACCGCCAGCATTTTTTCCATGATATGCATATAGCCGGTCTTAGCCTGCGCCAGTGCTCTGGCCAGAATATCACGGGAAAGTCCCTTTATTTTTATGTCCATTTGCAGTGCGGTGATACCATCGCGTGTTCCGGCAACCTTAAAGTCCATGTCGCCCAGAAAATCTTCCATGCCCTGGATATCGCTAAGGATTGCCACATCAGCGTCTTCCTTGATTAAGCCCATGGCAATTCCCGCGACAGGTTTCTTTATTGGCACTCCGGCATCCATTAGAGCCAGCGTGGAGCCGCACACGCTGCCCATT
The DNA here is from genome assembly GCA_041695355.1 of Bacillota bacterium. Taxonomy (GTDB): domain Bacteria; phylum Bacillota; class Dethiobacteria; order Dethiobacterales; family Dethiobacteraceae; genus HKB214. The sequence continues at coordinate 2,415 of JBGFRB010000008.1, forward strand.
GAAGTAGAGCCGTTTGATTCCAGCACCTCGGAAACCAGACGTATGGTGTATGGAAACTCCTCCTGCGAGGGCAGGACAGTTACCAGCGCCCGCTCAGCCAGCGCCCCGTGCCCGACATCACGGCGCCCGGGTCCGCGCATAAAACCGGCTTCACCGACACTGTAAGGCGGAAAATTATAATGGTGCATATAACGTTTGGTCTCTTCAAGCGTCAAGCCGTCAAGCCGCTGCACATCTCCGGGGGCACCAAGCGTGCAGACAGTCAGCACCTGCGTCTGACCGCGCATAAACAAACCGGTTCCGTGTGGTCTTGGCAAAATGCCCACGCTCGAGCTGATCTGCCTTATTTCATCAGTCCGGCGCCCGTCAGGCCGGGAATTTTCCCTCAGGATCATGGAACGCATCGTTTGCTTGACTAACGCATCAAAGACATAGCGGATATCCTTTTCTTTTTCCGGAAAGAGAGCAAGAAAATGGGCAACAGCGTCCTTCTTGGCATTATCGATAGCAGTTTCGCGCTCCTGCTTTTCTCTGACAGACAAGGCCTCTACCACACGGCTCCGGATATATTCATGTACCTGTGCGCTAATAGCAGCATCCGGCTCAAAGGGGGTAAAAGCCATTTTCCCCGTGCCCAGGTCCCGGATCATCTCATCCTGCAGGTCAATTACCTTTTTATTTTCCTCGTAACCCGCCATTATCGCTTCCAGCATTTGCGCCTCGGTCAGTTCCACAGCGCTGGCTTCCACCATCATGACTGCTTCGCGTGTACTGGCAACCACCAACTGCAGGCGGGATTGCTCGAGTTCAGCCGATGTCGGGTTAATCAAAGGCTTCCCGTCCAGCCACGCCACCTGTGAGGCGGCAATCGGGCCGGCAAAAGGAATGTTGGAGATGGATAGGGCAGCCGAGGCTCCACAGATTGAAAGCACCTCCGGCGAACATCCCTGGTCAACGGACAGGACTGTCGCAACGATATGTACCGAGTTGCGGAAACCCTTCGGGAAGAGCGGGCGGCATGGGCGGTCAGTCAGGCGTGCCGCCAGGATGGCCTTTTCGGTCGGGCGGCCTTCGCGTTTAATGAACCCGCCGGGAATTTTGCCGGCAGCATACAGTCTTTCTTCGTAATCAACGGTCAGTGGGAAAAAATCAATCCCGTCCCTGGGCTCCGGTGAGGCGGTAACAGCGACAAGTACCACCGTGTCGCCGTACCGGACCAGGACCGAGCCTCCTGCCTGTTTGGCCAGCCTGCCGGTTTCGAAGCTCATTTCCCGGCCGGCAATTTCCAGCTTAAATGTTTTCAACAGCAACATCCCTTCCTGTCTTTGTAAAAAGCGGGGTTGACCCCCGCTTATCATAAAACTATTTACGCAGATTCAGTTTTCCGAGAATTACATGGTAGCGCTCTGTATCCACCTTTTTCAGGTAATTGAGCAGTGCCCTGCGCTGGCCTACCATTTTCAGCAATCCGCGCCGCGAATGATGGTCCTTTTTATGTGTCTGCAAATGCCCTGTAAGGTAGTTAATCCTCTCCGTCAGCAGGGCGATTTGGACTTCCGGGGAGCCGGTGTCCGATTCATGAATCCGGAATTGCGTAATCAACTTTTGTTTGCGCAACGTATCCATTGCCACCGCCTTCACCTCCTTGTTTTGATATCCCCGTTAAGCCAAGAAAATCGCTGACCGGCATGCGGTCCGGAGGAGCAAAGCGACAATCCTAGCCTAAGGTTGGCAAATGTATTCTACCACACGACCAATGATAAGGCAAGGGCTACAAAAAGCACTCCCTGCCGGAGTCAGCATTTATTGATTACACCATGGCCGCCCCGGGGATAGCTAAATTTAATTATTCCCCGAGGGCATACCAGCTCGCAGGCGCCGCACTCAAGGCAACGCTGCCAGCACACAAGCGGACGCTCCCCGCTCTCATCCCAGGCAAAGACACCCGCGGGACAGACATGCAAACAGGTTCTGTCATCACAGGTTGCGCACCTGTTTTCTCCGTCAAGCCGGATATGCGAAGCCTGGGCCGGCGATATTGCGGCCAGGGACAGGTACTCTCTGCTATCCATCAGAGTACTCTCCAGTTGCGCAAGCCTGCAATCAGGTCAGGCAGAGTTTTCGTAAGCGGCTGTTTGCCGGCCAGGATTCCGGACAGCTTCTTAATTCTTTCCTTATCGGTCTCCATCCCGGCATGGAATATTTCATACGCCAGGGCATTGGCTGCGGTATTAAGCAGATAGCCTGCGTCGCCATACCGGGCATCATATCTCTTTGCCTTAGTTACGCCCTTAATATTTTGATAAAAAAAAGATTTAACTATCTTGTGGGTGTATGTTTTCAGCAAGACGGCACTGTAATCACGGCGGGCACGAGCCTGCACCACTGCTTCCGCTGCCATTTTGCCCGACAGCATTGCCAGGTCGCTGCCGCGCCGCCCGTAGAGCAGGACAGCTGCGTCTCCGACTACCATTACCCCGTCGGAGTGAAGCCGCGGCATAGTGTCATATCCTCCTTCAGGAATCAGGTGAGCCGCATATGCGACGCTTTTTCCGCCGGACAACAACCTGCTGACCAGGGGATGAGATTTTAACCGCGTGAGCAGTTCCGGTAAACCGGCGTCCAGGGTGGACAGCCTGTCAAGCTTCATGCCGATTGTCAATGAAAGCGAGTCCTTGTTAGTGAAAATACCGGCCAACCCGCTTGCCTGCCCTGAGGGGAACCCAATCATGGCGAGCACAGCACCCTCGCCTTCTTCCAGCATAAAGCGCTCCTCTATTTTCCCTGGGGGAAGAGATACTACTTCCCTTATCCACAGGCTAAACTGCCGGGCGCTTCTTGCCGGCGCCAGCCCGGCTTTCCTGGTCAGGGCAGCCAGAGCTCCTTCAGCCAGCACCACAACATCTGCTCCGATGCGGGTTCCGTCATCAAGTATTACGCCGCGAACCCGTTTCCTGCCGGCCCTTGTCTTTTCATAGAGCAAATCTTTGACCAGAGCGGCGTTTATCAGCCTCGCGCCTGCATTTTCTGCTTTGCCTGCGAGCCAGCGGTCAAAATTTGGCCGGAGAGCCGTAAATTTATTATATGGCGCGCCGGCATAACGCAGCCCGTGAAAGGCGGTTTCCACGGCTGAGTCAATGTCCAGCAGCCATATCATATCCTTGGTTACAGCCCGTTCCAGGGGCGCCTCATGCCAAAATTCCGGACATATCTCAGCAGTCGGAAGGCTGTAAATGACTCCGCCGAACATATTTTTGCTGCCCGGATAGTCGCCTCTCTCCAACAGAACGACATTTACAGCGTTCTTTGCCATATGATAAGCTGCAGCCGCTCCGGCCGGTCCTGCGCCAACTACCAGAGCCTCGAAGTGCTCCATAAAGCCACCCCTTTGCATAGTATTTGCAAAGGGGTGGCATCGGATACACCCAGGCATAAGCAGGACAGCCAATTTCCCAGTCTGTCAGGGTATCAGGCGCCGGGCGCAGTCCAGGTCGCGGCTTATCTGTTCCTGTAGCTGCGCCGAACCGGCGAAGACCTCTTCATCACGAATTTTTCGCAAAAAATAAACCGTCAGTTCCCGGCCATAAATATCTTCCTCCGTATCCAGCAGGTGGACTTCCATTGTCGGCTCACCCCTGCAAAATGTGGGCCTGTTGCCAACATTAGTCACCCCCCAAAAAGAGCGGCCCGCTAACAGGACGCGTGACAGGTAAACACCGTGTCCCGGCTGTACCAGATCTGGCGGGATCTGCAAATTAGCGGTAGGGAAGCCTAACTGCCGCCCGCGGCCGTCGCCTCGCACAACCCTGCCGCGCAGATAGAACGGATAGCCAAGCATCTCTGCTGCTTCCTCCACCTTTCCCGCGGAAAGTAGGGCGCGGATTCTGGAACTGCTCGCCGGGACATTGTTGACGGTTACCGGAGAGATAACATCTACTCTAAATCGCAACATTTCGCCAAAGCGCTGCATATCGGCTGAGCTGCCGGAGCCATGGCAGCCGAATGTATAATCAAAGCCGATCACTACTCCGCTGACATTGAGCGTCTCCTTCAGAACCCCCCTGGCGAACGTCTCCGCGTCAGTAGCGGCAAACTCCCTTGTGAATTGCTCAACTACAATATAATCAATGCCCGCAGCCCCCAACAGGGCGATGCGGTCTTCAGTGGTAATCAGCAGGGCGGGAAACCTTTCCGGTGCCAGAACCTGCATGGGATGCGGGGTAAAGATCAGGGCCGAAGTCCTGGCAGCCAGTGCTTTAGCTGCAGATACCGTTGCCTGCAGAATGGCCCGGTGTCCGAGGTGTACGCCGTCAAAGTTGCCCAGGGAGAGCACATGACGGTCCCGGCAGGCTTTCCTGAATTGAGAAATGCCTCTGATAATTTGCATACTTTCACCTACGTTCAGTCAGCAGTCCAGAACACCTTCTCCGGATACAGCATATTTCCGGAATTGCGGGCCACCGCCAAAAAACGCCCGGATTCATGGTACAGCCTGCACAACCTGACCTCCGGCGCTCCGACAGCCGAATCAAAAGCCGCATTGGCGGCGGAGACAGACCGGCCGGTAATTATCCTGGCGGCGTCTTCATCCTCCAGAAACAAGGCCGGCAAATGCTGCAGCGCGATATCAGCCGGCAAAATGGCTTCTCCCAGACGGCCGTCCGCTGACAGCGCCTCCAGTTCCTGAATTGTGTATGCTTCTGATAACAAAAAGGGGCCCACCGCTGTGCGCAACAAAGAAGACATATGACCGTAAGTACCGAGTTTCTCCGCGATGGAAACGCACAGCGTACGCACATAAGTGCCGCGTGAGCATGTTACATCAAACTGGATCCTGTGTCCGCAAATATTATGCAAGCGCAGGTGATAGATGTTTACCTGGCGCGCTGTCCGTTCCACATCTTCCCCGCGTCGCGCTAATTCGTAAAGCCGTCGCCCCTTGCTGCGCACAGCAGAATACATGGGGGGAATCTGGCTGACCGTCCCCAGAAATTCCGCCATTACTTTGGACACGGTATGCTCATCAAGCTGTGGGACATCCTTTTCCGCCGTTACCCGCCCGGAAGAGTCCTCAGTGTCAGTAGCATATCCCAGCGTCAGCTCAGCCCGGTACGATTTGTTCATCTGCAAAACATATTCAGCCATACGCGTGGCTCGCCCCACGCATACCGGAAGCACGCCGGCAGCTAAGGGGTCAAGCGTACCTGTATGCCCCACGCGCTTCTCTCCGGTGAGTCGGCGCAAGTGGCGGACTACATCGTGCGAAGTTGGGCCGGGAAGCTTATTGACATTAAAGATACCTGTCAGACTCATGGTAGCCCGCCCCTGTCAGACGCTGAGAACTTCACGCACAGCTATCAAAACTGTGTTTACAGCCGTGTCAAGGTCCGCGTCAAGCGAACAGCCGGCAGCCCGGGGATGTCCCCCGCCGCCGCACATTTCCGCCACTTGACTTACATCTATACTGCGTGAGCGAAAAGCTACCTTAACCGTGCCGTCCGTTTTGGCGCGGAAGATGAGGCCGACCTCCACATCGTCTATGTTCTTGGCAAAGTTAACAATGCCTTCCAAATCTTCGTCCTTGGCTTCCGCCTGCCTCATGTCTTCCTCCGTCAGTATCATCCAGGCAATCCGTCCGTCCTCGGAAAATCTAAGTGAACTCAGCGCGGTGCGCAGTATAAAAGTCGCGGCTCTGCTGCGCAAATCAAACACCTGTAAGGAAAAATTCTGCGGCCTGGCACCCGCCTCCATCAGCCGGGCCGCAATCAAGTGCGTACGGGGAGTAGTGTTTTCGTATTTAAAAGATCCTGTATCCGTGCTTACAGCAACATAGATGGCAGACGCCACGTCTGACGTGAGCGACAGATTCATGACTGACAGCAGGTCAAAAACGATTTCGCCGGTGGCTGCTGCGGTCGGGTCAACGTAATTTAAGGCGGCAAAGCACTGATTGGTAGTGTGATGATCAATATTGATCAGCAGGCGGTTCCTGATAGCCGGCCAGATGGGGCGGAGTCGCATCGGATCACTGCAATCAAGCGTTACAACACGCGCAAAATCAGCATCCGGCACGTTACCGGACACAACCAGCTCCGCACCGGGCAGAAAACGGTAGCGCATCGGGACTCCATCTGCGGAGTGCATGGTTACATCACGGCCCGCCGCCCTCAGAGCCAGCCCCAGGCCAAGCATTGAACCGATACTGTCACCGTCCGGCAGGATATGTGTTGTTAGCAGCGTTTCGCCGGGCATGCACAGTTCCGCGGCAATTTCCTGAAGACTATTCAATCGCTCCTTCGCCCCCGTCCTTATTTAGACCACGCAATAGATGGCTGATGTGCGCGCCATAGGCCATGGAACGGTCAAGGTGGATAGAAACCCCCGGTGTATGGCGCAGGCGGATTCTCCGGCCGATTTCTGTGCGAATGAAGCCGGCCGCCTTGGTTAAGGCCTGCAGGGTAAGCTGCTTTTCCTCCTCATTGCCAAAAACACTGATAAATATTTTTGCGTTCCTCAGATCACGGGTGACTTCAACCCCGGTCACGCTAATAAATCCGGCGATTCGCGGGTCTTTAAGCTCTTCGCGCAAAATCTGGCTGACTTCCTTCTTAATTTCCTCAGCGACTCGTTGCGCACGCTGTTCGGACATCAGACTCCCTCCGCTATCATAAAATCTGCCGGGAAATCCGGATAATCTCGGTGTTGCCGTCCTTCTCAATAAAATGTACGACTTGCTCCATCAGCTGATGAGCCATAACACTGTCGGCTGCGACACAGGCTACCGCGACGAGTGACATTTGCCACTTATCCTGCTCCCCAACCTCGGCAACAGAAATGTTGAACCGCTGGCGCAGCCTTGACAAAAGCGATTTCAGCACGGAACGCTTGTCTTTCAACGATAATGCACCCGGAAAGCGCAGGGTTATTTCGCAGAGGCTGACAACCACGTGCCGTAACCTTAAACAGGTTCAACCTGTTGCATGGTGTAGGACTCAATCAGGTCGCCTTCACGTAAATCGTTGAATTTTTCCGGGAGAATACCGCAGTCGTATCCGGCAGACACCTCTTTGGCATCCTCCTTAAAACGCTTTAACGTTTCGATTTTGCCGTCATAGAGAACCATTCCGCCCCGGGTAATACGGATAGGAGCGCTCCGGGCGATTTTTCCTTCCAAGACATGGCAGCCGGCGATCGTGCCGATACGGGATGACTTAAATAACTGCCTGACCTCGGCCTGCCCCAGTACAACTTCCTTATAGCGCGGCGCCAGCATTCCGGTCATAGCGGCCCGGATGTCATCAATAGCCTCGTAAATGACCCGGTACAGGCGGATATCCACATGCTCCCGGTCAGCCATTTTTCTGGCACTGAGTTCGGGGCGGACGTTAAAGCCAATGATTATCGCATCAGAAGCAGAGGCCAGCATAACGTCCGACTCGGTGACAGCACCCACTCCACCGTGCAGCACCTGCAAGCGGACCTCCGGGTTTTCAAGCTTAAGCAGCGTTTCCCGCATGGCCTCAACCGATCCCTGCACATCCGCCTTAAGTATCAGATTGAGCGACTTGACTTCCCCCTCCTGGATGTGCCTGAAGAGGTCATCAAGCGAGACTCTCGCCGTCTTCTTCAATGATATTTCCCGGCGTTTTTCCTGCCTTCTTTCTGCGATTTGCCTGGCGGAGCGTTCATCATTCACAACCTGAAGAAGATCTCCCGCCTGCGGCAGGTCAGTCAGGCCAAGCACTTCCACAGGAGTGGACGGGCCTGCCTTTTTGAGGCGTTTTCCCTTGTCGTCCACCATGGCCCGCACCTTGCCGGCGATACTGCCGGCAATAACCGGATCACCCACGCGCAGTGTGCCGTCCTGAATCAGGACAGTGGCCACCGGACCCCTGCCCTTGTCCAATTTTGCCTCGACCACTGTGCCGCTGGCCGGCTTGTTAGGATTAGCTTTTAATTCGGCCATTTCCGCCACCAGCAGAACCATCTCCAGGAGGGTATCCAAGCCCTGCTGTTTTAAGGCTGACACATGAACAAAAACTGTGTCGCCACCCCAATCCTCCGGTACAAGCCCGTACTCGGACAGCTGTTGCCTGACCCTGTCAGGATTGGCGTTAGGCTTGTCAATTTTGTTGACAGCCACAATAATTGGAACTCCTGCCGCCTTCACATGGTTAATTGCTTCCACCGTCTGAGGCATGACGCCGTCATCAGCAGCGACCACGACAATCGCCACGTCGGTGACCTGGGCCCCCCGCGCTCTCATTGCGGTGAACGCCTCATGCCCTGGCGTGTCCAGGAAAATCACTTTTCTTCCGGCAACTTCGGCCTGGTATGCTCCAATATGCTGGGTAATGCCTCCTGCCTCTCGTGCTGTGACGTTGGTCTTGCGGATGGCGTCCAAGAGCGAAGTCTTACCATGGTCAACGTGGCCGAGCACGGTAACTACCGGCGCCCGCTGATGGAGGTCACCCTCATCGTCTTCAGTTTTTTCAACAAGCCCTGCCTCTACCGGATCCAGCTTTATTTCCACGCGAAATCCGTAATCTTCGGCGAGTAGTTGTGCCGCCTCCACGTCAATAAACTGATTTATGGTTGCCATTACGCCCAGATTCATCAGCCTGGAGATAATGTCCGCGGCGGGTACACCCATTCGCTCAGCCAGCTCGCCAACTGTAACACGGCCTTCCAGGATAACGGTCGAGTCCCTTTTTTGCTGTTCCTCAAGATAACGGGTCTCGCGCCTCGCCCTGCGCTCTATCCTGTCAGCGCGTCCGGAGCGTCGCGTCCTTTGAGGTTCCTTTTTCTTGTCACGCGTTGGTACCTGTACAGGCTTTGGTTTTGCCTGTCTGGCCAATGGCTGGCTCGCCGCGGCAGGCTTGGCTGAGGGCTCACTCCTAGGCACAGGCGTCTCTTTCGTTTCCTTGACGGGGAGCGCAACAGCGGGCGACTCACCCTTACCGGTCAGTTGATAGGTAAGGCGGCGTACAGCTTCATCCTCCAGCACGCTCATATGGTTTTTGACTACAAAACCAATATCCGCGAGCAAATCTATAATCCGCTTGCTGGGCACACCCAATTCTTTCGCTAATTCGTGTACACGAACCTTGCTCATTCAAAACACCTCCATTAGTTTGCCTCCTCAGGTTGTCAGATGGTCCAGGCCTTCTTCCCGGGCCAAATCCTTCAGGCGTGACGCAAAACCTTCGTCCAGCAAGGCCAGGGCCGGGCGTGGGGAGAGCCCGACTGCCCAGCCGAGATCGGCCGCTGTAGCATATTTTAACATTGGAACCGAAAATGTCCTGCATTTGTCGAGGTACTTTTTCGCACTGGACTGACCGGCATCACAGGCCAGAACAAGCAAGCAGGCGCGTCCGGTACGGATCGCAGCCATGTTGTCTGCTTCCCGGCAGGAGAGCTTACCCGCCTTTCTTGCCAGCCCTAACAGTAAGAGCGTTTTAGCTTTCATTCTCGTCCCCGGCCGGGAGTTGCTCAGCCAGCAACTCTACCACATCCGGTGATACCGGATGCTTAAGACTGCGTTCAATCCGCCTGCCAGTCAACGCCGCCTTAAAGCAACTGCGTTGCCGGCAAAGGTAGGTACCCCGTCCGGCCTTTTTCCCTGTCGGGTCCAGCTCCACCTGCCCGGCCGGTGTTCTCACCACCCGGATCAACTCACGCTTATTTTTTTGTTGCTGACATCCGATACAGGTACGCAGGGGAAGCTTACGGTTTTTCAAACGTCTTCTCTCCCCTCGGCAGCCGGCGAAGAAACGTCTGTTGGCACAGTCTCAACGGGTTGCTGCAGCTGGCTCTCACTGCTGATATCTATTTTCCAGCCGGTTAGCCTGGCCGCCAGGCGGGCGTTCTGTCCTTCACGGCCGATAGCCAGAGACAGCTGATAATCGGGAACAACCACGCTGGCCAGCTTTTGTTCCTCCAGCAGCCTGACCCGGAGCACTTTAGCCGGCGAAAGCGCGTTGGCAACATAGACTTCCGGGTTTTCATCCCACTTGACAATATCTATCTTTTCGCCGCGCAATTCGCTGACAATCGCTTGCACACGGGCTCCCTTTGGTCCTACACACGCGCCAACAGGGTCTACATCCTTATTGCGGGAATAAACGGCCAGCTTAGACCGCCAGCCGGCTTCACGGGCAACAGATTTAATCTCCACCGTACCGTCAAATATTTCCGGGACCTCAAGTTCAAACAGCCTCTTGAGCAATCCCGGGTGAGTCCTGGAAATTAAAATCTGGGGACCTTTGCTTGTCTTGCGGACCTCAGTAATGTAAGCCTTAATTCTCTCACCCTGACGATAATCATCAGTCGGCATCTGTTCGGCAGGCGCCAGTACCGCTTCAGTCTTTCCAAGGTCTATAATCACGTTCTTTTGCTCAGTACGCTGCACAATACCATTGATGATATCATCTTCGCGGTCAATATACTCCTCAAAAACCAGTTCCCGCTCAGCTTCGCGGATTCTTTGTATTACGACCTGCTTGGCTGTCTGTGCCGCGATCCGGCCAAAATATTTTGGCGTTACCTCCTTCTCGATAACGTCACCGCACCTATAGGAACGATTAAGGTGGGCAGCCTCGGCAAGAGAGATTTCCAACTGCGGCTGGGTGACCTCTTCCACAGCCACAAGCCTCATATATACTTTAATTTCACCAGTTTCCCTGTCCAGCTGAACGCGAACATTGGCCGCAGAATTAAAGTTGCGTTTATATGCTGAGACAAGTGCAGCCTCAATAGCTTCGAACAAAATCTCTTTCCTGACGCCTTTCTCTCTTTCGATAGCCGACAGGGCCGACAAAAATTCTTCGTTCACCTCTTTTTGCCTCCTTTCCTGTTTCCTTCATCATAGACCAGCCTGGCAAGCGCCACCGCATCTAAAGGAAGGCGAACCACATCGCCCTCCCCCGCTTTCAGCAAAATCTCCTGTCCTTCCAGGCCAAGCAACAGCCCGCTGAAATTCTTTCTCCCCTGCAGCGGACTAAATAAACGGCAACTAATCGTGTGACCGGCGAATCTTCTAAAGTCCTGCTCCTTTTTTAGCGGGCGCTCAATCCCCGGGGAAGACACTTCAAGGCAGTAACTGTAAGGGATAGGGTCAGCACGGTCCAGTTCCTCTCCCAAAGCAGTGCTCAGGGCCTCGCAATCATCAAGTGCTATCCCACCCTCGCGGTCGATCAGCACCCGGAGGATTCTCCGGCCACCCTCTCTGAGTAACTGAACATCAACCACCTCAAGTCCCAAAGCAGCGGCATGAGGCTCTGCCAGATTCGTGACCAGCTCATTTACCGGCTGTTTTGCCATTGTATCCCCTCACTTGCCAGCTATACTAATGTTGACCAACCTCTCAGGCCCAGATACAACTGCAGTTGTTATATTTATAAGCTAGAAGAGTGGGATTTCCCACTCTTCGTCTGATGCGGCGCCATTACCAACCAAGCATTGCCATTCTAACATAACCTGCGGAAATCCGCAAGTGTCAGCGCAATGCTGACCACATGCGGTTTTCAGGATAATAAATTGTCAGCTGCTCCTGGCGTAGCAGCGCACAATTTCCCAGTACATCCGCAGGCGTGCCGCAAACCCTTTTAGCAGTCCCATTTTTTCTTCCTTAGTCACATGAGTCAGGTTATGCAGCTGAACCTCCGCAACCGGCAACCGCAGCGCGTCCGCCAGTCTTGTCAGCGCTATCTCAAAGCCAAATCGGGTAATATCAAGGTCATTAACCTGTTCAAGGACAGTTCTTCTCACAACTCTCTGCCCTGTCAGATAGGGGGCAACTTTTTGTGCCAGATCGGTAGCCATTCTGCCGCTTTCAAACAACCCGATGCTCATGTCTGCGCTCCCGGAGAGAACAGGAGCCAGCAATTGCCGGACATGTCCCTGATTCAATCCGACCAGATCGGCGTCAAGAAAAAGAATTACCCCGGCCTGAGTGGAATCAAGCCCTGCCTTTACAGCCCCGCCTTTACCCCGGTTCTCCGGCAACTGAATGATTGAAACCCCAAAACTTTCAGCCACCTGCCCGGTTCGGTCCGTCGAACCGTCGTCAACCACTATTACCTCAGCAATTTCCTGTAAGCGGGTCAATACTGAAAGGACGCCTCCAATGGTTTTCTCCTCGTTAAAGGCTGGGACAATGGCCGCTATTTTCACTGCAGAACCCCCGTTGTGTGTATTTTGGTAAAGTAATTTGCAGTAAATGCATAAATTCATCCAGCAGGCGTTCGGCAGGCACCCGTTTAACCACCTCACCGGCGCAGAATATCAGACCCTGCCTTTTTCCGCAGGCGATGCCCAGGTCAGCTTCCCGGGCCTCGCCGGGTCCGTTAACGGCACATCCCATGACTGCCAGGGTCAGCGGCACGTCTAAGCCGGCGACGAGCCGCTCCACCTCAGCGGCCAAAGCAGCCAAATCGATCTGGCAGCGGCCGCAGGTAGGGCAGGAGATAACGCGCGGTCCGAAACGGCGAAGCTCAACGGCGGAAAGGATGGCTTTGGCTACCCTGACCTCTTCCGCCGGCGGAGCTGTCAACGACACCCGGAGCGTATCTCCCAGCCCGTCCAGGAGCAAGGCGCCGATACCCACGCTGGAATAGACCGTTCCCGCAAAAGAAGTGCCCGCCTCCGTCACCCCGATATGGAGCGGATAGCTTACCTTTTCCGCCAGCAGCCGGTAGGCGCGGACTGTCAGAGGCACCGATGAAGCCTTGACAGAGATGATCATGTCCCTGTAATTCAGCTCTTCTGCCAGGCGAATGGAGTCAATAGCCGACTCCACCATGGCCTCAGCCGTGACCGCGCCGAACTTCTGCAAAAGCCTCTTTTGCAGCGAGCCGGCGTTTACTCCGATGCGCATGGGAATTGCCCTGGCGGCGGCGAGGGTTATGACTTCCGACAGCCTTTGCTTTCCGCCGATATTCCCGGGGTTGATGCGCAGTCCGGCTACACCGGCCATGATTGCAGAAAGTGCCAACCGGTAATTGAAATGAATATCGGCGATGACAGGAAGCGGCGATAGTTTAACCAGTTCCGGCAATGCTGCGGCAGCATCCTTGTCCGGCACAGCCACGCGAACCAGTTCACAACCGGCGGCTGCCAAATCACTGATTTGCGCCAGAGTGGCCTGCAAGTCGGAGGTCCTGGTATTGGTCATCGACTCAATAATCACCGGAGCACCGCCACCGATCACAAGCGAAGCCACTTTCACCGCCCTGGTCGAATCCCGTCTAAACACAGCAAATCTCCCTAAAACAGAATATCCAGGCGCAGCAAGTCCCGGTAAGCGACAACAATCATCAGAAAGATCAGGACGGTAAAGCCGATAAAATGAACGAAAGACTCTTTGCGCGGGTCCACAGGGCGGCCGCGCAGACCCTCCACTGCCAGAAACAGCAGCCTGCTGCCGTCCAGCGCCGGAATGGGCAGAATATTCAGCAGGCCCAGATTAACACTGATAATTGCAGCCAGTGACAGCAGGTTCACCATGCCGGTCCGGGCAACTTCCCCGACAATCTGGATAATCCCTACCGGCCCCACCACATCAGGAGCCACGCGCCCGGTAATCATCTGGACGATACTGCCGGCGATAAAACTCAGGAACCACAACGTATGACTCAGGCCCTGCCGGATGGACGGCAAAAGCGCATAAAGCCTGACCTCCGGAGAGATGCCAATCAATCCCCTTCCGGTCTCCGGGTCACGGCGCGGTGTTACCTGAATGGACTGACGAACATCATTGCGCAGGAACTCAATTGTAATTATCTGTTCCGGATGGGCATTTATAGCTCTGACCAGGGCATGCCAGTCGTTGACTTCCTGTTCCGCGACGATTAACAGCCTGTCTCCGGGCAGCAAACCAACCGCCTCCGCGCGGCCTCCGGGGAGAACATTTCCTATGGCGGTTGACTGGTAAAGCGGAATGCCGACAAAAACGAAATATATCAGTGAAAAAAGCAGCACCGCCAGAAAAAAATTCATCAGCGGGCCGGCTGCGATAACCGCAAACCGCTGCCAGACCGGTTTACTCTGGAAACTTCCCGCCAGGGCGCTCTCCTCAGGATTCTCTCCCACCAGGCGGACAAAACCTCCCAGCGGAAATATGCGCAGCGAATAAGTCGTCTCGCCTGCCTGCCATCCAAACAGGCGCGGTCCAAAACCGATGGCAAATTCGGTGACGCCGATTCCCGCCCTTTTGGCCACCAGAAAATGGCCCAGTTCATGAGCAAAAATAAGCAGTCCGAAAATGACGATTGAAGCCGCGAAAGTCAGCATGCCATCATCCTTCTTTACCGTTTCCCGGCCGCCTCCAGCGCCCTCGCTCTGGCATCGCGGTCGGCTTCCACTAGTTCCTCAAAGCCGGGATTAAAAACTACCTTATGTTTATTCATTACTTCTTCAATTATACTGGGGATGGCCAGGAAGTCAATCCTCCGCTCCAGGAACAGCCTGACAGCCTCCTCATTGGCGGCATTAAGGGCAGCAGGCATACTGCCCGCTGTCCGGCCCGCGCAGTACGCCAGTTCAAGACAGGGGAAATTTTCCGTATCAGGCGCCGCAAAATGCAGAGCGCCCAGTGTCTGCCAATTCACTCGCGGCGCGCTTGAAGGCAGTCTCTCGGGAAAAGATAAGGCGTACTGGATGGGCACTCTCATATCAGGAGCGCCGAGCTGAGCCAGTGTGGCGCCGTCGCTGAATTCGAGCAGGGAATGAATAATGCTCTCCCGGTGAATCACAACCCTGATACGCTCGTAAGGCAGGTTAAACAGCCAGCGTGCCTCTATCACTTCCAAGCCCTTATTCATCAACGTGGCGGAATCGATCGTGATTTTGGCGCCCATCCGCCAGTTGGGGTGGGAGAGCGCCTGTTCAGGAGTAACGCCAGCCAGCCTTCCCGCAGTCAGTCCGTAAAACGGGCCGCCGGAGGCTGTCAGGATAACATGCTCCAGCGCAGATTTGTCCTGCCCCTGCAGACACTGAAAGACCGCCGAATGCTCACTGTCGACCGGAATGACCGGCGTCCCCGTCTTTTCCGCCAAAGGCATCACCAGGTGACCGCCTGCCACAAGAGACTCCTTATTGGCAAGCGCCAGCCTCACACCTGCGGACAGGGCAGACAGCGTTGGTTTCAGGCCGGCAAAACCGACGACGGCGTTTACAACCAGCTGCACATCGTCATGCCCCGCCAGCCGGCAGAGAGCGTCCTCCCCGGCAAGCACATCTACCTTGCAGCCGGCGAGTTCCGCTTTTAGTTCCGCATAAAGCGAGTGGTCGGCAATAGCAACCAGCAAAGGTTTGTAACGCCGCGCCTGCTCCGCGAGTAGGCTGACTTCTCGGTTTGCTGAGAGCGCCACCAGGCGGAAGCGTTCCGGGTAAGCGGCAATGACCTGCAAAGCCTGGCGGCCGATCGACCCGGTCGAGCCAAGCACAGCAATTCCTTTTATCATGGGCTCCTGGCTCCGGTTAGAAAAGCAAGCAGGAGATACGCCACCGGAGCTGCAAAAAGCAGGCTGTCCAGGCGGTCAAGTACTCCGCCGTGGCCGGGCAGCAATGTCCCCGAGTCCTTGATTTGCGCCCAGCGCTTAAGAGCTGATTCAGCAAGGTCGCCGCACTGTCCCGCCAGCGAAAGCAACACGCCGATCATCAACCCTGAGGAACGGGTGAAGCCCAGTTGCGGCGCCAGGGAAAAAAGGAGCAACGCGGTAAAAAACAGGCCTCCGAACGCTCCCGCCCATGTTTTCTTTGGGCTGACGGTAACGAGCAGCCTGCGCCTTCCCCAAAACCTGCCGGTAAGGTAGGCCCCCGCATCGCTGACCCACACGGCAAGCAGCAGCGTCAGCACCGGCAGGAAACCGCCGGGAGGCAGGCGCAGCAGCAAGAGAAAGCCAAGCAGAGTGGTGATGTACACCTTGCCCCACAGCAGGATAGTCAGCGAACGAAAATCCAAAGGAAAGCTCAGCACCCAGAAAACATTCAGCAGCAAAAAAAAGGCGACAAACAGCGCAAAAAAAGAGCCAATACCAGATAGTTGCATGACCAGCAGCATTATAAAATTAGCCAGGTGGCCCATAACCAGCAAAGGTCTGGCCCGCAAGCCGCCAAGCCGGTAAAGTTCGCGGAGCGCCAGCGCTGACACCAGAACCACCAGAAAAAAAAATGGCAGCGCACCGGAATATGTCACAGCCAGCACAATCGGAATTAGGGCTAAGGCGCTGACAAGTTTCTGCCTGAACACGATCATCACCTACAGTTTAATCCCGCCGTAGCGACGGTCTCTCTTCCTGTAAACCTCTATCGCTTCCAGTAAATGGTCGCGGTCGAAATCGGGCCAGCAAACCTTTGGAAAGCAAAACTCAGCATACGCTAACTGCCAAAGCAAAAAATTGCTGACCCGTTGCTCACCGCCGGGGCGAATGAGCAGGTCCGGATCAGGAATCCCGGCTGTAAACAGACGTCCCGAAACCGTTTCCTCGTCAATCGTACAAGGATCCAACAGTCCTGTCACGCTAGCCCGCGCGATATCCCTGACTGCTCGGACAATTTCAGAGCGGCTTCCGTAGTTCACGGCAAAGCTTAAAACCATACCCGTGTTGCCGGCCGTCTCCTCCAATGCTTCTATTGCCGCTTTCCTGGTATGCTGCGGCAATTCATCGAGCGATCCGAGAAAACGGAGGCGTACATTTTTTGCTTTTAGTTCAGGCAGGTCCGATTTAAGGAATTCGCTGGGCAATCTTAGCAGGAAGTCCACTTCCTCTTTAGGACGCTGCCAATTTTCCGTTGAAAACGCGTACAGGGTCAAGAAATCTATGCCGAGGTCGTCAGCCGCGCGAATAGTGCGCCGCAAAGCCTGCATTCCCGCATAATGCCCTGCTGAGCGGGGCAGACCCCGTCGTCGTGCCCAGCGTCCGTTGCCGTCCATGATAATGGCTATATGCCGGGGAATACCCTGCGCTTCTGCCCCGGACACTGAACGGTCACCTGTACACAGCAATTTACGCAGGCGGTAAGTCACACTGGTCACCTCTTTATAAACACCCTCCTCGTACCGGGAGGCCGTGTCGCATCATCTCCCAACGGCCGCCGCATCAGGAAGCCGCTCTCAAACCTCCAGAATTTCCCTCTCTTTGGCGGCCAGAACTTTCTCCGCATCTTCAATATATTTATCGGTCATTTTTTGAATGTCATCCTGAGTCTTATGCAATTCATCCTCTGTAATATCACCGTTCTTCTCACTTTTCTTAATCTCTTCGTTGATGTCCCGGCGGACATTTCGAATGGCCACGCGGGCTTCCTCGGCCTTTTTCCTGACAACTTTGACCAGTTCCCTGCGACGCTCCTCCGTCAACTGCGGAATGGACAGGCGGATAACTGTGCCATCACTGTTTGGGGTCAGCCCCAGGTCAGACTTAAGAATGGCACGCTCTATTTCCGATACGGACTTTTTATCCCAAGGCTGAATAACCAGCAGGCGAGGCTCGGGGGCCGAAATATTGGCCAGCTGGTTAAGCGGCATACCGGATCCATAATAATCAACAGTAATTTTGTCCAACAATGCAGGGGCAGCCCGGCCGGCCCGGATTGCGGCCAACTCGCGGCGCAAAGCGGCAACCGCCTTCTCCATCCTTTCGGCGGCAATGTTCTTGGCTTCTTTAACCATCCATCATTCCCCCTTAACGTATGTGCCAATCCTCTCCCCCAGGATAACTCTTTTGATATTGCCCGATTTATTGAGCCCGAAAACAATTAAAGGAAGCTTGTTGTCCATACACAGAGAAGCAGCAGTCGAGTCCATTACGCCAAGTCCCATGGTCAGCAGATCCTTATAGCTCAGTTCAGTAAATTTCCTGGCCTGGGAACAAATTAGCGGGTCTGCATCATAAATAGCGTCTACTTTACCCTTGGCCAGCAAAATCACTTGCGCCTCAATCTCGGCTGCACGCAGGGCTGCTGTTGTGTCTGTGGAAAAATACGGGTTGCCGGTTCCGCCCGCGAAGATTACGACCCTGCCCTTCTCAAGGTGCCTGATAGCCCGCCGCCGGATATAGGGCTCAGCGATCTGGCGCATTTCTATCGCCGTCTGAACACGCGTATCAACACCGCAGCTTTCCAGGGCATCCTGCAGGGCGAGCGCATTTAAAACAGTGGCCAGCATCCCCATGTAATCTGCTGTAGCCCGGTCCATTCCCCGTTCTCCAGCCGGGGCGCCACGCCATATATTGCCGCCTCCGACCACAATGGCAACCTCAACCCCCAGTTGCCGGACTTCTTTTACCTGAGCCGCGATATCACGCAGTACTTCAGAATCGATACCAAAGCCTTTGTCTCCGGCCAGGGCCTCCCCGCTCAGTTTCAGCACAATTCGCTTGTAAACAGCATTTCCCATCCAGCTGAACCTCCTGTCAGTATTTCTACAAGGCCCGGCATTTTCCTGTAAAAAAAGAACACCTGAGTGCTCTTTTTTGTTTTGTCTTATGCATCCTGACGCGTAATTGCTTCAACTTCCGCTGCCAGGTTACACTCTTTCTTTACCAGCCCTTCGCCCATCTCATAGCGGGCAAAACGCCGGACACTGATATTTTCACCTATTTTTGCGATTTTTTCTCTTAAGAGGTCTTTCACGGTGATGTCGGGGTCGCGGATAAAGGGCTGTTCCAACAGGCAATTTTCAGCATAAAACTTTTCCACGCGGCCGGATACAATTTTATCAATAATCTTTTCCGGCTTACCCTCGTGCAGAGCCTGCATTTTCAAGATCTCCCGCTCTTTGGCAACCGCTTCCTCCGGCACGTCTTCACGCGCGCAGTAATTGGGATTTGCAGCGGCAATCTGCATCGCAATGTCGCGGACAAACGTGCGAAATTCATCGGTACGGGCAACAAAATCCGTTTCACAGTTCACTTCCACCAACACACCTATTTTACCGCCTAAATGTATATAGGCGTCTACCACACCTTCTGCCGCAATACGGCCGGATTTCTTGGCAGCTGCAGCCAGTCCTTTCTGGCGCAGTAACTCGACGGCCCTGTCAAGCTCACCACCCGTTTCGCTGAGCGCTTTTTTGCAGTCCATCATTCCCGCTCCCGTCTTTTCACGGAGCTCTTTAACCAAGGCAGCGGAGATCATCATAGGCCTCCCTTAAGTGCTTAGTCGGTTATATAACGATTTTGGCCGGGTATTACTCCCGGGTGCTCATCCTTCAATTATAACTGCTTCTTCCCTTTCAGCAGTAACATCATCAATAAGCACATGGTCCTGCCGTCCTTCCAACCCTTCCAGGACGGCATCAGCCAGCCGGGAAGAGATCAGCTTGACTGCCCTGATAGCATCATCGTTCCCGGGAATGGGATAGTCAATTTCGTCCGGGTCGCAGTTGGTATCCAGTATGCCTACAATCGGGATCCCCAGTTTTCTGGCTTCGGCGATGGCAATCCTTTCCTTGCGCGGGTCAACCACAAACATGGCATCGGGAAGCTTCTGCAGGTACCTGACACCTTCCAGAAACTTAGACAGCTTCTCATGCTCATGACGGAGGGCCAATACCTCTTTCTTAGGCAGCACGTCAAACACGCCGTCCGCCTCCATCTTCTCCAGCTGGAGCATCCGGTTGACGCGGTTGCGGATTGTCCTGAAATTGGTAAGCATGCCTCCGAGCCAGCGCTGGTTTACGTAAGGCATTCCGCAGCGCGAGGCTTCCGTCTGGATAGACTCCTGAGCCTGTTTTTTGGTCCCTACAAACATAATCTTGCCGCCGCTGCCGGCAAGCCCCTTGACATAGCTGTAAGCCCCATCAAACATTCTGACCGTTTTTTGCAGGTCGATAATGTAAATTCCGTTACGTTCAGTAAAAATGTAGGGCTTCATCTTGGGGTTCCAGCGGCGTGTCTGGTGACCAAAGTGGACACCGGCTTCCAACAACTGTTTCATGGAAATTACTGACACTGACAATCCTCCCGTTTGTTTTTCCTCCGCCGGCTTCATTTCCCCGCGGCACCGGCCTTGGGCCGGCACACCCTTGGGAATCGGGCGGCGTGTGTTTTTCACAGGTCATACTATAGCACACATTGCGAAATTTGACAATCAGGTACTGGTAAAAAGTTCGCATGTGCCGGAACATTCAGTTGCTTACCTGCAGGCGGATTTGCAGCGGGATTCGGCCATACGCCAACACCCTGAAGATACTGCCATGCAGTTCTTTGGTTAATGTTTGCCGCACCAGAAGATAAACGTCCTCGCCCAATTCTTCAGCCACCAGGGAGGTATCAATCCCGGTTAAAATCTCAGTGGCGGCCATTTCCACATTCTTCTGCATGCTTTGGCGCAACTGTCCCAGCAATTCTTCGGGCACGCGGAACACAAACCCTGCTATTTCCATGCGATCGGAGACAATTTGTTCACGCATTTGCGCTTCCACTATTCCCGGAATTTCCTGCCTGGCACCGTCAATCAGTTGTGGCAAGGCCTTTTTTGCCTCGCTGACAACCTGCTCCCGCACCATCTGAGCAATTTTCCCGCTGTCCACCGTAATGGTAATGCCATGCGAAGCCAGCAGAAAGGCAGCTCCGCCAAGAATTAAGACAAATAAAAATAAGGCACTGGCAAACCCAGCCAGATAAGACGAAAAGCTCCATTTTCGCCTTTGTTGCACAGGCTCCACCTCTGCCTATATTATAACGTTTTTCCGTTAAGTTATGACAGGGAAACGCGTAACAGAATACCGTTCAGCCGCGCCCGCCCTTGCGTCTCGCCAGCTGGTCAAGCAGATAGGGGTTCTTAACTTTTATGTACGTCCCCTTCATCCCCAGCGACCTGGATTCAATAACTCCCGCACTCTCAAATTTACGTAAGGCATTAACAATTACGGAGCGGGTGATACCCAGCTGATCAGCAATCTTGCTGGCCACCAGCAACCCTTCGTCACAGTTAAGCTCGGCAAAGATCTGCTCTACAGCCTCCATTTCGGAGTAGGAAAGTGTGCCGATTGCCAACTGGACAATCGCCTTGTTGCGTGCCTCTTCCTCTATTTTTTCAGCCTTGGAGCGCAATATCTCCATGCCGACCACGGTAGCTCCGTATTCAGCAAGAATCAGATCCTCAGGCCCGAACTCTTCGTTAAAACGGGCCAGTAAAAGAGTGCCCAGCCTTTTGGCGCCGCCGACTATAGGAACGATGGTTGTGATTTTGTTCGTAAAAAGGCAGGCCAATTCTTCGATAAAAACACAGGCGTTGCACTTCTGGCGAAGGTTAACCCGCGAATCATCATGGCCGAGCAGCATCTCGTTATAGTCTTCCGGGAAAGTCCCGCTTCTTAAAACTTCATTGACCATCAGCTCACACTCAAATTCATCGACCAGTGCGTAACCCAAAATTTTGCCGCCGCGGTCCGCGATGTAGATATTGGCGTGTATGACATTTCTTAAAACATCAGCAACTTCTTTAAAGTCAACGTGCTGTCCGGCTGTTTTTTGCAGGATCCTGTTAATGCGGCGGGTCTTTTCCAGTAACGGCGTCATCACCAAAGTAATCATCCTCTCTCCTGATTTTCAGCTGTCTATAAGATATAGCGGCTCAGGTCCCTGTTTCCGACTATCGGCTGTAATTTATCCCTGACATACTGTGCCGTAATCAGAACTTCCTGGCCGGCAAGTTCCGGGGCGCTAAACGACAGGTCGTCCAGAACTCTTTCCAAAATGGTATGCAGGCGCCTGGCGCCGATGTTCTCCATCTCCTCGTTCAGTTGCCGTGCCATGGCGGCAATTTCATGGATTGCGTCACCGTTAAACCGGACCTCCACTCTTTCGGCGGAGAGAAGTGCCGTATACTGTTTAAGCAGTGCATTAGCCGGTTCCGTTAGGATTTGCCTGAAGTCATCCTCGCTGAGGCTGTGCAACTCTACCCTGATCGGGAAACGTCCCTGCAGCTCAGGGATCAGGTCGGAAGGCTTAGACACATGAAAGGCTCCGGCGGCGATAAACAGCATAAAGTCAGTCCTGACGGGGCCATACTTAGTCATTACCGTCGAACCCTCGACGATTGGCAGAATATCCCGTTGCACCCCTTCCCGTGAAACATCCGGCCCGCAGGCGCTGCCCCTGCCGGCTACCTTATCAATTTCATCCAGAAAGATAATCCCGGCCTGCTCAGCGCGCTGGACGGCTTCAGCGCCTACCTCCTCCATATCGATAAGTTTTTGCGCCTCCTCCTGCTGCAACAGTTTTCGTGCCTGCCTTATCTGCAGAAGACGCCGCTTTTTCCTGCGCGGGAAAAGGTTGCCTAGGACATCCTGAAAATTGACTCCCAGCTCCTCCATTCCGGATGATGAAAATATCTCCATTACCCGGGGACGTTCATCAACTTCTACTTCCACCGTTTCATTTTCCAACTCGCCGTTCTGCAACCCGGCACGCAGGCGATTGCGGCTCAGTTGGTGGCTGGTTTGCCTTTGGTGGAACGCTTCATCTTCTTCAGGAGGTTCTTTAGCGGCATCAGGAAAAAACAGACTCAGAGGATTTTGCGTTGGTCGGTCTTGCTGGAGCGGCGGTGCCAGTAAATCAAGGAGGCGTTCTTCAGCCAGGCTTTTGGCCTTTTCCTCCACATCGCTCAGTTTTTCCGTCTGAACTATCCGGACAGCCGTCTCTACCAGGTCACGGACCATAGACTCCACATCGCGTCCCACATAACCCACTTCTGTAAACTTTGTGGCTTCCACTTTAATAAAAGGAGCCTTGGCAAGCTTGGCCAGGCGGCGGGCAATTTCTGTCTTGCCGACACCGGTTGGGCCAATCATTATTATATTCTTTGGATAGACCTCCTCACGGAGATCCTCAGGCAGGAGCCTGCGCCTGTGTCGGTTACGCATGGCAACGGCAACACATTTCTTGGCCTCGCTCTGCCCGATGATATACTTGTCCAGTTCGGCGACAATTTCCCTTGGTGTCAGTTCAGCATGCACAGTCAGCGTCCTCCGGCAGGGCTAAATCTCTTCCAGGACAATGTGAGTGTTGGTGTAGACGCAGATTTCACCGGCAATCTGCAGCGCAAGTCTTGCTATTTCACCGGCGGAAAGGCTTGTTGTGCGCAGCAGTGCCCGTCCCGCAGCCAGCGCGTAAGGTCCGCCGGAACCGATGGCCGCCACTCCGTCGTCCGGTTCAATTACCTCACCACCGCCGGATAGTATCAGCAATCCTTCCGCGTTGCCCACGAGCAGCAGCGCGTCAAGGCGGCGCAATATCCTGTCCGATCTCCATTCTCTGGTCAGCTCTACTGCAGCTCTCCTGAGGTTGCCCCGATACTTCTCCAGCTGTTCCTCAAATTTTTCAAACAAAGTGAGGGAATCGGCCACCGAGCCGGCAAATCCGGCCAAGACACGTCCCTGATAAATTGTCCTGACCTTCCTGGCCTGCTGCTTCATTATCGTATTGCCGCCAAGTGTCACCTGTCCGTCTCCGGCCAGTGCGCACCGGCCGTCCCTCAACACAGCTATAATAGTAGTTGCATGAAACATGTGCGCCCCTCTTTATGCTCGCGGATGAGCGGAAACATATACATTTTTCAGCTTTTCCCTGGTTATATGGGTGTAATTCTGGGTTGTAGAGACATTCACATGCCCGAGCAACTCCTGCACCGCCCGGAGGTCTGCCCCCGCATTCAGCAGGTGGGTGGCAAAACTGTGCCGGATGCTGTGTGGACTGATGCCCATCGCCAGACCCGCCTGCGCGACATACTTTTCCACAATACGCCGTACTCCCCTGTCAGTCAGGCGGGCACCGTACTTATTCAGCCAAAGCGCCTCCTCGTTTTTGGGAAACCTTGCTTTCCTCAACAGCAAAGGCCGGGCTCGTTCCAGGTAAGCTGATACTGTTTGTCTGGCAAAGCTTCCAAAATAAAAGACCCTTTCTCTGCCTCCCTTGCCTTGAACAATGCCCTGACCGGCACTCAAGTCCAGGCAGTCAGCAGAAAGGCTGACAAGCTCACTTACACGCAGCCCGGAGGCATAGAGAAATTCAAGCAATGCCGCATCGCGCAACCCCGCCGGCACCCGCGTGTCCGGAGCGGACAACAGGCGCAATGTCTCCTCCAGGTATAAAAATTTAGGCAATTTTTTCCCCTGGCGCGGAGTGGCGACAAGTGCACAGGCGTTAGCGGCAAGTACTCCCTCCCGGCCTAAATATCTCAGGAACGAGCGGATGGCTGAAAGTTTTCTGGCAATGGTACGGCGGTCGTAGGCGCAGAACTGCAAGTGGGCAAGAAAATGCCTCAGCCCCAGATAGTCGAGACCTTGCGGAAACAGGATATCACGTTCTTCGAGAAAGGCCAGAAATTTGCCAATGTCCTCGGCATAATTCCTTATCGTGTGCGGAGACGCGTTTCTCTCCGCCTGCAGAAAGACTATAAATCTGGTTAAATAATCAGCCATTTCCAGCCTTCTTCCTGCACAAAATCTTAACATATCAAAAATTGCTTTGCAAGTTAATTTTGGACAGCCAGTTTTGTACCATGCCTTGTCATGCGCCGGAGTTCCCGCGTTCGGTGCTTTCTGCGCTCTTAGCCGGAGCAGCCCTGTTCCCGGCGCCTTTTCTCTTTTGCCCGCCGTCTGCGGGCTTCTCTTCCTGCAGGGACCGGCCGCACTCTTTGGCGGCACAACGGATGACGTTACCCTTTTTTACTGTCAGGTAACCGCAGCTGGGGCATTTTTCTTTCTGCGGCACATCCCAGGTAGTAAATTTACACGCGGGGTAAGCGGAGCAACCGTAAAATACTCGTCCCCGCCTGCTCTTTCTTTCCACCAGCAGTTTAGCGCACACGGGGCAGGAAGCCTCAGTCTCGCGGACAATGGGTTTGGCAAAACGGCATTCAGGAAAGCCGGGACAGGCCAGAAAGGGACCGAAGCGGCCTAACTTGCGGACGAGCAGGCTGCCGCAGTTAGGGCACGGCTCATCAGTTACCTCAGGAGTCAGATCCACTTTCTCCATTCGTTCTTCCGCCCGGCTCAAGAGCCCGGCGAAGTCCTCGTAAAACTCACTGATTACCTCTACCCAGGATAATTCACCGGCAGCGACCTGATCCAGCTTTTCCTCCATTTCAGCGGTGAAATCAACGTTTAAAATCCGTGAAAAAAACTGCAGCAGAAGTTCCAGCACCACACGGCCAAGCTCGGTGGGACAAAATAGTTTGTTTTCACGGGTTACATAGCCGCGGGCCAGGATAGTTTCCACCGTGGGCGAATAAGTGCTGGGCCTGCCGATTCCCTTTTCCTCCAGTGCCTTAATCAGCATCGCCTCGCTGTAACGGGAAGGAGGCTGGGTAAAATGCTGCGATGGCTTAAACCCGAGAACTGTAAGCTTCTGACCGGCAACCAGTCCTGACAGTTTTAACGCGGAAGCATTCGCCGGTTCATCAGCTTCCTGATTTTCACCCGTGTCTTTTCCCTCGGTGTATATCTTCATAAATCCGTCAAACCTGACCTGTGAGCCGGAAGCCCGGAAGCGGCAGTCTCCCGCTGCAATTTCCACTGTGACTATGGTGTATACGGCCGCGTTCATCTGGCTGGCCAGGAATCTTTCCCAAATCAACCTGTACAATCTGTATTGGTCACGCGTCAGCGCCGGTTTTACCTGCTCCGGTGTGCGCCAGACATGTGTGGGGCGAATCGCTTCATGTGCTCCCTGCGCCGATTTCTTGCCCGCATAGACCGGAGGCCGGGCCGGGAGATAAACTGCGCCGATCTCCCTTTCTATAAACTGTCGCGCTTCTGCCTGAGCCGCCGCGGAAACCCTGGCAGCGTCAGTGCGTATGTACGTCACCAGTCCGACCACGGCGCCATCAGCCAGCGCGAGGCCTTCATACAACTGTTGAGCCACCATCATTGTCCGGCGGGAGGTAAAGCCCAGCTTGCGCGAGGCCTCCTGTTGCAGGCTACTGGTTGTAAACGGCGGGGCCGGAGCGCGGCGGCGCTCCTGTTGTTTCACGGCGGTTACCAGAAAATCCTTGTTCCGAAGTTCCGCCAGAAGTTTATTGACTTCCCCCTCGCCGGCCGGAACGTGTTTTTTCCCCTTACGCCCGACATAGCCGGCGTCAAACCGGAAATTGCCGGCATCAAGCGCCGCATCCAGCGTCCAGTATTCCGCCGGCTGAAACTGTTCAATCTCCTTTTCCCTGTCCACTATCAGCCGCAAAGCAACCGACTGAACTCTCCCGGCAGAAAGTCCTTTTCTGATGTTTTTCCACAGCAGGGGAGATATTTTATAGCCAACTATCCTGTCAAGCACGCGCCGGCAAACCTGAGCATCAACCATCGGCTGGCTAAGGGAGCGGGGCTGCCTGAAGGCCTGTATGACAGCCGCCTCGGTGACTTCATGAAATTCAACCCGGCAGGGTTCATCCCGGGAAAGTCCCAGCAGCTTGGCCAGATGCCAGCAGATTGCCTCTCCCTCCCTGTCCGGGTCAGCCGCCAGGTAAATTTTCTTTGCCTCTTTGCCTGCCGCCTTTAATTCCCGAAGCAGCGCCCCCTTACCGCGAATAGTAATGTACTTCGGCTCGAAGTTATTTTTCAGGTCAATTCCAAACTGACTTTTCGGCAAGTCTACACAGTGGCCCTTGGAAGCCATAACCCGGTATTTTCGTCCCAGATACTTTTTAAGCGTATTGGCCTTGGTTGGCGATTCAACAATCACAAGATAATCAGACATAGGACACCCCCGGATGATTCAAATGTGCTTCTAAGCTTAATATGCCGTTTTATCCTGAGTATACACGCTGATAGTAACTTCCGGGCAGTTTCCGGATAACCTGAAGCAGTTCAAGCTCTACCAGCAAGGCTGCCAGAAGCGGAGCTGTTATCCGCAAACTTTGCAGCAGTTCGTCGAAATGAACAGGCTCGAACGCGAGGCCGGCCAATACTTTTTGTTGCTCAACCGTCAGTTTTGGCCGCGACTCCCTCTCCGGGACGGAAGGCGCCAATCCGAGCTCCAGCAGGACATCGTTTGCCACTTCCAGCATAGCCGCACCTTCCTTCAGCAGCTTGTGGCAGCCGCGGCTGTAGGGGCTGTGAATACTGCCCGGAACAGCAAACACCTCCCGCCCCTGCTCCAGGGCACAGTCAGCAGTGATCAATGCACCGCTCTTTTCCGCTGCCTCCACTACCACCGTCGCCAGGGACAGCCCGCTGATGACTCTGTTGCGTAAGGGAAAGTGCTGCGCTCTCGGCTCTGTACGGGGTGGAAATTCACTTAACAGTACACCGGACTGCACTATTTTTTCGCGTAAGCGCAGATTTTCCGGCGGATAACAGATGTCCAGCCCGCAACCAAGCACTGCGGCTGTAATACCGCCGTCCTGCAATGCCCCCTGGTGTGCGTGTGTGTCAATGCCCCGCGCCATTCCGCTTACCACCACAACGCCGGCACGCGCCAAATCAGCAGACAGCTTGGTGGCGGCTGAGCGCCCGTAAGCTGTAGCCTTACGAGAGCCAACAATGGCAACACAGGGAGCCTGGAGCACAGAAAGGTCGCCGCGGTAAAAAAGCAGCGCCGGCGGGTCGTAAATCTGGCGCAGAAGACCGGGGTAGTCCTCATCAGCCAGGGTAGTAACACCGTAGCCTTCCTGCAGCAAGGTTGTCCAATGTTTTTCAGGGTCAATCCTCTCCCGTTCAGCGAGCAGGGCCGCCACTGCCCGTGCGGGAAGCCCGGAAAGTGAGAGATCTGACTGAGACGCCGTGAAAGCGGCTCCGGCTGAGCCGAATCTCTCGTACAGCAGGCGGATTCTCCTGGCGCCAAGCTCGGAAACCAGACTAAGAGCAACCCAGTACTTAGTGTCACTCATCCCGGACATCCCTCCAGCACTTTACATTCTCTCTAAAGGATAAATATCCTCTTAAGCTCCTCTGTATCCGGGGTGTTCAGTTCCCGGCCCGTCCCCTGAAAGGAGAGGGGTCCGGCCAGAGAAAAGCCTCCAGCAGCCTTGCGGTATACTCATGCGCCGGCTGTGTCAGCACTTGCAGAACAGACCCGCATTCCACCAGCCGGCCCGCATGTATGACGCCAACCCGATCACATAGCTGCCTGACAGCCGCCAGATTATGGGATACAAACAGGTAGGAAAGGTTTAACCGGGCTTTAAGCTGTGCAAGCAGCAGCAGCAGGCGGGCCTGGGACAAAGCATCCAGCGCTGCCAGCGGCTCGTCAAGCACCAGCAATCTTGGGCCTGTCACCAGAGCGCGAGCCAGCGCGACGCGCTGCTGTTGTCCCCCGCTGAGCTGGTGAGGGTAACGGTCGAGCACATTCCGGGGCAGCCCGACCATGGCCAGTGCTTCAGCAACCTTTCTTTTCCTGGCAGCAGTACTCACTTTTCTGAGCAGCAGCAATCCTTCTCCTACTGCCGCCTCCACATCCAGAGACGGATTGAGCGAACCGTACGGGTCCTGAAAGACCATCTGTACCCAGGACTGACAGCGCCTGAATTCATGTTTGCGCCCGTCATAACAGACATCTCCCGCTGAAGGCGTCAGCAGGCCGGCAGCCACTCTGGCCAGCGTAGTCTTTCCTGAGCCGCTTTCGCCAATGATTCCAAGCGCCTCGCCTTTGGCCACACAGACAGAAACACCCGCCAGAGCCTGAATTGTCCTCCCCTTGCCGGGCGGGATTCTGCCTGCGGCCTGGTAGTAAGCACTGACATTTTTTATCTCAAGCAGTATTTCAGACATGCCGGCGTCCCCCCGCCAGATGACAGCAGACGCGGTGTGTGGGGGAAATATTAAGGGGTGGGGGAAGCTGCCGGCACTTTTCAATGGCGCGGCGGCAGTACGGCAAATACGGGCAGCCGGAGGCAGTCCGGAAGTTAAGGGGGCGGCAAGGCAGTTTGCTGCTCAGCTTGCGGTCCAGTCTTGGCACAGACTGCAGCAGCATCCGGGTATACGGGTGACATGCCCGCTCAAAAAGCTCCTTAACTGCCGCTTCCTCAACCATCACGCCAGCGCACATCACCAGCACCCGGTCAGCAGTCCGCGCCACTACTCCAAGGTCATGGGTAATCAGCAGCAGAGCTCTTCCCCGCTCCCTGACACCTGCAGTCAGCAGGTCAAGTACCTGAGACTGGATGGTAAGGTCAAGGGCGGAAGTCGGTTCATCTGCAATCAGCAACGGCGGCTCAAGAGCACCGGCGACGGCGATCATGACACGTTGCTGCAGCCCGCCGCTTAGCTGATGCGGGTACTGATGAAACCTCCGCCCGGCAGGCGCGATACCCAGAGCGGAAAACAACTGCAGTGTTTTTGTGTCAGCTTCTTTTCTGCTTATTTTGTAATGGAACTCGAGTGTTTCGGAAACCTGCCTTCCAACCTTTATCACCGGGTTCAGTGCCGCCGCCGGGTTCTGAAAGACCATCGCCGCCGACCTGCCGCGCAAGTCATCCCAGTCGGAGTCCCGGCCGACGACAAGCATCCGGCCGGAAAAGTAAATTCTGCCCCGTGCCACCGCACCGTGTGGGAGAAGCCCCATCACCGCCAATCCTGTTAAGGTTTTTCCGCTGCCGCTCTCACCGACAATGGCCAGCGCCTCGCTCCCGGACAGTGCAAACTGCAGATTTCTAACAGCCGGAAGCAATATTCCACCCTGGCGGAAGCTCACAGACAGCCCCTCTACATTAAGCATAAGACTTATTTTTCCCTGAAGAGGGGTTAAGCGCCTCGCGCATGGCTTCGCCCAGCAGGTAAAAGGAAAATACAGAAGTAAAAATAAACAAACCGGGAAATGTGGCATACCACCAGGCATGCCGGATATAGTTCTGAGCATCGCGCAGCATGTTCCCCCAAGTGGGGACAGGAGGCTGAACACCCAGGCCCAGAAAGCCAAGCCCCGCTTCTGTAAGAATCGCCGCGGGCACCGAGACGGTGGCCGATACCAGTATCGGTCCCAGAGCGTTGGGCAGTAAGTGACGGATAATGACCCGGCTGTCAGATGCCCCTGAGAGGCGCGCAGCTGAGGCAAAGTCTGTCTCACGCAAACGCAGGAACTCTCCGCGAACCAGGCGGGCAGTGGCCGGCCACCCCGTACAGCCGATCACTGCCACCACGAGCCAAAAATGCGGTTCGAACAGTGACACCATCAAAAGGACCAGAAAGAACGATGGGAAGGAAAGAATGACATCCGCCAGCCGCATCAGCAAAGCATCAG
This sequence comes from Bacillota bacterium, assembly GCA_041695355.1. Taxonomy (GTDB): domain Bacteria; phylum Bacillota; class Dethiobacteria; order Dethiobacterales; family Dethiobacteraceae; genus HKB214. The sequence goes on from JBGFRB010000008.1 coordinate 32,597, forward strand.
TCACGCCGCCGTAATACCCCGCCGTCGCCCCGACTGCTGTCCCAATGCCTACAGCCATCAGTACTGACAGCCCCCCTACAGCCAGCGAGGCTCGAGAACCAAAGATTACCCGGCTGAATACATCACGCCCCAGCCGGTCTGTGCCGAACAGGTGTTCCTGTCCGGGCGGCAGCAGGCTCTTTTCGGGGGCTGGCGCATACGGGCAGTGCGTAGCCAAAACCGGCGCGCAAAGCGCTGCCACAGCCAATAAACAAACAAGACTGAGTCCGACGGCAAAGTGAGACCTTCCTTCAGGCATCCTTTCCGCCTCCATCCTCCCCTGGAATCACATTTTCATCCTGGGGTTAATAGCAAGGTACAGCAGTTCCGCCAGCAGATTTGCCGCCGTCACCACCGCCGCCGCATACATGTTGACAAACATGATTACCGGGTAATCCCTGGCCAGCGCGGAAAAGACTACAAAACGGCCCAGTCCCGGCCAGGCAAAAACGGTTTCCACCATTAACGCCCCCGTAAACATGAGCGGCAGGGAGAGTGCAGCCATGGTAACAAGCGGCAGGGCAGCGTTTGGAATGACATGACGGATAAAAATGATCCGCGCAGGCAGCCCTTTGGCTTTAGCGGTCCTGACATAATCCCTGGACAGCACATCCTGCACACAACTGCGCACATAGCGGAAGTAACCGGCAAACATTGCTGTAGCCAGTGTGACAGCCGGCATTAACAAATGAGTCATTACGTCCTGGATGCTGCCGTCCCCGGGAGTGCGCATCCCGGCCGCCGGCAGCCACGGCAGCAGGTAGGCGAACAAAAGGATCAGCAGCATAGCGTACCAGAAACCCGGCACAGAGATACACGCCAGTGAAAACAAATTCAAGGCACGGTCACACCCGGAACCACTGCGGGCCGCGGACAAAACGCCCAGCGGGACAGCCAGGAGCAGCGCAAGCGCCAAGGCGGCGCCGCCAAGCAGCAAGGTGGCCGGCAAGCGTTCAGCCACAAGCTGTGCCACCGGGCGGTTATGCAGCAGTGAGAGACCGAAGTCGCCGCGCCAAAGCCTGCTTAACCAGGAAATGTATTGAGACGGCAGCGGTTTGTCCAGACTGCGCTGTTGCAGCCAGCGTTCAACCGCAGTAGGGTCATGCCGGAACTCCGGGTTTGCCTGCAGCGGGCGGCCGGGCGCAAGATGGATCAGCAGAAAGGTGACAACCGTCACTCCCAGGAGAACTATTACCGACTGGATGAAGCGGCCGAGCACTGCCCTACACATCAGATAATTTCCACCGGTGTACGTCATAATACGGGGTTTCAGGATGCGGTTGAAAGTTTGACAGCTTTCTGCTGGCGGCGTGAATTGCCAGGCGGTAATAAAGCCAGACCATCGGCACATCCCTGAGAATCAGGCGCTGTGCCCTGCGATAGAGGTATGTTCTTTCCGTCATATCGTGAGAGCCGGCTCCGGCTTCAAGCAAATCATCCACCTCATTGTTCCGGTAACCGGACAGATTGCCCGGCCCCCCGGAGTGCCAGTGGTAGGACAGGTCCGGGTCGATATCGGCACTGCGTCCGAGAATTGCCAGGTCATAGTCGCCTTTTCGCAGTGCGGCGGCAAACGACTCCCACTCCAGTACAGTTAAACGGACATCCACACCGGCGGCGCCGGCCTGTTCCCTGAACAGCAACGCCACGTTTTCCCGCACGGCATTCCCGGAATTATAGATGAGCCTTAGCCCAAGAGGCAGGACACCCGCTTCCCGCAGAAGTTCCCCGGCTTTTCGGGGGTCCGGCCTGGTTTTGGCCAGGGCGGGGTCATAGGCAAAATGTAACGGCAGAAGCGGTCCGACCGCGACTTCCCCATGTCCCAGCAACAGTCTGTCCACAATTTGCTGCCGGTCGGGCAACAGTGAAAGCGCCTGTCTTACCCTGCGGTCAGACAGAGCCGGGTGGCCGTTCTTCAGGTTAAATGACAGGTAGTCGTAAACCAGCCTCCTGTTCCGGTAGATATTAAACTGCGGATGGGCGGACAGCGCCGCCGCGTCCTCCACCCTGACCGCGGTGGGCAACAGGTCCAGCCTGCCGTTCAGAAGCTCTATCACCTGTGTCTCCGGATAAGGAATAATCCTGTAATAGATAGCGGCAATGTTAGGGCGTCCAAGGTAGTGTCGCTGATTCGCCTGAAAATGCAGGTATTCGTCCGGGCGCCACGCCGACAGAGTAAACGGACCGGTCACTACAGGCGCTGTTCGGGAATAGTCATGTCCCTCAAGGGATGCAACTTCAACACCGGCCAGCAGGTGCGCCGGCAGCGGCGGCAATGTCAGATAACTTAAAAAAGGGGCGAACCGCTCTGTCAGAACAAGTTTCAGACTAAAATCGCCTAAAACCTGCAATCCGGTAAGATGGCCGTCAGCAAAGGGCGAAACGTGATTTTGCCTGTACGCGGCCGCACCCTCTATCCTGCTGACAAGAGGATACAGCCAGCCCGTATAGTCCGGATGACAGATAACACGCAGGGTAAACGCGATGTCTTCCGCCGTGACCGGCTGTCCGTCCGACCAGAGAACGTCTTCCCTCAGCCGCAGCAGATAGCTTTGTCCGTCCCCGCTGATTTCCCAACAAGAAACAATACCCGGCAAAACGGCCAAAGTTTCCGGGTCGCTGCGTAATAGAGAAGCATGGAGCAGGTGAATAACCTCGGCCGACGCCGCGTCACGCACAAACAGCGGATTCAGCGTCAGCGGAGCGGACGTCGCGGCAACACGCAGGATGCCTTTCCTTGCCGCCATATTTCCTGCAGCGCATCCGGTCAGGACGGTCAATCCAATCAGCAAGACAAGAAAGGACAAACAAATGCGCCGCACTGCATCCACCCCCTGTTCAGAAGTTTACGCGCGCGGCGCCCGGTAAATGCCTTTCTCTATTATCAATTAAAGGCCGGCGATGCTGATGCGCCTACACATAGCTTATGATGTACTGACGCATCCTCGCTTACGACCTCAATTCCGGCAGATTGCGGTACAGTTCCAGTGCCTGAGGATTAGCCAGCGCCTCCCTGTTGTTGACCTCCTGCCCGTGAATGATCTTTCTCACTGCCAATTCCACTTTTTTACCGTTGATAGTGTAAGGGATATCGTCAACAGCCAGAATTTTCTCCGGAACATGCCTGGGGGTGTTGTTCCTGCGTATAACTGCTTTGATCCGGTCTTTCAGTTCCTCGCTCAACCCGGTTCCGGGTGCCAGCCTGACAAAAAGAACTACACGTTCGTCATTCCGCCATTCCTGCCCTACCACCACACTGTCCAGCACCTCCGGAAACACTTCCAGCTGGCGGTAAATCTCCGCCGTGCCGATTCGTACCCCTCCCGGATTTAGAGTGGCATCAGACCGTCCGTAAAAAATCATACCGCCTGTTTCTGTCAGCTCTACATAGTCGCCATGGTACCAGACATTCTTATAAGTTTCAAAATAGGTGCTCAGGTATTTTTTGTCATCCGGATCGTTCCAGAAAAAGACCGGCATTGACGGGAAGGGAGCCGTACAGACCAGTTCCCCCTTTTCTCCGGTGACCGGACGTCCGGACGCATTAAAAACCTGCACCTTCATGCCCAGGCCACGGCACTGCAGCTCACTCTCATAAACCGAACCGGTAGGATTCCCCAGAGCGAAACAGGAGATGATATCAGTTCCGCCGGAAATCGACGAAAGACAGACGTCCTGCTTAATATCACGGTAAACGTAGCGGAAACTTTCCGGCGCTAACGGAGAGCCGGTAGAAAGAATCGTCTTTAAAGGAGAAAGGTCATATTTTTCTTTTGTGTGGACTCCCGCCTGTTCAGCTGACGCCAGGTATCGGGCGCTGGTGCCGAAAACTGTAATCTTTTCGTCCTGAGCCAGTTGGAACAAGGCATCCGGGGCCGGATAAAACGGCGAGCCGTCAAAGAGAACCAGTGTGGCGCCCACTGCCAGTGAACTTACCAGCCAGTTCCACATCATCCAGCCACAGGTGGTGAAATAGAAGATGGTATCATCACGTCTCAGGTCTGTGTGCAGTATCAGCTCCTTGAGATGTTGAAGCAGGGTTCCCCCCGCACCGTGAACGATGCATTTCGGAACCCCTGTCGTTCCGGATGAATACATAATATACAACGGGTGCTCGAACGGCAATTGGTTGAAACTGATACCCTGAGCGGCATCTTTTGCAAGGAATTCACTGTACAGCAGGGCTCCCCGAATATTGCCGGGTTGAGGCGCAGCCTCGGTATAGGGGACAACCACCACCTTTTCAATGGCGTGGATTTCCTCGGTAATCTGCCTTACCTTGTCCAGGGAATCAAAGTTCTTACCGTTGTAAGAGTATCCGTTAGCGCAGAACAAGACTTTGGGCTGAATTTGTCCAAAACGGTCCATCGCTCCCTGGAAGCCGAAGTCGGGCGAACAAGATGACCAGATGGCGCCAATGCTGGCGGTGGCCAGCATTGCCACCACCGTCTCAATCATGTTAGGCATGAACCCGGCCACTCTGTCACCTGCCGTAACACCGCAGTCACGTAAAGCGTGACTTAACCGCGCCACCTCGTCGTACAATTCGCTGTACGTCATCCTTCTGGGCGGTGCGGCTTCACCCTTAAAGATTAAGGCTGTCTGTCCGTCCCGGTAGCGCAGCAAATTCTCAGCAAAATTCAGCCTTGCTCCCTCGAACCATTCACTGTTGAACATGTCATCAAAGTCTTTCACTACTTTTGTATAAGGGCTGGAAGCAATTACCCCGCCAAACTCCCACATCAACTGCCAGAAGTCGGCTATATTCTCAACTGACCACCGGTAAAGTGCATCATAGTCTGAAATATTTTGCGCAAATTTTTCGTTTGCCAGCTGAAAAAAGATGTTCATATTGGCCTTGGTCCTGCGAGCCTGGTCCGGAATCCAAAGCGGTTTTTTCATAGGCGCTACCTCCTAAGTTAATACATGCCTGTATCAGGTGCAATATCTGTGCCAGCGCAATTTACCCGCTCAAGAGGCTGCGGGAGAGGTGGACCAGGCCTAAAATTAGAAGAACCATTCCTGATAAGACAGCTGTTCTCTTCTCTCCGGAATCTTCCGCATATCTCTTCCCCAGAAACAGCCCTGCAGACACAAACATAAATTTGCCGGCAGCCACTGCCAGCGCGGCAGCTGCCGGCGAAAGCCCTATCATGGCCGCGCCAAATCCTGCCCCCAGTGCGTCCAGCGCCAGGGTTACGCCAAGAAGAATCGCCTCCCTGGCTGAGATACTTCCGGAGTTATCACCGTCCGCCAGTGATGGTTCACGCAAAACAACTGAAAGCGCCGGCAGTCCGCATTTATTCACTTCCCCCGCTGTTTTCTCAGGCGGCGCCGTTTTGTCCTGCAGTGCCTGACGGATAAGCCAAGCGCCGACAAGAATCAGGATAATGCCCCCGATTCCGGAAGCAACCGCCGGGCGAAGCAGGCGGGAAACCGCATTACCTGCCTGCATCGAGGCAAATACGGAAGCCGCTGAAAAACCGCAGACGATGAGTAAGGACAACAGTGGAATCCGCAGTTTTCTCAGGCCAAAAGCAAAGCCGACGCCGAAACCGTCAAAGGAAACAGCTATTCCAAGCAAAACCACAGGAAATAACGACACCGGGTGACCTCCCTGTCAGCAAGTAATATATCCTATGGAGGCGACCCGGTTTATGCTATTTATTCCGCCACTCCCATCTCGGCCAGCATGCGCCCCACAACAGCTTCTCCGGCATATCGCTCGATGGGGTGGTGACGCCTGGGCATCCCGACGACAATATCAACAACTTCCGTCAGATTATACGGAGTATACAGATTATCCGGGTGGACAAACTCCGGGAAGCACAGCGACCTGGGCGCAACCGGCACAGCGCCCAGATAAATAGCCTCGATCAGCGAAACCGGCAACATATCAGCCAGTGACGTAGTGACAACCGCGGCTGCTTTAGACAGATTCACCAGGTAAGTATGCTTATCGGGATTGTAAACAAATTGCAGCCCTCTCTGACGCGCGCCGGCAAGTAAGGGCCCGAGAGAAGGGTTAGCCCGGACAAGCCTTTCTTCCGGCACCCCGGAGAGGTGATGGACACGGTAGCCTTGTACTGATAGCAGGCGCGACGTTTCCAGCTCCAGGATATGCAGCTTTTCCAGGGCGAAACGCTGGTTGAACACTACCAGGTCGGGCTCTTTGGGGAGTTGCAGGTAAGAATCCAGCAAGCGGTAATCAAACGGAAAACCTGTAACAACAACCCTGCCGGCCACTTCCGGGTAGGCACTGCTGATGCAGGCTTTGCACCACTCCGAGTTGGCAAAAATCCCGTCGTAAAGCGCCAGACGCTGACGTTCATTGACAGCTGTTCCGGCAAGGGCCAGCGGGTCAAGATGTCCTGCCGTCAGGCCGACAACCAGGCCGAACTTACGGCCTTCTTTGGCTGCGACCAGCTCGATGAGTTCACTTTGCGCCCATCCTATCAGCCAGACGTCTTCCGCAGAGCTCTTTATCTGCAAATAATACTTGCGCGGCGCAGCCGGTCCCCGCCAGTCAAACGGCGGCAATTCTGTAAACGCGACCTGAAGCCGCAACAGTTCCGAGCGAACTGCCCGGGTAAAGCAGCCGGTCCAGCTGTCCTCCGCATCATGGTATCCGGCAAAATACAGCATTTAATTCACCTCCGGGATGCAGTGTGCCGCGAAGATGTCAGAGGTTTTCTAAATTCGCGGTGTAACAGATCATCTCCTGGCCTGAGCAGTTACCTAAATTATATGTGAAATCGCGAGTGTTGCTGCTAGAAAAGGCTTGCCTGTCATACTATGAACGGGAGGGAGAAAATGAACAGTGTACGGCGCGCCCCTAAAATCGGACTGGTGCTTCCCATTTATAATCAACATGTTGAATATATCAATGAATGCCTGAACTCTATCGAAAGGCAGTCCTCCCGTGACTTCAGGCTGGTCATTGTCATTGACGGGGCAAATGAGGCAACAACTGAAGCCGTCAGGAGCGCGTCCCGGCGGCTGACGATCCCGCATACAATTTGCGAACAGAAGATTAACATGGGTATCGCCTATTCACTGAATACCGGTTTTTCCGGATTAACGGATTGCGAATACCTGTCCTGGGTTTCCAGCGACAACCGTTACCGGCAGGATTTTTTGTCCACGCTGGCAGATGCCCTGGACTGTTCGCCCGCCGGCACGGTGCTTGCCTACTCGCTGTTTCATCTGATTAATGAAAGAGGAGAGCGCGTGCAGGAACCCGGGGAAAGCATGGTAACCTTCATGCGGCGCCCAAAAGAGCATATCCTGCAACATTGCTTTATCGGCGCCTCCTTCCTGTTCAGAAAAGACGCCTACCTCAGAGCAGGCGGTTACAATCCCCGCTACGAGAAGGCCGAAGACCACGAGTTCTGGATGAGGCTGCTGCCGCTCGGTAATATCAGGTTTGTCCCGCTTCCGCTGATGGAGTACCGCTTAGGCGGCAAGTACGCCTATACCACCAACTCCACGAGAGAAGAGATAATCAGGATAAGTGCGCTGGCCAGTATCGAGACACGCCGCAAAAGCGGTGACCTGCCACAGGTTAGCGTCCTGCTCCCGGTTTACAACCAGCAAAAGTATGTTTCCAAAGCCATTAACAGCGTCCTGAACCAGTCGTTCCGCTCCTTTCATCTGATAATTACCGATGACGGTTCAGGTGACGGAACCTGGCAGGAAGTAAACCGCTTTTTTGATGAACGCATCATTCTGCTTTGCCTGACCAGAAACAGGGGTCAAGCGGCAGCACTGAACCACGCGCTGCGCTTTGCCCTGGGAAGTTATATTTTGCAGTTGGATGGTGACGACTGGCTGGAACCTCACGCCTTGGAAACTTTGGTTCAGGAGATGGAGCGGCAGCCGCTAGATGTAGCCATGGTGTACGCCAACCGGCAACTGTGGTTTGAAGATGAGCACGGCCTGCAGCCGGGTCCCGTAGTCCCCGGCACTAACTACCGGGACAGGTACGAAGTTCTGGAAAAAGAGCAGACCCACTGTCCCCGGCTGTACCGCAAAGCGGCCCTGGAAGCGGTCGGAGGCTGGCGCACGAGGCTTTATGACCGGCGCCTCCTGGCTGAGGACTTCGACCTGATGCTGAGACTGGCCGAAAATTACCGGTTTTCCTGGGTCAACCAGACCCTGTATCACCAGCGCCGTCACCCCGGGAACATGACGATCCTCGAAGGGGAGGACTGCCGTCGGCAGGTCCGGTTTCTGGTCAGAGAGACCCGGAAACGCTGGGGCAGGATACTCATCACGGAAACGGAATAAAATTATTTCTGGCAGACGGGACAGAAATGGGTACCTCTGCCGGCCACGTGTGAATGGCAGACAGAGGCAGCGCAACGCAGGCACGGCCGTCCCTTTCGCCCATAAACCTGAAGCCTTTCCTGAAAAGTCCCGGCTGAACCGGTAGCGTCGCGATAGTCGCTCATTGTTGTGCCCCGGCAGCAGATCGCTTCTTCGAGCACTTCCCGGATGCTCCTGAACAGCGCCAGCCGCTCTTTGCGGTTAAGCGACCTGGCCCTTCGCTCAGGCCGTATGCCCGCCCGGTGCAAAACTTCGTCAGCATAAATGTTGCCGAGGCCGGCGATTACGCGCTGGTCCAGCAGCAGCGCCTTAACGCTGACTACCCGTCTTTCCAGCTCCCTGTCCAGGTAGGGAAAATTAAAATCGCCCGATAATGGCTCGGGCCCAAGTGCGGACAGCCCCGGATGACAGCGGTCACCTGCGGGCAGCAAATTTATTGTGCCGAACTTACGTACATCCGAGAAAGAGAGGCTTGACCCGTCAGTAAAGTGAAACAGCAGACGGGTGTGCCTGTCTGATTGCTGTTGATGCCGGCTAAACACCAGGCGCCCGGTCATCCGCAGGTGAATTAGGATGCCGCTGCCGTCGTCCAGGTCAAGCAGCAGGTACTTTCCACGCCGTCCGGTGCCGAGGACTTTTTTCCCCGCAACTGATCCGGCAAACTGTTCGGCCGGCAAGTCTTTCAGCGGCCCCGGGCTGATTATTTCCACGGCAGCGAAAATCAGGCCCGGCAACACCTCTTCAAGTCCACGGCGGATTGTTTCTACTTCCGGCAATTCCGGCAACGTTCCTCACTCCTCAGCGGTGTTCGGGCTTCTTCATCTCGGCCCAGTTAAAACCTGCCTTTAATTCCACCGTCAGCGGAACGGAGAGTGGGTAAGCTCCCTCCATTTCCCTGCGGATCAGTTCAGACACCGGAGACAAGACTGCTTCATCCGCCTCAAAAACAAGTTCATCGTGAACCTGCAGCAGCATTTGCGCCTGCCGTTCGTACGGCTTAAGTGCCTCTTCCACGCGCAGCATGGCCAGCTTGATAATATCTGCCGCGGTTCCCTGGAGAGGTGTGTTGAGCGCCGTCCGCTCGGCAAAGCTGCGCTCGGCAAAGTTGCGGGAACTGATGCCGGGAAGATACCGCCTGCGTCCAAGCAGGGTCGTAACAAAACCGGTCTGACGGGCCTGCTCCACCACCTCGCGCAGATAGCGGCAAACGCCGGGATAGCGGTCCAGGTAGCGGTCAATCAGCAGACGTGCCTCCTGCTTAGGGATGCCAAGCTGTCGTGACAGTCCGTAGTCGCTGATCCCGTAGATGATACCGAAATTCACCGCCTTGGCCCGGTCGCGCATCAGGCGTGTAACCTGATCCTGCTCTACTCCGAAAACCTCAGATGCCGTCCGGCGGTGGATATCCTCCTCCCGGCGAAAAGATTCCGTCAAGGCCTCATCGCCGGAAATATGCGCCAGAATACGAAGCTCAATCTGCGAGTAATCAGCCGAGAGCAGGACGCTCCCCCTCCTGCCCGGCACAAAGGCGCGTCGCACCCTGCGGCCTTCTTCCATTCTGATGGGGATATTCTGCAGGTTCGGTTCTGTGCTGCTCAAGCGGCCTGTTGCTGTCACTGTCTGCCTGAATGTTGTGTGAATCCGTCCGGTAACCGGGTCAACCAGCCTGGACAATCCGTCAAGATAGGTGGCCAGCAGCTTGGTCAATGTACGGAATTCAAGAATTTTTGCAACAATCTCATGGTGCGGAGCCAGTTCCTCAAGTACTTCCGCATCAGTGGAAAAGCCGGTCTTGGTTTTTTTTATGACGGGCAGCGACAGCTTCTCAAATAAAACGCAACCCAGTTGCTTAGGTGAGTTTAGGTTAAATGTCTCGCCGGCCAGCGTAAATATTTCCTGCTCCAGTGAAGCAACACGGCCGGAGAGTTCTGTTTTCAGCGCGGCCAGGGTGGCCAAATCCACGGCAATCCCGGTTCTTTCCATTCTGGCCAAAGTAAAGCTCAGGGGCAGTTCAATTTCATAGTACAGCTTATCAAGTTGACACTCAGTAAGCCGCAACCGTAACACAGGATAGAGGACTGACATGGCCCGGGCTGCCGAACTTACAGCAGCAGGCACAACAGCGCCTTGCAGGCTGTCAGGCGCCGGAGGTCGCGGCTCCGGACCACCTCCGGCAATCCGATTTCTGACTTCCGTCTGCTGGTTGTCGGCCAGGTATCGCTTGGCCAACATGGCAGGCGGGTAATCGTTCTCCAGCGGGTCAAGCAGGTAGGCAGCGAGCGTAAGGTCGAAAATCCGGCCGGCAGGTTCCTTTCCAAACCAGCGGAAACAAAAGTTTATCCAGTTCTTGGCGTTGCCGGTTATGCAAAACACCGACTCAGCCGCGAGCAGACTTAATTCCTGCGGCGGTGCGGCCTGCAAGGCCAAAAAATACAGCTGATCTTTTACTAATATCGCCAGTCCGGCCGGGTCGAGCCGCCAGGAAGCGTCCGGCGGCTCAAGACCTATAGCGATCTGCCCGCCTGAGGATAGCGTTTCTTGCAGCTGACGCCACTCCTCCGGTCTGGTGATGACCGAATATAAGTCAGCAGGAAGCTTCTCCCGGTTAACCGCACCCGGCAGCAAACCGGGGACAGGCTCCGGGGCAGCGGTGTCCGCCGGCGGCAGTTTTTCCAGCATACTTTTAAATTCCAGTTGCTTATATAGAGGCCGTAAGGCGCTATAGTCCGGTTTTGTCATGCGGTAGGCGGCCAATGTAAAAGGGACCGGCGCGTTCAGCACAATGGTCGCCAACTGCCGGCTGAGGCAGGCTTGCTCCCTGTAGGTCAGGAGCCTCTCACGCAAGGCCTTGCTCTTCAGCTGGTCAAGATGACTGTAAATACCGTCCAATGAGGCAAACTGCCCCAGCAACTCCCTGGCCGTCTTTTCACCTATGCCCGGCACACCGGGAATATTGTCGGACGGGTCGCCCTTCAATGCCTTGTAGTCAATAAACTGCCGGGCTGTCAGGCCATAGCGTTCATAAAGCTCCTTCTCAGTATACCTCTCGGTCTGAGAAATGCCGCGTCGTGTGAATATAACCTCTGCCGGCAGGTCCACCAACTGAAAAACGTCGGCGTCCCCGCTGACAATGACAGTGTTGACAGCCTGCGCTGAGGCCAGTCGCGCGAAAGTGCCGATTATATCGTCGGCCTCCAGACCATCCTCCTCCGCTACCTGAAGGCGAAGGGCAGCCAGCAGTTCCCTCACCCTTGGCAGTTGCTCTAGTAATTCAGGAGGGGTCTTCTCGCGCTTTGCCTTGTATCCGTCGAACAGTTGGTGGCGGAAAGTGGGGCCGCCTTTATCAAAGACCACCACCGCGTAATCAGGTTTTTCTTCCTGCAGCAGGCGCAGCAGCATAGACGTAAAGCCGTATACCGCATTAGTATAGATACCCTGCCTGGTCTGCAGCAGAGGCAGGGCAAAAAAAGCCCGGTAAACCAGGCTGCTGCCATCTATCAGCAAAAACTTCTCCCGCGCGTCCGGCAAGGTCATACCACCTTTCCCTTTTTGACGGCCCGCCAGGTAAGGATAATGAACAGCGGCACCAGCAACAGGTTAAGCAGCAGGCGCCAGGCAAAATCGGGACGGCCCTGCCGTGAATCGTTAGCTGCCTTTGCCTCATCAGCTTGTGCCGCACTTGAATGTCGCAGGTCCACCTGCTGTTTGCCGGTTAGCCTGGCGTTTTCCAGAGTCCCACTTTCTTCAGGCGCCGCCGGCCTAGGCGGCACAGCTAACGCTTCGTTGTCTTGCAGCATAGTCCGCATTTGTTCCCGCGGGGCGGGGGCTTCGGCTAAAGGCGCGGAAACCGGCAAAACGGGGAGAAGCAGGTTTCCTGCCAGCAGCAAAACAAGTACAGCCGCCGCAGCCACTGCCGGGCGGCGTGCATTCGCAAAGCCGCGAATACGTCCCGCCGGCTTTTCGCTCTTAATCCTTTGCAGCACGCCTTGCCGTAAGCTGCCCGGTAATGCGGGCGGCAGCGCCCGGCGTATAAAGTTAAGCGTTGCCCTTAGTTCCTCTTCTTCGCGGCAACAGGCCGGGCAGGCAGCCAAATGGTCACGCAGAGAGGACAACTCCGGGGCTGTTAAAGAGTTCTCCAGGTTTTCCTGTATCAGTCGCCGCGCCTGCTTACAGTTCATGCCCAGCGCCTCCTTTTCCCTTTAGATACAAAGGACGGCTGAAAAGTTCCGCCTGGCAAAGATATAGGTCACGCAGGCGGAGGCGGGCTCTGTTCAGCCTTGATTTGACCGTGCCAAGAGAGATGTTCAGCGCAGCGGCAATTTCTTCATAAGAATACCCTTCCAGGTCACGCATCACCAGAACCAGACGCTGAGGGGGCGGGAGTTGTCCGAGCAATTTTTGAATCTCCTCCTGCATTTCCGTTTGCAGGTACGATTCCAGCGGGTCACCGGAGTTGTCCGGCAGCTCCGCCGGCGCTTCGCTTTCACCGGTGCCCGGCGGCCGGGACAGCGAAATAACCGGCGGATGCCTTCTTGTCCGCCTGCGCCCGTCAAGACAGGAATTGGTAACAATCCTGAACAGCCACGTGGAAAATAACGCCTCTCCCCTGAACGCAGGCAAGGCCCGGTAGACTTTCAAAAAAGCCTCCTGGGCCAGGTCAGCGGCATCCTCCGGGTTACCGAGCATATGAAACGCCAGGGAATATACTTTTCGTTCATAACGCCGCATTAACTCGTCGAAGGAAAACAGGTCTCCTTCGAGGCAGCGCCGGACCAGTTCCCTGTCTTCAAGGAGCATGGACTGCACCCTCCGCGGCTAGCCGATATTCTTTAGCAGGTCTGCCATCTCAATGGCACTTACGGCTGCATCCCAACCTTTGTTGCCGGCTTTGGTGCCCGCACGTTCGATGGCCTGTTCCAGCGTATCGCTGGTCACAAGGCCAAAAATTACCGGCACACCGCTGTCCAGACTAACCTTGGCAATGCCCTTGGCCGCCTCGCCTGTCACATACTCAAAGTGCGGGGTTGCCCCGCGGATAATCGCGCCAAGACAGACAACCGCGTCAAAACGGCCGGTAGCGGCCATTTTCTGCGCCAGGAGAGGCAACTCAAAAGCACCCGGCACCCAGGCGATTTCCAGGTTTTCCTCCAGGGCGTCATGCCTTTTCAGGGCATCAAGGCAGCCGCTTAACAATTTGCCGGAAATAAATTCATTGTATCTTGCCACTACGATGCCGAACCGGTAATCTCTGGCCACCAAACGGCCTTCATATAACTTAACCATTATAACCGCTCCTTTGAATATAATTTTCAAAATATGTTCATAAGCAACGGGAACCCAGGATGTGCCCCATTTTTTTTCGCTTGGTTTCGAGGTAGTCCTGGTTAAAAGAGCAGGATGCCACCTCCAGGGGAACGCGTTCCACGACAGACAGGCCATATCCTTCCAGCCCCTTGATTTTGCGCGGGTTGTTAGTCAACAGGCGGATGGCCCGCACTCCCAGGTCAACAAGAATCTGTGCCCCTATGCCGTAGTCGCGAAGATCAGGGGCAAAACCCAACTCCTCATTTGCTTCCACTGTGTCCTTGCCCTGGTCCTGCAGGGCGTAAGCCCTTATTTTATTCACGAGGCCAATTCCCCGTCCCTCCTGGCGCATGTAAACCAGCACACCGCTCCCCTCGGAGTCGATCATCCTTAATGCCTGTCCCAGCTGAGTGCCGCAGTCACAACGCAAAGAGTTAAAAACATCGCCGGTCATGCACTCGGAATGGACACGGACAAGCACTGGAACGTCGGGGTTAATTTCACCTTTGACCAGTGCCAGGTGCTCAAGTCCGTCCACTCTGTTTTCATAGGCGATAACCATGAATTCGCCGAATTGTGTCGGCAGTTCCGCTTCGGCGGCGCGCCGGACCAGTTTCTCCTTCTTCATCCGGTACTTAATCAGGTCGGCGATAGTGATTATCTTCAGGCTGTGGGTTTCGGCAAACTCCATCAGCTGCGGCAGCCTGGCCATAGTTCCGTCGTCAGCCATAATCTCGCAGATGACACCGGCCGGATAAGCACCGGCCAGCCGGGCCAGATCAACAGCCGCTTCCGTGTGTCCGGCACGGCGCAAAACCCCCCCATCCATCGCCTTAAGCGGAAAGATGTGCCCCGGCCGGCGCAGATCCGACGGCTGCGTGTCCGGGTCAATCAGTGCCAGGACAGTTGCTGCCCGTTCCGCCGCCGAAATGCCGGTAGTCGTTTGCCTGGCGTCAACGGACACAGTAAAAGCCGTACAGTATGCATCAGTGTTGTGAGTTACCATCAGCGGCAACTCCAACTCCTCAATGCGCTCCGCAGTCAACGGTGTGCAAATCAGACCGCGACCGTAGCGGGCCATAAAGTTGACGGCCGCGGGAGTAGCCTTCTCGGCGGCCATTATCAGGTCCCCTTCGTTTTCCCGGTCTTCGTCGTCAACCACAATAATTATTTTGCCGGCCGCAAGCTCTGCCAGGGCCTGCTCAATGGTGTTAAATATCACTTGTCACACTCCCGTCACTGCACAAAACCGTTTACCTTGAGAAAGTCAATGCTCAGGTCCTTCTTGGCAAGATCCTGGCTGACATTCAGAACGCGCTCAACGTATTTACCGATCAGGTCGTTTTCCAGATTTACCATTTCTCCCGGCGCCTTGGAACCCACGGTAGTCTGTGCCGCTGTGTGGGGAATGAGAGAAACGGAAAAAGAGTCGTGTGCGACATCCGCCACAGTCAGGGATACACCGTCTACAGCAATACTTCCCTTTGTCACAACAATCCTCAATATTTCCGGAGGCGCTGTAATCCACAGTACCACCGCGTTCTCGTCCAGCCGCCTTTCGCGGATACGGCCCGTCCCGTCAATATGTCCGCTGACCAGGTGCCCTCCCAGGCGGCCTCCCAGTGCCAGCGCGCGTTCCAGATTTACGTGCTGCCCCGGCTTCAGCTCCAGCAAATTTGTCTTGCGCAGTGTTTCCGGCATTACGTCGGCTGTGAACCCCTGCGGTGAAAAAGAAGTTACTGTCAGGCAAACGCCGTTTACCGCAATGCTGTCTCCCAGCCGGACATCAGCAAGCACTTTACGCGCCATAACCTGAATTCTGGCTGATTCGCTGCGAATGCTTAACGAACTTACCGTCCCCATCTCTTCAATAATTCCGGTAAACATAGTTTCACCTCCTTTTTAGTTGCTGTCGCCGGACCTGACAGGGTAGCCGGTTACCAGCAAGTCTTCATCAAAATGGCTGATTTCCACCCTTTCCATCCGCCAGGCATCAGCGATGGCTTCCACACCTGCCCCTCCCACCGGGGTTGGAGCAGCTCTGCCTCCGAAAATCAGCGGCGCTACGAAAAAGCAGGCCTTGTTTACCAGGCCCTTGGCCAACAAAGCATAGTTCAGCTCGCTGCCGCCCTCTGCCAGAACTGAAGATATCTCCCGCCGTCCTAATTCGGACATCAACTCTGTCAGCGGGACGCGACCGTCACTATCAGGCGGGAACACCACAATTTCCGCTCCGGCATCCTTCAATTGCGCCATCCTCTCAGCCTCTGCGTTCTCTGTAACAGCCAAAAGCGTCCGCCCGCGTCTGCCGGTAACCACGTTGGCATCAGGCGGCGTCCTGGCAGCGCTGTCAACAATTACGCGCAACGGGGTGCGCCCTTCCGTCAGCCGGTTTGTCAGGTGGGGGTCATCAGCCAGTACAGTGCCGACTCCCACCATTATTGCGTCATTTTGCTGACGCAAGCGGTGACCGAATTCACGCGAGCGCTCACCCGTAATCCAGCGGGAGGCTCCCGTTCGCGTTGCAATTTTACCATCCATGGTCATTCCCGTCTTCATCGTTACAAAAGGAAGTCCGCTAACAATGTAATGCAGGAAAACTTCGTTCAGCCGCTCAGCTTTCTCCTTAAGCACCCCTGTCCTGACTCTGATTCCGGCCTCGCGCAAACGCGCGAGACCCCGGCCGTTGACCAGCGGATTAGGGTCCTGTACTGCCACGACCACCCTGGTAATCCCGGCCGCAATAATTTTGTCCGCACAGGGTGGGGTACGGCCGGAATGGGAACACGGCTCCAGGTTAACATACAGTGTTGACTCACGTGCCGCCTTCCCGGCGGCTTCCAATGCCACCGCTTCAGCATGTGGCCCGCCGCAGCGCCTGTGGTAGCCGGTAGCGATAACTTCGCCGTTCCTGACCAAAACAGCGCCCACCAAGGGGTTTGGACTGACTTCGCCCATCCCATTGGCAGCCAGGTCCAAGGCCAGCCACATATATCGCTCGTCGGCCTCCATTTCTCCTTGACACCCCCAATTATAACACTAATATAATGGTCAGACCAATTTTTTTTCTTGCAGCATCCTGAAGGCCAGTGCCACATCAGGGGCGGCAAATACTGCGGTGCCTGCCACCAGGATGTCAGCCCCGGCGGAAGCCACCGACTTAGCATTGTCGGCGGTTATCCCTCCGTCTACCGCGATTTTTACCGGCCGTGTTCCAAGCATTTCCTTCAACTTTCTGACCTTTGGCAAAACAGCCGGGATAAATTGCTGCCCGCCAAAACCCGGATTAACGCTCATTATCAGGACCAGGTCAATCTCGTCCAAAACATATTCCAGTAATGACAGCGGTGTGGCAGGGTTAAGGGCCACACCTGCCTTAATTCCGAGTGAGCGGATTTGTTGCAGGACGCGGTGCAGATGAGTGCACGCTTCAGCAGAAACCGTCAGCAGGTCGGCTCCGGCATCAACAAAGTCGTGTATAAATCGTTCAGGATGCTCAATCATCAGGTGTACGTCAAAAATAAGTCTGCTCCTGTGGCGAAGCGCACTGACAAGCTGCGGACCAAAAGTCAGATTAGGAACAAAATGCCCGTCCATCACATCAAAATGAAGCATCGCGGCGCCTGCAGCCTCAACTGTTTTCACTTGCTCCGCCAGGCAGGAAAAATCGGCGGACAGAATTGATGGCGCGATGATGGCCAACTTTAATGAAACCTCCCTCGCATGGTGACCTCGTTCAGGAAAACCAGATAATGTTCATGTCGGACGGCGGGCAGGCAGCCATCGTTTACAGCCTGCTTTACAGCGCAGTCCGGCTCTTCCTGATGCCGGCATCCGGCAAAACGGCAGTGACCGGAAAAATGTCGGAACTCCGGGAAAAGACCAGGCAGTGAGCTGCGGTCAACCTCGTCCAGGTCAAGCTGGCTGAATCCGGGGGTATCAGCTACCAAGCCGCCGCCGTCAAGCGGCAACAGCTCCACCTGCCTGGTTGTATGCCGCCCGCGCTGCAGTTTTTCTGAAACTTCGCCGGTGCGCAAGGCAGCCCCCGGGGACAAACGGTTGAGCAACGAAGATTTACCCGCGCCGGAGGGGCCTGCCAGGACTGATATCCGTCCCCGTAGCAGTTCATTCAGTTCCTGCAATCCTCGCCCGTCCAAGGCACTGGTAAAAAGCAGCGGGTAGGAAGCAGCATGCAAAACTTCCTTCAGTAATTTTTGCGCCCCGTCACTGCCAGGCAGGTCAAACTTGTTAAGGCAGATGACAGACCTGAGTCGCCGGCTTTCTGCCAGAACCAGCAGCCTGTTCAAAAGTTGCAGCGACAAAGGAGGTTCCTGGGGAGAACAAACTATTACAAGCTGCTCCGCATTGGCGATTGCAGGGCGCTTTAGCAGGGTACTGCGGCTTTCCAGCTTTTCCAGCACACCCTGTCCACCATTAAGCGGGGTGAACTGAACCACGTCTCCTGCAAAAAGACCTTCTTTCCGCAGGCGGCCGCGCGCACGGCAACGAAATACGGCGCCGCCGTCCGCCAGCACATCATAAAAGCCACCTGCCGCCCTTAGGATTCTACCCCGCAGATCAGCCACCTCTTCTTCGTTTTACTCGGGGAAACTCTTTTTTTCCACCTTATCCTGCCAGCGCACTTCCACCTCACCATAGCCGAAGCCCCTGGTAACAATGGTAGCGCCGGTATTGACGTAATTTTCTGTGCGCTGGCCCATGCTGTCACTGATCGTTAGGACAATTTTCTCCCCCTGCGGAATCATAGACGTGTCAATGCGAATCGAGTGCCGGGCCGGAGGTGTTTGTCCTGAGCCCTTACTAATCACCAGGTCAACCGGATCTCCGGCCTTAACCAGTT
The DNA here is from genome assembly GCA_041695355.1 of Bacillota bacterium. Classification (GTDB taxonomy): domain Bacteria; phylum Bacillota; class Dethiobacteria; order Dethiobacterales; family Dethiobacteraceae; genus HKB214. The sequence continues at coordinate 51,129 of JBGFRB010000008.1, forward strand.
CACCGGCGGCAGGGTGCTGTTCAAGAACCACCCCGACAGGATGCTCGCCTTCCCGCTCCTCCACAAAACGCACCGTCAGGCCAAACAGTTCAAGCCAGCTTTTGGCATCATCCAGCGTAAGTCCGGTCAGGTCCCTCATTTTAAATGGACGTCCGCCTTTGCTTATTGTCAGAGTCAGTTGCTGTCCCCGTGCCAGCATAAAACCTTTGCCCGGATCCTGACGGATAACAGTTCCGGGCGGCTGGTCGCTGTACTCCTCTGCCAGGCTGACAGTAAAGCCGTGTCCCTGCAAAATCAGAGTTGCTTCCAGCTCGGTTTTGCCTATAACATCCGGGACCTCCACCAATACCGGACCGGTACTGAGTATTAAATCAACCTGCCGGTTCTTTTTCACCAGACGCCCCGCTGCCGGGTTCTGGCGCAGCACGTGGCCGACAGGGACATTATGGTCCGGCAGCTGGTCAACAATCTGTGCGGTGAGCCCGGCTTCTGTCAGCAGTTCTACCGCCCGGGTAGCACTCAGCCCTTCCACACTCGGTACCTGTACCTCGGGAACAATAAAAAAGGCGCGAAATTGGATCACCAGAGCAACAATGGCGATTGCCACTAGCAGCAGCAAAACAACCGGCAGCAGCCGCCGGCCGGCAATGCTGCTCTTCCGCGCGGCGGGAAGCGCTGCCTTATTAGTGTCCTTTTCCGGCTCGCGTCCCGGAGAACGCGGCATCCTGCCGGTAAGCCAGCCGGAAAGTTCATCAGACATTTCCCGTGCAGACCGGAAGCGACGTTCCGGGTCTTTATCAACGGCCTTGCGGACGGTATTTGCGATTGTAGCCGGAACATCAGGATTCGTGGCGCGCGGGTCAGGAAACGGCTCCTGCAGGTGCTTTACCGCTACAGATACCGGAGAATCTCCGCCAAACGGAATCCGCCCGGTCAGCATTTCGTACAGGACGACTCCCAGCGAATAAATATCTGATTTTTCTCCTGTCTGGCCACCTCTGGCCTGTTCCGGAGAAAAATAGTGAACTGAGCCGAGAAGAGTTCCGTTGTGATAGGTAAGCGTTGATGAGGTTACCGCCTGAGCTATGCCAAAATCAGTTACTTTGACTCTCCCGTCACTGTTCAATAAAATATTGTGCGGCTTGATATCACGGTGAACGATACCGTGACGGTGAGCATGATCCAGAGCCTGCGCCGTCTGGCAGGCGTAATCCACAGCCAGCCTGATTGGCAGATGGCCCATTTCCTCAATAAGGTTTTTCAGCGACTGGCCTTTTACATATTCCATGACAATAAAGTGGACTCCCTCTTCACAGCCCACATCATAAATGCTGACCACGTTCGGATGGGAGAGGCTCGCTGCGGCCTGAGCCTCACGTTTGAAACGTCGCACGAAGTCCTGGTCGCTTACGTATTCAGGGCGGAGCACTTTTATGGTAACGTTCCGGTTCAGCAGCGTATCCAGCCCTCTGAACACAAACGCCGTCCCACCATCACCTATTTTTTCCACTACCTGATACCGGTTCCCCAAAATCTTCCCGATCAAAAACCTCACCTCAAACTCTCTCTTCATAAAGGCTACAGGAAGACTAAAACACCGGTAATGTTGTCCGTGCCCCCACGTTCATTGGCCCGGGCAATTAACCGTTCAAGCGCGGCGCCCGGATCACTGTCACTCCTGACCAGGGCGGCAATCTCCGGATTTTCAAGCATACTGTACAGCCCGTCGCTGCAGAGCAGGACCATATCTCCGTTTCTGAAACTCTGCGGCAAAACATCAAAAACAGCCTGCTCATCCGTGCCAAGCGCTCTGGTAAGCACATGACGCTGCGGATGGCTTTCCGTCTCCGCATCACTCAGTTGCCCGCTGCGTACTAACTGTGTTACCAGGGTATGGTCCTCCGTCAATTGGTAAAGGCCGCTGCCATTTATCAGGTAAGCCCGGCTGTCGCCGATATGACCCACACACCAGAGCCCGTTTACTCCAAACAGCATTGTCAGAGTAGTGCCCATGCCGGCTTGCATTGCATTTTGCCGCGCTGCTTCCAGTACTCTCCGGTTAACGAACGCTCCCATCTCTTCCATAAAAGCAGTCAGGTAACGCAGAGCTGCCGGTTTTTCCAGCAGTTCCCCTCCCCACTCCTGCAGGTAACCATCCAGTGCCTGCAGCGCCAGCGTACTGGCAACCTCTCCGGCGGCATGGCCTCCCATGCCGTCCGCCACTGCAAACAGGCAAATAGGCCCTTCCCTCATGAGCAGAAAGGCATCCTCGTTCTTTTCCCTTACTTTTCCCCTGTCACTCATCCCTGCCGCTTTCATAGGCATACCTCTTTTGCTTCTCCCATAAAACCCGGAACTTGCACTTTAATTCAGGAAAGCGTTGCGCAACTGGCCGCAGGCAGCCGCTATTCCCAAGCCAAGTCTGCGCCTGACAGTAGCGCTTATTCTCTCATTTAGCAATGTCTCGGCAAAACTCTGCACCGCCGCTTCGCCGCTCGGAGAAAAGCCCAGGCCCGGCACCGGGTTCATGACGATTAGATTAACATGGCAGAGCCGGCCGCGCAGCAACGCCGACAATTTGCGGGCTTGTTCTTCACTGTCATTGACGTTTTGAATCATAACATACTCATAAGTAATCCGCCGCCCCGTCTTTTCAGTATAATAGTCGCAAGCCGACAGCAAAACAGCCAGCGGATACTTTCTGTTTACAGGCATAATTTTGTCTCTCAGGGCATCCTCTGCGGCGTGCAGGGATACAGCCAACGTCACGGGCCAGCGGAAATCGGCCAAGGCACGGATACGCACCGGCAAGCCAACGGTCGACAAAGTTATATGCCTCAGGCTCATGCCCAGCAACCCCGGGTCACGGGCAGAACGCAAAAAAGCAACGGTACCGTCCCAGTTGTCCAACGGTTCCCCGGTACCCATCAGGACAATACTTTTTAGGGCCATCCCACCGGACCGCAGTCTGTTTTTGACCTGCAGCGCCTGCGCCATAATCTCTGCGGGTCTGAGATTTCTGACGAAGCCATGTTGCCCGGAAGCACAAAAACCGCACCCCCAGCGGCAACCTACCTGGGTCGAAACACAGGCACTGGTGCCGTGCTCGTATGGCAGAATGACTGTTTCCACGGAGTGGCCGTCCTGAAGAGCAAAGAGCAGCTTCCTGGTTCCATCGTGCGCGGCCTGTTCCGCAACTATCGGCAGCAACCCGGTTTCAGCAAGCTCCGGCAACTTCTCCCGCAATGCCCGCGGCAGGTCGGTCATCTGCGCAAAGCTGTCCGCCCCTCTCCTGTACAGCCAGTCCATAATCTGGGCAGACCTGTAAGGCGGCTCACCAAGCTCAGCCAGAAAGCCCCGCAACTCAGCCGGTGACAGGTCAAGCAGGTTAACTTTCTGCATGCCACACTCCCTGAAGAGACTAAACCTGCAGCAAGTATACCAAAACTGCATTTAAAAAGCAATGAAACCCATCCGCATAACCAGGGAGCAACCGGACAAAATTAATGCTTACGTTCCGCAAGGCCCGTTGCATCAAGTATTTGTGCCAGGGCCAACCTGACGTGTTCATACGTCAGTCCTCCCTGCAGGAATACGCTATAGGGCGGGCGCTGGGGTGCGTCGGCGGAAAGCTCGCTGCTTGCACCCTGCACGAAAGTACCAGCCGCCATAATGATTTTGTCACGGTAGCCAACCATGGGGGCAGGGCGTGGCTTAAGGTAGCTGTCCACCGGGGAAGCGGCCTGGACCGCGCAGCAAAATTTTTCAAGCAGTTGTGGCTCTCCCAGGCAAATCGCCTGGACCGTGTCGCCCCGCTCCTCATCCCATTTCGGGCAAACCGTAAAGCCAAGGCGTGTAAAAAGCCAGGCGGCCAGTACCATCCCTTTCAGCGCCTCCCCCGTCTGGTGCGGCGCCAAAAACAGTCCCTGGTAATACAGGCGCTTCACGCCAGCCATGTTGCCTATCCTTGCGCCAAGTCCCGGCGCTGTCAGGCGCCAGGCCGCCTGCTCCACCAGGTCGGCGCGTCCCGCCACATAGCCTCCGCCGGGTGCCAGGCCGCCCCCGGCGTTCTTAATCAGTGAGCCGGCCACCAGGTCGGCGCCGACATGGCAGGGCTCCAGTTCCTCCACAAACTCGCCGTAGCAGTTGTCGACCAGAATAACTGCTTCAGGTATCCTCCGCCTGACCGCCTGACATAACAGCTGGATCTGCGCCGCTGTCAGGGAAGGTCTCTCCGCATAACCGCGCGACCGTTGGATAAAAACGAGACTGGCGCCGGCAGACAGAACGTCATCCAGCAAATCTTCATCAAGACCCCCGCAAAGGTCGGCTTCACCATAAGCGACTCCGGCCTCTTCCAGTCCCTTCCTGCCTTCACCCGCCAGGCCCAGTGCTTTCTGCAGCGTGTCATAGGGTCTGCCGGTCAGCGACACTAGGCGGCCACCGCGTTGCAGGATGCCATATATGCAGGAAGCAATGGCGTGTGTGCCGGAAACGAACTGAGGCCGCACCAGGGCGGCCTCCGCGCCGAAGACACGGGCAAACAGACAGTCAAGACTGGTCCGCCCCGCGTCGTCGTATCCATATCCGGTTGAGTCATGAAAACAGGCTTCGTCAATTCTTAATTCGCGAAAGGCTTCCAACACCCGTGCCTGATTATGCAGAACCTTCTGTCCGATGCGGCGGAAGACAGGAAAGGTTACCTCTTCGGCTTCTGTAAACAGCTGTTCATATTTTTGATTGAAATTAAATGTCATCGCCGTCACCCCTCTCTGGGCTGTTCAGTCTACTGCTGATTCTCGCCGCCCACAGGCGGGGCAGTGTTGCTCTGACATCAATTCCTTCTGCGGTGTACTGCACGTTGTCAACCCTGCCGTGCCGCCGCATGATCGCCAGCAAATCTTCGCGGCCTATAGGCAACATAAACGATACCCGGCAGTCATCATGCTGCAGCAAGGCCTCCGTTCTGTGCAACAGTTCCGGCAGCCCTTCCCTGTTCAGCGCGGAAACAGCAACATGGTCCGGGTAGCCCCTGGAAAGAACAGCCAGCGCTGTTTTGGCCGGCGGCTCATCTAGCTTGTTAAAAACAAGCAGCGTCGGGCGGTTTGCCGCTCCAAGCTGATGTAAAACATCCATGACCGCCTCTATTTGTTCGGCGGCCTGCGGGTGAGGGGTATCAACCACATGCAGGAGCAGGTCAGCTTCCAGCACTTCTTCCAGGGTGGCCCGGAATGCCGCGACCAGGTGATGCGGCAGCTTACGGATGAACCCTACCGTGTCTGTCAGCAGGAACTCCCTTCCTCCGGGCAGCCTGACAAGGCGCGTGGTCGGGTCGAGAGTGGCAAACAGCTTATCCTCCACCAGAGTCGCTGCTCCTGTCAGGGCATTAAGCAATGTTGATTTGCCGGCATTGGTATACCCCACCAGCGTTACCACCGGCAGAGGAATTGACTGGCGGGACTGGCGGTGCAGGCTGCGGTGCTTTTTGACTTCCTCCAGCTCGCGCCGGAGGTCGGCGACTCGTTCACGCAAAACTCGCCTGTCAACCTCCAATTTTTTCTCCCCCGGTCCCCTGGTGCCGATGCCACCGCCAAGGCGCGACAACTCAACCCCCCGTCCGGTCAGCCGCGGCAACAGGTAATTGGCCTGTGCCAGCTCCACCTGCAGTTTTCCTTCACGCGTTCGGGCACGCTGCGCGAAAATATCCAGAATCAGGGCTGTCCTGTCCACAACGCGCACGCCGGTGACCTTTTCCAGGTTACGGATCTGGACCGGGGAGAGTTCGTCGTCAAAGACTATGCAATCAGCGGACAGATCTTTGGCCAGAGCCGCGATTTCCTCCGCCTTGCCTTTCCCGACATAATAGGCGGCATCGGCTGACGGCCGTTTCTGCACCGCTTCGGCAGCAGGCTCTGCTCCTGCCGTTTTCACAAGCTGGGCCAGCTCGCGCATTGTTTCTTCTGTTGCCAGCCCCGCCTTTGCCGTCTGCAGGCCGACCAGTATAGCCGTCTCCATCGTAACACCTCTGAGTTGTGGTTGCTGCTTATTTAATTAAAAAGCTGCCAGTCAAAAGCGGGTTGAAAGGGGTCCAGGAAACGGACTCCTTCTACTGAACTGTCGCAGGAAAAGTCCTCGCTAAGTACAATCTCTATCTGGTTAAGACGGGCTGTAGCCCATATTTGGGCATCCCAATACGAAAAACGGTGCTCCCTGACACCACGGATAGCCTCGAGAATGACCATTTCGTTTACACCCAACACGGGCCAGAGCCGGCAAAAATGCGATATTCTCTCAGAAGTCTGCTCCAGGGTAAGGGGCAGGGGGATTTTTCTCGTCACCGTCACAAAAAACTCGGCCAGCAGCTGCGTGCTGATCACTCCCGTGCCTGTGGCCACCAGCCTCTCAAGCAACCGAAAAGCGATGTTTTGCTTGCGTTCCTCAGAACGGTCGTAGGCGTAAACGAGAACATTCGTGTCGAGCATTATCTTAGCGCTCATAAAGGTCCTCTCTTTGCCAATTCCGCCTACCTTTTACCGGACCTTCAGCCATTAAACCACGGATAAAACTGCTCTCTTCCCGCCAAGCCTGCAGAGAAGTTCTGGCAAAGCTTATTTTCCGAACCTGAGCATCAATTGCCTGCCGCACGAGTTCGGTCTCCGTCAGGCCGGCTTCCTTTGCCCTGCTTTTTAGCAGTGTTTCCTGGGTTTTTGTAATGTAAAACTGCTTGCGGACCAGTTCGCTCATTCCAGGCACCCCTTTTACCTGTTATACATTAGATTATACATTATTGACTGACGTGTTACAACGAGAAATCGGGGTGTCCCCCGATTCTTTAGTCTGAACTATTCTCTTCGAACGCAACAGACTCATTCCGCAGACTGGGTCAGGTTGATATTGCGAAAGGGGATAATGGTTGATACAGCATGTTTATAGACAAGTTGCTGTTTATTGTCCACATTAAGGAGTATGGTGAAGTTATCAAAACTGCGTACCGTCCCCTTAATCTGATAGCCGTTGACCAGGAAAATAGTCAGCATCAGGTCGTCCTTTCTGGCTGCGTTCAAAAAATTATCCTGCAGGTTTACCGTTACCTTGTTCACAATCATTCCCCCAGTAGTCTGTTAGCTGGTTTCATATTGCATTTTTATTCTCGCTTTGCCTGGAAACTCCTGCCTGATGCGGCGCAAATATTTTCAGCCGCGCCGTGGAGGCCGGACCTTTCCAGGTCAATCCAGAACGCCTCCGGTTCACTGCGGAACCAAGTCAGCTGACGCTTGGCATAGCGCCGTGTGTCGCGCTTAATCAACTCCACCGCCGCAGGCAATGTCATCGTCCCCTGCAGGCAGGCGACAATCTGCCGGTAGCCCAAGCTTTGCATCGCCTTGCACCCTGCCGGCACACCTCCGCAAAGCAAGCCCCTGACCTCCTCCACGAGACCCTCACCCAGCATCGTTTCCACTCTTTGCTCAATACGCTGATACAGTTGTTCCCGTGGGCGGTTCAAGACAAACATGAGCACATCATAACCGGAACTGCCGGCGGTATCAAGTCTTTGCAGAGAAATCGGCCGGCGGCTCCGCGTAAACACTTCCAACGCGCGCAGCAGGCGGCGCAGGTCACGGGGATGGATTTTTGCCGCCGCCGCCGGGTCAACCGCCGCCAATCGCTCATGCAGCACTTCCGGCCCATGCAACTCTGCTTCTTCGTTCAATTTTAGGCGTAAGCTCTCATCTTCCCCTGTTTCACCGAAGGCAAACCCACGCAGTAAGGCGCGGATATAAAGTCCAGTCCCCCCTACCAAAACCGGCAGCCTTCCCCTGGCCTGAATCCGTTCGACTGCTTCCCGCGCATCCCGCTGAAAATCAGCTACGGTATAGTTCTCTCGCGGGTCAGCGATATCCAGCAAATGATGCGGCACAAGTCGGCGTTCCTCAAGGCTCGCTTTCGACGTGCCGATATCCAGTCCGCGGTAAACCTGGACAGAGTCGGCTGAAACTATTTCGCCGCCGAGCGCGGCAGCCACCTGCAACGCCACCTGTGACTTGCCGACAGCTGTCGGCCCTGCAATTACAAGCAAAGGAGCCATACTAGCGCCGCCTGAAGTGTGCCGCCAATCCGGCCGCGGACAGCGACATAACCGTCGGCCGGCCGTGCGGGCAGGTAAGAGGCTGTTCCGTTTCCGCCAGACTGCTGAGGAGCCCGGCCATCTCTTCCCGGGAAAGCGGTTGGCCTGCTCTGATGGCGGCCTTGCAGGCCATCATCTTCAGAGCTTCTCCAAGCAACTGTGTTCCCTCACTGTTTTCAGAAGCCGCCTGCACTAAGGCAAGGATATCGTCCCTGGTCAGCCCGTGCCGGAAAAATAAGGGTACGGTCCGCAATATAAAAGTATTATAGCCAAACGGCACAAATGTTAATCCTATAGCGGCAAATATTTTCAGGGCACTGCTCAAGGCTGCCGCACTCTGCGGGTCAAGCTCGATCGTCTGCGGTATGATCTCCTGGACAGCGAGCCGTCCCTCCTGTATTTCCCCGGCAAAAGAATTATACAGAACGCGTTCGTGAGCGGCGTGCTGGTCAACAAGATAAAGGTCGCCTGCCGCCGATTGGGCCAGCAAGTACGTGGCTGCCAGTTGGCCGATGGGAATAAGGCCCGCAAAAATGTTTTTATGAGAGCACGGAATAGTCAAATCTCCCGGCGGCTCTGCAGACTTTTCCACCGGAGACGTTTCCCGCAGTTGGTAAATTGTTTCCTGCCGGGGACGCTCGCAGACGGATGCCGGAGGTCGGAGGCCGGAGGCCGGCGAGCCGACATGCTGACGATAAACGGGGCCGCTGGTCTGAGTCATTAGGCTGTGTTCCGCTGATTCCGCCTGCCGCAGCGCCTGCCGCACTCCCGAAAGGAACTGGCGATAAATTTCCTGCGCGTGCGAAAAACGCACTTCCTGCTTGGCCGGGTGGACATTAACGTCCACCTCGGCCGGGTCAGTCTTAAGAAATATTACCGCGGCCGGGAAACGGTTGCGCGGCAACAGCGTCAGATAACCCGTCTGCAGTGCGTCGCTCAGCAGCGGAGAGCGGACAGGCCGCCTGTTGATGTAAAAATATTGCAGGTTACGGTTAGCCCGCGCCAGAGCCGGCCGTGAAAGATAGCCCTGAAGTGAAACAAGCGTCCCCTGCCAGGAAAGAGGCAGAAACTGACGGCTAAGGGCACGGCCGAGAACGGCGGCAAGCACATCACCATATTCCCCGTTACCGGCAGTCACCAGTTGTTCACGTCCATTGACCCGGTAAGAAAAGGACACCTCCGGCCAGGCCAGCGCCAGCCGCTGGACGATCTCGGTTATTTTGGCAGATTCGGCTGTCTCGCTTTTCAAGAATTTTAACCTGGCAGGGGTATTGTAAAACAGTTCTTCCACACGAATTTCCGTGCCGCGAGGGGACCCCGTCACGCTGTCGCTTACTATTTTGCCAGCATGAAGCACGAGCTCAGTACCGGCCAGGTCCTCGGCGCGCCGGGTCGTAATACGCATCCGGCTTACAGAGGCAATACTGGGGAGCGCTTCTCCGCGGAAACCAAGCGTCCTGATGCTCGCTAAGTCTGCCGCGGAGTCTATTTTGCTGGTGGCATGGCGCAAAATGGCCAGGCGGGCTTCCTGCGGCGACATTCCCGAACCGTCGTCTGCCACACTGATAGTGGCCAGTCCGCTGCCGGAGATGCTGATGCGAACCTGTTTTGCCCCGGCATCCAGGGCATTTTCCACCAGTTCCTTTACCACCGCCGCCGGTCTCTCGACCACTTCTCCCGCGGCTATCTGGTTGGCGGTAGCCTCGTCCAGCACCTTGATCCTAACCATACGGTTTTCCTCTTTTCATAGCCTGCTGGAGCCTGTACAAAATCTGCATAGCCTCCAGCGGTGTGGTGGTCATCAGGTCCGCCGACTCCAAATCGTCAAGCGCGGCAGACAATTCGCGGTCCGGAACAAAGAGACGCAACTGCAAATCTTCTGCGGAATCTGTTGCCCGCTGTCCGCCGGCGGCCTCCAGTTGCGCCAGAATGTCGCGGGCGCGTTCCAGCACCTGGGGCGGCAGCCCGGCCAGGCGGGCTACCTGCAGGCCGTAACTCTTATCGACACTGCCTGGGACCACTTTATGAAGAAAAACAATCTCCTCGCCCTTTTCTTTGACCGCGGTGGCAAGGTTTTGAACAGCGGGAAACTCGGCCGCCAGGGCTGTCAGTTCGTGGTAGTGAGTGGCAAACAGCGTTCTGGCTTTAACTTTATAGTACAGGTATTCCACTACAGCGCGCGCGATGCTGATGCCGTCCACGGTGCCGGTGCCGCGCCCGACCTCATCCAGCAAAATCAGACTCCTGGAGGTGGCCCTGCTCAGGATACCGGCCACTTCGCTCATTTCCACCATAAAGGTGCTCTGCCCGCCCACCAAGTCGTCCGCTGCTCCGATACGGGTAAAGATGCGATCCGCCAGACCGATGCGCGCCTTTCTTGCCGGGACAAAGCCGCCAAGCTGCGCCAGGATAACAATCAGCGCCACTGTGCGCATATACGTTGACTTACCTGCCATATTCGGCCCTGTTATCAGCAAAACCCGGTGCTCAGTCCCATCCAGCAAAACGTTGTTCGGTACAAACAATTGGTCCTGCAACATCTTCTCCACTACAGGATGGCGCCCGTCCACAATCTCCACCGTCGTGCCGTCGTCAATCTCCGGCCTTACATAACGGTTATCCCTGGCTACCCTGGCCAGCGACTGGTAAGCGTCAAGTTCAGCCAATACTGCTGCCGCTTCCTGGATGGGAGCGGTAAACTCCGCCACTTTTTCCCTGACGGCTAAAAAGGCTTCATACTCCAGCGCCGCTATTTTTTCCTCCGCGCCAAGGATCAGCGCTTCGTATTCCTTCAGTTCCGGGGTGATATATCGTTCCGCATTAACCAGAGTTTGTTTGCGCAGATAATCTTCCGGAACCAGATGCAGGTTAGCCCGGGAAATTTCCAGGTAGTATCCGAAAACCCTGTTATAGCTCACTTTTAAGGATTTAATGCCGGTACGTTCCCGCTCGCGCTGCTCTACTTCCAGGAGGTACTCCTGGCCGCCGCGGCGCGCCTGCCGCAGCCTGTCCACCTCGGGATGAAAGCCTTCCCGCAACAGCCCGCCTTCTTTCAGGGAAAGCGGCGGGTCATCCCGCAGCGCCTCAAAAAGGAATTGCGCAAGCTCATGCAGTTCCGGCAGACGTACGGCCAAGTGCCGCAAAGTTTCACATCTGGCCAAAGACATCCTTTCCGCAAACGCCGGCAATAAAAGCAGTGTCCGGCGCATGGCCACCAGGTCGCGGGCCGTGGCGTTTTCGCAGTGGACGCGACCAATCAGACGTTCCAGGTCGGACGTTTCCTTAAGCTGCTCGGCCACGTCCTCCAGTGAAAGCAAATCTCCCGCCAGCTCCTCCACCGCGTCAAGCCGCCTGTTAATGGCAGCGGGGTCAAGAAGCGGCTGCTCCAGCCACCTTTTGAGCAGTCTGGCCCCGGCGCCGGTTCCGGTCCGGTCAATCACCCAGAGCAGCGAACCGTGCCTGCTTTCATCGCGGATGGTACGGGTCAGTTCCAGGTTTCGTCGCGTTGCGGGATCCAGGATCATAAATCCTTCCGGTGAATACTCTCCCGGAACCTGCAGATGCTTCAGGCCGCCCGGCTGGTTCTCACGCAGGTAGCGTACCGCCGCTCCCGCCGCCGCCGCCGCTAGTCCCGAAATCTGCCGGCAGCCGGCGCCGAACTGCTCCTGCAAAGGTGTTTCCGCGCTACGTAAGGCATATTCCCTGCCGGCGACAGTGCCGACCGGTACCTCCCGTCCAAGGCGGGCAAAAGCGTCCTTGCAACCCGGGTCAGCCTGGGCTCCGGCATTGACCACCAGCTCCGCCGGGCGCAGCCGGCAGAGCTCATCACCCAGGAGTCTGGCCGCCTGCCGCCCGCGCAGTTCACAGCAGGTAAATTCACCGGTGGAAACATCCACGGCCGCCAAACCATACCCGCCTCGTCCGGCGAAAACGGCAGCCAGATAATTGTTGCGCTTTTCATCTAGCAACGCTGTCTCAGTCAGTGTACCCGGCGTCACAATCCGCACAATTTCCCGCCTGACCAGGCCTTTGGCCAGCTTCGCATCTTCGACCTGCTCGCAGATCGCAACTTTATAACCCTTGTCAACCAGTCTGCCCAGGTAGTTATCAAGGGCATGATAGGGAAATCCGGCCAGAGGCACATGATTTCCCTTGCCGGTTTCGCGGGAGGTAAGCGTAATTTCCAGCTCCCTCGCGCCCAGCCTGGCATCGTCGTAAAACATTTCATAGAAGTCGCCCACACGGAACAACAGGAGCTTATCTTCGTTGTGAGCCTTGATTTCCCGGTACTGGCGGATAAGCGGTGTTTCCAAGTTCATGGAAGACGCCTCCCCAGCAGGCTCCAGGTCTGAGCCGCCGTGATTTCAACCGGGACCAGTTCGCCGGCTGCAGTATCCCGCCCGGTAAAGTTTACCGTCTTGTTGGTCCGCGTTCGCCCTGTCAGTACGCCGGGGTCGGTTTTGCTCGGGCCTTCCGTCAATACTTCGGCCACGCAGCCCACGAGCGCCCGATTCCGTTCCAGCCCGCGGCGGTTCTGCACTTCCAGGAGTCTTGCGAAGCGTTCTTTCTTAACCGCTGCCGGTACCTGCTCCGGCATCTCCGCAGCCGGCGTGCCGCGGCGCGGAGAATAAAGAAAGGTAAACGCGGAGTCAAAGCGTACCTCCTCCACCAGAGCCAGTGTTTCCTGAAAGTCTTCCTCCGTTTCGCCGGGAAAGCCGACTATCAGGTCAGTGGTAAGGGCGCATTCCGGTAAGGAAGTGCGCAGCAGCTCTACCAGTCCCCGGTAATGCTCGCGGGTATAACCGCGGTTCATCAACGCTAAAATACGGTTGCTGCCGGACTGGACAGGCAGGTGGACATGCTCACAGATATTTGTACCCCCGGCCATCACGCCAACCAGTTTTTCGGTAAAGTCCCGCGGGTGTGAGGTCATAAAGCGGATTCGGGAAATTCCGCTCTCCCGGTCTACCCGCTGCAGCAGGCCGGGAAAGTCAACCCTTTCCGGCAAGTCCCTGCCGTAGGAATTGACGTTCTGCCCGAGCAGTGTAACCTCCTTGTAGCCTTCAGCCGCAAGCTTCCCGATTTCCGCCAAAATGTCCTCCGGCCGGCGGCTCCTTTCCCTGCCACGCACATACGGGACAACGCAATATGTGCAATAATTGTTGCATCCGTAAGTGATGTTTACCCAGGCTTTGACCCCGTCCCGGCGTACAGCCGGCAGGGCTTCCACCACTTCACCGGCCTCGTCCCAAACCTCAGTCACCGTCCCATGACCGCTTTCCGCCCGCTGCAGTAGCTCCGGGAAAGCGGCCAGATTATGAGTGCCAAATATTAAGTCCACAAAAGGATATTTCTTTTGTATCTTCTTCGCCGCTTTCTCCTGTTGCGGCAGGCAGCCGCAAACGGCAATAAGCATCCCCTGGTTTTGCGCCTTTAGCTTCCCCAGGCGTCCGAGCAGGCCGAAAACCTTTTCCTCCGCTTTCTGCCGCACAGCGCAGGTATTCATAATCACCAGGTCCGCCTCCGCGACCAGCTCTGTCTCTGTGTACCCCAGTTGATCAAGAAAGCCGCGTAGCGTCTCAGCATCGCGCTCGTTCATCTGGCAGCCAAACACGGTCAGGCAATACTTTTTAGTCATTCCTAAGATGTTCGTCCTTCCTTCCGGCACCCGCTATTCAACCCAGTTCTCAATTGAAAGTTGGGGGACACGGGCAAATTCCTTCGTGTTGTTCGTTACAATAGTCAGGTTTTCGGACAGCGCGTGGGCGCCTATCAACAAATCATAGGGACCGATAATTTGTCCTTTATTTTCAAGCTCTGCCCGGATTTGCCCGTATGTGACGGCAGATTTATCAGTAAAAGGCAATATTTCAAAAGGAGCAAGAAACCCGGCCAGCGCAAGTTTGTTCCGCTCCCGGTGTAAACTTTTTTCCACTCCATACTCCAACTCTGCCACCGTGATGGCAGAGATACATACCTCCCCCAACTCGGGCCTCTTAAGGCTTTCAATTGCTTGGAGAGGCTTTTCCCGGATAATGTGTATACAGATATTTGTATCAAGCATGTATTTCATTTATAGTATCCCGCTTTTGCCTTTCAGGCTGGTTTCTTTCCTGACAGAAATCATCCGAGAATTGATTAATACTTGACTCAAATGTTTTCCAGATACTGTTCTTTGGAATGAGCAATACCATATCACCTATTTTTTTAATATAGACTTCCGGGTCGCTAAAACGGAACTCTTTTGGCAGACGGACCGCCTGGCTGCGACCGTTCTCAAAAATTTTGGCAATATCCATCATCACACCTCCATAGCCATGGTATATATCTAAATATATACCAGCTGAATAATTATGTCAAGACAGAAGGAGTTTGCGGAAACCTTTGGCGCAACCCATGAATAAAAAGCTGCCGCGAAAAGTCGGACAAGGCAAAGGCCTTCTGCAGCTTCTCTTCAGGCGACATTTGACGAAGCAGCTGGATGTATAACTTATGATTTGGCTTGTTTTTAATATTCATTCGCTATATTTACCTTCTTCCCGGCTCAGGGCAATTATCCCTGTTGCCGTTGCTTACGGTGCGAATTACCACAATCAGGATAGTCAGCACCGTCAGCGGGATAACGTACAGGAGCATAACCCGGCTGAACGCCGGCAAGGCGCTGTGCTGGCCGGAGTATAGAATCAGATAAGCGGTGTAGGCCGCATAATAGGCAAGGAATAACAGGCCTTCCCAGCGGGCGATGAGGTGTCCGGTAAAAAACACCGGCAGGCAGGCAATGCTCGCGGCAATCATGACAGGGATGTCAAAAGCCAGCGCTGACGGAGAAACATTGACGCCGTTCGGTGAAACCAGGCCGGACAGGCCGAGGACCGCCAGTATATTAAAGATATTGCTGCCGACCACGTTCCCGACGGCAATATCGCGCTGCCCCCTGATACTGGCAATAACCGAGGTGGCGACTTCCGGCAGGGATGTCCCTGCCGCTACAATCGTCAGGCCGACGACCAGCTCACTGACACCTAGACGCAGGGCAAATACAGTAGCCCCGTCTATCAGCCACTGTGAGCCAACCACCAGCAAGCCCAGTCCGCCGACGATGGAAAAGATATCAGTCGCCCATGATTTAAAAGTCATGTTCTTTTTGCTGGTCGCTTCTGTACAGTTAGCCTGAGCCTTTTTGTTTTCCCGGTTGTTATAGTAAAACAAAAAAACTGTGTAGGCAACAAGCCCGGCCAGCAGGAGAAGGCCGTCAGGCCTGCTGATATTCCCGTCAAAGCCGATGACCGGCAGCAGTACAGAGACGGCTATCATGAGAGGCACATCAAGCCTCACCAGCTGCCGGCAAACAATAAGCGGAACAATCAGGGCAGATACTCCCAGGATAAACAGAACGTTAAATGTGTTGCTGCCAATTACATTGCCAAGCGCAATGTCGGCCTGGCCGGACATAGCCGATATTACGCTGACTGCCAGTTCAGGAGAGCTTGTCCCGTAAGCCACAACGGTAAGGCCGATGATCAGGGGAGCAACGCCGGCGGCAACAGCCAGACCTGAGGCGCCTCTGACCAGTATTTCCGCGCCGGCAATCATAAATAACAGTCCCAGAATAAAAAGCAACTCAGTCAAGACTGACTTCTCTCCCTTCCCGGCGCCTGACGCTTTTCCCGGACAATTTCCCGCAGCGCGTTAAGAATGTGCTCAACGTCAGCCAAGGTGTTGCCAAAACCAAAAGAAAAGCGCAGCGTACCCTGCGGAAAAGTCCCGATGGTCCGGTGGGCCAGCGGCGCGCAGTGCAGGCCTGAGCGCGTCATTATGCCAAAACACTGATCCAGTATAAAGCTGAGGTCACCGTTGTCAAAACCGGCGATGTTGAGTGAAACGACGGCGGTCATTTTCTCCGGCCTCTTTGTCCCATAAACTGTAACTCCCGGCAAAGCCGCCAATCCCTCAAGAAATACGGCGGTCAGTTCCTGCTTCTGCAGGGCGATGTTTTGCTCACCGGCGGCCGCCACCAGACGGACACCGGCGGCCAGACCGGCCACCCCGGGTACGTTCTGTGTGCCGCTTTCATATTTATCAGGCAATATTTCCGGCTGAGCCTCTTCATCCGAGCGGCTGCCGGTGCCTCCTTCCACCAGCGGTAAAGTCAGCCCGGCGGCACGCTCACTTAAGCACAACCCGCCGGTGCCCGGCGGACCAAGCAGTCCTTTGTGCCCCGTAAAAGCCAGGTAATCACAGTTTAATTCCTTAAAATTCAACCGTTCGCAGCCGGCGGTCTGGGCGGCGTCAATGGCGTACAGCACATCACTGCCTATCAGCAATTCCCCGATTTCACAGACCGGCAGGATTGTACCGGTCACATTGGAAGCGTGCATCATGACGACCAGGCGGGTTTCCCGGCGCAAGGCTCTTTTTACCTGGAGCGGGTCGAGTGTGCCGTCATGTTTACAGGGCAAGGTTTCAACCACAATTTTTCGCTCGTCCTTCAGTCTGGCAAGCGGGCGGACGACAGCATTGTGCTCCATCGAGGAAATCAGAACATGGTCGCCGGCCCGCAACAGTCCCTTGAAGATCAGGTTCAGCGCGTAGGTAACGTTCGGAGCAAAGACCACCTGTTCCGGGCGGGGCACATTAAACAGAGCGGAGAGAGTCTGGCGGGCCTCGTACACCAGCCGCGCCGCGTCCAGTGAACGCCGGTAGCCGCCGCGGCCGGGGTTGCAGCCTACTTGCACGAGATAGTCGGAAACAGCCCCGGCCACCTCCGGTGGACGCGGAAAAGTTGTCGCGGCATGGTCAGCATAAATCTCTCTCAAGAGTCAGCCTCCTTGAAAAAAACGCTCAAGAAATCTCGGAACGTTGTTATTGCCGGCGAAAGTACCCGCTTGGGATGATAAACCAAGTAAAACTCGCGTTTTAGCTCCGGCTCAGCCAAAAGGCGTGCGTGCAGCCAGCCGAACTGTAGATAGTCTTCAATAACATGGTACGAAAGAACTGAAACGCCAAGCCCCTGGCGAACGGCTTGTTTGATTGCCTCCTGGCTGTCAAAAACAGTATGGCGGCAACTCTGCAAAACAAGGCCGGTTTTGGCCATAGCCCGTTCCAACAGGGAGCGGGTGGCAGAGCCCGGCTCGCGCAGCAGCAGGCGGTAAGCGCTAAGTTCAGTGACGGTCAGTTTGTCCTTGGCCAGCAAAGGTCTAAATTCATCAGAGTTCGGAACAGCAACGACCAGTTCATCTCTCAAAAGCGTCAAATATGCCAGCTTGTCCGGCAAATGCTTTTCGCCCACCACCCCTAGCTGACAGCGGTATTGAAATATATCGGCACAGGCTGCCTGTGAGTTTCTCTGGCGGAGCGAGACAGACATTGCCGGGAACTTCCTGACAAAAGCAGCCACTGCCCGCGGCAACAGGTACTGGCAAGGCACTGAGCTGGCAACAACCGTCAGCTCCTCACGCCCGGCTTCCGCGCCGTTGCTGATTTCCGCCAAAGCTCTGTTACGCAAATCAAGCATATCCCGGGCATAACGGTAAAGCGCCTCACCTGCCGGCGTCAGAACATATTCCTGCCTGCCGCGGTCAAAAAGCGGCAGGCCGAGCTCATTTTCCAGGCTTTTGATATGGGTGCTGACCGTCGGCTGACTCAGGAAAAGCCGGGCAGCCGCCCTGGAGAATGAACGTTGCTCCACCACCGCGGCAAACGCTTCCAGACGGTACAATTCCACAGGTCTCATCCCCCTGAGCTATATTTTTTCGTGCTGCCGCGCTAAATTCCTGCTGCAGAAGGACTGCCGTAACCACACAGGCATAGTTACAGTCAATAGCGTAATTCCCGGCATAGAAAAATGCTATTTGTTGCGCCAAAAAGCCCTGACGTATAATCTATCAGGATTCATTACTTCATGGAGGTGAAAGTATTGAGTAAACGTTTGCTGATAGGCAGCGGACTGCTGCTTGGCTTGCTCGGCGTGCTGCTGGTACGTGCCGGCAACCCGGCCAACATGGGAATCTGCGTAGCCTGCTTCGTGCGCGACATCGCAGGCGGACTGGGGCTGCACCGCGCCGCACCCGTCCGGTACCTGCGTCCTGAGGTTTCAGGTTTCATCCTCGGCTCCTTCCTGATTGCCCTGGCCGGCAGGGAATTCCGGGTGCGCGGCGGCTCGTCCCCGCTGGCCCGATTCTTCATCGGCTTTGCCGTCATGCTGGGCGCGTTAATATTCCTGGGGTGCCCGTTGCGTATGCTGCTCCGGCTCTCAGCCGGTGATCTAAACGCGATTGTCGGACTTTTTGGCTTCATCACCGGGATTGGGGCTGGTGTCTTCTTCCTGAAAAGAGGATTTTCCCTCGGGCGGGCTTATTCTCAAACTACCGGCAACATCTTTTTCTTTCCCACAGTTGCTTTAGCCCTGATACTGCTTGTCGTCGTTGCCCCCGGTTTCATTTATTTCAGCGACAGCGGCCCCGGCTCTTTCCGTGCTCCGTTTGCAATTTCGCTTGCCGCCGGACTGCTGGCGGGTGTTGTCGTTCAGCGCAGCAGGCTCTGCCAGGTTGGTTGTTTCCGTGACCTGATGCTGATTGGTGACCCTCATCTGCTGTTTGGTTCGCTGGCTGTACTGGTTGGAGCGTTTTCCCTGAATCTGCTGTTTGGTTATATTAATGTGGGGTTTGCCGGTCAGCCGGTGGCGCATACCGCTGCTCTTTGGAATTTTGCCGGGTTAGCCATCGTCGGATTAGGAGCGACATTGCTGGGAGGTTGTCCGCTGCGGCAGACGGTAATGGCCGGTGAGGGTGATACCGATGCCGGACTTGCTTTTCTCGGTATGCTGGCCGGTGCCGCCTTTGCCCATAATTTCGGCTTGGCTGCCGGGCCGGCCGGTGTCCCGCCGGCCGCTCAGATTGCCGCTGTTCTGTCGGCCCTTTTCTTGTTGGCAGTAGGCTTTGCATTTTCCGGTTCGCAGATGAATATTCAAGCCAAAGGAGGTATCGCCAGTGAGCAACAGGGCTTTTGACCTGGACGTAAGAGGGCTTTCCTGCCCCGAGCCGGTGCTGAGGGTCAAAAAATTACTTGAGGCAGGCCTTGATAAAAAGTTGAGCATTATTACCGACAGTCACGTTACTGTGGAAAATATCAGCCGGCTGGCGCGTCATGCAGGGTTTGCTGTTTCCAGTGCAGAACAGAATGGTCAATATTACCTTCTGATTCGCAAAGAGGTGTAACTCCTGGACAACTACTGCGTAGCAACCTTTCATTCAGTTTCTCAGGCGCTGCGTTTTGAAAAGTCGGCCCTGGCGCAGGGAGCAACTGTCAAGCTTATTCCGGTACCGCGTATTATTTCTTCCTCCTGCGGCATTGCGGCACGCTTTGCCATGGAAATATTGCCGGAAATCGTGCGCCTCGCCGCAAGCGATAAGTTGGAACTTGACACTGTCTTTACCTTTTCCTTTCACGGCGAAAAACTTTGCGCAACACCTTTGTCCGGGCCCTGGGATTTGCAGAGTTAAACTGTCTACCAAAATCGGTCGGCTTGTGATAGAATTAGTCTGTTACAATCCCCGGAGGAGCTGATGAAATGCTGCAAGTCGCCCAAGTAGTCACTCTTTTTTTTGAAATCCTGACCTGGCTGATTATTGCCAGAATCCTGCTTTCCTGGGTTCCCCATAACCCAAACGGCCCTGTTTTGCGGCTGCTTTATGAAGGTACGGAGCCAATCCTTGCCCCTTTCCGGCGACTTATGCCCAAAACAGGCTTTCCGCTGGACTTTTCACCTCTTATTGCCTTACTGGTCTTGCGCTTGCTCCGTGAAGCCATTATCAGCATGTTGCTTCGCTAATTAGACTAAAGCGTATATCAGAATCCCGGAGGCAGACAATATACCCGGGATTCTTTTTTGCGGAAAAAATTAAAAAGAGGTTGACACTGTTAAGTCCAACTGTTATTTTTATACTATCAATAACTATTATTGTTAAGGAGGACAAGAATGGATTTAGTCAATGAAAACAAAATTGGTGTTTGCCAAGGTACCTGTGTCATTGAAGAAGTCAACAATGAATTCAAGGGTGAAACCTGGGAGGTAGGCGTCTATCTGGCCATGGCCAGGCAGGCACAGCGTGAAGGTTATCCGGAGGTTGCAGTTGTTCTCAAGGAAATTGCCTGGGAAGAAGCGATGCATGCCGCCCAATTTGCTGAGCTGAGCGGTAAAATCTCAACCAGTACCAAGGAAAACCTGGAAAAAATGCTTAAAGGCGAGATCGGGGCTAACAAGGGGAAAAGGGAAGCGGCCTTAAAGGCAAAAGACGCCGGTCTAGACCATGCGCATGACGTCCTTGACGAGTCCAGCCGGGACGAAGCGCGCCACGCCCGGGCTCTCAGCGGGCTCCTCGCCCGTTACTTCTAGGAGTTTGTAACTGCTCAGCTTGTGCTCACAGGCCCCATACGCTATAATTTTCCTGAGGCCGGAAATTCCGCTTTGTGGGGCGGCCTGAAGGAGGAATAGCAGCATGTCTGAACTGGACAGCAAAACAATTGCAGCGGCCGCAATACGCCTGGCCCTGACCATGGACCGCGACGCGGAGCGCGAACTGAAAACAGCGCTGGCTCGTGAGGGGATTAAGGCAACAGCTGTTGATTACGGCGGGGAATTCATTACTTCCGTCCAGAAAGTCGTCGAAAGAGCTGTGGTGGCAGCGAAGCGGGAGGGAATCGTTGAAAGCACACATCTTGGCGAGGGCGGTATCGCAGGCGCGACCAGAGAAGCACTGTCCCAGATCATGCCTAAAGCTCTGGGGCTGAACGTCGGCGGCAAGGTCGGCATCGCCCGCAAGGGAGACCATGTTGCCGTAGCAATATTTTTCGCCATAGGTCTGTTGCACCTCAATGAAGTGGCAATCGGCCTCGGCCACCGGGCTATCTGAGGGAATTGACACCGGTTCCGACACGAACCTCAGCCGGTACCGCCCTGTAATAATCCCGGGAAAGCAGTTCGCGGCCTGTTTCTGCCCCATCCAGACTAGTGACGCGCCAGACACTGACCCGGTAGCCGTCCTGTCCGGCCCTGACCTTTTCCTGTGTTCCTGCCGGCAGGTTATCAGTTTCGATATAGTTCGTACCTCTCGGAATCACATCGAGGTCGCTGTTCAGCAGCCTTATTTCCTGTCCCGGAACCGGATCGCCGAACAGGCGAACGGTCAGCCGCTCGCCTTTAACAAAAGTCCGTATCCAGATGCCGTGCTCCAGGGAGTTACGAAATTTTAAGTCCTGCCAGCCATAAGCAACCGCAGCATCCCTGCCGGGGGGCACGTAGCCGACGGCCAGACTGTGACCGGTTCGCGCCACAACCTGCAATCCCGCCAGCAACACCGCGTTATACAGCGTGGACGACACCTGACAGACCCCGCCTCCAAACCCTTCCACAATCTCTCCGGCAATAATGACCGGAGCCGGCTGGTAACCTTGCTCGCTACCGGTTTTGCCGACAGTTTTGTTGAAGGAAAACTCTCCTCCCGGTTCCAGCAGTATGCCGTCAAGCAAACTTGAGGCAAGACGGATATTGTGGACACGTCCGGGCAATGTGAGCGCAAATTGAGTGCTGAAAGCCGAAACCTCCGCCCGGACACGCAATTCACGGAGGGTGGCTGCTGTCCTGGCCGGCCTGAGTTCCCTGACCAGCAGCGGAAAACTCTCCGGCACAGGATACGTTTCAAGAGATATTTCCAGCAAATGCCTTGTTTCTTCCAGCAACAACCTGAGCCCTTGCTTTTCCGGAATGATTTCTACGGTGGCCGCGTCTTCAGCCAGTTCAAAGCGTGCCTCCTGCGGATCACTGTCTATATACTGTGCCGCAGGCGCCAGCGCCTTGCTGAAATGCGAAGGATCAACTGTAAACTTGAGCGGTATTTGGACCGGTTTCAGCATCATGCGGATTCTTTCCGCGTAACTAAACGGAACCATTCTTTTTCTGCCTGCAGCAAATGCGCCGGCCAGCGTTTCCGCCCAGTCCAGGGCAACACCCAACTCCTGTAATGTATAGGACCATGACTTTTCACCGTACCGGAACAGGATAAAAGTTCCGGCCAAATTTTCCCGGTTTAGCTCTTCCTGCACCAGTTGTCTGGCTTCAGCTTCGTGTAAGCTTCCTGTATTGATACCGTACAAATAGACGCCGGGATATATTCTGTCACGGTAAAAAAAATAATCGGCAACAACGAGCAAAAGCAGCGTTAAAGCCGTGACAGCCGGGAACACAAGCCGGCATGCTGAACTGTCCGTTTTCACCGACATTGCTTACCCCTTTTCTTATTTGCTTCAGTCTATGGGGCAGCATTTTAAAATATGTTTTTTTTGTTTGCCTGCATATTTGCCGGTCAGGCGGACATAATAGCTAATGAACCTCACAGGCGGCCGAAAGCCTAATGTAAATTGCTTAATTTACATTAGATCAAACATAAGCCAAATGTGAGGTTCTTCTGCCTAACGAATCTTCAGCAGTGTGGAAAGTTTTTTATGAGTCGCCTCGTCTTTTGCCGCCAGAATTCTGGCGTCCTCAAAAAGATACGGATGCTCCTCGATAAATTTGGTGCTGATTTCCCCGCGGCTGAAAACCGCGCTGTCCATTACCGCCCTGAGATAGGGTATATTTGTTTTGGGGCCCATAATAATGTATTCGCGCAAAGCACGTTTCATGCGGGCAATGGCCTCTTCCCTGTCGTTGCCCCAGGCCAGCAGCTTGGAAATCATCGAATCGTAATGAGTCGGAATTTCATAGTTCAGGTGTACACCGGAATCAATGCGGATACCGAAACCTCCCGGGGAGCGGTATCCGACAATTTTGTTTGGTGACGGAGAAAAGCCGTTTAAAGGGTCTTCCGCACAAATTCTGCATTCGATGACATGTCCGTTAAAGCGGATGTCTTCCTGTCTGAAAGGCAACGGCTGACCTGCGGCAATCTTAATCTGCGATTTTACCAGGTCAACGCCGGTCAGCAGTTCGGTTACCGGATGCTCTACCTGGATGCGGGTGTTCATCTCCAGAAAGTAAAACTCACCGTTACTGTAGATAAATTCAATAGTGCCCGCCCCCTGATATTTGACGGCAGTCGCTGCCGCTAGGGCGACCTGCCCCATTTTTTGCCTGATTTCGGGAGTCAGGGCGGTAGATGGCGCTTCCTCAATGATTTTCTGGTAGCGACGCTGGATAGAGCACTCCCGCTCTCCCAGGTGAACCACGTTTCCAAATTTGTCGGCGAGAAGCTGAAACTCAATATGGCGTGGATTTTCCATATATTTTTCAATAAAAACGGAGGAGTCTCCAAATACAGACCCGGCCTGCTGCTGAGCCCTCTCCAGCATTTCGGCGAATTCCGTTTCCTGTTGAACCACGCGCATACCTACACCGCCGCCTCCGGCCGCGGCCTTGATTAAGACCGGATAACCTATTGCCGCTGCTATTTCACGCGCGGTTTCCGAGTCGGAAACCGCTTCCTCTGTGCCTGGAACAACAGGAACTCCTGAGGCAAGCATCAGTTTCCTGGCCGCTATTTTATTGCCCATCAGACCGATAACTTTACTTTCCGGTCCAATGAAGACAAGACCTGCCTCTTCACAGGCTTTGGCAAACTCCTCCTTTTCGGAGAGAAAGCCATACCCGGGGTGAATGGCGTCAGCCCCAACATTTTTGGCAAGTTTTACAATTTTCCCAATATTCATATACGTATCAAGCGCTTTGTCGCCATGCAGGGGATAAGCCAGGTCGGCATACAGGACATGCAAACTATCCTTGTCTGAATCAGAGTAGACTGCCACTGACGTTATTTCTAATTCCCGCAGGGCACGGATAACACGGATGGCAATCTCGCCTCTGTTCGCAATCAGTACTTTTTTAAGCAATCCTTTCTGCCTCCTCCATGCAGCAATAATAAATTTATTCTATAATAACAAGGACCTCACCGGTATTCACATTGCTGCCCTTGCTGACGGCAATTTTTTTGACTGCGCCGGCTACGGGCGATGTAATCTCGTTTTCCATCTTCATGGCCTCCAGAATCAGCAGCACTTCGCCGCCTTTCACCTTTGCTCCTTCCTTGACGAGAACATTAAGTATCGTTCCCGGCATAGGAGCGGCAACAACTGTGCCGTTCGCTGCAGCCGGCGCCGGAGCGGCGGCCTTTTGCTCCTGAACGGGTTTCTGCGTTACCTCGGCTATGGGCGCAGCCTTAGTTGCTGCCGGAGCTGCCGGCCTTGCCGCCCTTGCAGGAGCAGCCGCGCGGCTGTCGGGGGCTATTTCCTCCACGGCCACGTCATAACTTTTGCCTTCAACAGTGATTTTAAACATTCTCATTTTCTCTTGTCCCTCCTTATATTTATCAGCTGTCGTCTTTCCATCAGCAATTCCCTGCCTCGCAGAGACCATACCGAACCACAGGCAACCGCCGGCTGACGCCGGTTAATGAAAGCTGCGCTTTCGCTCTGCTCCCGGTCAAGATAAGCGGCAACAGCAGCCGAAATAACCGGCAGCACCAAAGTATCGGCCGCAAAAGGCTTATAGCTCATCGGTATTCTCCTTCCTGCCAATTATTTATATGCTGTTTCTGCCCGAAAGCAAACAAATTAGTAACTTATTCTGCTCATAGTTTAAAAATCCTTTTATTTGAGTGGCAAACTTAGATTCTGCGGCAAAAAATCGCTCATGCAGCTAACCTTTATCAGCCCCTTAAAGCTTTAAGCAGGTTTAGCTCGCTGACGGTCACACCGCAAAACCCAAGTCCCTGTGTCCTGCCAGTTTCAGCGCCATGGAAATCCGAACCTCCGGTAATACAAAGCCCTCTTTTGAGTGCCAGATGCCTGAAGCGCAGAGTCTGCGCCAGGCTGTGTTCCGGGTGGTAAACTTCCAGGCCCTTCACTCCCCATTGGACAAGAGAATCAAGCAGCTTAATGTTTCCGGTCAGGCCGGGATGGGCAAAGACGGCAAGGCCTCCTGCACTGTTGACTGCGGCGATTGCCTCCCGCGGTGACAGTTTAAACCTTTCCACGTAAGCCGGCCTGCCGGAACCAAGCCATTTCTCAAAGGCAGCACGGACACTGTCCGCATATCCCCGCGCAACCATAGCCCTGGCAACATGGAGCCTGCCCGGAGCCGCGTCTCCGGCTATTTTAAGCAACTCCTGAAAGTCAAGCGGAAAGCCAATGGCGCAGAGCCTGTCGATCGTTTTTCCGGCGCGCTCATAGCGGCTTTGCCTCAAATCTTTGAGCAGGCTGTTCAGGCCGGCATGCCTGTGGTCAATCCAATATCCCAGAATATGTACTTCCCGGTTGTCATACTCTGCGCTCAGTTCCACGCCGGGCACAACTTCAACGGCGTGTTGTAACGCAGCCTGCAGCGCGCCTTCGATCCCTTCAACCGTATCATGGTCAGTGACGGCAACTGCGGCCAGTCGTAACGACTCAGCAAGGGCAATAACTTCACCCGGGGTCAGTAACCCGTCGCTATAAACAGTATGGATGTGTAAATCAACCGGACTGTTCATCATAAGCATCAGTCTATCCCAAAGAGTTGGCAAAAACCCGCATGAAGTTGCCGCCAAGAACCATTCTGACTTCATCCTCTGTAAAGCCGCGCTCCAGCAATGACGCAGTAAGTACCGGCAGACGCGAAACATCTTCCAGCCCTGTGACGGTAGAGGGGATCCCGTCGTAGTCTGAGCCGAGCCCCAGCATTTCCACCCCGAAGCGCTCCGCAATATAGCAAAAATGATCCAGCAAGTCGTCAAGAGCGGCGTCCTTCCGTCCCGACACAAAGGGAGGGTAGAAACTAAGGCCCACCACCCCGCCCTGCTCCCGGAGAGCGCTTAACTGCTCGTCATCCAGATTGCGCCTGTGGTTGCTGACTGCGGCAGCATTGGCGTGAGAAACGATTACCGGAGTTGCCGAAGCGTCAAGTAACTCAAAATACGCTCGTCTGGCCAAGTGAGCAGCGTCGACGATCATGCCAAGCCGGTTAAGTTCCTTCACCACACGCCGGCCGAAGGCGGTAAGACCGCCGGCCGATCGTCCGACACCCACGCCGTCAGCCAAAAGGTTGCGGTCGTTCCAGGTCAGGCCAAACCCCCTGACTCCCAGCCGGTACAGGATGTGCAACACCTCCACCCGTCCCTCCAGCGGCTCACCGCCCTCCACGGTCAGCATTACAGCCGGCTTCCCGCGAGACTCACAGTCGCTCAGGGCTGCACGGTCAAGGACCAGCACCGGCTCATCCCCGTTATCCTCAAGCATACGGTGAAAAGATTCCAACATCGTCAAGGCACGACTCAGCGCACCGCAACCGGTCTTGAACGGTGCGACACATACGGCAAACAACTGAAGGTCAACCCCGCCTTCCAGCAGGCGTGGCCAGTCAAGATGCCCGCTGCGATTACGCTGTTTAAAGCTATACCGGCCGGATGAACCGCGCAGCAGGCGGACAGTATCGCAGTGCGCATCAACTACCACAGCCTGCCGGTGCAGCTCCCGGACCCGCTCTGAAAGCTCCATCCCCCCGCCCCCCTCTTCAAAAAAAAACACCCCTGCGCCGGGTGTAATAAGACACGTCTCTTTAGCGCGGTTCCACTATTAATTTTATCGCTGTCCGTTCTTCTCCGTCAATGATAATATCTGTAAATGCCGGGATGCAAATCAGATCTATTCCGTTTGGAGCAACAAAGCCCCTGGCTATGGCCACAGCCTTTACTGCCTGGTTCAGAGCACCCGCGCCAATGGCCTGCATCTCTGCGCCGCCGCGTTCCCTGAGTACACCGGCCAGTGCGCCCGCTACGGAGTTGGGGTTGGATTTTGCTGAAACCTTTAATACATCCATGGTGGACCTCCTGTTTTTTGACTTTTCTGATAACTGCATTTAAATTCCCCCTCGCCATGAGAAATTCCTGCCTGGTCAAAAATAAGCTGCTAAACTTCCAAGAGGTCAAAAATTGTCTCGATAGACTGTGCACGCCCGCAATCCTCAGTAATTTCGACAACAGCGGCGTTAAACTGGCAGAGCGCTGACTTAGCCACCTCAAAACGCTCGGGAAGCTGCCTCAGAAATTTTCGGATGACCGTGTCCGTGTCCACACCGAGGCATGAGTCGTAAGGTCCGGTCATGCCGACGTCGGATAGATACGCTGTTCCCCCAGGGAAAATCCTGGCATCAGCGGTCTGCACA
The DNA here is from genome assembly GCA_041695355.1 of Bacillota bacterium. Taxonomy (GTDB): domain Bacteria; phylum Bacillota; class Dethiobacteria; order Dethiobacterales; family Dethiobacteraceae; genus HKB214. The sequence goes on from JBGFRB010000008.1 coordinate 78,443, forward strand.
TGGGTGTGTGTCCCCAGCACAGCAGAAACTTTGCCGTCCAGAAATCGTGCCAAGGCAATTTTTTCGGAAGTTGCCTCGGCGTGAAAGTCTACGATAATCAAAGGAGTAAGCTCCCTGAGGCGTGCCACCTCCTGCTCAGCCAGGCGAAAAGGGCAATCCAGGGGAGACATGTACACTCTGCCGCTCAGGTTGAGTATGGCAATCTGGCTTTCAGCGGCCTTAAAAACAACAGCCCCTTTCCCCGGGGCTCCGGCCGGATAGTTGGCCGGCCTCAGGATTCTGGGTTCCCTGGCCAGCAGCGGCAACGATTCCTTCTTGTCCCAGACGTGGTTTCCCGTCGTAATTATATCAACACCGTAGCTAAAAAGCTCGCCGGCTGTTTTCTCATTTATGCCTGTTCCGCCAGCCAGGTTTTCACCGTTGGCGACGGTTACATCTATACGGTAGTTCTCCCTGATACGGGGCAACATATCCCTGACACATAATCTTCCGGGTTTGCCAACCACGTCACCGATCATTAAAACCCGCAACGACAACCCTCCAGCCGTTTTAAATAGCATTGTAACTGATTACTTGTCAAACACATATACTCTGCCCGCCTCACGAAAAGCGAACAGGTTCTCCTGCTTCGTACCGGCGCTAGCCTTGAGAAGGTAGTCAATAATCTCCTCGTGCCGGGTCAAATCATCTTCGCGGGAGTTGTCCTGACACTCGGCATCCTTTAGCAACGCATCCCCAAAGAAATTGCTGACCAGCCCGCAAATCAACTGAATCGCTTCCAGTGAAAGAAGCGTAGTGCTGCTGGCTATTTCCAGCAGATTGAGTTTGCTTGAAAATGTTACTTCGATTTTATAGGGGATTGCTTCTCCGGTCAGGTCAAAATATGTCTCCAGCGACTCTCTGAACGTCCTGCGAAAACAGAGTATATCTTCCCGCTTACGTTTTCCGGACAGCATAAATGTAAATTTGCAGCGGTCATTAGGCATGTCAAAATTTACGGATAATATCTCCGGGAAACGAATTAAAAGCGAAATCAGCAAATTCGCTGTGTAGGCGTCCTGCTTGCCATGCTGTCTGGTTTTAGCCACTAACGGCACTTCCTCTGCCTGTGTAAGTTGAAAGAAATTAAGCCTAAGACTTATTCTCCGGTGGTCAGCAATAATCCTTCCCCGAGGACAAAACTAAATGCCTCAGGCCTTACCAAGTACGGGCGGTGGAGAATCTCCGCCGCCCGTCACACCGCCTACTTAGCGTAGTCAACCGCCCGGGTCTCGCGAATGACCGTTACCTTGATCTGCCCGGGGTACTCCAGGTCCTGTTCAATTTTTTTAACAATATCTCTGGCCAGTTGAATGCTGGCCACATCACCGACTTTGTCAGGTTTTACCATGATACGGATTTCCCGGCCTGCCTGAATGGCATACGCCTTGTCCACCCCCTCATGAGCATCGGCAATTCCCTCCAGCTTCTGCAGCCGCTTAATGTAGGCATCAAGCGTTTCACGCCTTGCCCCGGGACGGGCGGCGGAAACCGCATCAGCAGCCTGGATAAGAACTGCCTCCAGCGTTAAAAATTCCTCGTCTCCGTGGTGAGCGGCAATGGCATTGACAATCTCCCGTGTTTCCCGGTATTTCCGGGCCAAGTCTCCCCCAATGGACACATGAGACCCTTCGATCTCATGGTCAACCGCTTTGCCTATATCATGCAGCAGACCGGCCCTCTTGGCGAACTGGATATCCAGCCCCAACTCGGCAGCCATTGCTCCGGCCAGATGTGCCACTTCAATTGAATGCTTAAGAACATTTTGGCCGTAGCTGGTCCGATAACAAAGTCGGCCAAGCAATTTAACAATCTCGGGATGTACTCCGTGAACACCAACACCAAATAACGCCTGTTCCCCTTCCTCGCGTATACGGATATCCACTTCCTGCCGCGCCTTCTCCACCATTTCCTCAATACGCGCCGGATGGATTCGGCCGTCTGCGACCAGTTTTTCCAGGGCTATGCGGGCAATTTCCCGGCGAATCGGGTCAAAGCCGGACAGGATAACCGCCTCAGGCGTGTCGTCAATAATCAGGTCTATCCCGGTTAATGTTTCCAGCGTACGGATATTTCGGCCCTCGCGTCCGATAATCCGCCCCTTCATTTCGTCGTTGGGAAGCGAAACTACCGACACAGTCGTCTCGGAGGCATGGTCGGCGGCGTATTTCTGGATGGAGTACGTGATAATATGTCTGGCCCGCTTTTCCGCCTCCTCCTTGGCCTCGCTCTCCATCTCCTTGATCATCAGTCCCATCTCATGCTTGACTTCCTCCCGAACACGGGAAAGGACAGTCTCCTTTGCCTGCTCCGTAGTCAGACCGGAAACGCGTTCCAGCTCCGACAGCTGTTGCTTTACCAGCTGTTCGGCTTCTTCCTGGCTCACCGTCAGTCTTTCTTCCTTTTTTCTGATATCCTCTTCCTTCTTTTCCAACTGCAGCAGTTTTTTGTCCAGCGTTTCTTCCTTCTGCAACAGCCGCCGCTCCTGGCGCTGGATCTCCGCCCGTCTCTCACGGCTTTCCTGTTCCAGGTCCTTGCGCATCCTGTAAGTTTCCTCTTTGGCTTCAACAAGCTTTTCCCTCTTCAGGGCCTGCGCCTGTTTTTCGCCCTCCTCGAGAATAACTTTGACTGCTTCTTCCGCTGAGCGAATTTTTTTCTCCGCTACCTGTTTCCTGAACAGATAGCCAACCGCCGCACTGCTTAAGGCAACCACAATAATAACAAGTACAATTTGCCCGGCATTCAAAATTTATTACCTCCCGGTTCGGTTCTTTAGATTTAAAAAAAATAAAGCTGTGCGGACGCACAAGCTTATAAAGAGACACCATACCTAATCTTAACTGGGAAAGCACATCTCATTGTTTTTAACCAGTAAAAGACGCATATGATCAGGCCATCCGGCCGGTTACTCTTTATCAGGTCCGCACGTTATCCTGCTGCCTAGATTGTATCTTTTTTATCAGGCCGTGTCAAGATAAGCGGAACTTCGGGGAAACCTACCTGTATACACGACACCTATTCGCCGGCCTGCCCCAGCGTGGCACCCGGAAGAGCATAGGCCTCCCTGATTTTTCGCTCAAGGCCTGACGCCATCTCCGGATGTTCCCTGAGAAACAGGCGCGCATTCTCCCGCCCCTGCCCAAGCCTCTCATCCCCGAAAGAAAACCAGGCGCCGCTCTTCTGCACCAGGTCCAGTTCACAACCCAGGTCTAGCAGCGTCCCCTCCCTGGAAATACCTTCACCGTAAATAATATCAAAATCGGCCTGTTTAAAAGGTGGCGCCACCTTATTTTTGACGACTTTGGCACGGGTTCTGCTGCCCACGTTATCGTTGCCCTGCTTCAGGGTTTCCTGGCGCCGCACGTCAATACGCACCGAGGCGTAAAACTTAAGAGCCCGTCCACCCGGAGTCGTCTCCGGGTTCCCGAACATCACGCCAATTTTTTCGCGCAACTGGTTGATAAAAATTGCGATGGTGCTGGATTTGGCAATGGCGCCGGACAGTTTGCGCAACGCCTGTGACATAAGCCTGGCCTGCAGGCCGACATGGGAGTCCCCCATTTCTCCTTCAATTTCTGCTTTTGGCACCAGTGCCGCCACGGAGTCAACGACAATGATATCGATAGCGCCGCTCCTGACCAGCGATTCAGCAATCTCCAGCGCCTGTTCGCCGGTGTCCGGCTGAGCCACCAGTAATTCGTCAATATTGACCCCCAGGTTTTTGGCGTAAACCGGATCAAGAGCATGTTCCGCATCGATAAAAGCGGCATAGCCACCCATTCTTTGCGCCTCCGCAATGGCGTGCAGGGCCACGGTGGTTTTCCCGGAAGACTCCGGCCCAAAAATCTCGATAACCCGTCCGCGCGGCAGCCCCCCGACACCCAGGGCGAGGTCAAGTGACAGGCAGCCACTGGGAATCACCGACAGACTGAGCCGCCCCTGGGAGTCACCCAGTTTCATTATCGAACCCTTGCCGAATTGCCTTTCAATCTGTGTCAAAGCCATTTCCAGGGCCTTTTGCTTTTCCATCGTTTACCCTCCATAACCAAACATTTGTTCCCGTATGTTTATACTTTTCTTCCTTTTCCGCCGGATTCCTGCTTTCATGAAAAATTTTTTATATTCCCCGATTAAGAAGTTTTAGGCGCAGCAGATTTAAGCCGGTTGCGGCGGCCCGTTCCCTGATACTTTTTCTTGTCCCCGCAAAATTGAAGCGGCGGCAGTCCAAACCGTGTACGGAAGAACAGGCTATGTAGACAAGACCCACCGGCTTTTCCTCTGTCCCCCCTGCAGGATCGGCAATCCCCGTTGTAGCCAGGCACAGGTCACTGCCCGCCAGCTTGCGGCCGTTTTCAGCCATGGCCCCGGCCACTTCCGGAGAAACAGCACCATATTTTCGCAGCAGCGCCGGACTAATCCCAAGCAGTGCCGCCTTGGAACGGTTGCTGTAAGTGACAAGACCCTGGAGAAAATAGGATGAACTGCCTGGAACGCTCGTCAGTAATTCGGCCAGCAGCCCGCCTGTGCAGGACTCGGATACCGCCAGGGTCAGTCTTCTCTCCATCAGTAAGCTGGCTACCTGTTCCTCCAGCCGCTCCCCGTCACGTCCAAACACGCTCTCGCCAAGACGACCGCGCAGCTTCTCCTCCATTCCGTCCAGCAGGCAGTCCGCCGCCTCGCGGCTGCCCGCCTTTGCAGTCAGGCGGAGATGAATTTCCGAATACTGTGCCAGCGTCGCTATCGTCGGGTTGGACTGTGCTGCCACCAAATCGGCGATGGCCTCTTCCAGTGCCGATTCGCCAAGGCTGGCCACTTTCAGTACCCTGGAAACAATCAGCTCGCTGCCTGCGAATTTTTGCAGCCTGGGCACTACTTCACTGACAAACATCGGTTCCAGTTCCCGCGGCGGCCCCGGCAGCAGGACCAGCAACTGCCGTCCATGCTCCAGCCAAATGCCGGGAGCGGTACCATGTTTGTTAAAAATAATTTGTGCCCCGAAAGGTACAAACGCCTGCCTGCGGTTGTTATCCGCCATGCGTCGGCCGAGTCTTAAAAAAAGCTGCTGCAGGTGCTGCTCCCACTCCCGGTTTAGCTCCAGGGGAACGCCAAGCACATCAGCCGCCGTTTCTCTGGTAAGGTCATCCATTGTCGGTCCCAGGCCTCCGCAGATGACAAGTATGTCAGCTCTGGCCAATGCAGTCTTCAGAACCCCGGCCAGGCGCGCGGCATTGTCTCCCACTGTGCTGTGCCAGTAAACGTCTATTCCCAGTTCAGCCAGCTTCTCTGACAGGAACCGCGCGTTGCCGTTGCAAATTTGCCCCAGTAAAAGCTCCGTCCCGACCGCTACTATCTCAGCTTTCATTTTTTCCCTCCCAACTGGTTAAACAATCCCCAGGGATAAATTGCAGGAGGCGTTGAATTGAAGGCAAGCAGTTCCTTGGTTACCGGATGCGTAAAAGTCAGCCCAACCGCCCAAAGTGCCAGCTGTTCACCATGTTTGTTGACTTTACTGCCGTACTTCTGATCCCCGTACAGAGGACAACCGGCCAGCGACATCTGCACCCTGATCTGATGGGAACGGCCGGTAAGCAGCCTGATGCTGACCAGGCTCAAGCCCTGACTGCTTTCCAGCAGGCGGTAATCAAGCAGCGCCTCACTGCCGTCCTCCGCAGAGAATACTCTGTTGACTGCATTGTCCTTAACCAGAAAATGGCTTAACCGGCCTGCCGCCGGACTAAGTTTCCCCCGAACCACGGCAAGGTAATTTTTGAGAAAAGTCCCGTCGCGCAGCTGAGCGGAGAGACGGGCGGCAGCTTTGGAGGTCCGGGCAAAAACCATCACCCCTCCCACCGGCCGGTCAAGCCTGTGAACCAGTCCCAAATAAACATTGCCCGGTTTGTCGTGCCTTTTCTTAATGTCCTCTTTTAACAGCGAGAGCATGTCAGGATCTCCCGTCCTGTCAGGCTGCGAAAGCAGGTTCACCGGCTTCTCCGCCACCAGGAGATGGTTATCTTCAAAAATAAGCCTGACTTTGCAGTTCATAGCGTTTCCCGCATTGCTAACGCTTTCTCTATCACGGCGCCGCCGGCCACCAACTCACCATCATAAAATACTACCGCCTGGCCCGGGGTCACAGCCCGCTCCGGCAGGTCAAAATCAAACCGCACCCGCCCGTTCACCAGCGGCGCAAGCACCCCCTTGGCTTCAGATCCGTGGTAACGCACCCTGGCGCTCAAACGCACCTCTCCTTCAAGGCGCTCCACTGCAATCAGGTTCAGGTCTTCCGCCAGCAGCCCGCCGGAAAAAACATCCCGGTGCTCGCCCACGATGAGCGCGTTACGCGCAAAGTCCATTTCAACCACATATAAAGGTCTGCCGGATGCCAGTCCAAGTCCCTTGCGCTGACCGACGGTGTAAAAAGGCAACCCCTGATGGACGCCGACCTGCCGGCCGGACAGGTCAAAAATCGGTCCCGGGGCCGGTTCCACGCCGGCTTCTTCCCGCAAAAACCGCCTGTAATCATCATCGGGGATAAAACAGACTTCTTGGCTGTCAGGTTTGCCGGCCACCCGCAGGCCAAAGCCGGCTGCCAGTTCCCGCACCTCGTCCTTGCGGTAACTGCCCAGCGGGAAAAGTGTATGAGCCAGTTGTTTCTGTGTCAGGCTGTAGAGGGCATAGGTCTGGTCTTTGGCCGCATCCGCCGCTTTGGCCAGCAGCCAGCGGTCTTTGTCTGAATCATACCTAACCCTGGCATAATGGCCGGTAGCCAGATACCGGCAGCCTAGTTCCAGCGCCTTCCGTAGCAGCAAATCAAACTTTAGCCAGCGGTTGCAGGCTATGCAAGGGTTTGGTGTCCTCCCGCGCCGGTATTCGGCAACAAAGTAGTCAACCACTTTTTCCCTGAACGCATCCTTAAAATTGAGCACATAAAAAGGAATTGAAAGAATCTCGGCCACCCGCCGGGCATCCTCAACCGCGGATAAGGAACAGCAGCCGCGTCCCGCATGACCTGATTCTTCCTCAAAGCCGGGCGGCGTCCACAGCCGCATAGTAACACCGATCACCTCATAGCCCTGCTCTTTGAGCAGGGCGGCAGCCAGGGCACTGTCCACACCGCCGCTCATCGCCACCATTACCCGCCTGTTCGCTTTCATCCGCAGCTCACCTCATTTTGCTGCCAGCAGCCTCCTGGCCTGGAGATAGAGGCCGCATTCCACACGCTTGCGGTGCAACGCGCAGCTCAGTCCATAGGGTACCTGCAGGTCGCGGTTGATCAGCCAGGCACTGGCATGGCAGCCTCCGCCGCAGAACCCTCTGGCAAAACACGTGCGGCAATCCTCTTTTCCCTGAGCGTCCAACGCCTGAAACTGCTTCAGCACCGCGCCGCCCGGCCCCGAAAAAACATCTCCCGCCCGGAAGCGTTCAAAACCCGCAAACTGGTGACAGGGGTACAGGCCTCCGTCCGGTGTCACCGCCAGGTAAGCGGCGCCCGCCCCGCAACCCTGCGCCCGTTTCCTGGCACACGGCCCCTGCAGCAAATCCAGTTCAAAGTGAAAAAAACGTACCCGCCGGCCGCCCTGCTCCATCTGCCACAGCAGTTCCGTCAGCCGTTCATATTCCTGTTCCAGCCGCGGCAGGTCAGAAAACCGCAATGCCTCCGGCGAATTGTCCGGCAGCACCGCCGGTTCAAGGGAAATCCGGGTGAATCCATCATTAGCCATCGCCAGGACATCGTTGCTGAAATCCAGGTTTCCCCTGGTATACGTGCCCCGCACGTAGTAATTGTCACCGTCGCGACCGGCAACCAGTGAACGGCAGTTGTCCAGCACCTGCTGAAAACTGCCTCCGCCGCCGGGCCGGCGGCGCATCCGGTCGTGTACTTCCCGGCGCCCGTCCAGCGATAAGACCACACTAAGGTTCTCAGAGTTCAGGTACTCCTGTACAGCAGGCGGCAGATAAAAGGCATTCGTCGTTACGGTAAACTTCAGTTCCTTGCCAAGGACCTTCGCCCTCGCCCGCCCGTAAGCCACCGTATCCTGCAGGACAGCAAAATTAAGCAGCGGTTCACCGCCAAAAAAGTCAATCTCACAATAACGCCGGCCGCCGCTCACATCCAGCAGAAAATCCACCGCCCGCAGAGCAACCTCAGCGGACATCAGGCTGCGGTCGCCGCCAAAAGTACCTCCACCTGCAAAACAGTAACTGCAGTGCAGGTTGCAATCATGAGCAAGGTGAAGACAAAGCGCCTTTACCACCCCGTCCCAGACAAGGTCAAGCGGCCTTCTACTGCTGAACAGCAAACCGTCATTACGGAGACTGTTAATCTCCGCCATTACCTCCTCCGCCGTGGCCGCTCCGTACCGGCTTTCCAGCACGGACCAAACCTCACCTTCCGCCCGGCCGCCGGCCATTTCCCGCACGGCAAAATAGGCAGGCTCGTCCAGCACATGCACAGCGCCGCTCTCCACATCCAGCGCCAGCATCAGTCCATGCAACTTAAAGGTATGAACCATTGATCCGCTTTCCATATCTCTTTGGCTTAAAGCAAAAAAGTAGTCGCCGACTACTTTTTTGCTTCCTCTTTGTTCAGGCATACCTGATTGCCAACCGTACAGGAAGTCTTACACGCCGACTGGCATGAGGTCGGACACTCTCCGCAGCCGGTATGCACATCCTCGCCAGCTGCCGCTCCGGGGTTAAGAGTAGTAATATGCTTACTTTTCAAAAAAACACGCCTCCCTGTGATAAGTTACGGCTAGATTATAGCATACCCGTCACTGCAGGTAAAGATTCTGCGTAACTGCCAAGACCTAGGGAACATTTTAGCTACTCTGCGCGTCAAAGCAGGTAAAGAACACGATTAGGCAGAGGAGGCTAGTTTATGTCCAAACGCCAGGCAGGAATTATCATCGTTATTCTGGCGGCCCTTATTCTTTTTGCCGGTCTTGCCGGCTGCGCCCGCAACGTACGGGAAGAAGCAGTAAACAACGCCAGAATGGAACGCGCTATGCCGGCCCCGGCAGCCAAGGATGCGCCCGGAACTGTTACAGTACACCATTCTCTTGCTATCCAACAGGACGGAGGGTTGCCGACGCAGGGAGAACAGCACCTGATCCGCAACGCCGATTTAACCCTGGAAGTACCGACGCTGGCAGCGGTACTGACTAGCCTTGAGCAACTGGCCAGGCAATCCGGCGGCATGATTACGAATTCGTCCTTCAGCGGCCTGGAGCAGCAGCGTGCCGCGTCTGTTACGGTGCGCCTGCCGGAGGCGGCCTTTGACAGCTTCCTGCTTGCGGCTGAAAAGCTGGGCAAAGTAGTTGCCAGGCAGACCTACGTCAGTGATGTTACCCGCCAGTATATCGACTTGGAGGCCAGAATCAATAACCTCGAGCGCCAGGAGAAGCGCCTGCTCTCTATCCTGGAGCAGGCCAAAACAGTAAAAGAAATCCTTGATATTGAAAAGGAACTGGAACGGGTGCGTGGCCAACTGGAATCAATGACCGGCGAATTTCGCTATTTGCGCGACCGGGTGGAGTTCGCTACTGTTAACGTGTACCTGACCGAAACACCGGCAGCCAGCCCGGTCATTACCGGAGTTGGCCTCAAAGGAGTCTGGCAGCGCGGCCTGCTCGGACTGACATCCTCAATTAACAGCCTGCTCGCCGGACTCGGGAATGCTTTGGTCTTTGTTTTCACGGCGTTGCCATACCTGCTCATCCTGGCCGCAGCGGGCGTACCGGCGGCAGTCCTGCTCAGGCGGTTGTACAGGCGCAAAAAGCACGCTGCAGCAACGCCCGACAAATAACACTTTCCTCTGCAGTCCTGATGCTGGGTAAGGGTCCTCACCCGGCATCAGGACTGAACGTTTATTGCCACCAGCACCAGCAGAACACCGGCTATTTGCGGGACAATCAAGGCTTCTCCCAGCAGAAACACGGCCAGCATAATTGCCACTACCGGCTCGACAGCCGCAGATAGGGTGGCTTTGCCCGCTTCCAGGTGTCGCAGTCCTGCGGCAAACAGAACATAGGGCAGCATCGTGCAAAAAATAGCCACCGCCAAAACCAGCAGCCACAACATGGCCGGCGACTGGTACAACGACAGCAATACCCAAGGATGCCGCACGAAAGCCAGGAAAAAAAATCCGCTCCCCAGTGCCAATATTACAGTTTCCAGGCTGCCGTAGCCTCTGCGCAGCGCTTCCTTGGTAAAGACGCTGTAGATGCCGAAGGTAAAGCCGGCACCAAGTCCGGCCAGTATCCCGGCCGGGCTGAACGCCAGTTGCCCGGGACGGTATACTCCCACCATCAAGGCCACACCTATAACCGTCAACAAGACCGCGGCAAATTTTTTGCCGGTCAGCTTCTCATGCAGTACAGAGCGCGCCACGAGCACGCTGAAGGCCGGAGCAGTGTAGAGGAGTACGACAGCCATGCTGACGTTGGTTAACTGGATGGCAGACAAATAGAAAATATTGAACAGTGCCACGCTGACAGCACCAAACAGCATGAAAAAGGGCAGGTCAGAGCCTTTAAGACCTATCCTGCTGCCGGACAGCACAGCAAACAGAGTCAAAGCCAAAAAACTGATGCCGATGCGCAGGCCGGCCAGCGTCAGCGGGTCAAGGCCATAGGCAAATATGTATTTGGTCAGCGTGCCGGTAGTACCCCACAGGACGCCGGCCAGGATTACGAAAGTGAAACCTAACCTTTGTCCATTGCTAAAAATACCGCTTGCGCGGTATTTTCCCTTAAGCTTCATTTAATTGTTGCAGCAGCGTGTCCAACTCCAGGCGGTGGACCACAGCCGCCTGTGCTATCGTCTCCCCGGTAGCGGAAGCGCAGCCCAGGCAGTGCATCCCATGACGCATGAAAACCTGTGCCGTCTTAGGATTTTGCCGCAGCGCCTCAGCAATGGTCATTTCTTTGGTAATCTGGCCTTTTTTTTCGTGATGACTCAACTAGACCACTCCTTTGTTCATCCTTTTTTTATTCTATCCCTATTTTCCGGCAACGTCAAGAAAATCATGCGGCTGCGTTTGCATTCGGATTTTTCCCGTCGCTCGGTCCTAACAGCGTAATTGCTTATTTTAGCAACCTGGGGTAGTCTGTTTTGCCGTTGACTACACGATAAATATATACGCCATCGTCGAACACTTTGTAGATGCATACGTATATCGGAGTGACAACCAACTTTCGGTATCCACTTTCTGCAAGTGCGGGATCGGGATGCGTCTGCCCCATCAGCGGAAACTGTGCCAGGCGGCCAATATTTCGCTCGATTTCCTCCGTAATATGCCTCGCAGAGTTAACGCCGGCTTTTTCAAGATGGTATCCGGCTATATTAAGGATATCCTCCCTTGCAGGTGCGAGGTAAATCAACTTACTTATCTGTGGCTGCATAAAGAGCCTCCAACTCCGCATGAATCTGTTCCGGCGTGTAAGTGGGCATGCCGCTCAGACGCGCGACTTCCGCCTCGTATACCTTGTCTCTGTGACGAAACATTTTTTCTCTTTCCTCAAAAGCGTCTACACTCAGAACAACGAGATCAGCCTCTCCTTTATTGGTGATGACGATTGGCTCACCTGTCTTTTTTGCAAGGTCTGATATTTTCGTATACTCGTTCCTCAATGCTGTTGACGGCTTGATGTTCATTTCGCTATCCCCTTTCTCTGATATTATTATATCAGGAACATGATAGTCATGCAATACAACATCAATTATTTATGCGTCAGCGCTATGCGGGGATCGACGCGTAAAAGCGGCAAGCTGTGTCATCAGCAAACATTCTCTATGGGTCAGAAAAATGATATTTGGCCGCCGAAATCATCGCCTGCAAGGAAAAAGGCGTAAAGGCGAAACATATATGATTTACAGCAAATATTCCGCCGCAGCCGGTGCCAGTCTTTCAGCCTGAGCCTTTTGGCGCCATTCCCCGCTCACCGGCCGAATCCGGTCAATTACATTTTGCAGTGTCGTCATCTTTTCGCCTCCATCACTGGCTTCAATTATTCCATCGTTTTCATCTTTTCGTTCCACCAAGACATTAAGACCTGAGTATGGACGGTTTCCCGTTATTTTCAGGTTGTCCCCGGCCAGGCTGAATTGCCATACCCCAAGTATTCTCACGCCGTCAACGCTTTGGGGTTTTCCGGCCATAGCGGCCGGAAATAAATCCCGGGCGGCAGCCTCGGCTTTCCGCAAAGTTTATTGCCTGCAATAACATTTCCCGCATTCCGGCGCCCCTGCCGACCAGAATCAGCAGGCCAAAAAGCAGCGAGGGGTTGACAGGTCAAGAGTATCAGGCTCTGCAGCGCTTCAGGGCGTATGCTGCGCCCATAAGCAGCATTGTGATCGCGCCTGCAGCCAGGTAATAAATCGTGTATCCGGCTGTCTCATCTTGCGCTGCTTCCGCTGCGTATCGGACGTCTGTCCCTGCAGACGTGGTATTTATGTCATTTGCAGCATCCTGTGAGGCTGCAAGAGTAAGCGGCTGATCAGCAGCCTGCTCACCGGGCTGACTAACAGGCTGATCCGACCCAGGCTCATCCGGAGCCATCAATATTCTCATCACCGGTTGCTCCGGAGCCAACGCCTTGTCCTCTTCTTTCAGGGCTGTCATTTCTGTATCACTAAGCACTATTTTCTGATCAACCCTGACCGGAATCTGAATCTTCCGCTCAGTGGCCAATCCCTTATCAATCACGGCTAAAACATTATAGACATCAACGCCGATGTTCCAATATTCCTGCACCCATCCTTCTTGAATATCAATCGCGTCAGCGGCGATATTTTCCGTCCGGACAAGGTGCGTTTTAGCTACCTCCCGCAACTCTTCGCTTAACTTCGGTTCAAGGACCTTAAGCATAGCCGCGACAGGAGCGACCGTTACCAGGAGCAATAGACTAACAACGGTTAGCACAACAGCTTTTTTCAACATATTCGTTTAGCCTCCTTTGTTTAATGGTGATTACGATTAGCTAATCTAAAAGTATAGACGGCTCTTGCAGCAAAAAGTTCCCCCCAAGGTACCTTAAAGGGAACCGTTGTTACGACGCGCTCCTTCCGGGCGTAAGTCCCGTAATTGTTAGCCAACCGTCCCCGAAATTACCAGCCTTTCCTATTTCCAAAAACTATGACCGGCCTGGGGGTCAGGTCTTAATACTCCCGATACTTTTCCGCTATGACAAGCATTTCATAATCCTCTGTCGTAAGCTGATCTTCTCTTGAGTATGCCCCCAGTTTTGCCCCGAATATAGTGTAGGTTTTGGCAGTACCTTTGAATGCGCAGAGGTCACTGACAATAAATGCGGCGCGCATTTCCTCACCTGTTTCATTGCCTATTTTCCGGCAACGTCAAGAAAATCATGCGGGAATTGGCGCGTATACGCGGCAAGCTGTGTCACCTGGGTCATCAGCAGCCTGAATTCCGGCAGGGTCAGCGACTGCTGCCCGTCACAGAGAGCCTGATGCGGGCGCGGGTGGACCTCAATCAGCAGCCCGTCAGCCCCTGCCGCCACTGCGGCCCGGCTCATCGGCAACACCAGTCTTTTCAGGCCGGTTCCGTGACTGGGGTCAACAATCACCGGCAGGTCGCTTATTTCCTTTAGCAGAGAAACGGCACTTAAGTCAAGCGTGTTGCGCGTGGCGGTCTCAAAGGTACGGATGCCGCGCTCGCATAATATCACCTGCTCGTTTCCGGATGTCAGGATATATTCGGCAGCCAGCAGCCATTCCTCAACGGTTGACGACATACCTCGTTTAAGCAGCACCGGACGCCGCGCCCGCCCTGCCTCTTTGAGCAGGGCGGTGTTTTGCATGTTACGCGAGCCGATTTGCAGGATGTCGGCGGCCTCCGCCACGACCTCCACATCGCGTGTATCGAGGACCTCTGTCACTACCGCGAGGCCGGCAGCCGCGGCCACGTTTTTCAGCATCTCCAGACCAGGCTTGCCCAGGCCCTGAAAGCTGTGCGGTGAGGTTCTCGGTTTATACGCTCCGCCCCGCAGCACCCTGGCACCGGCCGCCCTGACGCCGAGAGCCACCTCCAGCAGCGTTTCCTCGTCTTCCACCGCGCACGGTCCGGCAATCACAACCAGTTCTTCTCCGCCAATGGAGAGCGCTCCCAGTTCGATAACGCGTCGCGACCGCATACGGGCGCCGTGCGGCAAAGTTGCCTCACGTTTATTCTCAGTCGTCAACTGCGCCACCTCCACCGGTTGCTTCCTTCAATGTGCGGACAAACTCTGCTGCGACGCGGCACTTTTCTTTTACACCGGTTGCCCCGGCCACGCGCTGGACCAGGGCGCTGCCGACAATGACCCCGTCAGCTAGGGCGGCGGCCTGTGCCGCCTGGTCAGGTCCGGAAACCCCAAACCCCAGCAGCACCGGAATACTGGTATGCTGCCTTGCCCGCTGAACCAAGAGCGGCAGTTCCGGGTCCAGGTTCCGACGCTCCCCTGTTACCCCGGTCACAGTTACCGCATAAATAAATCCTTCTGCGCCGCGGCAGATATTTGCCAGTCGCTCCTCGCCGGTCGTCGGTGCTATCATCCTGATATTGACCAGCCCTTCCCCGCGGGCGGCATGGTTAAGAGCGTCAGCTTCCTCATACGGCAGGTCCGGCACGACCAGCCCGCAAATTCCGGCCGCTGCCGCCTCGCGGCAGAACCGCTCCTGCCCGTAGCTGAAAATCAGATTATAGTAGATGAGCAACACCAGCGGTAGGGTATGCTTTTCCCGGAAACGGGCCGCCAGATCCAGGCAGGCATGCGGCGTTATTCCCGCCCGAAGTGACCTGGACGCCGCTGCCTGCAGGACCGGTCCGTCAGCCAGCGGGTCCGAAAACGGTACACCCAGCTCAATAATATCGGCGCCTCCAATGACCAGCGCCTCCAGCAGCGCTTCCGTCGTCTGCAGGTCCGGGTCGCCGGCTGTCATAAATGGTACCAGCACTTTTCTTCCCTGTTTTTGCAAGGTATTCAACTTCTCACGTAACAGGCTCATCCTTTGCTTCCCCCCATTTCACCGGCGGCTGCTGCCGGAATAAGCCCGGACACAGCTTCCACGTCCTTGTCGCCGCGTCCGGAAAGGTTCATCAGAATTATTTTCTCCGGCGGCAGTTGCGGGGCTATTTTGGCCACACAGGCCAGGGCATGGGCACTTTCCAGGGCGGGGACAATCCCTTCCTCCCGCGCCAGCAAGGCAAACGCCGCCAGCGCCTCTTCATCAGTGGCCGACTGGTATTGCACCCGGCCGCTCTCTTTTAGAAAAGCATGCTCGGGCCCTACTCCGGGATAGTCCAGGCCTGCGGAAACGGAGTGCGCCGGCAGCACCTGTCCGCTCTCGTCCTGTAACAGGTACGAGAGTGTCCCGTGCAGGACTCCGGGGCTGCCCCTGCCCAGCGTAGCGGCATGCTCCGCCGTATCCAGCCCCCTGCCGGCCGCTTCCACCCCTATACATGCCACTTCATCTTCAAGAAAAGGATAGAAAAGACCGATGGCGTTGCTGCCGCCGCCCACGCAGGCCACAAGTAAATCCGGCAGCCGCCCTTCCCGGGCCAGCATTTGCTCCCTGGCCTCCCTGCCGATAACGGACTGCAGGTCGCGTACCATAGCCGGGTAGGGATGCGGGCCGACAGCCGAGCCAATCAGATAGTATGTGTCACGCACATTTGTCACCCAGTCACGGAGAGCCTCGTTAATCGCATCCTTAAGTGTCCTGCTGCCCGACGTCACAGGCACCACCTCGGCGCCCAGCAGGCGCATGCGGAAGACGTTGAGCGCCTGCCGCGCCATGTCTTCCTCTCCCATATAAACCACACACTTTAGCCCGTACAAAGCCGCCGCCGTGGCGGACGCCACACCATGCTGCCCGGCCCCCGTTTCCGCAATCACACGTTTTTTCCCCATCCTTTCGGCCAGCAGCGCCTGTCCCAACGCGTTGTTAATCTTATGTGCTCCGGTATGATTCAGGTCCTCCCGCTTCAGGTAAATAGTGGCGCCGCCCAGCTTGCGCGACAGCCTTTCCGCCCGGTAAAGCAGCGAAGGCCGCCCCACATACGTCTTAAGCACTTCCTGGTACTGCGCCTGAAAAGAGGCGTCGTCCCGGGCCAAAGAATACGCCAGTTCCAGTTCCTGCAGCGCCGCCATCAGCGTTTCCGGGACATACTGCCCGCCAAACCGGCCAAACCGCCCGTCTATTTTCATTAACCGCACCTCCTGACTGCTTCAATAAATCTTCGGATTTTATTTAAATCTTTCTTTCCACCGGTCTCCACCCCGCTTGACACATCAACTCCGTACGGCTGCACCTGGCGGATAGCCCGGGCCACATTTTCCGGCGTCAGACCACCGGCAAGGATAACCGGTGCCGGAGGGCGGTCCACCGCCAGTTCCCAGGAAAATGCCCGGCCCGTCCCGCCCGCCTGCAACGGGTCATAACTGTCAAGGATAAATCCGGCAGCCGGAAACCGGGCGAGTACGCCCAGATCTGTGCCGGTACGCATCCGCACTGCTTTCAGGACCGGCAGGACAAACCCGCGGCAATAGCCGGCGTCTTCATCGCCGTGGAACTGCAGTGCCGTCAGACCGCAGGCCGCCGCTGTTTCCCTGACTACATCCCGCGCTTCGTTAACGAACACTCCCACCCTCACGACAAAGGGCGGCAACTCCGTACAGATGGCCCTTGCTTTCTCCACTTCTACCCGCCGGGGTCCGTCCGCAAAGATAAAACCAACTGCGTCTGCGCCGGCCTGCGCCGCAAACAGTGCCGTATCCGGGTCCGTCAGGCCGCAAATCTTTACTTTAACAGCCATTTTCAACCTCCCCCATTAACATCCTGGCTGCTTCCACGGGGTCAGCCGCACGGGCCAGCGCTTCTCCTACCAGCACCGCCTTAGCACCGGCCGACTCAGCCCGCATTACGTCGGACGTTGTGGTAAAGCCGCTCTCGCTTACCAGCAAAACTCCGGCCGGGATCAGTCCGGCCAGCCGCTCGGTTAGCGCAAGGTCAATTTCAAAAGTCTGCAGGTTCCTGTTGTTGATGCCGATAATCCCGGCTCCGGCTTCCAGCGCACGGTTGACCTCTTCCGTGCTGTGCGTCTCCACCAGCGCGTCCAATTCCAAGTCATGGCAAACTTTCAGAAATTCCGCGAGTTGCTTCCCAGGCAGCAGAGCGGCAATCAGCAGTACGGCATCAGCCGGCAACAGGCGGGTTTCGAACAGTTGCCACCGGTCGATGATAAAGTCCTTGCGCAGCACCGGCAAGTCCACCGCCTGGCGCACCGCTATCAGATCCGTCACACTCCCGCGAAAATGGTCCTCCTCTGTCAGCACTGACACGGCCCGGGCGCCGCCGCGCCGGTAGCGGGCCGCCAGCTCACCCACCGGCAGAGCCAGGCCGAAGTCGCCCCGTGATGGCGAGGCCCTTTTGATTTCCGCAATCAGTGAAATGCCCGGCGCCTCAAGCGCGGCGGCAAAGGAGCGCAAAGGCGGGGCGGCGGCAATTTTCTTTCGTAGGGCCGGAAGGGGTAGCTGTTGCTTGGCCGCAGCCACTCTTCTTTTTTTGTCAGCAACAATTCGTGCCAGCAATTCTCTTAACCCCCCCGGTAAAAGATATTAGATTGTCCAGTTTGGCCAGCGTCTCCCCGTTATCTACAGCTTTTTCAGCTAAATGCACCCCTTCACGCAGGTCTGCGGCCAGCCCCCCAACGTACAGTGCCGCCGCGGCGTTCAGGATACCTGCCGAGGTAAAGGCTCCGCACTCCCCGCGTAATGCGGCACGTAGCAGTGCTGCGTTGTCCTGCGGGCCGCCTCCCAACAGTGCTTTGACCGGCACACGCTCCAGGCCAACCTGCTCCGGCGTCAACTGATAGAATTTCAGCGCGCCGTCGCGGATTTCCGCACATTTTGTTTCTCCCGACAGGGTCAGTTCATCACTGCCGTCCGAGCCGTGGACAACGAGCGCACGCTCAGTTCCCAGCAACAACAGCACTTCGGCCATCAGTTCAACCAGTTCCGGCGCATAAACTCCAAGAACCTGCCGCTTTGCGCCGGCCGGATTAGTCAGCGGACCAAGCAGGTTAAACACTGAGCGGACTCCCACCTCCCGGCGGGGAGCCGCCGCGTGGCGCAGACTTTGATGCAGGACAGGCGCGTAAAGAAAAGCTATGCCCAGCTCATCCAGGCAGCGGCCCATTTCTTCCGGTGTGAGATCCAAAATCACGCCAAGCGCTTCCAGCACATCAGCGGACCCGCAGCGGCTGGATACCGCCCGATTGCCGTGTTTGGCCACTGCCAGCCCGGCTCCGGACGCAATCAGCGCTGCTGCGGTCGAGATATTTAGAGTACCTCCGCCATCGCCACCCGTGCCACAGGTGTCCGTCAGCCCGGTCCGCCATGTCCGGACCTTTTTTGCAGCCTCGCGCATGGCTGCAGCACAGCCGTAAATCTCCTCTGCCGTCTCGCCCTTCATTTTCAGCGCCACCAGGAACGCCGCCACCTGTGCCGGAGTCGCTTCACCACTCATGATAAACGTAATTGCCTGTCCGGCCTCTTCGGCTGACAGATTATCCCCGCTGCACAACTTGCCCAATAACTCTTTCACCTGCCACACTCCTCCAGAAATTTTTTAATATTATGCGGCCCTCCGGCGTAATTACCGACTCAGGATGAAACTGGACGCCAAAGACCGGCATCGTCCTATGCCGTATAGCCATGATCAGCCCGTCAGCCGTACCGGCAGTCACCTCCAGGCACTCCGGCAAGGTTTCGCGCCGGATAACCAGCGAGTGATAGCGTCCTGCTTTAAACGGACTGGGAACACAGCTAAACAGCATATCACCGCTGTGCCAGATTTCAGCCGGCTTACCGTGTACAGGTTCGGGCGCCCTCACCACCTGTCCGCCGAAAGCCTGCCCGATAGCCTGGTGTCCGAGGCAGACCCCAAGAATAGGCACCTTTCCGGCAAAGTGACGGATAACGTCCGGCGTCCTGCCGGCCGCCTCCGGTCGGCCGGGTCCCGGAGAAATAACGATAGCCTCCGGGCGGCAGGCATCCAGTTCCGCCAGGCTGCACACATCGTTCCGCCAGATTTTCAGTTCCGCGCCGAGCGCACCGAGAAGCTGGACCAAGTTATAGGTAAAGGAATCATAATTGTCAATCACTGCCAGCATCAAGCCTCACCCCCAATGCGGCCAGCATGGCACCGGCCTTATGCAAGGTTTCCCGGTATTCGCCGGCCGGTTGCGAATCGGCTACTATACCGGCGCCGGTTTGGACAAAGGCCGTACCGTCCTTAACAACGATTGTCCGGATGGTTATGCAGGCATCCATATTCCCGTTAAAGTCGAGATACCCCACCGCGCCGCCATACGGACCCCGCCCCACCGGTTCCAGTTCGTTAATCAGCTGCATGGCCCGCACCTTTGGCGCACCGGTCAGTGTTCCCGCCGGAAAGCAGGCCGGAAGAGCATCCAGCGCGTCTTTTCCCTCCGCGAGCTCTCCGGTCACCTCCGAAACAAGGTGCATGACATGTGAATAGCGTTCTACCCTGGCATATTCACTGACCCGCACTGTCCCGTAACCTGCCACGCGGCCGATATCGTTGCGCCCCAGATCAACCAGCATCACATGTTCCGCCATTTCCTTCCCGTCAGCCAGCAGTTCAGCCTCCAGCCGCCGGTCTTCCTCCGGATAACTGCCCCGCCGCCTGGTGCCGGCAATCGGCCGGGTAGTCACGGTCCTGCCTTCCACTCTGACCAGCATTTCCGGCGAAGCTCCCACCAGCGTAACTTCCGGGTTACGCAGAAAAAACATGTACGGTGACGGGTTCAGACTGCGCAAACGCCGGTAGACGGCAAACGGATCATCCTGCAACGGCACGCGGCAACGCTGTGAAAGGACTATCTGAAAGATATCTCCTGCCAGGATATGCTCCTTGGCCACCCGGACCCGCTCAACATATTCCTCTTCGCTTTGACCTACGGATACCGTTGCCTGTTCATTTGTCGGCGGGTACCCCGCTGAAGCCGGCAGCATCCCGCCCAAAGCCGCCATCATTTTCTCCAGCTCCGCGTCAGCCTGTTCATCACATGGCGAATTCAATGCGCCAGGTGACGGCCTGTGAACCAGCAGGTGCAGGTTGTGGGTAAAGTGGTCGAAAATGACCATGTTTTGCATAAACTGCAGATAAACGTCCGGCAGTCCCAACTCATCCGGCGGCAACACCCCCAGCGGTTCATACTGTGCCGCTAAATCATAGGCAAAGTAGCCGACAGCTCCGCCGGCAAAGCGGGGCAGCCCCGGGTGCCGTCCGCTCTCCAGCTGACCAAGAGAGTCTCTGACAACTTCGAATGGTTTTCCCTGGCACTTTACTGTCGTCCCGTCCTTCCAGGCAAGCGTTACCGCTCCGCCCTTCGCTTTTAATGTTAGAAAGGGGTTATAGCCGATAAAGGAATAGCGTGATACTTGTTCACCCCCGGCGGCACTCTCCAGCAGATAGGCCGGCCCCTCCGGGCATAGTTTCATGAATGCGCCGATAGGAGTTTCCAGGTCTCCGGACAGCGAACGCCAAACGGTGCTTAGCCAGACCTTTTCCCGCCGCAAACTCATTATTGCAGACCTCCTTCGCTTAATTTCCAAACAAAAAAGCCTTCGCCCTGGGAAGGACGAAAGGCTTCGCTTTCGCGGTACCACCTTCATTGGTCTGCAAAAATAAGCAAGACCCGCTCAAGTAAGGTACGGGACCAGCAAAAAACAGTCCGATACCCCGCCCCCTGTAACGGTGGGACAAGCCGTCAGAGCCTACTGCAATTCGGTCTGCTACTCGCGGGCCCATTCAGCGGCGGCTCTTTTGCCGGATTCACACCTGCCCCGGCTCTCTGAAAAAAGCACCTCTCCGCTTACTCTTCCCGTTCATTGTCTTTGCAAAAATACTATCACATCATAAAATGTTTGTCAAAATAATTTTCATTTCTTGCGCACATTCCCGCCCAGCCTGTCTAAAGCAAAGCGCTTACCATAACGATCTAAGTTCAATGGATAAACCTGTAAATTCGGGGTGTTCCACTACATCATCGTCCATACCGGAGGCAACCAGGGAATACAGCTCGTTGCGCAGGGAAAAGCACTCCAGCGTTTTTTCTTCCGGGTTAACCAGCCAGTAGTGTTTTATTCCGGCTCGCTGGTAAATCAGCATTTTCCTTAGCCGGTCTTTGCGCGTGGTGGAAGGGGAAAGGATTTCCACTACCAGGGCAGGAGGGCCGTCGATACGGGCATGTTCTACAATTTCCCTTTGTTCCCCGGCTACATAAAAGATATCCGGCTGGACCACGTTATAGTCGTTAAAAGTCACGTCCAGCGGCGCATTGAAAATTTCTCCCGCGGGGTCGCGTTCCCAAAAGTAATCCTCAAGGATGCGCTGCAGCCGGCGGGAAGCGCGCTGGTGCGGCACATTGGGAGACGGTTCCTTAATCAGGTCACCGTCGAGGATTTCATAGCGGTAGCCCGGTTCTTCAGGAATCTCCAGGTAATCCTGGTAGGTATACTTTTTAGCGGGATCAACTTTGTATGCCGCCTCCTTTTCATGCAGCATTGTCCCTGACAAAGTGCCTATTACAGCATAAAGGTTGTAGCGGTACTGCCTGCCGCCCAGTTCGATATAGGGAATTTTACCGTCCCGCGTGTAGCGCCAGATTGTCTCCACGGAAAGATCCAGCGCCCGGGCCAGAGCCTGAGCGGTGATCAGCTCTTTATCTTTGGCCATGATATCGTCCTCCTGCCCCGATTATAACAGGACAGCAAACCAAAGTCAACCAGAATCAAGTGGTAGCAACTCTCTGCCTTTTATCTCTCCTGCCCGCTGTTGTCTTTGCCGGGCAGCGGGTTAACGTGAACCAGCACGTGCCGAATCTCCGGGAAAGCGTTCAACAGTGCCTGTTTAACATCTTTGGCCACCGCATGGCCCTGGGAGACACTCAGGTTTTCGTCCACACCGATATGGAGTTCCACATGAACATCCGAGCCGGACTGGCGAGCCCGCAGGCAATGCAGGTCCTCAACTCCCGGTGTCCCGGTTGTTGTGGCCCTGATTTTTTTCAGTACATCCTCTTCAGGTGCAGTGTCTACAAGTTCACCGAGTCCCCGCCGGCAAAATGTGAAGCCGAGACGGATAACGAGGACGCTGACCAGTAGTGTTACCAATGTTTCCAGGAGCGGGAAACCGGCCCGCGCCCCGGCAATCCCCAGGAAAACTGCAGAAGAAAGCAGCACATCGCTGCGATGATGCCAGGCATCTGCGAGCAGTAGTTGATTTCCGGTTTTCAGGCAGGCGGTAATAGAATATCTGTACATCAGTTCTTTAATGACAATCCCCACCGCTGAGACATATAAGGCTGCAATGCCGGGCACCGCAAACTCCCCGGCACCCATGCGGGCAAGTGTCTCCCTTGTTAACTCAAAGCCGATGAAAATCATCAGCAGCCCCAGCGCACTTGAACAAAGCGACTCCACTTTCCCGTGGCCGTAGTGGTGGCGCCCGTCCGCCGGTTTGCCGGACAGTTTAATACTGACCAGCACGGCAAGGCTGGCGAGAATGTCACCGCTGGAATGGATGGCCTCAGCTAGCAACGCCGGGCTTCCGGCTGCCAGCCCGGCAAAATACTTTAGCAACACCAGGAAGACGTTGCCAAGCAAAGTATGCAAGACTACTTTGGCTGCAAGCGACTTGGGCATCATCTACTCCTCCCGACAGTCACATTATATCGCCGGGAAAGCAGAAAGTGCAAGCTGCAGCAAAAAAGCCTGACCGGGTTGGTCAGGCACTTTCAGGCAGTTCGTTTTCAGGAATTTATGCCGAAAATACCACCGGCAGCACCGGCGGCAAAAGCCAGGAAGGCTTTGGACAGGTACCCCAGATGAACCTGAAAGTCCGGCAGCAAAACAGCGGCAAAGATTACGAGCCCCGCAAGGTAAACAAGGCCGGTTATACCGCCGTTCAGCCAGCCCTTGGTTTCCAGCCTGCGTGCCACGTAAGCTGCCGCGGCAAAGATTGCTCCAAGAGACGTGGCATAGGCGATATAGGGCAAAACCGCTTCCGTCAGTCGTGTATACTGAATCAGGGCGCTGAAAACCAGAAAGACTGCCAGTGAAATAAAGTAGGCGTAAAGAACTCCTTTGGCCATAATGACAACTGTGGGCGGCGGCTTTAGCGGGAGGGCTGCTGCACTCCTTTTGGGCATGGACGTCACCTCCGCAAGTTATTACTTGCAATGTATGAGTCCGGGGCGTAAAATATGTCCCGCCAGGCGCTCAAAGGCAAAAATCTCCCGCTATTCCTAATCCTTGATGATGCTTTCCACTCCGAAGCGAGCCAGCTGAATTTTGGTATTATCTGCTATGCGTACTGTCAGGTCATCTTCCTTTACTTTTTCAATGGTCCCGTAAATTCCGCAGACAGTGCGGATTTTGTCTCCTTCCTTAACTGAAGCCAGCAACTCCTTGCGTTGTTTCTGCTGCTGAACCTGTGGCCGGATAAGCATGAAGTAAAATACGACCATCAGCACCAGAAACGGCAGTAATCCCTGTATTGCCTGCATCAACATTCCTCCTTCCGCCCGAAACGGGCGAGATAATCCCTGTATAACTCCGGAAAAGTGCCGTCCAGAATGCTTTCCCGGATACGGGTCATAAAACGGACCAGCATGAAGAGGTTGTGATATGTAGTCAGACGAAATCCCAGTATTTCATTGGCTTTAAGCAGATGCCTGATATAGGCACGGGTATAATGGCGGCAGGTGTAGCAGGCACACCCTTCCTCCAGCGGCCGAAAGTCTCGGGCAAAAGGAGCATTGCGCACCGTCAGGTAGCCATAGCCGGTCATCGCTGTGCCGTTGCGGGCGATTCGGGTAGGAAGCACGCAGTCAAACATGTCCATCCCCCGCGCCACACCTTCTATGAGGTAGTCAGCAGTCCCCACGCCCATCAGGTAACGAGGCTTTTCAGCGGGCAACAGAGGGGCTACTGTTTCCAGCACCTGGTGCATCTGCTCCGCAGACTCGCCGACGCTTAAACCTCCCACCGCGTATCCGGGAAAATCCATAGCCACCAAGTCAAGCGCACTTTCCCGGCGCAGGTCGGGATACATGCCGCCCTGAACTATGGCAAACAACGCCTGATCCGCACGATGCTTGCTCATTAAACAACGCCAGGCCCAGCGGGTAGTGCGGCGCATCGACTCCCGGATATATTCGCGTTCCGACGGATAAGGAGCACACTCGTCAAAAGCCATAACAATGTCGGCTCCCAGCGCTTCCTGGACAGCAATTGCCTTTTCCGGGCTCAGCGTATGTTCCGAACCGTCTATGTGGGAGCGAAAGGTAACACCGGCTTCTTCAATCCGGCGCAAGGAACTGAGACTGAATACCTGGAAGCCGCCGCTATCCGTCAGCAGCGCTCTGTCCCAGTTCATAAAGCGGTGGAGTCCGCCTGCCTCCGCGATCAGTTCATGGCCGGGGCGCAGGTAAAGATGGTATGTATTGGCCAGTATTATGCCTGCACCTATCTCTTTCAGCTCTTCCGGGCTCATCGCCTTAACGGTGGCCTGTGTCCCCACCGGCATAAAAACCGGTGTCGGCACGTCACCGTGCCTGGTGTGCAAGACACCTGCCCTGGCACCGGTCTGCCCGCATTGCTTAAGTAGTGTATATTTTATCAATCGGGCACCTCTGCAAAATTCTCATACCGGGGATCCGGTGTGGCATCAACCTTATTCAATAGTTATGCCCTGGAAGTAAAAGTTTAGAATCTGCTCAAAAGTAAATCCCTGCCGTGCCTTTTCAAACGCTCCCCACTGCGACATGCCGACACCGTGCCCCCACCCGCGCCCATCGAAGGTAAACCCGAGAGGCACGCGGGAGACGGCCCTTGAAGCGGAACCGCCGCGCAGGTGGACATCCAGAGCAGATGATGCAAGCGGTCTTGCGCCCTCCGGCGTGGCCACATAAACCGCCTCGCCGACCGGAACCTCGCGGACTACCCCGCCGGCGCCGGCCACGCTTACGGTGTCCTGAAGCGGTACGATCTCAAACAAGGTGCTGGGCAAAGACTCCCTGACCTCGCCCCCTTGCGGATTTTGCCTGATTAAACTGAAGGCGGGACGGATCCGGTTGCGCTCGATCGGTGCCTCGCCGGCAGTCCCGCGCACTACCAGGCCGGTGTGCCTCCCGCCCGCGGAACGGCCACGGGAGCTGATAGCAAGTATTGTTCCGACATGCATGTTTTCCGTCTGCCTGAGCACCGTCTCCAGCTCCTCCCGCCGCCAGGTGCGCTGCCAGCGCGCGGGAAATTCCGTATTGTTATTGGCCCGGGAAAGCAGATGAGCGATAAGCCGCTCGGCTATGGACAGCGGGTCGGCCAGCGCCCGTGCATACGGCACCATATTCGTCCAAACATCCTCGGAGTTCTCGGTTTGACCTCCACTGTTGGAATGGTAAAACAGCTCAGCCACCCGGCCGTTAAAACGGGCCACCCGGCCGGCTGTTTCGCTGACGGCACGGCGCGAGTTGACAAATCTCTCATCGAAGCCGGCATATTTCTGGCAGCAGGCCGGCGAATCACACAGGTCAAACCTGAGCGCCCGGTGTTTATTTCTGTTAACCTCGGCATAGGAACGTGCGGCCACCGCCTGCGCCTTTAACGCCTCAAGCGGCCAGCTGTCACTCATCTCAAACGGGACAACGCAGGCCACATAGCTTTCCAGGCTGAGGACGTTGACGATGCCCAACCCGCCGTTGCTGACCGACAATTCAAAAGAGCCTTCATAGTTACGGGTAAATTGGCCCGGAGCCGCGACACGCGCCGGCCTGCCGGCACGCGGGGTAAGACTCAGGCCCAGTCTGCCGTCAATAATTACTCCCGGCTCGGTACCGGATGGATTTAAAAGCAGCAAATCTCCCTGAGTGTCAGCGGTAAATGCGCCGGGGTAGCCAAGCGCCCCAACAACAGCCGTAATTCCCTCTACCCATGCTTTAAAAGGTAAAGCAGTCCCATCGGCCCGATAAACAAGAAAAGCGTTTAACCCCCGGCCCCTGGCTTCGCGCGCCGCCGCCAGCGCCTCGTCAGCCGAGCGGACCGCGGCAATCTGCACCATACTGCGTCCGCCCAGAGGCACGACCTCCGCCTGAGTATAAATCAGCGGCAGGGGAACAGGCTCGCTGAGCAGCAAAGAAACGGCCAAGCCGTCCTGGTTAGACAGGGAAGCCGATGTGAGAACAGCGTGCGTACGCGAAACGCTGTTATAATAAAGACCGACCCGCACAGGTTGCGCGGCCAGGGTCTGTCCGGAGAGGAGAAGCAGCAAAAACAGCGTGGCCGCCTGCAGCAGCCTGAACTTTTTCATATAGCACCTCCCGGGTTTACAGAACTATTTTCGGCAGGCTGAAGCAAATCTCCTTCCTGCTATTTTCTGAAGACAAATAGATACTCGTGTGCCAACAACAGGAAATTATATTTTACGCTGTTTGCTTTCCAGTATCCTGTAGCCTTACAATTGTGCTGTTCCTTGATAATAATCTCCTTGGTTTTAAAACCCACACCCTCAAAGATTTTCATTACCTCGAAACTCATAGGGACAACGTGTCCCTTTTTACGGGTATCTCCCATAAGGATAGCGCAGAATTTGTCATTTTTAAGAACCCTGCGACATTCAGATGCCACACTTTCCATTGCCGCTAAAAACCCTCTAACGTCTAAAAGGGACATGTCCCCTGGAATATCCTCACTATAATGAATTATATCCGCATAAGGCGGATGCGTACAAATGAAATCTACGCACCCGTCCTGAAGGATATTTAAGTCACGCGCATCCCCTTGGCGAATTATAACTTTACCGGCGTTAAAATATTCAAAATCTGTCTTGATTTTGCAGAGCTCTAAAGCAACCGGATTTATGTCCAGGCCGATTACATTACGGTTAAGCAGTTTTGCTTCCACAAGCGTAGTGCCGCCTCCCGCGAACTGGTCCAGCACTAAATCTCCCTCTTTAGAATATCTCAGCAAGAGATTACGGGGGATATACGGTGACCAGTTTCCGCGATATTTCGCATCGTGTGTAGCCCAGTTGCCTCGCTCCGGAAAACTCCACACGGTGTTCATTTCTAACTCAAAGTTATCAGGCTCCCATTTTTTGATCATACGAAAATCCTGTCCATAATTCCATTTTCCAAATCATCTATGTTATAAACATGTTCCAATATGTCAAAAGTTTCTTCTAAGTTGTTACGGGCACTTTTCCAGCCATGTCCGTCGGTAAACCATACAAATACAAAACCGGGTATTCCTGCAGATTCCTGCGCCAGCGTTTTATAACTGCGGGCGGTTTCGTTCAGTTTTGAGCCGCCGCCGGTGTAAAAATTAGTCTCTATTCCATAAATTGTGGACGGCGTTTTTACAACAAAGTCGAAACGCTTCTCGGCCTTACCTCGATTAGAAATTGCGGAAAGATCGATACCCCAACCGGACTCAATTGAGCTTCTTGTCATTTCCTTATAGTATGTATCGTTAAAGCGGAAGCCGGCTTTTTTCAGATATGACTCAATAAGGTTTTCCATCAGATGACCGCCTCTGTTTTTTCTCCCGTTGGAGTCAAGCCCCGTTTCCACACCGGTAGCGTAGTCTACCATGCTGTTAATGATGTGTTTTTCCATCAGGTTGAAAAGCCCCGTCTTCCGCATAAACGTCTTATACTGTTCTACGGTATAGTTCATTTCCTTGAACGAATACAGAAATTCCCCGTCGGCGTCAATGGCGTAAATCTCGCTGCCCCGGACAGCAAGGAGCAAAGGAATACATTTTATTGTCTCAGGATATTTCGCTATCAGTTTGTCGAAATCATCCTCTATACTACTTGAGCCTACAAGGGAATTGAGGATATTCAACTCAACTTTAATATTCTCAACATTCCTGTGGACTTTTGGGAAGTCCACGTAATAACCATAGTCTGATATGCTCCCCTTAAACTTCGAGAGCCATTCCGCAAAATTACGCATCACTGAATCCCCCTTAATAACTGGTAATCAACAACTCGCTGATTTTACCCCGCCCGTTGCCAATGGCATTTATCATCCTCATCGCGCCGATACGGTGTATCTTGTGTTTTGCGTAGATTCTGTCAAAAAAATCGTCGTCTTCATCTGCATTTTTAGGGTCGGAGTTGCTGGCTACAACTGCTGCTCCTTTAGAGCTCATTTCATCTATGAAACAAGCTAATTCAGCCTGTTGCTTATCGTCAAACCCGCCTTGCGCGTAGGACGTGAAATTTGACGTTTCTGAAAGCGGCCGATACGGCGGGTCAAAATAGGCAAATGTCTTGTTGTCGATGAAATCTCGTGATGCCCTGTAATCTCCGCATACAATTTCAACGCCCTGCAGCTTTTCCGACACAGCCTTTAGGTTGTCTGCATCGCAGATTACAGGGTTACTATATCTGCCCATCGGCACATTAAAACCGCCTTTACTATTTACGCGATACAAACCATTGAAGCAAGTCCTATTTAAAAAAATAAACAAAGATGATATTTTTGGATTTGTGACCCCTGTCGATTTCAGGGCGTTAAATTGCTTCCGTAAGTTATAATAATAATCCTTTCGTCCATCCATAGCCATTGTAAGGTACTCTTTCTCCAGATTCTTCAATGAGATGAGCAAATCATCAGCATGGTCGCGAATACAAATATAAGTCGCTATCAATTCACGGTTAATATCGCTGATGTACACTTCCTCAAGGCGGTACCTGCTCAAAATATCGAAAAGCACAGCACCGCCGCCTACGAATGGTTCAGCATATTTTGTAATTGTTTTGCCGAGTTCAGCCGGATAGCGTAAGCGAATCTCACTAAGTATCTGCGCCTTCCCGCCTGCCCATTTTACAAAAGGCTTCACGGGTAAAATAGATGTTTCAATCGCAGACATGAAATGCAGACTCCCTCCTGACCTCATGTTATCTACCAGGGACAAGTCGTACAGGGTTGGCAACACCCGGACATTTCACTTAAGTGCCGCCACTGAAAATACAGGTATTGCGGCTTAGTGGCGCTTCAGAGTTTTGTCGTGCTCGCCACAGTTGCGGAGAATGATTAAGCTTCCCACCCAAGTAAATGTAAGGCGCAGGCTTGCTGAGGCTCTGGCTTCCCAAATATCTTCAGCGCCCTTGACTTTCTTGACCCGTAGTGAAGGATGGTTAATGTCGGTGGACATCTGCAGCAATGCTTTTTTTACGGCTTGGCGCTTTTGCTCGTCCAGTTTAAGGTAAGCCCTTTTAAACCTTTCGGTCCGCTCAAACCTCACGAATCCAGTTCCTCCAAAAGTTCATCTACGTCGGGAAAAACCTTCGTTTTACCGGCTTTGATGTCCGCTTGAGCCTCTTTTTCCGCTTCCTGCCATTCAGCGGTCCAAAACCAGGACTGTTCCAGGGGAATCAATTTCATCGGAACCAGGACGATTTTGCCGTCTTCAATCATTACCTGAAGCACATCGCCGTCCTCAAACGGAATCCGGCCCCTGACCAATCCCAGGCTGACCACTCCCCGCTTCTGCACAAATACGTTACCCACGATTTCACCCACATTTATCCCTCCAGCCAATATACAGCATTGCTGCATATCTGTATTACTGCCCTGATAATAACCTAATTTAACAGAAGTAGCAAGAGTCCATATATGATTCTGCTGCAAAAAGTCGTTTTTGATTACCGTAACTTGCGCCAGACATAGAACAGGAGTGAAAGGAGAGCGCTTAGGACAATCCCTGTCATTACCGGAAAGTAAAAAACAAAGTTTTCGCGGCGAATGATTATATCGCCCGGCAGGCGTCCCAGGCCAAAGCGCGCGCCCAGCGTAACAAGGATTCCTAAAAACAGCAGGACTGCGCCGGCTATCAACAGGATACGGCCCAGTTGCTCCATTATTGCTTCCTCCTGTCAAATCGCTCCTTTTTGCTGAAAAAGCAACCGCAATACTGCTGGCGGTAAATTTGCAGCCTGCGGGAAATGCTTATGCTCTCGCTAAAGCCAGGGCGCAAATCCTCATAGATAAACCTCACACCATGCCTGGCGGCGGCAGCTTCCCCTTCCTCCCGTAAGGCCTGATGGTCCTGGTAAGGGCTTAAGACAAGGGTTGTGGCGATATTCGGGTAACCGGCAGCAGCTGCCTCCCGTGCCGTTTCTTCCAGGCGCAGGCGGTAGCAATAGCGGCAGCGCTCGTCCGGATGCGCTGTCGCTTCACGGAAATACGTTTCGGGGTCGTATTCCCGTTTCAGCAAGCATACACCCTCCGTGCCGCAGTAGCCCTGTAAGGCTTCCAGACGACGCAGATACTCCCGGTGGGGATGAATGTTCGGATTGAAATAATACCCTGTGACAGAGTAGCCTTGTTCGTGAAACCGGCGCAGGGAGTATGTGGCACAGGGCGCGCAGCAGATGTGAAGCAGCAGTCTCATGTCCGCATCACCAAAGCGTATCCTGAGACGGTCGGACGGCAGGTAAACCCAGGTGGCGGTAAGCAAGAGCTGTCGCCATCCTGCCGCGCGGTGTGCGCTGCAGAAAGCCCAGCTGCATCAGAAAAGGTTCATAAATATCCTCGATTGTTTCAGGCTCCTCGGCAATGGAGGCGGAAAGGGTTTCCACGCCGACCGGCCCTCCGCCAAACTTCTCTATCAGCACGCGCAACAGCTGGCGATCCACTTCATCAAGGCCCAAGGCGTCTATTTCCAGCATCTGCAACGCAGCCCTGGCTACCGCGCCGTCTATCCGGTTGTCAGCCCGGACCTGGGCAAAGTCGCGAACCCGCTTTAACAACCGGTTGGCCACCCGGGGCGTACCTCTCGCCGAGCAGGCAATTTCTCTGGCGCCGGCGCCGTCAATGTCGACAGTAAGAATTTTGGCCGCGCGCTGGACAATCTGCAGCAACTCTTCCTCCCGGTAAAACTCCAGGCGCGCTACAACGCCAAAGCGGTCACGCAGCGGTGAAGACAGCGCCCCTGCCCTGGTTGTTGCTCCGACAAGCGTAAAGGGAGGTAACTCAAGCCGGAGCGTACGGGCGCTTGGTCCTTTACCGATAATGATATCCAGGGCGTAGTCCTCGAGGGCCGGGTACAGCACCTCTTCCACCGTCCTATGCAGACGGTGGATTTCGTCAATAAACAATACGTCGTGGGGAGCTAAATTGGTAAGGATTGCGGCCAGGTCTCCCGGTCGTTCGATTGCCGGCCCGGAAGTAATGCGCAGTCCCACGCCCAGTTCAGCCGCCACAATGCCGGCCAATGTTGTCTTGCCAAGACCCGGAGGGCCGTACAGCAAGACATGATCCAGAGAGTCACCTCGCTCGCGGGCGGCGGTAATAAACAGCCGCATATTCTCTTTCAGTTTTTCCTGACCGATATACTCATCCAGCGAACGTGGACGCAGGCTTGTCTCCTGCCAGTCATCGTTCTGCCGCCGCGCAGATATAATCCGGTCTTCAACCTTCATTTCCCGCTTCTCTCTCCTTTCTCAGGAGGCGGTCCCGCACCTGTCGGAACCAGCTGTTTCAGTGCATTTTTCAGCAGTTCCTGTGCGCTCAACCGGTTGTCGCCTCCGGCTGCGGCCAAACGTACTGCCGCCTGTGCCTCGGCGCCGCTGTAGCCGAGAGAAACCAGTGCCGCCAAAGCGTCTCCGTACGCGTCACCCGCTAAGGGTCCAGGCTGCATTTGATGTATAGGCGCAATATCAACAGAGGCGACCTTGTCTTTTAATTCAAGAATCAGCCTTTTGGCAGATTTGGGGCCGACGCCCGGCACAGCGGTCAGAGCGCGTACGTTTTCCTGCAGCACTGCCAGGCTAAAGGCATCGGGGGTCATAACGGACAATACCGCCAAAGCAGCCTTGGGTCCGATGCCGGAAACAGACAGCAGCAGTTCGAACAATTCCAGTTCAGCAATGGTGGGAAACCCGTACAGGGCTATCCCGTCTTCCCGTACTGCCAGGTATGTATTCAGCTTTACCGACCCGCTCTCAGGCAGGCGGAGAAGTGCGGAGGAGGGCACAGAAAGGCGGTAGCCGATTCCCTGGTTGTCAATTACGACATGGTCCTTGCCTTTTTGGACCATACTGCCGCAAAGGTAGCTAAACATGTCCGCCCCTCCGGACTATGGCCGCCCCTGACAGCCCTGTATGAGCGTGACAGAGAGCAAGAGCCAGCGCATCGGCAGCATCGTCCGGCCGCGGCAACTGCTTTAATGCCAGCAAACAGGCGACCATTTGCTGGATTTGCCGTTTTTCGGCACGGCCAAAGCCTGTCACAGCCTGCTTTACCTGTAACGGAGTGTATTCAAAAACGGGCAGCCCGGCGTGATGTCCCGCCAGAATCACGACACCGCGCGCCTCGCCCACCTGCATAGCGCTGGCGCTGTTTTTACTAAAGAAGAGCTTTTCAACCGCCATGACCTGTCCCCCGGTCCGAGTCACTACTGCGTGCAATTCCCGGTAGATACGGCCCAGCCGCTCTTGTGCCCGGTCCTCCGCGGAGGTACGGATGCAGCCGTATTCAATCAGGACGCTGCGGCAGCCATCACTTTCCACCACGCCATAGCCGGTAGTGGCCATCCCCGGATCCACGCCGACAATCCGCACTCTTAAACACCTCCAGGCAATATGCTCCAAACATACATTCGACAGCGGAGACTATTCTCCTGCTTTGCTTACATGATTACAGTATCCGTTGTCAGCAGCTGGTCGACAATCGCATACATATTCGTTACCTGCCCTGCCTGATGACTCTCCTTGAGCTGAAAATAGTCAAGGCAAAGACCGCATGACTCGATGATAACGCCGCGGCTCTCAAGCTTGGTGAGGCTGTCCAGTACAGGCGAACCATTACAGGCGAGCCGTACAGCGGAGTTAAGCAGCGTCACTGATTCCGGCAAGCGGTCGCTTTCCGCCAAAGCATACAGAAACGATTTCATCAGCAGCGCCCCCAGCTCCTTACTGCCCCGCCCCAAAACATCAGAAGTAATCAACAATGCCTTGCCGTGCATCTCACCGTATGCCTGCTCCCCGGCAGGAACGGTTTCTATGGTTACGGCATAGTCGCCATCCTGTGGCCGGGCGGCCGCCTCCAGGCGCAGGCTGCCTGCCAGTTTCAAAATATTGTTTTTTGCCGTCTCGTTGTCAACAAGAACAGTTAATGGCCCTTCCCTGATTCCCGTCAGTCTTTTCTTTGTTTCCACCACCGGTTGCGGGCAGGCCAGGCCGCGGCAATCCAGTATTTGTCCGTCCATGCTTTAACCTCCAAATATATATTGCGCATACCTGCCATTAGCTTACCATAATTTTGCCCTTGGGAGGAAGGGAAAGAAAGCGCCGCAGCGAAACCTTTCCGTAAAGAATGCCCGGGAGCTGAAAAGCGTGTCCGCTGCGTCAATTCCTCTTTATAATTACTCTGACCCGAAAAACTACGGTCATGTTCTGGAAATGGCACGGCAGGAACTGGCTTGCGGCAGTCCGGATGATAAAGCAGCCCGTAGCGGTTGTCAGTTTAACAATACCCTGCCTGCTTTTGTTGTGACCATGCTGAACCACCATTTTACCGTTTCCTATCCTGCTGGACGGGTAAAATACCTAGACAGCAACCTGGAACCGCATTTCGTCTTCCAGCTGGTTATGCTACATTACCTGTCGCGGGCTGACGGAACCCCCCTTTCCCATACTTTCATCCCCTACCGCCTGCTGGCCGGCGGCACCAGCTATGAGCGGGCCTTTCAGAAAAGAGCCGTGCAGCCGCTGGCGGAAGTGTTCGGCAGCTGCCCTGAAATGCTGCCGAGAGCCGCCGAATCTCTTGGCGGGATGCCTTACCGCAAAAATAATGTAAGCGGAACGCTGCTGTATCTGTTTCCCCGCGTCCCGCTCCTGTACCGCATCTGGGCCGGCGATGAGGAATTTCCCGCCGGCGCCAATATTCTGTTCGATTCTGCAGCAAACCACTACCTGCATACCGAAGACCTGGCAATAGCTGAAAACGTCACGGAGCTGCTGATTCGAATTTACCGCTTGGGGTCATAGGGAACTGGCTCGCAACTGCCGGCACGCGTTTTTCTGACTCAAACCGGCGCAAGGCCTCGCCGGAAAACTTCTCTTTTTCCAGCAGGCAGGCGGCAACTTCCCGAAGCAGCGCTTCACGCTCTGTCAGAATGGAGCGCACCCTTTTTTCCTGGTCAGCGATAATTTGCCGGATTACACGGTGCAAAATGCTTCCCGGCAGATTTTCCAGGGAAACAACGCTTAGGGAAGACATGCCGGAGGCAACAATTTTTCTGGCCGTCTCCACCGCCTGGGCAAAATCTCCGGCAGCCCCGGTTGAACGAGTCCCCAAGAGCAGTTCCTCCGCGACCGCCCCGCCCATCAGGACAGCTATCTGCGCTTCCAGCCAGTCGAGTGTATGCAGGTAGCTGTCCTTTTCTGCAGCCTGGCGCACGTATCCCAGTGTCCCGCCCCGGGAGGTGATAGTCACCGTCGCCACGGAACCGGGTCGAATCATTTCGCTGACCAAAGCGTGTCCCACCTCATGAACGGCTACCCGCCACAGCTCGTCCCGGGCAGGTTTTCTCTCCAGTTTTTCACCCATAATCACCTTGTCAATCGCCTCGGCAAAATGCTGCTGTCCAATTTTGTCGCAGCCTTCCCGCATAGCCAGGATGGCTGCCTCGTTTGTCAGGCTTTCCAGGTGGGCACCGGAAAATCCGAACGTCTCCCGGGCTAGGCTATCTAACGCAATACCCTCAGCCACCGGCTTGTTGCCCAGATGAAGGGTCAAAATCTCCACACGGTCCGCCAGGTCGGGCAAATCCACCTGAACAATCCGGTCGAACCGCCCCGGACGGAGCAACGCGGCGTCCAGCATATCGGCACGGTTGGTGGCGCCAATCACCAGCGTCCTGACCCGCACATCAGAGGGCAGTCCGTCCATTTCCACCAACAGCTGGTTCAGAGTCTGGTCGTACTCATGATGAGAAGCGTGGGAACCACGCTTGCCGCCGAGAATCTCAATCTCGTCAATAAAGATTACCGCGCTGTGCTTTTTTTCGCGAACTGCCAGGCTGCGCGCCCTGTCAAAAAGCTGGCGCACCCGCTGCGCTCCTACACCGGCGTAAATTTCGATGAACTCGCTCCCCGATGACGCCAGGAATACCGACTCGGTATACGCAGCGGCCGCCTTGGCCAACAGTGTTTTTCCCGTTCCCGGAGGGCCTGCCAGCAAAATCCCTTTCAGCGGGCGGATGCCCATCCGTGCCACCCGCTCAGGGAAACGGACAAAATCCAAGGCCTCCAGCAGCTCCTTTTTAGCAGTCTGCTGGCCACCGATCTGCTCAAAACAAACCAGCCCGCTGTTTTTGCCAGGCTGCACCGGGGCAAAATTTTTGCTCGCGCCCTTGGCACCGGCAAAATGATAAAGAAACAGGAACAGGCCGCCCATAAAAACCAGGGGCATTACGTTTATCCCTTGCCAGGCCAGCACCGCCAGCAGTGCTGCGGCGCTGCCGGCAGCAATCTCACGAATCATCCCGGCTCACCTTCTTCCATGCTGCCGCGCCTCGCAATAACGGCGTACAGGTAATAACTGCCGTTGGCGGCCTGAAAATAAATGCGTTCAGCATCTACTGTCAGGCGGTGCTCATGCAGGTCAAAGCCCGCCATCAGGGAATCAATCCGTCCCGACATTTCCGTAAAATTTCCCCGGCGTTCCCCCTCATACAAAGCCAGGTGCACTGCTGAATAGGCTGCACTAAGGGTTTCGTCACGCCTGTCCAGCAGTTCAAGCCGGTAGTTTCTCTCACCCAGAACCTTGGCTATTTCCCCGTCAATTTCCCGGTACACAGCTGGCAAATCCGGAACATAGGCCAGTTGCACGGAGACACGATACACGCCTCCGCTCTGGCGCAACGTGACTGTTTCCACCTCTTCAAACGCCTTCAGCCGGTTCAGTAAAGGCCGATTTTGCAGCTGGCGCTCACGGAAAATGATTATTCCCGCTAGGGTAGCCAAAGTCAAAATAAATACTGTTACCGCGATTGGCCATCGAAAGTTTTTCATCGTTATCGCCCTTCTGCCGGTTTACATAAAGAATTATAGCACAGCAGCGGGCTTTAGCCAACTGGAAAAAGCTCTTATTTTGCTTCAGGACGCATCTCTGTCTTGCGGTTTGCGTAGCACCGTTCTCTCCCTGATTGCTTACAGCTCCGCCAACACCGGTCATATAAGTAATGTTTGCAGCAGAATGTGCCTATTTCTATATTGAGTTGAATTGACACAAAAGCTCGATGTGCAATATAATGTGTATATGGAGGTGTGTTAACGTGCGCACAAATATTGTTATTGATGATAAGCTGATGGAGCAGGCTATGCGCGTTTCCGGATTAAAAACCAAAAAGGATGTGGTAGACAGGGCTCTGTTTGAATTTGTGCATCGTTATACACGTAAGGATTTAAAAGAATTGCAGGGTAAGATTCAATTTGCCGACAATTATGATTACAAGGCATTGAGAAAGGGGCGTTAACATGGTTTTAGTTGACACCTCTGTCCTTATTGGTTTTTTGAAAGGACAAACTGATGATAAAACTGATCTTTTTAAAGACGTACTCTCCCGCGACATACCGTTCGGGATTTCATCCTATACTTACCATGAAATCTTGCAGGGAGCCAGAAATGAGACCGAATTTAAAACGCTCAGAGAATATCTTTCAACACAGCAAATCTATTATTTGGAGCAGGAAACAACTATCTTTGAAAGGGCAGCCAGAATGTATTATGACCTGCGACGGAAAGGCGTGACCCCTCGCAGTACTCTTGATGTGCTAATAGCCCTCACGGCCATTGAAAATAAACTGGCACTGCTCCATGACGATATTGATTTTAATATCATGTCCGAACATATACCGGAACTTCTGGTGCTGCATTCATTGTAATATTTTTATACTCCCTGGCAGGGCTTTTTACAAGTGACTACCTCTCCTAATAAATCAACTCCTGCGAACCCGGTTATCCTGACAGCGACAAAGGAACCGAGCGGGCCGGTACTGTCTCTTAAGCGAAGATAACCGTCCACTTCGGGAGCCTGTCCCTCCGAACGGGCTAAAATCACAGTCGGGTCTTGCTCAGACCGTCCGTCCAGCATCACTTTCTGCACACTGCCGACCAGAGCGCGGTTGTTTTCGGAGATAATCCGGCTTTGCAGCTCCACAGCGCGGGCCAGACGTTCCTGCTTGGATTTCTCGCCCACCTGGCCGGAGAAGGAAGCCGCCGGTGTACCTTCCTCCTGGGAATAAGCAAAAAAGCCGGCCCGTTCGAGGCGCGCAGCTGACAAAAATTCCAGCAGGCGCCGGAAGTCCTGCTCGCGCTCCCCGGGAAAGCCCACTATAAAAGAAGAACGCAAGGTAACGCCGGGAATTTCCCGGCGTATTTTCTCAAGCAATTGCAGCATCTTATCACCGGTCAGCATCCGGCCCATGCGCCGCAGGATATTGTCCGAGGCATGCTGCAGCGGCAAGTCCAGATAACGGCAAACCTTACTGTTCTCCGCCACCGCCTCAATCAGCCTGTCATCGAGCCTTTCCGGATAGGCGTAAAGCAACCTGATCCACTTAAGGTCAGGCAGCCCTGACAGCTCTGCGAGCAACTCGTGGATTTCCAGCCTGCCCGTTTTGTCCTGGCCATACAGCGTGATATCCTGTGCAATCAGGTTAAGCTCCTTGACACCGGAAGCAACCAGATTTTTCGCCTCGGCCATCACTCCCCGGCGATCCCGGCTGCGATACGGACCGCGGATAGACGGTATAGCGCAATAACTGCAGCGGTTGTTGCAGCCCTCTGCTATTTTCAGGTAAGCGGTATGACTTGGCGTAGCCAACAGACGGGCCGCCTCGTCCGGCGCCTGATACGCACCCGCCGTAAGCACTGCTTTTTCTCCGTTAAAAACACGCCTGACTGCTTCCTCTATCCCGTGCAGGTCATTGACGCCCACTACAGCGTCCAGTTCCGGAATTTCCGTGAGCAATTGACCGCCGTAACGCTGAGCAAGACATCCTGCCGCCACCAAGACGCGGCATTCCTGTTCCTTAAAGCGCGCCGCGGACAAGATGGCCTCAATAGACTCTTCTTTCGCGTCGTTAATAAATCCGCACGTGTTAACAACAATTACTTCGGCCTCCCCCGGCTGAGCCGTCAGGGCAAACCCGGCGTCCTGCAGTCCGGCCAGCATCACTTCGCTGTCCACCAGGTTCTTGGCACAACCGAGTGAAATAAGGGCAATCTTTGGCTTATTCCGCATTGTGTCCTCCGTATGTTCTTTCACGGAACAGTATAAGCCAAGCTGCGATTCCTGTCAAAGACTATTCCTGTCATTGGCGGGTCAACGGCGTCACTCCCGTTTTTACCTGCGGAGGCGGTCTGTTTCACGACGAGTGATGCAGGCCAGTTCGTGGTGGTTCAGGTCGGATACAATGTAAAGTGAAGCGTCTGTAACCACTGCCAGCTTTTGCAGAAAGTCAAGTTGCGGTTCAAGACCGATGCAAATCATGCGAATGCCGGCTCTTTTAACTAAAGCGCCCGCGGCAAGTGCGTCTTCACTGGGGTCCCTGTCCCCGCTGGCCCAGGTAGGCAGTCCGTCAGTCAGCAGCATCAGCAGATGCCTTTTGCCGCGTCGTGTTTGCAAATACCAGACGGCGCTGCGCAGCGCCTCACCGAGCGGAGTCATTCCCCCGGCCCGCAAACCAGTCAATCCCTGACGCATTTTGCAGGCATCGCGGGTTGCCTGCACTTTGACTCCGATGTCCCCTTCCTGAAAGGTAAACAGCGACAAAGGTTCCCTCTCCTGGCGCAGCAACTGACTGACCAGAGCCTTTACCTCACTGATTCTGTTCCCCATCATGCTGCCGCTGGCATCAACCATCAGGCAGATTTCCAGCGGAGGGCCGCTTTTATGCCTGTGAATACGCAGGTCAGCTGTTGTCACCCGGCTGCTTCCTGCCGGCGGGGGCAGCCTGCGGACGGCGGCCGCAGTCATGGTTTCGGCCACAGCCAGGCTGGCAATCTGGTCACCGTTGCGCGGCCGGGCCTCTTTCTCCCGGACAGGGCCATCCTCAGAACGGCCCCGGCGAAGACAGGAATACCGGTAACGCGGCAGTTCCCGCCCTGTCGGCAGCAGTTCCAGGCGGCGGATTTCTCTTTGCACGGCAGACAGTTCAACTGCAGTATTCTCCGTGTATTCACCGCCGGCTGCAGGCTGCAGGCTGTTCTCTACCTTTTTTGGAGTATAGCCGTCTCCTCGTCCCCGTGCTGCCTGGCGGCCGTTTTTTTTTCTGCCGGAGAGAGAGTATCGGTATCGTGCCGGGAGAGGGGCTCCTCAACGCTGCTTTTGTCGGCGTTGTTTCTTTGCGCCGACCATCTTTCCAGGAAACCGCGCCACAGCATTTGGTGACGGTACTCGCCCTCGTTTTTGAGGGGCGGCCTGACAGCGCTGCTCATTTCCCTGCGGCTGCTCTGCACAACAGCCTCGCTCAGAGTCTCCATCATCTCCTGCAGCGCCGCTGCCGGCAGGCGGTGGCGGAATGCGGCGGGCAGGACGGCTGCCAGGTCACTGAAGTCGGCCAGCTGTTTCCCAAGCAGCGCTGCATGCAACAGGGCGCCAAGACGGGCTGCCTGGACGCTGCGAATGCTCTCCAGCTGAAAGCGGATGTAAGTTTCGCTTAAGAACTCATCCACCCGTTCATGGACTTTGACGCCCGCTAAGCAGCGCACACGAGATGGGGGGCTGGCCGGCGGAACAGCTTTGTTACGGCCTGTGCCGAGAATGGCGCGGACTACCTCTTTCCTGGAGGGTCGTCCGATGCGCACGACAAAATCAAAGCGATCCGCCAGCTGACGCCTTATATCCTGCAGCGGTCCGGGGTCTTCGTCCGGATTCGATGCGGCCCAGACGCTGGCCGAGACCGGTATTACCTGTGTTGGCAGGCCTGTCTCTTCTATCTGTACACGGCCGGGCTTGGTACCCATGGCATCCAGCAGCAAGTCGGCCAAAGCCGGAGATGTATCAGCCAGCCTGTTAATCTCGTCCACAAAGACTACGCCGCGGTGGGCTCGCGGCAGTGTCCCGGGCAAAAGGGCTGCAGCAGGGCCATCGGTCGCAGTCAGCCTGTCCAGGTCAATACTGCCTGCCACCGTTCCTAGCTTGGCGGAGTGTGATATTTCCAGAAAAGGCATGGTGACTGTCTCAGTTTCCGGAAAAGGCTGCCCGCTATGTTGCGGGCAGTGAGGCTGAGCGGCCTCGCAGTTGTACAGGCATCCTCTGACGCGCTCGATAGCGGGCAGGCGGCAACGGGCAGCCCTGATCAGCGTTGTCTTTCCTGTCCCTCTGACGCCCTCAACGTGAAAATGAACCGGTGTCCCGCAGGTTGCGGCCAGCACCCCAAGCTCAATAAATCTTTGCAGTTCTTCATTGCCTTCGTGAAAGACAAGCTCGTTCCAGCGCATCGTAACCTCCGCTTTTTTATTCAGCGTTCCCGCGTGCGGCCGTCTTTAAACATTAATCTCAGCTAAAATGTTGTAACTGCTCAGGCCAAGAGATGACCTGTCACAGCGCGAAGCAGGAGGGCGGTGACGCTCGAACCGTCCCCACAGCTTCGCTAATGTTATACTCCCTGAGCAGTTACAAAATGTTTTGCTCAGCAAAGCAGGATAATCTCTCAGATGGCCGAAAAAATAGTAAACCAAAGCAGATGAGCCCCTAAACGCGCGCCAGCCGGGAGGTTACTATGGCAAAACCAATCATGCTGCAGGGTACCGGCTCCAATGTGGGCAAAAGTGTACTGGCCACTGCGCTGTGCAGAATATTTTACCAGGACGGCTTCCGGGTGGTGCCGTTTAAGTCTCAGAATATGGCCCTGAATTCTTACGTCACCAGAGACGGGGGAGAGATGGGGCGGGCACAGGTGGTGCAGGCTGAGGCGGCAGGAATCGAACCCATGGTGGAAATGAACCCGATCCTGTTAAAGCCTTCAGGCAACGCCTGTTCCCAGGTGGTGGTCATGGGCCGGGTCGTGGGTACCAAGTCAGCCAGGGAATATCACCTGGAGTATAACTTAATGGCGCTAAAACTGATTGAGCAGTGCCTGGAAAAATTCCGCCGGGATTTTGACGTTATTGTTATTGAAGGGGCCGGCAGTCCCGTGGAGATAAACCTGAAACCCAGGGATGTGGTTAACATGAAAGTGGCCAAGATGGCACGGTCTCCCGTTTTGCTGGTGGCGGACATTGACAGGGGGGGGGCTTTGGCGTCCGTGGTGGGTACCCTTGAATTGCTTGATCCCGATGAGAGGGATCTGGTGGCCGGGATTATCATCAATAAGTTTCGCGGAGACATCGAGCTGTTAAAGCCGGCTCTCGATTTTCTGGAAACAAGGACCGGCAAGCCGGTTCTGGGGGTGGTTCCCTGGTTCCATGGTTTCCGGATTCAGGATGAAGATTCAGTGGCTCTGGAAAAAAGAAGAGCCCGTGAGGGCTCCCTTGGCGAAATAGATGTTGCCGTGGTAGCTTTGCCGTACATTTCGAACTTTACCGATTTTGATGCCCTGGAAGATGAGCCTGATGTCAGCCTGCGCTATGTGCGCAAAGGCCAAAAGATAGGTAAGTGTGACCTGATAATCATACCCGGCAGCAAGAATACTATCGCTGACCTGTTTTACCTTAAAGACTGCGGCCTGGGGGAGGAAATCGGAAAGCTTGCGGCAGAGCGAGTGCCGGTTATCGGTATTTGCGGGGGGTACCAGATCCTGGGCCGGGAAATCCATGACCCTGTGCAGGCCGAGTCTGAGCAGGCCAAGGCGGATGGACTGGGCTTGCTGGAAGTGGTTACCGTATTTGAACCCGAGAAGGCCACTTACCAGGCGGAAGGCAAAATTACCGGGCACGGGCTTTTCCTGGCCGAGTTGCAAGGCCTGAATGTTAGCGGCTATGAGATTCACATGGGACATAGCACCATCGTCGGAGGCAACCTTCCTGCTTTTACGCTGACCCGCCGCTCCGGAGAGACTGTTGATCTTCCCGATGGAGCTGTCAGTGCCGACGGCAGGGTTTTCGGCACTTATCTCCACGGCATCTTTGACAATGACTTTTTGCGCCGCCATATCATCAACGCTCTCAGGCGTGAAAAAGGGCTTGCCCCCCTCTCCCCGGCTGAAACAATGACCACCAGGGAACAGCGGCAAAGAGATTACGACCGCCTGGCCCTGGTGGTCAGAGAAAGTCTTGACATTGACCGGATTTATGAGATTATGGGTCTTGCCGGAACGAATAAAGTAAGCTAACAGACTTTCCTCAATATTGGCAGCGTGGTTGCCGCCG
Source organism: Bacillota bacterium (assembly GCA_041695355.1). Classification (GTDB taxonomy): domain Bacteria; phylum Bacillota; class Dethiobacteria; order Dethiobacterales; family Dethiobacteraceae; genus HKB214. The sequence continues at coordinate 120,906 of JBGFRB010000008.1, forward strand.
CCGGCATCAGATATACCGTGTAGTCGCTGCTCAGAAGTCCCTCAGCAATCGAGAGCGCCCCATCGAGGGTGCTGGCCGGTATCATATTCATCTCGCGCACCTGCTCAGGAGGCAGACTGGATACGAGGATAATCCGGTTTTGTTGCGCCCACAGCAGTTGGGTATACCCCATAAAGCTCGCTATCTCGTAGTTGCATTTCAGCTCCAGTTCGCGCGACTCGTTGTCCGGGAAAGCAGTACAGATGGTTCGGAATTTATCGTTGCCGATACCTTCACATGATTCTGACAGCAGGATACCGACGCCGCCCAGCTTCATGGCCCTGACCATGTTGTGGGCGGTTTTGTACGTCTGATACAGGTTGATGTCTTTCGGATAGCCGCCACAGGAAGCAATGACCAGGTCGGCCAGTCCGGTGATGGGCACGCCGAAATATTCATCCACCAGGGCAGCGCCCGCCTCATGGGCGGCGGTTAAATCGCCGGCGACTGCCAATGCCACTTTGTGCTCATCGTTTATGATGCTGTTGACCATAAAATCAGCACCGGCCAGGCGGGCCGCCTCCAGCATATCCTCTGAGAGCGGATTTCCGGCCAGCTTTCCGGCGCGGACGTCGGGATTCAGTCCCGGTCCTGCGGAATTCAGGGAAAGCCTGTGGTTGGCCATAATACTCTCAAAGCCTGACACTCCAGGCATAATGGCTTTTTTCCCGCCACCGTAACCGGCCAGAAAATGATAGACAATGCCGCTGGTACAGATCACGCGGTCTGCTTCATAGACCAGTCGGTTTACCCGTACAGGCGTGCCTCGGGAGGTCGTCCCAAGATCAACAAGAGTGTCCGCATGGCAGTCGTGATCCAGCACCTTAGTGCGCCTGTAAATCTCTGCACCCACCAGCTTTTCATGTTCCTCCGGCGTTTGCGGACGGTGGGCGCCGGTAGCCGAAACGATGGTAATATCCGCGTCAGGAATACCGGACTCATTCAGTTCCCGCAGGATTACCGGCGCCATGACATGGTACCTGGCCCATAGCCGGGTCATATCGCCGACGATTAGGCAAACCTTTTCACCGGGGCTCACAAGTTCTTTCAGGCGGGGAGAGCCAAGCGGGTTGTCCATGGCCCAGCGCACCACTTCCTCTTCGTTGTGAGGCGACGGCAAAAGCTTGGGGCGCAGCGCTCCCAAAACTCTGTCCGGGTTAAGGCGGCAGGTGAGCTCACCCTTGCCGTAGGCGAATCTGAATTCCTGCACTTCTGACACCTCTTTTTACTCTGCAGCGAGTAAGCGGCCGTTATCCCGCTCCTCGTGCTCTTTCTCATACACCGCAATCTTATCGCAGACAAACCTTAAGTGCTCCGACATGGCCTCCCTGGCCCTTTTCGGATCACGTCCGGAGATAGCCTGAAAGATATTTTTATGCTGAAGCAGAAGCATCTCCTTGTTTTCGGGGTTTTCAAACAGGCGCTGCCTGCTGTAGCGCATGGTGGCCTCCAGCAAATCAGAAACGGTATGCATAAACCAGGCCAGCACCATATTCTCCGTGGCTTCGGCGATGGCCAGGTGAAAACCGGCATCAGACGATTCACCCAGCCGGTCGTTTAAAAAGTCCTGCTCGAGGCAGTTCAGGCAACCCCTGATCTTGACCAAGTCTTCCGCCGTGGCCCGCTGAGCTGCCAGGGCCGCACTTTCCACCTCCAGGATCATTCTTACTTCCATGATATCCAGTTTTCTTTCGTTATACAGCATCACTACCAGGGCAAGCGGCTTTAAGGCAGTGTCCCGCGGAACGGAGCGGATAAAGGTACCCTCCCCCGGCCGGCTTTCCAGGATGCCAAGCATATCAAGAGCGCTGAAAGCTTCCCGGACGGAGGCCCGGCTGACCTGCAGGCGTTCAGCCATGTCGCGTTCGGAAATCAGCCGGTCGCCGGACTTCAGTGTTCCTTCAGTCACCAGTTCCCGGATCTGCTCCAGGATTTCTTCGTAAACCCGCTTTTGCTTGATTGGCTTAAACAATGGCTGTTCTCCGTTTCATAATGTTTCCCTGCCTGAAGAAGCTGTTAATCCGGCCAAGCCAGGCTGCTGCTGCGGCCGAGGGAGCAGCTTTCACCTCATCAGGCCCGGCAGCCACAAGATAAGTTGCGGGAATAGGGCGCACAGGGCCACGCCCACGAACTGCAACAGGATAAACGGCAGCATGCCGCGGTAAATATGCATGGTTTCCACCTCGGGCGGTGCTATGCCTTTCAGGTAAAAAATAGCATAGGCAAAGGGCGGCGTCAAGAACGAGGTCTGCATAATCACAACCACCATCATGCCAAACCAGAGCGGGTTTAGGCCAAGCCCCGCCGCTATCGGCGTAAACAGCGGAACGGCAATCATTAAGATCCCGATCCAGTCAATAAAGGCACCCATAATAAAGACAATCGTAAACATTGCTAACACGATGCCCCAGTCCGGAAGCGGAAGCCCGAGCACCAGGTTGGTAACCACGCTGCCGCCGCCGACATGAAGGAAAACGGAACTGAAAAAATTAGCCCCCATCATGACCAGGTAAATCATGCAGGTAATGCTCATCGTGCTGTAAACAGCAGCCTTCAACGTTTCTTTATTTATAGATTTATAGGCCAGTGCCAGCAGTAACGAGGCAAAGGCTCCGATCCCGGCCGCTTCCGTAGGAGCAGCCAGGCCAAAGAATATGGAGCCCAAAACCGCAATAATCAGGACAGTAACCGGCAAGACGGAAGTGGCCAGCATAGTCAGCTTCCGGGCCAGTGAATATTCCGCCAGCTCCTCCGTGGGCATGGCCGGCCCGTCCTGCGGCCTGAAGAAGCAGCGGATCACAATATAGATCAGATACAGCGCAGAAAGGACGAGGCCGGGGATAAACGCAGCCATATACATCTCGCCCACCGAAAGCCCGGCCAGCGGCGCATAAACCAGGATCAGGACCGATGGCGGAATCAGTATGCCAAGCGTGCCGGCGGCGCAGATGGCGCCGGTGGCCAGCGACTTGTCATATTTGTGCTTCAGCATGGCCGGCAGGGCAAGTAATCCCATGGTCACCACGGAAGCACCGATAACCCCGGTAGCCGCTGCAAAAATAGTGCAGGCCACCACGGTGGCTAGCGCCAGGCCGCCGCGCAGCCTGCCCAGCAAAACGCGCATTGCTTCATACAGGCGCATGGCCAGCCCGGATTTCTCAATGACAACGCCCATAAAAACAAAGAGAGGAATGGCAATCAGAATATAATCGGAGGTAATGCCGAAAACGCGGAGCATAAAGAAACTGCCGACTTGCGGTCCGATAAACAGCAGCCCGAAAATGGCCGCCAGCCCGCCGAGGACGAAGGCAATCGGGTAGCCCATTACGATCAGGACAATCAGCGAAACCAGCATCAACAAGGTTATCATTTCGCTGCTCACGGACGCTCACCTCCGGTAACTGCCACATATAAATTGCGTAGAAACTCCACGGCTCCCTGCAGCAAAAGCAGGATCACACCTACAGTAACCCAGGTTTTATAAGGATAGATAATGGGCAGCCAGGTGCCGACCCAGCTTCTCTCTTCCTGCGCCCAGGAAAACCTGACATGGGGAACCAGGGCTGAGGTCAGCAGTATCATGAGCGGGAAAAAGAGCAGGAGTGCAAAAATAACATCAGACAAAGCCTTCATCCTCGGAGAAAACCTATTGTAAAATATATCGATTCTGACGTGGCCGCCAATGCGGAGAGTATACGCCATGCCCAGCATAATCACCAGGCTGGACAGAAAGTAGCTGACATCATAGCTCCAGAGCGTCGGGCTACCAAAGGCGTAGCGGGCGATAACCTCGTAGGTCATGGTCAGAACGAGCAAAAACATGGCCCAGGAAAACATTTTGGCCAGGAACTCATTTGCTTTGTCAACTGCAGCGAAAAGACTCTTTACAATCTGCAACCGAATGACTCCTTCCCCTGTAAAATGCCCAGAGAGTAAGCAAAGCCCTGACCTGTAAGCAGATACGGCTGGCAGGGCTTTGCTGTTCCTCCCTGGAATGCTTTACTCGACGCGTACCGGGACCATCAGGTCTTCGTATTGTATAAACCGGGTCCGGAAGCTTCTGACTGAATTCCAGATATCCGCGAAGATACCGCCAAGTTCACCGGCTCTCTTGTCAAGTAAGGCGTAGGTATCTTCCTTGAGCTGTCTCTGGACGGCCTCATCGACCTTAACGAACTGAATTCCTTTTTCTTTAAAGTAGTCAATGGCCGCCATACTTTCGTTAAAGTCTTTGGCCCAACTCCACATAGTGGCGGACCGGGCAGACGTTTCAAGCAGTGCCTGCAGGTCGGCGGGAAGGGCATTCCAAGAGTCCTTGTTGATGCCGACATAGAACAGGACGCCGGGCTGGTGCATACCGGGACCGGTCAGATACTTGGCAACTTCGTAGAAGGCCAGCACCTTATCGTTGTAGGGGCTGCTGAACTCCAGAGCGTCAAGAACACCGCGCTCCAGAGAAGGGTACAGCTCGGCGGCCGGCAAAGTTGTCACGGCAACGTTGTTCTCTCTGAGAATTTCTGACCACCAGCCGACGGTCCGGTACTTCAGTCCTTGCCAGTCTTCAATCTTAGATAAAGGCTTGTTTGACCAAGCAAGAACTTCAGGATGCTGCATGCCAAGAGGAAGTATTTTTACATTGTAGCCGGCCTCGTCATACATGCGCTGCCACAGGTCGAGACCGCCGCCTTCGTACACCCAGACCAGGTGCATAAAAGGTTCCAGGGTCATCGGCACCGAGGAGAAGAACGGGGCGGCCGGCATCTTGCCGATCCAGTAGCCGGCAAAGGTGTGATAGGCATCAATCGTCCTGGTATTCGTGGCGTCTAGCACCTCAGCCGCGGGTACCAGCGCGCCGGCAGGGTGAACTTCGATTTCCAGGCGGCCTCCGCTGGCAGCCTTGATTTCCTCTGCCCACCTGACAGGCATCTGCTGGATCATAATGGCACTCGGCCAAGTGGTGGCAAGACGCAGTTTAATCGCTTCCTGGGGCTGCTGAGTCCCGCCGGCCGCGGGAGCCGCAGGTCTTGCGGCACAGCCTGCGGTAACCGCCAGAATAAGCGAGAGTACCAGCAACATGGCCATAAATACTGTCTTTCTGCTTCTCATAGTCTTCCCTCCTGTTTTTTGTGGTCAAACGATGCGGCACCACTATCTGACTGTTCTCTTCTCCTGACCACCCCCCAGAGATAATTTCCGGCTGTGACTGTTCAGTCAAAAATCTTTCCCGGATTCAAAATGTTTTGCGGATCAAAAACAGCCTTAATCTTTTTCATCAGGGAAATCTCTTTGTCTCCCATCACCAGAGGCAGGTAATTTTTGCGCTTGTGACCGATGCCATGTTCCCCGCTGATGGTTCCGCCGAGGGCATGAACGGCCGCGTACAGCTCTGACAGCAGTTGAGGCAGGATTTCCGCCCACCGCTCCATGGTGTGGTCAGCTTTTTTGACCGGTGTGGCATGCAGGTTGCCGTCGCCGGCGTGGCCGTAGCAGGGAATCAGGACATCATATTTTTCCGAAAGCCTGTCCAGAACCGGCATCAGCTTAGGGATGGCGGCTATGGGAACAACGATATCCTCGAGGCTTTGCACCGGACTGACAGCCTTAAACGCTTCCGCAATGTTACGGCGCACTTTCCAGATTTTTTCCTGCGTATCCGGCGTTTCAGCGGCGTAAACCTCAATGACACCGTTTTCCATCAGGATTTCCGAGATTGTCATGGCCTCGTCACGGAGTTGCTCCTGGCTGGCACCGTCCAGTTCAATCAGCAAAGCGGCGTTTGTTTCCGGATAAGGCATTTTTTCACCCAGGTAGTCATGTGTGGTGGCAATGGACAGCCGGTCCATAAATTCGATACCTGTCGGCACTATCCGGGCTTTGGTCATAATCAGCGGTACCGCGCCGATTGCCTTCTCCACATCCGGGAAAAGCGCCAGCAGGTCAATTCTGGCCATGGGAAGAGGCAGCAGTCTAATAATAATCCTGGTAAATATTCCAAGTGTCCCCTCTGACCCCACCATCAGCTGAACAAGGTTGTAACCGGTAACATCCTTTACGCACTTACCGCCGAACTGTACGACCTCACCTCCCGGCAGCACCACCTCGAGTCCCGTGATGTATCGGCCGGTAACGCCGTATTTAATCGCCTTGCCGCCGCCGGCATTCTCCGCCACGTTTCCGCCGACAAAGCAGGACTGCAGGCTCATAGGATAGCCGGCAAAGAAAAGACCGTGCTTTTTCAACTCTTCGTTAATGTCGTTAGTCACCACACCGGGTTCCACCACAACCATCAGGTTCTCCAGGTCAATTTCCAGGATACGGTTCATATTTTCCACTGACAACAATATCCCGCCGTATACAGGTACAGCACCTCCGGAAAGCCCGGTCCCGGCACCCCTGGGAGTTACCGGTATCTTTTCTGTGCATGCCAGCTGCATGATTTGCGAAACTTCCGCGGTGCTGCCGGGCTTTACCACCACCTCAGGGAAGTGGGCGTAGTCTTTCTCAGCTACTTCATCGTGGGAATAGTTTTCCAGCTTTTCCGGGTCGCCGAAAATAACATTCCTAGCCCCGACAATCGCCTGCAGCCTAGCCGCGATTTCGGGCGTTACCGGATTATACATCCTCGGATTCACTCTCCCAAAGCAAAAATACGGTCTAATGGTCTGACCATCTTACCACCAAAAAATACGACAAAGCTTAAAATAAATCCTTCCTGAGTTAAAAATATTTAAAATATTTTTTAATCCTTAAACATTTTTTCTCTCCTAAATATTCTGTTGTCCATCGTGGCAATCTTTTCCGCGATTAGCGGACTGAAATCCATTCGCGACAGAACATCCCGCTCCAAGTCAACACCCGGCGCAATCTCCGTCAGCGTCATCCCTTCCGTCCGCAACTCAAAGACCGCTCTTTCTGTGATGTAAATGACTCTTTGACCTTTCTCCCGCGCGTAATCGCCGCTGAAGGTAACCTGATCCACCACCTGCACGTACTTCTTTTGCCGTCCCTCCTGAACAATCCGAATACCGTTTTCATTTACCGCCACGTCAAGTCCGTCAGCGGTGAAAGTACCCAAGTATATCACTTTCCGGGCGTTCTGGCTGATATTGATAAAACCGCCGGTTCCCGCGATTCTGGGACCGAATTTACTGACATTCACATTGCCGGAAACATCCACTTGGGCACAGCCGAGAAAAGCCAGGTCAATGCCTCCGCCGTCATAAAAATCAAACTGGTTAGGCTGGTCGATAATACATTCCGGGTTATACGCCGCGCCGAAGGAAAGGCCGCCGGCCGGCAAACCACCGATAGGCCCCGACTCCAGTGTCAGCTTCATAAATGAGCTTATCCCCTCTTCCGCAGCCACTGCGGAAACGCCTTCCGGCATCCCAATCCCCAGGTTGACAATCACTCCGGGCTGCAGTTCCATTGCCGCACGCCGGGCAATAACCTTACGGACATCCAAAGTCATCGGCGGTATTGCTGAGAGCGGAATTCTCAGTTCTCCGCTGAAGGATGGGTTATATTGGCAGGCAAAGGACTGCATGTGATTTTCCGGGCGCGACACTACCACACCGTCAACAAGAATACCGGGGATTTTAACCTGACGCGGATTGAGCGTATTTGCCTCCGCAACGCGCTCTACTTGGACAATGACTTTCCCGCCGCTGTTTTTGGCGGCCTGAGCCAGCGAAAGGACCTCGAGCGTCAGCGCTTCTTTCTCCATGGTAATGTTGCCGTTCATGTCGGCGGTCGTCCCGCGCAGCAAAGCCACATTAACCGGAAACGCGCGGTAGAACAACCATTCCCTCCCGGCCAGATGTATCAGTTCAACCAGGTCTTCCGTGGTGACACTGTTTAATTTTCCGCCCTGCAACCGCGGATCAACGAAGGAGCGCAAGCCGACATGAGTAATGGTACCCGGTTTGCCGGCGGCGATATCCCTGAACAGGTGAGTAATTACCCCCTGCGGAAAGTTGTATGCCTCCACTCTGTTTTCCACCGCCATCTGGCCGAGCTTGGGCGCCAAGTTCCAGTGGCCGCCTATCACACGTCTGAGCAAACCTTCATAAGCCAGGTGGTTCATCCCACGTTCTTTCCCGTCCCCCTGCCCGGCTGCATAGACAATCGTTAATCCCTTCGGCCTGCCTTCACTTTTAAAGCGTTCTTCTAAGGCAAGTGTAATTTCCTCGGGATGACCAAAGCCGACAAAACCGTCAATCGCTACCGTGTCGCCGCTCTGAATCCACCCTGCCGCCTCTTTTGCCGTTATAATCTGCATAGATTATGCTTCCTCTCCTTTGGTCACCTATTTAATTGCAAAATTCTTGCCAAACAAAATAGCCCGATAATTCGGGCACATTTTTTATACTTAAAATCAAGGCCGGAGGCTTGTGTCCAGTTTTTTAGACACTCAGGAACTATCAGAGCGCCGGAGACACATGATAACAAAGGAAAGAAAATGTGTCTATGCCGATAGACATGTCTTCTTTCATGGACGCTGTACTTACGGCTGATATTTTTTCAGCTTCTGATACAGTGCGGAGCGGTGAATCCCGAGGAGCTGGGCCGCCTGACGCTTATTGTTGTTTGTCATTTCCAGCGCTTTAAGAATCAGCGACCTTTCCGCCTCTTGCATAACCTGTTCCAGTTTGCCGGGAAATTCCTCCTTGAGCTTCAGTAAATCTTCGTTCAGCTCCAGTTCGTTTTGCAACAAATACAGGGGCAGATGGTTCTTGCGGATTTCGCCGTGCCGGTTAACAATTACGGTTCGCTCCAAAACGTTGCGCAGTTCCCGGATATTTCCGGGCCAGAAATATTTCTGAAAGATATGCACCACTTCGTCGCTTATCCCGTTCACCGCGGTACCAAGTGACTCGTTAAGCTCGGCGACCAGGTGCCTGGCAATCAGCGAAATATCTCCGGGGATATCCCTGAGCGGCGGCAGTTCTATACGGAAGATATTCAGCCTGTAAAATAAATCTTCCCGGAACCTCTTTTCTTTTACCAGTTCTTCGAGCGGTTTGTTCGATGCTGCAATTACCCGCACATCCAGCGGCAGCAGCTTCGTGCCGCCCACACGCTCTATTTCCTTTTCCTGCAGTACTCTCAGAAGCTTAACCTGCATCTCCAGCGGCATCTCGCCTATTTCGTCAAGGAAAATCGTCCCGTTACCGGCCAGTTCAAACTTGCCGGGCTTACCGCACTTTTGGGCCCCCGTGAAAGCTCCCTTTTCGTAACCAAACAACTCTGACTCAAAAAGTGTAGCGGGGATGGCTCCACAGTTAACACGCACGAATGGTCCAAAGTGGCGGTAACTGTAATTATGGATGGCGTGGGCAAAAATTTCCTTGCCCGTGCCGCTTTCTCCGTAAATCAGCACCGTTGAATCGGAAGCTGCCGCTTGTCTCGCCAGTTGCTTGGCCGTTAAAACTTTTTCACTTTCACCGATAATGTTTTCAAATGTATATTTCGCGCCCTTCAGGCGGTTGAGCTCAGTTTTATAATATTTCAGCTCATTTTCAATCAGGTTCAGGTTTTCGGCCAGTGCTTTCAGTTCGCGCAGGTCCCTGAACATTACTTTACCCACAGCACCGACCACTTCACCATTTTTGAAAATAGGCAGCCGCATGACTACCATTTCATTGCCGCGAATTTTTTGGGTATGCCCGATTTCCGCCCTGCCTGTTTCCACCACAATGTGCATCCGTGTATTCTCTATCACATCGGTTACATGCTTCCCCACGGCAGCTTCTTCCCCGATGCCGAGAAAATCAAGATATGCCCGGTTGATCTTCGTGATAATACCCTTTTTGTCAACCAGGACAATCCCGTCGTAGGTGCTGTTTAAGATTGTTTCGAGCACCTCTACGGAAGTCCTTGTATCCTCAAGCGTCTTATGCAACTCTTTAATCCCGGCAATATCTTCAAAGACCGCGACGGCACCAATGATTACTCCCCCTTTTTTCACGGGGGTTCGGTTTGTCAGCAGAGTATTGCCGTTTACCTCGACAATCACACCCAGCTGCGGCTTACCATCATCGAGCACCTGGCAGAGCGTGGTGCCCGGCACAACCTCGTTAACATGCATACCCAAAACTTTATTGGCGGAATGCCCCAACAGCCGTTCCGCCGCATCGTTAAACACGGTGACCCGCCCGCCGGCGTCGATGGCCACAATCCCGTCATACGTGGAGTTCAGGACAAAGTGCAGGGTTTCCACGGTTAAACTGTGTTTTCCCTTCATAAATTCAACCTCTCCTCCGGCAGGAAACAGGCAACTCTATTATTGGCGGTTGATTTCCAGGGTATAAGGCTGCGCCCCGGCAGGCAGCTCCAGCGGCAGGCCGTTCAGCGTTACGGCGAGGCCAGGCGGGTAACCGATACGCAGGCGGATGCTGCCTGTCGCCTGAACCCGGTGGGTTTGGCCTGGCGCAAAATTCTGTTGCAGGCTCCTCCGTCCATCAATGGTAACCGCAATCCAGCAACGTTCACTGAAAGACAGATCCGCCTGCAGGCTTTCCGCACCGTAAACGTAAAACGCCACTACTCCGGGCGTCGGATCCCTTTCAATGCGCAAAGAAGGCGCTTCCGGCTCAGGAGGTTTCTGCGGCGCTTCCGGCTGCACAGGCGGGGTCTCGACAACCGGCGCTGTGACGGGAGGCGAGGAGGGTGTCGGCTGTATAACATTTTCCCGTACGGCAAGCCGGGATGAGGCAAAGCGGATCAGCAGCACGGCAAGTACCGGGACAGAGAGCACAAGGAGCAGCCTCCGCCAGTTCAGGCGCCTGGTGGTAGTTCGCACAACCCGTCGTCTTTCTGGCAGCGGCCTGACCAGCTCCTGCACCGCCTGTTCCTCAATCAGACGGCTGGTCTTTGTCGCCTCATACCAGGCCACCGCCTGCCCCGGATCAACCCCGACTTCGCCGGCATATTTTCGCAGAGCACCTTTCAGATATACTTCTCCCGGAAATGCATTCCAATCCTCCAGTTCCAGCGCCCGCAGGTGCTTCATGCTTACCATGGTGGCGCCGGAAATTTCCTGAAGGCTCCGGCCCGCCGCCTCCCGTGCCTGCCGTAACTCACGGCCTATTTCCGTCATCTTCCCACCCCATTCAGTTAATCTCAGAGGTTCCGTCCGTCAAACAACAGTTGCTGTGCCTGGTCAGCCGTAATCATAACCTCCCGCGCCTTGCTTCCTTCAAACCGGCCGACAAAACCTCGCCTTTCCATGTCGTCTATCAGGCGCGCGGCACGGGTGTAACCGATACGCAGACGGCGCTGCAGCAGGGAAATTGAAGCGGTTCCCGCTTCGGCCACCAGCAATACCGCCTCGGGAAACAAACCGTCTTCCTCCTGCCAAGCTTCCTCAGCGTCCTCACCGGGTAACATCTCCTCACAAAGCCCGGGCTCGCCCTGTTCCTTGATATATTCCAGCAGCGCATGCAGTTCCCGCTCATTGATAAACGCACCCTGGACGCGGAAGGGCTTCGGCGCGCCAAGGGGATGGAAAAGCATGTCTCCCCGTCCCAGCAGGCGGTCGGCCCCGCCTATGTCAAGGATAGTCCGGGAATCGGCCTGTGAGGAAACGGCGAAGGCAACCCGGGAAGTGATATTGGCTTTAATTACACCGGTAATCACGTCTACGGAAGGACGCTGTGTGGCAATAACCAGGTGGATGCCGGCGGCCCGCGACATCTGGGCCAGCCTGGCAATGGAGTCTTCCACGTCTGCAGCCGCCACCATCATCAGGTCTGCCAGCTCATCAATGATTACCACAATATACGGGAGCAGTTCCCCTTCTTTGCCGAGCTGCCTTAATTTTTCATTGTAGCTGCGAATGTCGCGCACCGTTTCCCGGGCGAAAAGCTCATAGCGGCGGCCCATTTCCTTGATCATGTTTTTTAACGCCAGTGCTGCCTTCCTTGGCTCAGTGACGACAGGCAGCAGCAGGTGGGGAATACCGTTAAAAATGCTCAGTTCCACAATTTTTGGATCGATCATTACGAACTTCACGTCATTGGGAGCAGCTTTGAACAAAATACTGGAGATCAGGGCATTGATGCAGACACTTTTGCCGGAACCGGTGGAGCCGGCAATGAGCAGGTGCGGCATTTTCATCAGGTCCGCCAGGACCGTATTACCGGTAATATCTTTACCCAAGGCAACAGTCAGGAAAGAATCGGCCCGCTGAAACAGCTCGTCCTCCAGCACCTCGCGCAGGTATACAGGCGCAACAGCCTTGTTGGGAACCTCAATGCCCACAGCGGCTTTGCCCGGAATAGGGGCTTCTATCCGCACGTCAGGCGCAGCCAGATTCAGCGCCAAGTCATCAGCCAGCGCCACAATCCTGCTGACCTTCACACCGGCTTCAGGCTGTACTTCAAAACGCGTTACTGTAGGACCGGTCTGGACATCAGCCACTTTAGCCTTAACGCCAAAGCTCTCCAGCGTCCGCTCCAGAATTTTTGCCCGCTCGGCAGCACTTTTCTGCTGTTGGCTGTCTTTTGCTGCCGGTAGCCTGGAAAGCAGAGACAAAGGCGGCAGCAGGTAGCCAGCGCTTCCGGCGGCGGGCGACTTCCTGCCAGTGCCGCATGACTCGTGAGCCCCGGCGCTTACCGGGGTTTTAACCGTCACTGCAGCCTCCTCCGCCGGCAGCAAGTCTGGCCCCGGCAGCGTAAATGGCGGCAGGTCTGGATCCGCCGGCCCGGCCTCCGGCAGTTGTGCAGCTGTCACTGCCGTTCTCCTGGTATTTGTGACTTCCTCTTCCTCGTCATCTTCATCGTCGCCAGCTGTCGCGGAAAAAACGGTCATCCAGGCAAATAAGGCTTTAAGCACCTTCCCGGCAGCCTTGGCCGCAGAAACAATCGCCCTGCCGATACCGGCAAAAAGCTGTGTCAGCGAGTAGTTTGTGACCAGCAAAAAAGCAATCAGCGCCAGCGCGGCAAGGACGATATAGCTGCCGACATCCCTGAACAGAACAAATAACAGTACGGACAACAGCGCCCCGATCAGGCCGCCGCCCTGTTGCTCATAGCCAAAGCGCAAGCTGGCACGGGCGAAGCCCTGATCCCGGACGGCCTCCAGCTGTCCCGCCATACCCTGCATCTGGGCAAAAACCAGGGCCAGGCAAAAGAAAATGATTGCGCCAAGAATCCGCTGGCGCACGTTTGCCTCTTTCAGCGGCAAGGTACCCAGTAAAACGCAACTAAGCAGAAGAACAGGCACCAGAACAGCCGCCTCTCCGGCCAGCAGGCGCAGGACATTGTTAAAAAAAATCCCCACCTCGCCCGTCTGCGCGGTGAACGTCAGCGCCGCGAAACTAAGGGCTGCCGCCGCCAGGAACAGCACCGCCCTGACCTGCGCTTTTATATCCCCCCTCGAACTGTGCAGAGGCATATTCTCCTCCCCGTAATAAAATTAAAGGGACGCCTCCCCCTCTTTAAAATCCGGCCAGTTTCAACGCGATAACAGAGCTGCCGGCAAACCAGCAATAGTAGGCAAAGTAGCGGAATCGGCCGGCCTGCAACAGGCGGACAAAAACTTTAATCGCTAAAATACCTGACAAAAAGGCCGCCAGTGTTCCGGCCAATACGCCGCCGGTCAGACTGTTAACTCCTGCTTCCCGCAGGGTGATGAATTCCAGAATCGTGACGCCAAGGATAACCGGGACAGAGACGAGAAAGGAAAACCTGACCGCCGTTTCGCGGTCTAACCCGCTCCACAGGGCGGCGGCGATGGTAGAGCCGGAACGGGAAATGCCAGGCATGATGGCCAGGCCCTGGACAAAGCTGATGAACAAGGCGTCTCCCGGTTTCATCGTCGCTTCATTCTTTACGCCGGGTCTCAGATACTGCAGGGAGTAGAGAATTGCGCCGGTCAGCAGCAGCATAAACCCGACAGTAAGAGTTGATTCAAAAAATGTTATAAAGAAATCCTGAAACAAAAGACCTATCAGCCCTGTGGGAATAACCCCCAAGATCAGCATCAGCAGAAAGCGCCGCTCTTTCTTTTCACGAGGAAAACGGGTGACAATCCTGACTATGTCACCGCCAAAGACCCAAAACACCGACAGCAAAGTGCCGAAATGCACCATCACCTCAAACGTAATCCCAGGAAGGCGGACACCGAAAAAGTCCTGGAAAATCACCAGGTGCCCCGAACTGGAAACCGGCAGAAATTCCGTCAGTCCCTGCAATATACCAAGCAAAATTCCTTCAGCTAAATTCATGTCATCATCCTTCGCAAGTCTGGGGTATCCTGTTTTCTTTTCGTCAGGAAAACGTAAATTCCTTTTTCCCAACAGGTTTTCCGCAACTAAAACAACCTCTCCGTCAGCCGCTGAAAAGGCTTAAACAACAACAGCAGCACCACCGCGCCGGCAAGGTTGTAAAGGGTATGGGCATTGGCCAGTTGGCGCGGCGTGCTTTCGGCGGTAATCGACGCCAGAGATACAAAAAAGGGAAAGATTGTCATTACCAGCGCTGCACTAAATAAATTAAACAGCAAGTGAGCCAGTGCCGCCCGGCGGGCGGTAACTCCCGTACCTAACCCCGCCAGGAGTGCTGTTACGCATGTGCCGATATCGGCCCCGACCACCAGACTAACCCCGGCCTGCAGGGGAAGCAGGCCTGTCTCCGCCAGCAACAGCGCACCCCCGATTACGGCGCTTGAACTCTGGACCAGCGCTGCCGCCGCCAAGCCGGCCAGCATGCCGAGCAGCGGGTGGTGCTGTGCCGCGGAAAGCAGGGCGGCAAACCACGGTGCCTGACCCAGGGGGGTCAGCGCCAGGGACATCACTTCCAGCCCGTAAAGCAGAAGTCCCAGTCCTGCCAAGGCCGTGCCGGCGTGCCTGGCCCTGCCGGGCGGACAGATGACAGCCGCCGCCGCTCCCGCAACAGTCAGCTGAATGGCTAGGTCCGACAGTCCAGCAGCCAGCAACTGGCCGGTTACCGTGGTTCCAACATTGGCTCCGATAATCATGGCCAGGGCCGCCCTGAATGGCAACAGTCCGGCATCGACGGCCCCCACTACCAAAACCGTGGTCAGCGAGCTGCTCTGCGTCAGGGAAGTAAAAAGCAGGCCGCACATGAAAGCGCTGTAACGGTTGCCGGAACAGCGCGCCAGGATAACGGACCTCTCCGGGCCGGCCAGCATTTTCAGGCTTCCGGACATCAACCGCAGCCCTGTGAAGAAAAGCAGCAGCCCCGTTACCAGAACAACAACTATTTGCACCTGCCTCACCCGCTAAAACGTATGCGCGGACGGTTATAATTCTGCACCGAAAAAGAAAAAATAACAGCAAACATTGAAAGGGCGGCTCTCTTTGCTGACAAGACGCAAATTTCTGAAACTCTGCCTGCAAACGGCTGCCGCCGCCAGTCTCTCGCAGCTGCTGCTTCCTGATTTGGCCCAGGCTCTGCGGCTGCTGCCCGGCGGTAAGCCGGCCGTGCTCTGGATTGAGGGAACGTCCTGCACCGGAAACACCATTTCCCTGGACAACAGCGCCGACCCGGCCTTGCGCGAGGTGCTGGAGGAGATCATCGACCTGCGTTATAGTCAACTCCTGATGTGGCCGCAAGGTGCTGAGGCGCTGCAGATCCTCTATGACACCAGGGAAAAGCAGCGCGACAACTTTATCCTGATCGTGGAAGGCGGAATACCGCTGGGGATGCCGGAAGCGGTGGTAATCGGCAGGAATGACGGGTTGCCGCTGTACGCCGCAGAGCTGATCCCTTGGCTGGCTGAAGGCGCCCGCGCAGTTGTGGCGGTGGGAAACTGCGCAGCCTTCGGCGGGCCGTCTAAAACTATCCCCAACCCGACCGGGACGAAAGGGGTCTGGGAGGTGGTCAGCAAAACTCCGGTGGTCAACGTGCCGGGCTGCCCCGCTCATCCCGACTGGATGGTTGGCACTCTGGTACACTTGATCCTTTATGGTTTGCCTGAACTGGACGAATTCCGGCGCCCGCGCCTTTTTTTCGGCGAACTGGTCCACGACCTCTGCCCGCGGCGCTTCGCTTTTTTTGACGGCAAATTCGCGCAGGCGCCGGGCGGCGAAGGCTGCCTGCTCAAAGTCGGCTGCAAGGGGCCCGTCACCCACGCAGATTGCCCAACCCGCAAATTTAACGACGGCGTGAACTGGTGCATCAACGCCGGCAGCCCCTGTATCGGCTGTGCCGCCCCTGATTTTCCGGACGGGGGCACCGCCCCGTTTTTCGCACGCCTGGGCGATGTACATTTTCCCGCTGGTATCAGATCCACAGCCGTAAGTGTTACAAAGGCGGTCGGTGCCGCAACAGCCCTGGGCATCGGCAGCCACCTGGCTGCCGGCTACGCCCGCCGGCGACTGGGCAAAAGCGGCCTCCCCCGTGTCCTGCGCCCCAGGAAAGATAAGGATGAGTAAATGAGCAAAATCACAATTAACCCGCTGACCCGCACACATGGCTATTTTTCCGTTGAACTGGAAATTCGCGACGGGCGGGTCAGTGACGCTAAGGCCGGCGGCCTGCTTTTTCGCGGCTTCGAGCAGATGCTGCGGGGACGCGCCCCGCACGATGCCGTGTACCTTACGCAACGCATCTGCGGCATCTGCTCCTCGGCCCACGCCATCACCGGAGCACAGGCGCTGGAAGACGCCTATAAAATTGAAGTTCCTTACCAGGGACTCCTGCTGCGCAACCTGATTTACGGCGCCGACACGCTGCAAAATCATCTGCGCTTCCTTTACCTGCTGGTTGTCCCGGACTATATAAGCGCTCCCCCGGGCGCGCCCGGCGGTACGCCGCGCCGCGGCGATTATCGCCTGCCGGGGCCTGTGCAGGAGCGAATCCAGCAGCATTATCTGGAGGCGCTGGAAACTTCGGCTATGGCCCACAAAGCGGTCGCCGTCTTCGGCGGCAAGGCGCCGCATCTGCAAACCATCGTGGCCGGCGGTGTCACGGAAAAAATAACTGCCGATAAGGTCTACCGTTTTCAGTCGCTGCTCTCACACATCGACAGGTTTATCAGGGAAAAACTTGAGCGTGATATGGAAGATATCTCCCGCTATTACGAAGACTATTACGCTGTCGGGCAGGGCTTTGGCAACCTGCTTTCCTTTGGACAGTACCGTATTGGAGCAAAAAGCGAGGGGCGCGTCTTTCCTGCCGGCGCGGTACGTTTCGGACAAGACATGGAGATCTTGCAGCCGCAGCTGATTACCCGGGAAATAGCCCGCGCCTGGTACCGCGGACGGGAGGAACCGCTTGCTCCACTGGAGGAACACAGTAAGCCCGAGCCGCAAAAGGAAGCCGGCTATTCCTGGATTCAGGCGCCGCGCTATGACGGGCTCCCCTTTGAAGGCGGACCGCTGGCCCGCCTGTGGTTGTCAGGGCTTTACCGGAACGGCATTTCCGTGATGGACCGGCTGGTTGCCCGCGTACTTGAGGCCAAAGAAGTAGCGGCGAGGATGAACGGCTGGCTGCGCGAGCTTGTTCCCGGCAGTCAAACCATTAACTGGCTGGATCCTCTTCCGGCCTCCGGCGAAGGGACAGGGTTCACCGACTCCATGCGCGGCCCGCTGGCCCATTGGCTGCAGAGCGAAAACGGCCGCATCGCTGCTTACCGGATTATCACCCCGTCCGGCTGGAACCTGTCGCCGCGGGACGGGCAGGGCCGGCGTGGCCCGCTGGAAGAGGCGCTTATCGACACACCGGTGGCAGATGCGGACAACCCGGTGGAAGCGGGCCGCGTGATACGTTCCTTCGACCCCTGTATTTCCTGTGCCGTCCACGTGCTGCAGCGTGACTGTACAGCCCGTTTCTGGCAGCAAATCTGACCGTCAGGGAGTGAACAGGTGCGCCAGCCTTCGTCAATCCGCCTTTTTCATCTCTTTTTCCTGCTCGTCATTGCTATTAAACTGTGGAGCGGCTTTGCCATCAGCTTCCCCCTGGCCGGCTTTCCAGATTTGTACTCGGCACGCCTGGCCCACGCGCTGATGTCCCCGCTCCTGGCCGCCCTGCTCGTCGTCCGTCTTTACCTGGCATTGCAGGATCGCGGCTGGCGGGAACTCCTTGTCTACCGGCGTCACGAATTGCGGGAAATAGGTTCCTGGCTGCGCTACTTTTTTTTCCTGGCGGGGAAGCCCCCTGAACCACATAAATATAATGTTGTCCAGCGCCTGCTCTTTACCGTCATTTTCTTCTCCATGCCCCTCTTTTTTGCCAGCGGAGTCGTCCTGCTTCACCCTCCGCCGCAGTTGGCCTGGTTAACGCTGCTTTTCGGCAGCCAGGGTGGCGCCCGCCTTGTCCATTACCTGGCTTCCGTGCTGCTGGCCGCCGTCATCGCCATCCATATTTACTTGGGCCTAACCGGCGCTGACTCTAAGTTAAAAGCTATGTTTACCACAGCCTGCGGGCGGTCATCAGAGAAAAAATCTTAAAATGCGGAAGTTGCAGGTGGTTGCCCTCGGTAACGTGCTGTTGTCGGATGACGGGGTCGGTCCGCACACCCTGTCACTGCTGCAACAGTCGGCCTGGCCGCCACAGGTCCGCTTTCACTCCCTGGGGACCGGCAGCCTGGACGCCGTGGGCTTGCTGCGCCGTACTGGACGTATTCTGCTGCTTGACGCCCTGCGGGGCGGGCATCGGGCGGGAGCAATATATCGCCTGCGCGCCGACCGCCTGCACATGGCTACAGACAATCTGTCCCTGCACGAGTTGCACCTGCTGCACCTGGCAGCCCGGTTTTATCCTGCACGCCTGCCGGAAATTACAGTCCTTGGACTTGAACCGTCGAGTGTCTCCCCGGGAACCTTTTTCTCACCGGAAGTTCGCGCCGCCCTGCCCCTGTTCGTTCGCCTGGCCACCCGCGAAGTCAGGTCATTCCTTGCGGAAACAAGGTGCTGCTCCTGTAGTATAAGCAGTATGGCCGGAAGGAAAAATAAGATAAAAAGTACCGGAAGGTGATAGCTTGACTTTTTTTTCCCGCCGGCAGCGCTCTTCCCTCACCGCCGAAACACATAAACCTGAAGAGGGCAAAGAAAAAGACGCGGCAAAAGAAGAAAGCGTGCTGCAAAATATCGAGCAGTTGGGGCAAGCCGCAGTTCCCCAGCAAACGGACAGCACAATCCACAGTATTACTATTATCGGGCAAATTGAGGGGCATCTGACTCTGCCGCCCCAAAACAAGACTACCAAGTATGAACATATCATCCCGCAGCTGGTGGCTATTGAACAGAACCCCAAAATCTACGGGTTGCTTGTCATCCTGAACACTGTGGGCGGCGATGTGGAGGCCGGGCTGGCAATTGCCGAAATGATCGACACACTCTCCAAGCCCACCGTCTCTCTGGTGGTAGGAGGAGGACACAGCATCGGCGTCCCCATAGCCGTCAGTGCCGATTACTCATTCATTACCGAAACGGCAACGATGACCATCCATCCCATCCGGTTAAGCGGCCTGGTTGTCGGTGTGCCGCAAACTTATGAGTATCTTGACAAAATGCAGGATCGGGTCATTAAGTTCGTGACCAGGCACTCCCGCATTTCGGAAGAAAAGTTTCGCCAGCTGATGTTCTGTACTGATCAGCTGGCGCGGGACATCGGAACCGTAATGGTGGGCAGAGATGCGGTACGGGACGGCCTGATCAACGAAATGGGCGGATTGGGACAGGCGGTCAAAAAGCTTCAGCAAATGGTGGACGAACGTTATAACGGGGTGATGAAACACTGATGCTCTGGACAATAATGCCTCTGGAAACAGTCATGGAGGGCAGCGGGAGTTTTCAGCCTTCCTACAGCGAAATCCCCTGGCAAAACGGTGGTACACTTCTGATCGAGCCGGTCGGCCCCGACAGGGCGAGGGTGGTCCGGCTCATTTCCACCGACCCCAGCCATTACCTGAACCCGGACTTGCAGCCCGGAAACATCATAGAGTTAAACAAACTGTACGGGACTAAGCCATGAGCTTAGTCCCGTATTTTTTACAGGGAACTCTCCATAATAATCGGCAGGATCATCGGCCTGCGATGTGTCTTTTCCCAGACATAGCGGGAAAGGGTATCGCGGATATTGCCCTTTAACAGCGACCACTCGGACCTTCTGCCATTGTTGCCGTTTTTTTCGAGACAACGCGTCACCTGCTCCCGCGCTTCCTCCAGCAATTTCTCCGATTCACGCACATAAACGAACCCACGGGAGAAAATTTCCGGTCCGGCCACCACTTTGTTAGTAACCGGATCTACAGTCATCACTACGATCAAGATGCCGTCCTGGGACAGGATTCGCCGGTCACGCAACACGACATTTCCGACATCTCCCACGCCAAGGCCGTCCACCAGAATCCTTCCTGCCGTCACGCTGCCGGCCGGACGGCCGGAATCGGCGGTAAATTCCAGAACCTGGCCGTTCTCAGCGATAAAAATGTTCTCCTCCGGGATACCTACTTTCGTGGCCAGCTTGGCATGGTGAATCAGATGGCGGTATTCACCGTGCACCGGAATAAGATACGATGGTTTTAGCAGGTTCAGCATCAGTTTAAGATCTTCCTGAGAGCCGTGTCCTGAAACATGAACGCCGGAAACGCGTTCATAAATCACATTGGCTCCTCTTTTAAACAAATTGTCGATTGTCCTGGAAACAAGCTTCTCGTTGCCCGGGATTGGCGTGGCTGCGATAATTACCGTGTCACCAGGCATAATCTCCACTTTTCTGTGTTCGGACATAGAAATGCGGGTCAAAGCAGACATTGGTTCGCCCTGGCTGCCGGTTGTCAAAATCACCGCGCGCTCGGGAGGCAGGCTATTCAGCTCGTCGATATCAACCAGGGTGCCTTCGCAAACCTGCAAATAGCCCAACTCCTGTGCTACTTTCACCACATTTTCCATGCTGCGCCCGACAACCGCCACTTTGCGCCTGTAATGGCAGGCGGCGTCAATAACCTGTTGGATCCGGTGAATGTTGGAGGCAAACGTTGCCAGAATAATACGTTGCCTGGCGGTATGAAAGATGTCCATGATGGCTACACCCACTTCCTTTTCGGAAAGAGTATAGCCGGGACGCTCAGCATTGGTGCTGTCAGAAAGGACTACCAGTACGCCTTTCTCACCCAGTTTGCCGAGCCGGTAATAGTCAGTCGGGCGGTCATTGACCGGGGTCTGGTCGAACTTGAAGTCACCTGTACACACCACTGTTCCCACCGCGGTGTGAATGGCCACGCCTACCGAGTCCGGGATGCTGTGGTTGGTGCGAAAAAACTCCAGTTTAAAAGCGCCAAGGCGCAGCTTTTCCTGCGGGTCAAATGTATGCAACCGGCAGTCTCCCAGCAGGTTATGCTCGCGCAGTTTTTCGCGGATCAGGCCCAGCGTCAGCTTAGTGGCATAAACCGGCACATCCAGTTGCGGCAAAATGTAGGGGAGAGCCCCGATATGGTCTTCGTGGCCGTGGGTCAGGACGATGCCCCTGATTTTGTCACGGTTGTCAAGCAGGTAAGAAATGTCGGGAATTACTACGTCAATTCCCAGCATTTCATCTCCCGGAAAGGCCAGACCGGCATCAACAACCAGGATTTCGTCCTGGCAACGGATTACATACATGTTTTTGCCGATTTCGCCGATACCGCCAAGCGGGATAATTTGCAGCCTGTCACCGATTTCGTCTTTGAGCGGTGTCTTTTTGTCAGAATAGTGTTTTGTCATCTATTCACCTCCATAAACCTGATTATTGTCTTGTCACATTAAAGAATTACGGCTTTCCGCAGCGCGTCTTCTTCCTCTTTCCGGAGCCGGCGCCACTCTCCGGGCTGAAGGCCGATCAACGTTAACGGCCCGAAGCGAACACGCTTTAAACTCAGCACAGGGTGTCCAACAGCTTCCAGCATACGGCGTACCTGGCGGTTTCTTCCTTCGTGGATGGTCAATGAGAGCAGCGAGGCGGCCCGCCCGCTTTTCAACAGTCTAACCTTGGCCGGAGCCGTTAGCCCATCCTCCAGCAACACACCTTTCTTCAACTGTTCAAGCACAGGCGGTACCGGCAAGCCGCTGACGCGCACCTGGTACTCCTTTGGCACACCAAACGAGGGATGCATCAGCCGGTGGGCCAGCTCCCCGTCATTGGTCAGCAGCAGAGCTCCGCTCGTCTCCAAGTCCAGTCGCCCCACAGGAAAGACGCGAATACCTGCATCCCTGACCAGCTCTCCGGCAGTGGGGCGGCCCCAGGGGTCGTATAAAGTCGTCAGATAGCCAACCGGCTTGTACAACAGCAGAAAAGTCTTTTCCGGCAACCTGGAAACCGGCTTATTGTCCACCTCCACCCTATCCTTTTCCGGATCCACGGTTGTACCGGCAGAAGTAACAATCAGGCCGTTAACACTTACCCGCCCCCTGGCAATCATATCCTCTGCGGCGCGTCGCGAGCAAACACCGGCAGCCGCCAAAAATTTCTGCAGCCTCATTTGTTCACACCTGCCTGTTGTCCTGCCCAGTCATCCGCAGAGGCTGACGCCGGCAGCACAGAAAAACAGTGGGCAGGCGCCACTGCTTTTCTCTCCCGGCCTACGGAGTTCCGAACCGGGAGATCACCTCTCAGACTGGTCAATTTCTAAAATCATCTCCAGTTCCACCGCGGCACCCAGCGGCAGCGAGGCTACCCCTACAGCCGCGCGGGCATGTCCCACACTAAACAACGGTGCCAGCAGTTCCGAAGCACCGTTAATAACCTTGGCGTGTGCCGTAAAATCCGGCAGGCAGTTTACATAACCGGTCACCTTAACGACCCGTTTAAGCTGGGAAAGCTTTACCACGGTACCGGCCGCGGCCAGCGCGTTTAAAGCGCAGATACGGGCTGCCGCATAGCCTTCCTCCTCTGTCAGCTCTGCCCCTATTTTGCCGCCGTACCGCAAAACCCCGTCCACCAGCGGCAACTGCCCTGAAGTAAACAGCAGTTTGCCCACCAGCACCGCAGGTACGTATGCGCCGACAGGCGCCGGTGCCGGCGGCAGAGATAAGCCGAGTATTTTAAGTTTTTCCGCTACCGTCATGACGTTCCCCCCAGTTACTTATGATTATCATACAATAGCGCCGGGGATTATTCAATAGTCAGCCAAAAATGAGTTGACAGACAAACACAGCCGCGATAAATCCGGCCAGATCGGCGAGCAGTCCTACCGGAAGAACATGCCTGGTCTGACGGATGCCTACCGAGCCAAAATATAGAGTAAGCACAAACAGTGTCGTATCGGTGCTGCCCTGCATGGTGGAAGCAATCCGCCCAATCAGTGAGTCCGGTCCGCTTGTCTGCAGAATTTCCGCGGTTACCGCCAAGGCCCCGCTGCCGGACAGAGGCCGCATCAGGGCGAGCGGCACAATTTCCGGGGGAATGTTAAACACAGTCAGCAGCGGCTTCAGCAGTCCAATCAGCAGTTCAAGCAGCCCAGAGGCGCGTACCACCCCAATGGCTACCAGCATGGCTACCAGGAAGGGTATCAGCTTTACAAACATTGGAAATCCTTCTTTAGCACCGTCCACGAAAGTGTCAAATACGGCAACTTTTCGTCTGTAAGCTGAGACCAAGCCGATAAGCAAGAAAACCGGGATAACCCAGGCGGCAAGGGACGTGACGGCTAGCTGCAACATCTGCTTCCCCCTTTTTTGATATCAGCGGGAAAAAGGCCGTAAAACCCTGTCCAGGATAATGGCCACAATCGTTGAACAACAGGTGGCAATAATTGTTGTGCCGATAATTTCAGCCGGGTTGGCTGACCCGCTGGCCGCCCGTAGCGCCACAACAGTCGTCGGCACCAGGGTAATGCTGGAAGTGTTCACCAGCAAGAAAGTACACATCTCGTCACTGGCCTTATCCCGGCTTTTGTTCAGTTCCTGCAATTCCTGCATGGCTTTAAGCCCGAAAGGCGTGGCTGCGCTGCCCATTCCCAGCACATTGGCGCTCATGTTCATCAGGATGGACCTCGTTGCCGGGTGGTCATCCGGAAGCCGCGGAAAAAGAAAACGGGCAAAAGGCCGCAACAACCGGAACATCCGGTCCAATAGGCCGCTCTCCTCCACCACCTTCATCATGCCAAACCAAAAAGTCATAATGCTGAGTAAAGAAATGCCGATAGCAACTGCTTTCTCAGCCGAAGCAAAAACAGCACCGGTTATCTCCTCCACCCTGCCGCTCAGAGCAGCCACCACCAGGCCGGTAAACATTAACAGAAACCAGACTGTGTTGATCATGCCTGCACCACCTGTCTTGAAATTACAGCGAAAAGGAGGCAAAGGGCACAAAATTTTGCAGAAAGCCGCGCAGAAAATGGCCCACGCCTTTTCTCGCCACATCCTCTCCAGCCAGCAGCGGTACCGACCTGACCATGGTGTTCCCAAAGTAAATCTGCAGTTCGCCCACTTTCCCCCCGGCTCTGAGCGGCGCCTTCAGCGGTTCCCTGACGTTAAAGTGGAACCGCAAATAAGCAGACTCATCTTCTTTCAGCGGCATACCTGCCTCACTTCCCGCCACCAGCGTCACGCGCTCCCTTACACCCCGTGCGACGGCAGTACTTTTCAGCGGCTGCCCCGCCCTAATTACCGTTTGCCATCGGTAGTACTGATAGCCGAAGTCAAACAGCCTAATGGTATCCTCCCACATTTGCGGAGCGTTTAGGACCACTCCCACCAGCCGCCACCCAGTTCTGACCGTAGCGCCTGCAAAGCAGCGGCCTGCCGGAGTAGTCCAGCCGGTTTTGATACCCTCGGCGCCTTCATACATTACCAGCAGCTTGTTCTGGTTGCGCAGCAGGCGTCCGCCCGGGCGGTCGTGCCAGGAAATCTGTTTCTCCCTGGTAGCCGCAATTTCCCTGAATTTAGGCAGGGTCATGGCGTGAGCCGCCAGCAGCGCCAGGTCATAGGCGGTAGTATAATGCCCCTCCTGATGCAACCCGTGCGGGTTAGTAAATTTTGTCTGTATTGCCCCAAGCTGAGCAGCACGGCGGGTCATCTCCCCGGCAAATTTTTCCGTACTGCCTGACAGATGTTCTGCGATGGCAACTGCCGCATCGTTGCCGGAGCGCAGCAGAAGACCCCAGACCAGTTCCTCAAGCGTTTTTTCCTCGCCCACCTCCAGGTATACTGACGATCCGCCAATCCTTACCGCACGCTCGCTCACCCTGACAACTTCGGACATTCTTCCTGACTCCAACGCCAAAATGGCCGTCATAATTTTTGTCGTACTGGCCATCGGCAATTTTTCGTGGGCGTTTTTGCTGTAAAGAATCCGGCCTGTTGCCTGGTCAAGCAGCAGTGCAGACCGCGCTGTAAGCCTGGGAGGCGTCAGACTGTAGGCGTCTCCCGACGGCAATATGACCAGCACAGCCAGAATAATTACCAGTAATTTCCGCACATTCTGAGCCTCCTGATAAAAACCCTGGTTAATGTTTATTCCCTCCCGGCAACGAATATGTAAAGCAGCTCCTGTATGGGCTGCCGCCTCTTCGGCACCCCGCAAGAGTAAGAGGGCACATCCCCTTACGAACCCCCACGCATAGGTTCGTAGCTTCCCAGAGCGATGTAATTTCCTGCGTAAAACAAAAAAACGCCCGCAGGCGTTTGCTTAAATCTGGTAATTGCGGTGGGCAGGCGGCTTGCTGTTACCTGTCAGGGACTGTAACTGGCTGACCAGCTGCGGCGCCAGATCAATCAGCCTGTCAAGCATGGCATGGTGGTCAACCGGCAGCATGCGCACCTGACCGTTGCCGCTCACGACCAGGCAAGCCACAGGCGAAACTGTGACGCCGCCACCGCTGCCGCCGCCAAAAGGCAGGCTGCCATTGCCGCCGTTCTTTTTCTCATCCTCAAGACCCTCAAATTCACTGCCACCGGCGGCAAACCCGAAAGATACCCGTGAAATGGGAATAATAACGCTCCCGTCCTGCGTCTCCACCGGGTCGCCGACAATCGTATTGACATCAACCATACCCTTAATATTTTCCATTGCTGTTCTCATCAAATTTTGGAGAGGGTGTTCCGCCATGCAACATTTCACTCCTTAGCGTATTTTAATGTTCACAAGCATTATCCCCAACAGTACAAAATGCCCAATGTAGAGAGACACAGTAGTATCGACACGAATTGCGTCCGTGGGTTGTCGCCCAAAATCCGGCGATAGGCAGAACTGCGGCCTGCCGCGCAGCTTCAGCCACCGACCGGCCAGGGCGGCAAGCGTCTCCCCCGCAGTCCAGTACAGGCCGGCCAGCATACCGGTCAGCGCCGCGTCGCGCGTGCCGCCCGCCACATGTAAAGTAAACTTTTCCACTGTTACGGCACGCGCTAAGAGCCGGGCCATAAACCAAAACTGTCTCTTGTGACGGTACAGGTAAGCAGTGATTATTCTGATTTGCTCCAGGATGTCCAACCCTGACACCCGTTTTGCTTCTTCACGGAGCAGCCTGTCTGTACCTGTCTTCAGCTCCGCCTCCAACTCCAGGTCAAGGAGATCGTCCTGCCGGAGAACCGGCACTTCCAGCTTCAAGCGCAATGCTGAGCAAAACGTTTCAACGCGGACAGCCAGCAAGTCATCTCTATTTTTTCTGAGAAACAAAATGTTTATACGGACGGGAATGAGCAGGGTCAGCAGCCAGGCGACCAGAAAAAACGGCAACAGCTGCCAAAACAGCGCCATCTGAACACCACGCAGGTTTTTTCTTTCTTACTCTCTCCCAAAACAGGCGCACCCATGCACTATAATAAATAAGCAACCCTATGAAGACACAATTCATTAAACAGGGCATCCACGTAGGGGGGATAAAGCGACCATTTGAAGCTGTAATGCGTGACATCCGCCAGGAAATATCCGATGGCAAAATATAGGGTTGATATTTCGGAACCTGCCGAAAACGACCTGCGTGTTATAATGCGAGGTTGAATATTTCACGAAGTTCTCTGTCGGACATTTCGGTCAGCCATGTCTCTCCGGCTGTGACTGTCAGGTCCGCCAGTTCTTTTTTTGCCTCCAGCATGGTGTTGATTTTTTCTTCAAGTGTGCCGAGTGTGACAAATCTGTGGACGGTGACATTGTTATTCTGGCCGATGCGATAGGCTCTGTCTGTGGCCTGGTCTTCCACTGCCGGGTTCCACCATAAATCATAGTGGATCACTTGGGTTGCCGCAGTCAAGTTCAGACCTGTGCCGCCTGCTTTGAGGGAGACCACCATTAAGCGGGAATCGGGGTCGGACTGAAACGCTTCGACCAGCTTTTCCCGGGTTTTTCTCTGTAAACTACCGTGGAAAAAGCTGACCGGCAGGGCGAGCTTATCCTCCAGCATCTGTACCAGCAGTTCGCCCATTTCTTTGTACTGGGTGAAAATCAGCGCTTTTTCGTTTTGTTGCACGATTTGTTTCAGCAATGCCAGGGCCATGTCCGCTTTGCCGGAATAATGAGGTTCCGGCCGGCCTTTTTTGGAGAAATGGACAGGGTGGTTGCAGATTTGCTTAAGCGCCGTCATCAGGCTGAAGATCAAACCTCTTCTCGCCATGCCGTCACTTTCGCTGATCTTTTTCATTTCCCGCTCCAGCACCTCGTGGTAGAGCACGGCCTGCCCTGCCGTCAGGCGGCAGTATTCATTCTTGATTATTTTCTCGGGCAAGTCGGATAAGACGGTTTTATCGGATTTCATCCTGCGTAAGATAAAGGGGGCGGTAGCTTTGCGCAGCAATCCGGCTCTTTCCAAGTCTCTGTACTTCTCAACCGGTACGGCAAAACGCCGGCCGAATTCTTTTCTTGACCCCAGGAAGCCGGGGAGAATGATGTTAAAGATGCTCCAGAGTTCATCGAGCCTGTTTTCCACCGGCGTGCCGCTCATCGCCACGTACCCGTCGGCCTGGAGCGACTGTAACGCCATGGCCTGGGCGGTGTCGGTGTTTTTTACATTCTGTGCTTCATCGATCACCAGGAGGCTCCAGCGGTTTTTTGACAGCAGTTCCTTGTCGTTGCGCGCTACACCATAACTGGTAATAATGATGTCTGTGCCTGAGGTCTGCAATTCCCTGTCGGGGCCATGGCAGACTGTGACTTTAAGCGAGGGCGCGAAACGGGCGCATTCTTTCTCCCAGTTGCCAAGCAGGGTGGTAGGGCAGACCACCAATGCCGGACTGCGCAGCTTCCCTTCTTCTTTTAGCTTCAGGATGAGGGCGATGACCTGCAGTGTTTTGCCAAGTCCCATGTCGTCAGCAAGGCAGCTGCCGAGCCCTCTGTCATAATTACCGTACAGCCAGCGCAGGCCGCGTTCCTGGTAAGGGCGCAGCCCGGCCTGCAACCCCTCCGGCACGGATACGTTTCTTTCCGTGTGCAACTCAGCCAGAAGCTTTGCCAATACGGCGTCGTACTCAAATCTGACGTCGCCCGCCTCACCCGTCAAGCCGGCTCGCAGCAATTGGGCCGGCCCGAGCTGCGGCTGAGGTTTTTTCAGTTGGGCCAGGATCCGGTCTACTTCATCCGGCTGGAGCAGGAGATAGCTGTCGCGATAACGCACAATCCCAGACGCGTCCGCCGCCAGTTTTTTGAACTCCTCTCCGCTCAGGCGCGTGTCGCCCAGCGACACTTCCCAGTCAAAAGACACCATCTCGGCGACCGAAAGGAATGTAACGTGTTTCCCTTTGCTTCTGGCGGACAGGACAAGCTTCGGCGAAACGACGGAGCAGAGCTCTTTGGGCAGCATCATCCTGATGCCAAGCACGGAGAGCACCTCCTTGCCCTCGCCCAGAAAATGTGCCAGTTCGTCAGTCCCCATGACAAGCGCCTGTTCCCCTTTATTGCTGAACACTTCTTTCAATTCGGGACAATAGCCGGAAGCAGCGGCGATTTGCCTTGCCACCACGGCCAGCACGTCTCCAGCGGGACGGTAAAAAGCGTCCCCACCGGCAAACAGACCGGCTAGCGGCACCGGGGGTGCAAGCGGATCATCCCTGTCCTCCACGTCAAGATAGAATCTGAACTTTTTCTGGCGCCCTTCCGGCAGTTCAATCCGCACCAGCGGCCCGAAACGGCCGGTAATACCGGAGAGGCTGCCCAACCAGTCTGCAACCGCTTTGCCCGCTTTCTTTTCTTCAAACTTTTCCGGGCAATAGTCGGCCATCCCGAAAAAAGAGAGGCACAGTTTGTCGTCCTGTTCAATGTTACTGTATTCCCGCATCATGCAGGCCAGGTAGAGAGACAATATTTCTTCCGCCCCTTGCCTGCCCGGCATCACCGCTTTTAGTTTACGGTTAAATATCAGCGCGGGCGGCATCAGCTTTGCCAGCACATCAATGGCGGCCGCTACGCCGGCATCACGGGACAGCGGTCTGTAAGATATATGGAATTGGCCTGTGCTCAGCTGGGCTACTTGCGGCACAAACGCAGACGCCCGCGCCAGCGCCAGCGCTACCGAAGCGGCGGCGCTCAGGAATTTTACCTCAGGAGAACCTTCAAGCAGCAGGGGCATTTCCAAAAACTGCTTCAGCAAAGAGGGTAACCCGGTTTTTTGCCCGCGGAGCTGCCGCATTCTGCGTTGTCCCGCTTCCATCAATGGGATCCGGGCCATCGCTGCTTTGCCGGCAGTGTCAAAAGATGGAATCTGCTCCGGCCAGACAAAGGCTTCCGCTGAAAGTAGGGGCTGCCCCCTGCCGTGATAAAGAATGCGTATACCGGCCGCTCCCTCAATCGCGGTGTTCTCAACCAACTCCAGCGTATCCGCAGCCGCCGCCACATTCTTATAGCCCTTCAGGAGCAACTTTTTAAAGCCGCCGTTGAAAAGCGGCTTATCGGCAAGCAAGGAAAAGATTGCTCCGGCTGCTTTTTTATCAAGGCCGGCAAGGCTGAACCCGGCGGCTTCATCCGGCGGCTGCGCGGTTACGTCCGTCAGCGGGACAAACCTGTCTTCTTTTTCCGTTCCGCCGGCAAATCCGGCAGCTTCTATCAATTCCTCTTTGGAGAGCCCCCGCAGGCTGAAGAGAATGAACGGGTCGATGTCTATTTCCTGTGCCAGCACATAGAAGACTGCCGCCAGATGCTTGCAAGGGTTTGCCCAGTCGGGGCAGGAACAATTTGCGTCTATTTCATGCCATGAGCCGGGAAATAGTTGAATCCCGTGACGCGTAAACAAAAACGGCAAATCCGGCGGCAGTTTGCCCATGGTCAGTTCTGCGGCAAAGGCCGGGTTTTCACCAATTAGCCTGGTTATGGTTTCCACCTGGTCCGCTGTAAAGGGCTCCAGTCTCAGATTTATTCTGTATGCAGACGAACGTTGTCCCTTGACACGCGCTTCCAATAGGCCGTCTCGGATTTTGACATCTTTAACCCTGCCTTGGGTCGCGTAACTTCTGCCCCTGGGCAGGCGGTTGCTATGGTCGAGTTGCCGCAGCGCGTCGAGCCAGGCATCGCCCCATGATGTTTTGGCAAATGTCTGCTTCCGTCCGGATTCACACCCCAATGCGCGCTTCAGCGACTTTACATGTTTCCGCAGGCCGGTTTCCAGATCTTTCTCGTTAATTCGTCCGGCATATTCCCGTGCCTTGGCTAGCTCTCCACTTTCCAGCCAAAAACCTGCTATGTTAAATAAGAAATAGGAGTTGTCCGGGTCGATACTTTCCAGCATATCCAACAGCATCTTCGCTTTATCCGGCATCCTTTCCGTCCTGTACAAATTGGCCAGCATTAACAGTGCCGGAGGAAACGTTACTCCCCGGTCAAGCATGCCTTGTAACAACAAAATGGCTTCTGAGTTCTTCCCTTGCGCCCGCAGGCGCTGGGCAGTCTCATACAATTTCTTTTCTTCGTCGTCCAAGGCCTTGCTTACCTTGGTTTTATTGATTCTGACCAGCTGCCTTTTCCCGTCCAGCAGTATGGGAATGTCTTCATTCTCCCGGAAAACGCCTGCTTTTACAAGCCCCATGGCGGCAGACAGTTTCACGGGAGCAGGAAACTGAGCGGCTTCCAGAACTTCCCGGCCGAATTGCTTGCCCCACTCCCCGCCTCTTGTAATCATCATTTCCACTGTAGCGGCTGTCTGCCTGTCGTCTTTATTTTCATGAACTACAGTCATCAGCAATGACATGCGGACAAGGCCGCTTTTCAGCAATTCAGGCAGGTTGTCTTCCCGGATATGATTCATTATACTTTCCGTATGCTGCGCCGTAATCACCTCGTACTCCAGTGAAAAAGGGGGTATGGTCCCCCTGTCGGCAAGAAGCGCCACGGCTTGCAGGCCGGGCGCATAGCCGAGCTCCGGGATGCCTCCCCAAAAAGAGGCAGCCTGTCGGAACCGTTTCAGATTAAAGGCGGCGATACCTGCCAGATACTTGTTCTCCCAGCTCACATGGTGCGACTGCCAGCGTTTATACAAATCAAGCACCTGACGGTCATCACTGAGTTTTCCCGCAGCTCTCATGATCATCACGGTATACTCCTGCCAGGAGCGGAGTACAGCCGGTCCTTTCGCCCTCATTGCCGCCAAACCGCGCTCAAACTCACGGACCGCTTCATGCAGCTGCTTTTTTGCCTCCAGCAGCCGGCCCAGTTCAATGAAACACATGGCCGCCAGACTTTTAGCGAACGGATTGCCTCTCCCCTCAGGCAAAGCCAGCGTCTGCAGCGCTGCTTCCGGCCTGCCCTGCAAAAACCTGGCCATCGCCAGGTTATTTCGCAGCACATGGTTATCTTCCATTTTCAGCATTTTGACCAGTATCTTTTCAGCCTGGCTGAACTTCCCCTGCTCCAGAAATTCACGCGACTGCACTTCAAGCCTTGCAAGCTTGTCCCTCTCCATGGCACACCTCTTTGAACGTTTTCAAGTCTTTCGATTATCCGCAAGTTTAATTTACGCTTACGGATTTTCTGTCAATAATGTCTTACCGTACCCAAGAATGTCCGGCATAAAAAACCGCCCTTGCTATCTTGCACTGGCAGTTAATTGTTTCGACTCCTTTTATACTTTCGTCCACCCGTTCACGCTAGTGGCGTGTTGACTGTTTTCCTGCTGCTTGCGTTAAGGACAGTTATACCCACTATCTCTCCATGCTCATACCTGATAATGACGTCGTCGTCAGTAAGCTCACTGTCATCTGCATGGCTGGGTTTTCTGAAATTCAAGTACAACACATCCGCCTCTTCATCGTAACTGTACCAGATACGATTAAACGGTATGCTCAACAATTTAGGAGTCAGGCTTAATATTTCTTTAAAATCTATTGAGGCCATACCCTGGCCCTCCTTTCAAACTGCCTGATTCTGCGCGTTATAAATGCAGTAATAATAAACCCGTCATTTCTGTTGATCTCCTTATAAACAACAACCAGCTGTTTTCCCGGCTCAATTTCTTTTGTTGCGATTAGTTCGCCATTTGCCCCCATGTAAATGTAATCCGGATTATTAATGATTTCAAGAATCTCGAAATAGTACCCTGCGATTTCTGAATGTTCCTCAGTGATATGAAACCATCTTTCGTGCGTTAATCTTATGGGTACACCATTTTTCGATTTAACCACATTCATAGTAGCCTCTTCTTTTAAAAAGATAGCAAGAACTTAGTTTTATTGAGCCAATAGGGTCTGCAAAAAAAGCATATCATAGCAAAAATATAAAATCAATACAGCGTTACGTCCTTTTTGCGCCCTAAGCGCCTCCACCAGGCATCGCGGCAACAGGCCGAGAAATCAACACTAAAGAGATCATGATTGCTGCCAAAACCGCAGTAGAAATACTTTGGTTGGGTTAGAAAGTGCTTTGCCCAAAGCTGACACGGCCGCTGCGCTTTTCTCAGTAAAACCTTACTGAGCCATTTCACTCGGTTACCAGGCCGAACCAGTCAGTTCCTCCGAGCAGGCGGCGCACCCGGGCAGCCTCCCAGGTGTCCTCAATTTTTCCTTCATATTGGTTAGCCCAGTTCAGCATAGATCACAAGTACCGGTACAGCTGTTCACGCAGCTCATCCGGGATTGGTTTGCCAAGCAGCCGTTTTGCGACATCTGCGCCGGACAAGCCGGCATCGTAAAGCACTGTGTGATCAAAATGCTTTAACGTGCCTGCCAGATACCTTCCGGCGTTGTACTCGGCGACCATTCTGTCCGGCTCGATAACCACCAGGCCACTCAGAAGAATTGCCAGTGTCAATACCGCGACCCTTACTGTCGAGAATACTTTTTTCTGTCTTATAATTACTGCAACGCACACCACCGCCAGTGCCAGCAAAAAGACACCCGCCAGCAGCCTGCTAATGTCAGTCCGAACATAGCTACATACAAGGCCGTCTTGCTGAAGGCAATAACAACAAACGTCAGCGTAACCAGCGATAAGACCGAATTAAGCAGCTTAAATACCTTGTCACGCACGCAAATGACGTTCATCACCGCCAATAGCCCGAGGTTAAAGGCCGCAATAAAGCACAGCTCAAAGAATCCCTGCCGGGCATATTCGGCGACACTTACCCAGCCTGGCGGCAGTACGCCACGAAAACTCGAATAAAGACGCCAGCCGCAACCTGCCAGATTCGAGCCAGAACCTCTTTGTTTCCCGACAGCAGGGCTGACAGTCCCTGAAATTGCCGCGACATGTTTAGAAAAGGCGTATTTATAAAACCATGCTGGAGATCAAACGGCAGATAATCAGTGGTACCGCCTTTTGTTTATTCTCTGTACTCAAGAATATCACCCGGCTGACACTCCAGCACATAACAGAGCGCGTCCAGCGTCGAAAACCTGATGGCACGCGCCTTGCCGGTCTTGAGAATGGACAGGTTGGCCGCAGTTATGCCGATTTTGTCGGCCAGCTCCCCTGACGACATTTTGCGTTACGAAGACAACAATTCATTAAACAGGGCATCCGCGTTTACCCGTAATCCAGCAAAAGTTTGCGACCCGGCATCAGCGCCTTTTTCAAAAGTCCTGACCCGGTCTATTTCGTAGTCGGAAAAAGTGTAAACCATGATACTCTCCTGCTTGGGGTCGATAATCCAGTATTCCCGCACTCCCGAAAGCCTGTATGTATCAAGCTTCGTAATCATATCCTTGCTGCGCGTACTATCCGCTAAAATTTCAATGACCAGTGCCGGCGTGCCCATATACCGCCCCTTTTCCGTAACATTGCCCTCCAGGTCACAGGCCACGAGCAGATCGGGCTGCATGACATCAGGCTCTTTAATATTGATTTTTTTAAAATGCACATCGAAAGGAGCAAAAAATACCCTGCACTTCTTATCCTTGAAATAACCATTAAAAGTTAGGTACAATCTGGCCAGAATCTCCTGATGCCCGATGCCGGGAGACGCCAATAAGTAAATTTCGCCGTTGATAAATTCCATCCTCAGTGTGCTTTGCTCGTAAATCACCATAAACTCTTCGTAGGAAACCTTTTTCCCGCCGTACTGATAATCCAGCGCCTTTTCCCTTATGATAAAATACTGTTCAATGTCTGTTACATATGGCGTTATACGGGCAATTTTATTGCCGTTTTTAGTGATGACCACATCATGCTGCTGTTCAACATATTCCAGGTACTTCCCTAAATTTTGCTTTAGCTCCGTTGCTGTGATCACAACGCCTTCTTTGTAATTAATTGACTTCATCACTAACCGCCTCCGGTAATATTCTACCGGAACAGGCCTTAAAAGGCAAGAAATAACGTACGATATTTTTGTTTATTTTGCACATTATTATCCTTTTATACGTACTATGACTGACCACAAGAAGCCGGGGAGAATGATGTTAAAGATGAGTAGGCCGAGAAAGCAACCTGAAGAGATCATTTTGCTTTACTTGTTAATAAATGCTTGGCATTATAAAAATAGTAGCATAAGTGAAAGGATGCGTGCAGACATGCATAAGGTTACCATATCAAAAAAGGGCCAGATTTCCTTGCCGGCTGCTTTACGCAGACAATTTGGCCTGAAGGAAGGCGATAAGCTTGGCGTTGAAGAAAAAGGAGACGCACTTTTGTTAAGGCCTCTGCCGGAACACCCGCTTCTAAACATGAGAGGCAAGTTCAAAAAAGAAGGTCAGGAGAAGTTAACAACCCTTTTATTGGAGGAAAGACAGCGGGAAAGGGAGCGCGAGCGATGGTAAAAAGGTTTGTTTTTGATGCTTACGCCATCATGACTTTGCTGGAGGACGAGCCAGGCGCCGACATAATAAATGAACTGCTAATGGATGATAACACGGAGATACTCATGAGTGCTGTAAACTTGGGAGAAGTATATTAAGAGAATTCCAGGCAAAGCTGGTTACGGGAGATCCGGAAATACAGGCGATTGCTGCCAAAACCGCCGTTGAAATACTATGGTTGGGTTAAATATACCGGTCTTGTTCTGCGCGCCATTTACGTCCTGTTTTGCTCCTTGAGCGCCTCCAGCAGGCGCTCGTTCTCTGCCGCAGTCCTTACGGCAACGCGCACATGCTGCGAATCCAGCCCGCGGAAATTGCTGCAGTCCCTGATCAGTATCCCTGACGATAACAGCTTGCGTTGCAGCTCTTGCGACGTTGCGGTGCTGCTTTTCATAAAAAGATAGTTAACTGTCGGCTGATAAACCGTTAGTCCCGGCAAACAGGAAAGAGATTCAAAAAGTGCTTTGCCCAGAGCTGACACAGCAGCAGCGCTTTTCTCCGTAAAACCTTTCTGGGCAAGAACATATTCCCCGGCCAGCTGGGCGAGAGCATTAACGCTCCACGGATCGCGCGCCGCGCGGACCGCATTGATGACCTGCGGCGGGCCCGCCATGAATCCCAGGCGCAGCCCGGGAATGGCAAACATTTTTGTCAGGGAGCAGAGCACCGCCACATTGTCAACGCCGGCCACGGAGAGCAGGGTGCGCCGGCGATAGTCTTCCCGGAACTCCAAAAATGCTTCATCCACCACAAGCAGGCCGCCGACTGCGCTTACTTCTTTTGCGATTGCCAGCAACTGCTCTCTTTCCAGCAATTCCCCGGTCGGGTTGTTCGGATTACAGAGAAACACCAGCTCCGGGCATCGCTTTCTGATGTCGGCGCAAAAGCGGCTGTGCTCCAGGCAAAATCCGCTCTCTGCCGTCAGCTGGTGGAAAACAAGCCGGCTTCCCGCAGCCTGAGCCGCCCGCTCATAAAGAGAGAAGGTGGGGGCGGGAAGCAGCACCGTACGCGGACTGAGAGCGCGCAGGAGCAAAAAAATAAGCTCCGCGGCGCCGTTTCCGGGGACAAAGTCAGCATACGGCCGGTAGTGGGCCTCAATGGCAGCACAAAGCTGCCGGGCCAGCGGGTCTGGATAGCGTGTTATGACCGGCAGGTTCTCCGCTAAAAAGTCATACAAACCAGGGGGCGGACCAAGCGGATTGATGCTGGAGCTAAAGTCCAGAATCTTCTCCGCCGCCAGCCCCGCAAAGCATGCGGCTGAGATTATGTCGCCGCCATGGGCAGGAGATTCAGACTCAGGGTGTTTTTTACAGTCCATTATAGTTTCCTCCCACGTGCAATAGTGCCTGGACCAGTAGTCCGGCAAGCAGGAAAAGGAGGGAGGTCAGGCGCATCAGCCGTACTGCGCTCCCGATGTCGGCGGGCTGCGCAGCGCGGCCGGCAGACCAGAGCAGCGGACGGTGCACCACGCGGCCGCCGTAGCGGCTTTCCCCTCCCAGTGTAATCCCTAACGCTCCGGCCACTAACGCCTCCGGCAGCCCGCTGTTCGGGCTCTGGTGCTTGCGACCGTCAAGCCTTACCGCTTTCCAGGCACTTCTCGCATCAAAACGCAACAGTACGGCTGAGAGCAGCATTACGGGAACAGAAAGCCTGGCCGGCAGCCAGTTGGCCAGGTCATCAAGCCTGGCTGCCGCGGTGCCGAAATACCGATAGCGGTTGTTTTTATAGCCAAGCATAGAGTCCATGGTGTTGACAGCCCTATACAGAAGAGCCAGCGGCAAGCCGCCCAGCAAGGCGTAAAAAAGCGGCGCCGTCACTCCGTCCACCGTGTTTTCCGCCACTGTTTCCACCGTAGCCCTGGCCACGTCCGTTCTACCAAGCTCCTCCGTATCCCGCCCCACAATCCGGGACAGAGCAAGTCTGGCACAAGCCAGATTGTCCTCTTCAAGCGGCCGGAGCACTGCCTCTGCCGCATCTGCCAGCGCGCGGGCGGCTAAGGCGCTCTTCAGCAGCACAACTGTCAGGAGCGCGGCCAGCAAAGAAGGAAGAAGGGAGAAAAATTGCAGCAGCAGCATCGCTGTCGCGTATACCACGAGCAGCACCAGCAGCACCAGCAGGCCGCCGCGCAGCAACAGCACTGCCGGCGGCCTGCCCTGGTCATTAAGCCGTTTATCCAGCCAGTTAATCAGGCGGCCGGCTAAAACGACCGGATGCAATGAACTGCGGGGGTCGCCGATAAGTTGGTCCAGCAGGAAGGCAAAGGCGATGTACAATTCAGGCGCTTCCTTTCAGTAAGAGCGGCAGCCCTGAAACTGTCAGGTAGGCGGTATCGGCACGGGCCGCCGCCAGTTGATTGGCCCGCCCGGCTAAATCGCGAAAGGCGCGGGCCAGCCCCGATTCCGGCACAATCCCGCAGCCCACCTCATTGCTGACAATCACCGTCTGAAACTGCCTGGCCGGCAACAATTGCAAAAAGGCGTCTAGTTCCGCCAAAATTTTTTTCTCCGGCTTTCCTGCCTCTGCCCCGTTGCCGCCGCCCGCCTCTGCCTCCCATTCCTGCAACAGGCGGTTAGTCAGCCACAGGGTCAGGCAGTCCACAATGACAACACTGACCGCTCCCGGCACTTTTTCCAGGGCACGGGACAAGGAAAGCGGCTCCTCAACAGTCAGCCAGGCGGCGGGGCGCCGCGCCCGGTGCTGTTTTACTCTCTCAGCCATTTCCGTATCCAAAACGCCGGCTGTGGCGATATAAGCCACAGGGCCGCCGTCGCAGGCAGCCAGTTTTTCCGCCAGTGTACTTTTGCCGCTGCGCGCGCCTCCGGTGATAAAAATTATTTTTCCTTCCTGCATCTCTAGGCACCTCTCCTTTGGCGAAACTCCCGGCAGGCCTCCACAAAGCCTGCCGCCACGCGCGGGTTGCTGAAAAAATGCAAATGGATATACGAGCCGGCACAATTTTGCCTGACCTCTCCCGCCGGTTCACCGGACGGCGACTTGCGAAACAGCGGCACTGCCGTGGAGGTACCCGTCATTTCCGACCAGTGAAACTCATGTCCCCGCGCTGTTTCACCGGCCGGCAGAAAGCTATGTGCGCCTGCTGCGGCTACCTCAACGTAACCCATCGCCCTGCGCCTGTCCCTCATCACGGCCCGCCCCGGGAAAACGCCGGCCATGGGATAAACTTGCCCCTTAAGGTCAGTCAGTTCCCTGGCCAGGTACATATAGCCGCCGCACTCGGCATAGACCGGCATCCCTCCTGCGGCAGCGCCGGCCAAAGACCGGCGCATGCAAGTGTTTGCGGCCAGTTGCGCCGCAAACAGCTCAGGGAAACCGCCGCCTAGGTACACGCCGTCACAGGCGGCGGGCAGCTGACTGTCGGAAAGCGGCGAAAAACTAACAAGTTCCGCCCCGTACGCTGAGAGCAGGGACAGGTTTTCCTGATAATAAAAATGAAACGCCGCATCCCGCGCCACGGCAATCCGGCAGGATGGGCCACAGCCGGTTCCGGCCGGAATAACGGTCCGGGCGGGTCTGGGCAACGCCGGCGCCTTGGCCGCCGCTGCGAGAATGGCAGAAAGGTCTACGGTCCGTTCCAGTAGTCCGGCCAGCTTATCAAGCAACGGCTGGAGACCGGCTGTTTCAACCGCCGCCTGCAGTCCCAGGTAGCGTTCCGGAATGGCAACATCCGCCTCCTGCGGCAGGTAGCCAAGCACCGGAAGCCCCGTGTGCCCGGTAACCTCCTCCTGCAGGAGCCGGAAATGGCTCTCGCCGCTGACATGATTGAAAATTACGCCGGCAAAAGAAACGTCCGGGTCAAAGCGGATAAAGCCGTCCACCAGCGCAGCGGCGCTCCGGCCCATTTTCGCCCCGCCCGCCACCAACAGCACCGGCGTCTGCGTAATTTTGGCTACCTGCGCGGAACTTCCCGCCTCGCCCTCTCCTTTTCGCCCGTCATATAGACCCATTACCCCTTCGATAACCGCCAGACCGCCGGTAACGCTGCGACTTATGAACGCTTCCAGTACCTGTTCGGGTGGCATCATCCAGCTGTCCAGATTGCCGGCCGGCACACCTGCCGCCGCCGCGTGAAAGCCCGGGTCTATGTAGTCAGGCCCGACCTTAAACGGTAAAACGTGCCGCCCCTTTTGCCGCAGCGCCCAAATCAGGCCGGCCGTCAGCGTTGTCTTGCCGACTCCGCTGTGCGTCCCGGCAATCATGATTCTCTCCATCCCGTACCTCTCCCATCCTCAGGCTCCGCTCTAAGACACTATAGCTTTAATTTTAGGATAGCGTTGACGATGGCCGCCGCTACTGTACTTCCCCCCTTTTCGCCCCGCACACTGATCCAGGGAAAATCAAAGCCGGTCAGCCATTCCTTTGACTCGGCTGCACCGACAAAACCGACCGGAGTCCCGACGACCAGCGCCGGCCGGCACCTGCCCGCCGCAGCTGCTTCCAGGAGAGCAAAGAGTGCCGTCGGTGCATTGCCTATCACAAAAATACCGCCATCCGGCTGTTCTTCCACTGCCGCCATCATCGCGGCCGCTGCGCGCGTTGTACCTGTGCGGCTGGCTTTCTCCGCCACCTCCGGTTCATGGATGCGACAGGAGACCGAGATCGGCGCCCGGCGGTTAATACCTGCTTTGACCATTTCCACGTCACACCACAGCCGTCCCGCTGCGGTCAGCGCATGGGCACCCGCTTCGGGCGCCCCCGGCCGGAATTGCAGCAGCCCGGCAAAGGAGACATCTCCGGTGGTATGGACAACGCGCCTGACTACCGCCCATTCCCCGGCCGTAAAGTTGCAGTCCCTCAGTCTCTCCGCAATAATACTCATGCTCAGCTCTTCAATTTTCCGCGGGTCCTTGAGATACTCCACCTTAACTCTCCTCAATCCGGGGTGCGGCATCGACACGCTCCCAGACAATCTCAGCCATCCGCTCGTCAATGCCAAGCACCGGCGCCAGAATCACCTGCAGCCGCGGATACTGTTCCGCAGCATTTGCCAGAATTTCCGGCAGGTCGTCCCGGATATGCACTCCGGCGTACAGAAAAATGGGCACTACCGTGACCTGCTCCACTCCTGCGTCAGCCAGTTCCGCAAGAGCCTCTCCCAGAGACGGAGAAGCTATTTGCATAAAGGCATGTGTCACCATTTTCCCGGGTCGCTTCCCGGCTACATGCCGGCATAATCCGGCGAGTGCCTCGTTGGCCTCCTCCAGCCGGCTGCCGTGACCGACCAATAAAACAGCTTCTTTCAGCATCTTCCTACCTCCCTGTCAGCTAATGATTTTACGCAGTTCGGCCACCACCTGCGCCGGGCAGTCCGGTCCGGCCCTTTTGGCGGGGCGGCTGACCAGGATAACAGGTAAATTTAACAACCGGGCAGCCTCCACTTTCTCCTGAGTCCCGCCGCTCTCCCCGCTCTCTTTGGAAACCACCACTCCGGCCTGAAAAGCGGTAAAAAGTGCCGCATTCAACCCGACAGACAACGGGCCCTGTATAGCTATAATATCCGCCGGGTCTAGGCCTAGCTCCCGGCATCGGGCGACACTCTCGGGCTCCGGCAGCACCCGGGCCACCACCCTCCGCCCCCGCGGCAGGTATGTCAGGAATTCCGCAAGGCGCCTGGTGCCGATGGTCAGAAATATTGTCCCGGCAAACTGCGAGGCCATCAGGGCCGCTGCCTTGAAGTCCGGCACCGGCCAGACCCCCTCGCCGAAATCTTCCGTCTTTGGCCGCGCAAAACGCAGGTAGGGAATTCCCGCCTCCTGCGCCGCGGCTGTCGCCTCACACGACGCATTCTCGGCAAAGGGGTGG
Source organism: Bacillota bacterium (assembly GCA_041695355.1). Lineage (GTDB taxonomy): Bacteria > Bacillota > Dethiobacteria > Dethiobacterales > Dethiobacteraceae > HKB214. The sequence goes on from JBGFRB010000008.1 coordinate 161,860, forward strand.
GTAGCATCCAGTAAAACACGAACTTCTTTCTCCCTGATAAGGCGGATAAGAGCCGCGGCATCCAGCTTCCCCTGCAACACCCGGCACCCGGTTTGCCTGCGTAACAACTCCGCGCCGTATTCGCTGACTGCCGAGGCAAGCAGAGTCACCTCCGGGAAAGCTTCACGCAACGCCGGGATGAGCAACCGGGCATCCTTTGTTCCGCCGAGCAGAAGGATCATTTCTCATACCCCCGTGGCGTAAGCATCCGTCCATTGAGCACATATGTGCGGCTGTTGCCGACAACGACCGTGGTAAACATGTCAACTTCCCCGCAATCCAACTCCGCCAGCGTTGTAATCCTGCTCTGCTCATCCTGGCGGCCGCAGTTTTTCACCCACCCGGTCACTGTGGAGTCTCTGCGGGACAGAATCGCCCGCCTCGCCGCTTCCAGGTGTTCGGGCCTGCCCACACTGCGCGGATTGTACAGGACGATTACAAAGTCTGCCTCGGCCGCCGCTTTCAGGCGGCGCTCAATCGTCTCCCGGGGCGTAAGCAGGTCTGACAGGCTGATACAGGCAAAGTCATGCATCAGCGGTGCGCCAAGCAGGGCCGCTGCCGCGTTGGCCGCAGTAATCCCGGGGACAATTTCTACCTCCAGGCCGGACGGCGCCAGTTCCAACACAGGTCCGGCCATGCCGTAAACGCCCGCATCACCGCCGGAAATGACGGCCACTCGCTTTCCTTGCCCCGCCAGGAGGACGGCCAGCTTCGCCCTGGCCATTTCCTGCTTCATGCCGGAGGCAATAACTTCCTTGCCGTCTAACAGGGGGGCAGCAAGTGCCAGGTAGGTCTTATAGCCCAGCACAACCTCGGCCTCCCGCAGTGCCTCACAGGCCTGCGGTGTCAGTTGCTGTTGCCGGCCGGGACCAAGGCCCACCACGGAGATGCGGCCCGAGCCACCGCTACCGTTATCCCGTTCAGCTTTTGCTTCTCCACCAGTAAGCGGCCGCCTGCCGCGAGTATTGCCGCAGGTTCGCATACGCCTCCCACCCCCATGGTTTGATAGACAAACGGAGAATGCCGGTAAGGCGCTTTCAGCTCCCGGATCTGCGGTACGCTGAAAGTAATCAGCGGCTTCCCGAGAAGCTCCGCTGCCTGTTTTAAGCCCGGCTCATCACGCCTGGCCTCTATTGTGGCCAACGCTGCCAAGCTGGCCGGCGCCAGATTAGACTTTAAAAATACTGTGTTGATTGCGTCCATGACTTCCGCAGAAGCAGCCCCCCGGCGACAACCCACTCCGACGAAAAGGCTGACCGGCCGCAGGTGTAAATCGCTTTCCGCACCAGGCCAGCAGGCCAGGTCCGTAATCACCGCCCTCCAGGCAAATTGTCGCCGCAGCACAGCATAATCATCGCTTCGCCTGAAACAAAGGCCGGCATAGCGCTCAGGCGACGGCGGCCGGCTATCAGCAAATACAGCCACTGTTTCCCCCTGCAACTGGGCATAATTGTACTCCTTAATCCTTGCGAAAGGCTCCGGCAGCAGCTTAAACTGCTCTGCCAGCACATCCACCGCCGTCAGTCCGGCCGCATCCGTGGCAGTGGTAATCACCGGCACGGCCCCGATTGCGGCAGCCAGTTGACGGGCCAAGCTGTTGGCCCCGCCAAAATGGCCCGACAGCAGGGAAATGACATGCCGTCCTCCTTCATCAAGGACCACCACCGCCGGGTCTTGACGCTTACCGGCAAGCAACGGCGCCAGTAACCTGACGGCAATCCCTGCGGCCATCACCAGGACCAGCTGCCGTTCTGCGGCAAAAGCATCCGCCAGCGCTTCGCGTAAGCTGTCAAACGGCCTTGCCTCGTCTCCCGGCAAAAGCAGTTTGGCGGGCAGGTAAACCTTAAAGCCGGTCCGGCTGCCGATCAGCAGCGCCAGCTCCCTGCCGCGGGGAGTCAGTGCCATGACTGCTCCGCTCATGTTTCGCTCTTTCCTTCCCGAAAGCCGTGGGTAAAATCACGGGCATACAGGCGCGAGCGTTCGTACTCTTGGCCGTTTAAAAACTCTCCCACCATAATCATAGCCTGCCTGGTTATGCCGGCTTCCCGGCCAAGGGAGGGCAGATCAGCCAGCGAGCCATAAACTGCCCGCTGTTCCGGCCAGCTTGCTTTTTCTACTATGGCCACCGGCGTTTCCGGCGGGTAGGCGACAAGTAATTCTTCGGCCACACGGTCAAGCATGCCGGCGCTTAGGAAGATACACATCGACGCGCGGTGAGCCGCCAAAGCGGACAGATTTTCCTTCTCCGGCACAGCTGTGCGGCCGGCCAGACGGGTAATAATCACCGTCTGGCTCACTCCGGGCAGTGTCAGTTCGCGGCCCACCGCCGCGGCGGCAGCCGCAAAGGAAGAGACACCGGGGACCACGCTGCTATCCACCCCCAAAGAGCTGAGCAAATCCCGCTGCTCCTGAATTGCTCCGTACAGGGAGGGGTCGCCGGTATGCAGCCGGACAACGGTTAAGCCATCCCGCACTGCGGCCAGCATTATCTCTACCTGCTGCTCCAGGTCCAGTCCGGCACTGTCCACCAGCCGCGCCTGCGGATTGGCAGCGTTTAAGATTTCCGGGTTGACAAGCGAGCCGGCGTACATGACAAGACCGGCAGCGGCCAGGAGCCTCGCTGCTTTGACGGTCAGCAGCTCCGGGTCTCCCGGCCCGGCGCCGACAAAATAGACGGTCAAGAAGAACTCCTCCTTCTGACAATCAACAGTGAGAGATAGGCAACCTCCTGCCCGTACAAGGCAAAAGGGTCAGCGGTACAGTGCTCCTCGCCGCTCCCGCAGGCGCTGACCAGAAAAACGTCCGCCGCATCCTTCCGCTCGCGCAGCAGATCCAGCGTGTGGTCAAACGCAGCCGAAACCTTCAGAATCACAATGGTGGCAAAGCGCCCGAGCAGTTCCGCCAGTTCTTCCCTGTTAAGCGGAGCTGTTACCACCGCCAGCCGCTCGTCACCCTCCACCAGGGGAAGTTGCAGCAGTGCTGCCGCCGCCTGGTAGGAGGTGACACCGGGGACAATCTCCGCCTTTACTTCCGGATGCAGGCGGCGCAGGTAAGACAACAAATAGCCGCATGTGCTGTAGGTCAGCGGATCGCCAATGGTAATAAAGGAAACTACCTTATACGCTGCCAGCAGTTCCCGCACCTTACCGGCCGCCGCCAGCCAATGCTGCTCCAGCACCGCGCTGTCCCTGGACATGGGAAAAACCAGCTCCACCACGGGTACATGGGGATCCAGGTAAGGACGGGCAATGGACAGGGCGCGGCTCTCCGCTCCGGCCGTCCGTCCCGGCACACACAGGACCTCTGTTTTTTGCAGTATCTCCACGGCTCTTACCGTAAGCAGGCCGTTTTCTCCCGGGCCGACACCAATTCCGTAAAATGTTCCCCGCAGCAAGCTTACACCTCCTTGCGCGCCGATAATATCGACACGGCATTTTGCGCCCGGAAAAAGTATTCACCGCCCAGTTTCTCCAGGCGGGATACCTGGACCTGCCTGCCGTCCAGGGCGGCAAACGGCGGCAGCCTTAAGCAGTTTAGGGCGGAACACAACGTGGCCGGCGTCAGCGCGTTAACCACGATTATCCCGCCGGCGGACAGGAGTTCCCCGCAGCAGTCCAAAATTTCCGGCAATCTCCCGCCGCTGCCTCCCACCAGCACCCGGTCCGGACGAGGCAGGCCGGACAGCGCTGCCGGAGCCTCGCCCTGCACCAGCCGGACGTTCTCCACACCGAAACGCCGGCAGTTCTCCCTGACCAGCGTAACGGCCTGAGCCTCACGCTCCACGGCAATGACACAGCCGCCGGGAACCAAACGAGCCGCCTCTACCGTCAGCGAGCCGCTGCCGGCGCCGATATCCCAAACCACCAGTCCCGGCGCCAAGCGAGCATAACGAACGGTCAGGGCACGAACTTCCTCCTTGGTCATCGGCACCGGGCCGCGCAAAAATTCTGTATCGGAAATGCCGGAGGTAACTCCTGGCAACTGTTCACTCATCATGAATCACCATCACACAGTCACCGGCTTCCCCTTCGGCCAGAAGAGAAAGACGCGTGGTGACAATATTTTCTTCCGGGCAGGTCAGGTTATAGCAAAGTGAGACAGACGCATCGCGGCCGCCGGCCGAGAGCAGCAACGCGGCCAGCCGGCCTGGTGTCCATTTCCTGTCGGTCAGGATGGCCTTCCTGCCTGGCGCCAGCAGGCCGGGCAATAGCGCTGCGCCGTCGCGGCCGTGCGCCGACAGCAACACGGCGTCATGCCAAGGTTCGCCCAGCCGCGCAAAAGCCACCTGGACAGCCGAAATGCCGGGATAAACATCCAGTTCCCGGGCCGGAAAATGGCGGCGTAAAACTCCCAGCAAACTGTAAAAGCCGGCATCTCCTGAAACAAGGACCACAACTCTACAATCCGGCGGCCTTTCCCGCAAAGCTATAACCAGCGCCTCCAGGTCAGCAGTAACTGGCAGCAGCTTTTTTCCCAGTGACCTGAAAGGAAAGAGGGCACGCTCCCCGCCCGCCAGCACGTCTGCTTCAGCCGCCAGGCGGTGTACTACCGGCAAAATATAATCTTCACCACCGGGGCCCACTCCCGCGACTACAATTTTTTTCATCTCTCAACCCTCCTGCAACAGCGCCGCCGCCACCGCATCCGCGGCCAGCACACGGCCCTGCAGGTCAAGCAGCAGGCAGCCTGCCCTCAGGCGCCCTTTACTCATTTTTTCCGCTTTGGCCGCCGCAGCCTCTGCCACGGAAAAGAGCACGCGGCTGTGTCCGGCACGAAGCAAAAATTCCGCTGACTCTTCCGCCGTGTTGTGCCCCATAAGTTCCCGCAGGACTGCCAGCGGTAGTCCTGCCAGCGCCGCGTGAGCCACCAAAATCTCGCGGCGGGCGTCAGCCACCTTGCTGTGAGTGTCGGCAATGCCGCCGGCCACCTTTAGCAGCTTGCCGATGTGTCCGCAAAGAATTGCCTCCCTGATGCCCCTCGCCACGCAGGCCTGCAGCAAATGGCCGATGAAGTTGCCGGTAACGACTACCGCCTCCGGCGCCGGCCGCAACAGACGCAGAGCGTGGCGGCGCCCCATTTTACCCGGGGTAAGCACGACCTGACGGTGCCCCGCGGCAGAAGCGATATCAAGCTGCGGAATCAGCGATCGCCAAAAAGCCGTAGCCGACATTGGTTCCACCACACCGGTAGTTCCGAGGATGGACAGCCCCCCTGTGATGCCTAGTTCAGGATTCAGGGTGTGTGCGGCCAGTTCCTCCCCGCCGGGGATAGACAAGGTTATCTCCACCCCCATCCCTTCCGGCAGCACGCCCGACACCGCCCGCGTAATCTGTTCCCGCGGCGCCGGGTTAATGGCAGCCTCTCCCGGCGGCACAGCCAGTCCCCGCCTGGTCACCCGTCCTATGCCGGCGCCCGCCAGCAGCCTGATGCCGCTGTCAATCCGGCGACTCCTGGCCTCCAAAGTTAACCCGTCGGTAATATCCGGGTCGTCACCTGCCTCTTTCCGGACTGCGCAACAGGCATATCCATCTCCTGCAACGGCGTATTGCAGCGGCAGGGTCAGGCTGAAACCGGCCGGCAGCGCCACCTCCACCTCTGTCAACTGCTGTCCCGTGTGAAACAGTAGTATAGTTGCCGCCCGTGCCGCCGCCGCCGCGCATGTTCCCGTGGTAAAGCCGGCGCGCAGGGTTCTGCCGTCCGGTTGCTCATACACCGGCAACATGGCTGATCCCCTCCCTCTTCCCCGGGCGCACGTCAGTGCCGGTCATCAGGGACATCAGGGCCTCCCCGGTCGCCGGAACCTCCCCTTGTGCCGGCAGGCAGCCGTTGCTTACCAGCGTATCATACAGCTCCAAAACAAGCGGTTTTCTTAGACCGGCTTCCCGCAGCACCGGCTGGCTGCGGAAAACATCAGCCGGCCGGCCTTCCGCAATAATTTTACCTTCTTTTAATACATAAACAAGATCTGCCCAGGCATAAACTTCGTCCATATTGTGACTGGATAAAATTATCGTCGTCCCGCTGCTGTTAAGTTTGTTCAGCAAGGCCGTCACCCGCGAAGCGGAAATCTGATCCAGGCCGGCGGTTGGCTCGTCTAAAATCAGCACTTCAGGCTCCATGACCAGCACGCCGGCGATGGCCACAATTTTCTTTTGCCCATGGCTTAAAGCGTGCGGCGGTCTATCTCTTAAGGCATGCAAGCCCGTTTCTGTCATCACCCGCTCCAGCTTTACCTTTATTTCCGCCTGCGGTAAGCCAAGGTTCAACGGTCCAAAGGAGATGTCCTGATAGACACTGCCGGCAAAAAGCTGGCTGTCAGTATCCTGAAAAACAAAGCCAATGTTTTTGCGTAACTCCTTAATACCTTTGTTGCTGTAATCCAGTTTGCTGTCCCTGTACCTGACTTCGCCGCTGTCAGGCCTGTTAATGCCGTTAAAATGGAGCAGCAGGGTGGTCTTCCCGGCCCCGTTGTTTCCGACAAAAGCGGCCCTTTTCCCTTTTGGTATTTTAACGGATAATTCACGGAGCGCAGTGGTGCCGTCCAGATAAGAAAAAGTTATTTTATCCGCGGTCAAAATGTCTTGTTTCAGCTGCTCAGCCCTCCTAAGCGACAACGGCCAGTATTATCAGGCCTGACGCCAACAGTGTGAAAACTGGCGTTATATTCCGTGAAAACTTATACTCCGGATTCAGCACTGTCAATGTTCCGTCAAACCCCCGGGAAAGCAGGCAGTTATACACGGCTTGTGAGCGGAAAAAAGCCCTTATCCACAGGTTGGCAAACAGCAGGCCGAAAGAGTTAAGCGAACTTTTAAAACCAACAAATCCCAGCCTCGCCGACTGAGCGTTATACATGGCAAAAGCAGTTTCCAGGAACACAAAGATAAAGCGGTAAACAAGCATCGTCAGTTCAATGACCACTGCCGGCACCCGCAACCTCCGCATCACATAGAGCAGTTCGGAAAGAGGCGTGGTAAGCACCAGGAAATAAAGCGCCGAGGTGGCTCCCAGAGATTTGGTAACGGTAACCGCGGCCAAAGCCAGGCTCTGCCCGCTCACACCCAGGTACAGAGGTCCCAATTGCAGACTGCCTGCCATTCCTGCAGGGGAGGCAGCGACATTTACGGCGATGGCCATTCCTCCCAGCAGCAAAAATGTCGCCGGCGCCAGCATTAACCTGGCAATCAGAAACCCGGGGATTTTCGCAACGCAGACCAACAGGCCCAGCATTACCGCCAACACAGCCAAATGTACAAGCGGTTTGCCGGAGGCAACACAGCACAATAAAATTACGCCGGCAAAGAACGTCTTCTCCAGGGGATGGGAAAAGCGCAGCTTATTCTGATAGACGTACTGGTCGATATAAAGCACTACTTTTTCCCGGCCTCTCCGCGGCGCAACCCGAAATAATAGCCCAGGAACCCGGCGCCCAAGGCGGCCTGCAACACAAACAACATGCTTTCCGTTTCGCCCCCCGGCGGCTCCCAAGGCAGCGACGCCCACGGCTCATAACCGGGACGCAGCGCATAAATCGCCTCCTCGGCCAAGCCGTCAGCCCCCGGAAACTCCGAACCGGTAACCATCAACAAAGGAATAACCGCCAGCAAAACCACACAGGCAACAAGCAGCCAGAGTTTACGCCCCGATGTCACTGCCGACACGCCCCCTTCCTATGCCTGAAAGCCTTAAAGCCGCCAGCTCCTTGCTGCTGTACTTAAGCAAAAAGTTAAACACAATAACCGTCAGCAAGCCCTCACTAACAGCCAGCGGTATCTGCGTAACCGCAAAAATCCCCAAAAATTTGGCCAATGAAGCAGCCACTCCTCCCGTTTCGGCCGGAAAGGCAAGCGCCAGTTGCCAGGATGTTGCCACATAAGTAAGCAGGCTGCCAACGGACGCCGCCAGAAAGACGGCATGCCCGTTACTTACACGTAACCGCAGGGCAAGCCTGTGGACGGCATACGCGGCGTACGGCCCCACCACGGCCATGGCAAAAATATTGGAGCCAAGCGTGGTCAGGCCGCCGTGAGCCAGCAGGATGGCCTGAAAGAACAGGACAATCGAGCCGATGACACTCATCGCCGGCGGCCCGAACAGCACCGCGCCAAGGCCCACCCCGGTAGGATGCGAACTGCTGCCGGTCACGGAAGGAATTTTAAGCGCCGACAGCACAAATGCAAAGGCCCCGGCAACTCCCAGCAGCATTTTCAGCTCCGGGTGCTCTGCCACCTTTCTGGAAACGGACCATACCCCGCACACCACAAACGGCAGACTGGCCAGAGTCCAGAATACCGCCCACCCGAGCGGCAGAAAGCCTTCCATGATGTGCATGGCATAAACCGGCCTGGGTAACAGCAGGATAAACAGTAACAGCAACCAGCGCAAGAACATCACACTCCTTTTTGACTATTGTTGACAAAAGCTTCTCTTAGCCTTAAGATATACCCTATACAGGTATTGAGGTGATTTGTTGTGAGTAATAAATACGCTATCAATCAGGACCGCTGCGACCGCTCCCCCGGGTGCCTTGTCCGCCGCGAATGTCCCGTCAAGGCCATCCAGGAAATTGACGGCCAGTACTATATCGACACCGGTTCCTGCCGCGGCTGCGGACTCTGCGTCGGTGTCTGCCCCAAAGGAGCGGTGGAGGAAATCCCGTCCTGAACTGCCCGCCCGGACAGTCCGGATGCGCCATACGCAGCCGGCAAAAAGGCTACGGTCGGAGTATTTAATACCGGATGCGGAGTAACTGCCACCCTGGTCCGGTAAGCCGCCGCCAGATTGTCTGCTGTGACCACTTCCGCCGGTGTGCCGGCCGCCTCCACTTTCCCGTCGTGCAACAGCAGCAGCGTGTCGGCATAGTAAGCAGCCAGATTCAGGTCGTGCAACACAGCCAGCACTGTCATGCCCCGTGAAACCTGCAGCTTTTTGACCAAATCCAGGATTTCCTGCTGGTAACCGATATCCAGATGCGTGGTCGGCTCATCCAGAAACAAAATTGCAGGCCGCTGGGCCAGCGCCCGGGCAATGGCCACCCGCTGTCTTTCCCCTCCGGAAAGCTCCCCCACAACCCGCTCCCGCAGGTGCAGGCAGCCCGTCAGTTCCAGCGACTCAGCCACAATCTGCCGGTCATCAGCCGACTCCCTGCCGAAACGGCCAATAAACGGCGTCCGTCCCATACCGACCAGCTCTTCCACCGTAAAAAGCACGCCACCGTCAGCCTCCTGGCTGACAACAGCCATCTGTCGCGCCAGCCCGAGGCGGGAATATGACCGCAGCTGTTGATTATCAAGCCATATTTCCCCTCCCTGCGGCGCCAGGACGCCCGTCAGCAGTCTTAACAAAGTCGTCTTACCGCTGCCGTTCGGCCCGATAATCCCGGTAAAAGAGCCCTTCTCCACGGCAAAGGCCAACCCGTCCAGCACCGTACGTGACCCATAGCTGAAACGTAAGTCTTTTACCTGAAACATAGCCTCACCAACGCATCTCTTTCTTTTTCTTGTGCAGCAACCAGATAAAAAACGGCGCCCCGACGAAGGCGGTAATAATCCCCACCGGCAATTCCCGCGGAGCCAGCGCCGTCCTCGCCAGAACATCCGCCCAAACCAGGAAGATAGCGCCGCATAATGCACTTGCCGGCAACAGCGTCCGGTGGTCCGGGCCTGTAAGCATGCGGACGGCATGCGGGACAATCAACCCCACAAACCCGATCATCCCGCTGACCGAAACAGCCGTCGCCGTAAGCAGCGAAGCAACCGCCAGCAAAATTTTCTTGGCCCGTTCAACGTGTATGCCCAAATGCTGCGCCGCTTCTTCACCAAGTTGCATGACATTCAGTTCCCGCGCGAAAAAAGCCAGAAATACTGAACCAAGCAACAGATAGGGAGCTGCCAGCCACAGGTACGGCCAGGAGCGCAGCGCCAGCCCCCCCGACAACCAGAACCAGATGCCTTGTAAATCTTCCCCGGCAAACACCATCAGCAGGGAAATGATAGCCGACAGAAAACTGGAGACAACCACTCCGGCTAATAACAGCGTGACAACCGGAACCCTGCCGCCGATTTTAGCCAGACTGTACACAAAGGCAATGGCCAGAAGCGCCCCGGCAAAGGCAAACAGCGGTACCTGCTGAGGGAAATACCACCCCATAACCGCCCTCAGGAACAGCGCAACCGTCGCCCCGGCCGCCGCCCCGCTTGAGACCCCGATGGTAAAGGGGTCAGCCAGCGGGTTGCGCAACAACCCCTGGAACACCGCACCCGCCATAGACAACGCTGCCCCCACCAGTGCCGCCAGTAAAACACGCGGCAGGCGCAAGTCCCAGACAATAGCCGTCATCGTCCGTGGCAGAGCGTCCCCGGCCGTCAGCCAGCCGGCCCCGTCCAACACCACTCTCAGTGTCATATAAAAAGGCACCTGTACTGTTCCAACAGAGACAGCCGTCACAATTGTCACCAACAAAACCGGGACCAAGACAGCTCCTGTCAGCAGGAGCTTATTTTTGTTCACTGCCTGTAAAACACCCGGTGAAGCTCATCCAGCCCCAGCACCACCCGCGGTCCCGGACGGGAAACCAGGTCGCCGTCCACATCATAGACCCGCCCTTCCCTCACGGCCTGTAACGCCTGCCAGCCGGGCCTCGTCAGAATTTGCTCCCGCATCGGAAAAGTGGCAATAATAATATCCGGGTCCAGCTCAAACAGCTTTTCCTCCGACAGCTCGAGCCACCCCTCCCCCTGTCCGGACGCGGCGTTCACACCCCCAGCCTCAGCAATCATCTCCGACATATACTCACCGTCACCAACTGTGAAAACTTTCTCCGTGTCCAACAACACAAAGACCTGCGCCTTCTCTCCGGCAACGGCTCCAACCTGTGCCGCCATAGCTTTCCTGCCGGCATCGATCTCCCCGGCCAGCTCCTCTCCCTTTTCCACAACCCCGGCCAGCTTTGCCACCTCCCGGATTACCCTGCCGATATCCTCCATGGTAGCCGGATCAAAAACCACCACGGTAACCCCGGCTGTTTCCAGCGCCTGGAGTACTTCCTGTGCTCCCTTCATCTGCCCGGAAAGAACCACATCAGGCTCCAGCGCCAAAATCTTTTCCGCATTTAAGTCAAACAGGCCTCCCACCCTTTCCTTGCCCTCCACCTCCGCCGGGTAATTGCAAAAGTTGGTCACCCCCACCACCCGCTCGCCCAATCCCAGGGCAAACAGCGTTTCCGTGAGGCTTGGCAGCAATGAAACAATGCGCTGCGGCTCCGCAGCAATCTTCACCTGCTTCCCGGCATCGTCAACTAACACCATCGGATACGCCCCCACTGCCGGAGCCGCCGGCGGAGCAGGCTGTTCAACCCTCCTCCCGCAACCACCCGATACGACCAGCAACAACACCAGCAGCAACAGCCCTGCTTTTCTCATCATGCCTTCCCCCTGTAAATAAAAATTCCCGGTCAAGCCGGGCAATACCAACGCACGCTCCCTTGACCCGAGGGCACGTCACGGACTGGATACAGGCAGGTTTCCTGACTCCCGGTCATAGTCTGGCAGCGCCTTCCCCCAACAGAGTGGCTTCTTTGCCGCCAGGCTCCCGGTTACAGTGGCGGGACCGCTCGGGCTTTTCACCCGATTCCCTTTTACCTCCATACGGAGCACCTGTTTCCCCAATATTAACTTCAGCAATATTCTAACAAATCCGCCGCCAAAACGCAATCTGGATTTTAACCCATCTGGATTTTAACCCATCTTACCAATCAATTTCCTCTGGATACTCAATTCCCTGTAACTTGATTGAATCCGGGTCACACCGATATTCTCTGGCTGCTACCATGACAACTTCCTTTATCTTCTTATGGTCTTTGTCATCTCTGAACCCGGCTATTCTTTTGGCAATGGAGGACAGGTTCTTCAGCCGCTTTTCCTTAGTCATCTCAAGATATTTGATGTTCAGCAAATCCACATACTGCCCGGCAATATCCTCAATGCATATATAATCACTTTTCATCACGTTCATCCACCTGGAAAATGTGGCCTCTGTAAAATTGCCTTTGATACATTTCACAAACTTAGCCTGAAGAAGCCTAAGGGTTGCGATTGTTTCATCCCAGGCAATCTTATTTTCCATTTTTACATAATATTTTGCCTTTGCAAGATCTCTGCTTCGCACTTCGATAAGCGTATTTAAGGCGAGCATAATAAAAATCATTTCCGGATAAAGATAATTGCAGCTATAATACACATTGCTTTTCGGAGCAATGACGGAGTGCCACCTCATTTTATCTTCAGTCATGTTATTTTCAATAAGCTCAACATCCCGGTCACCCTGGTAAGCATGCCTAATGTCATAGCAAAGCCCAAGGACACGGGTAGATATTCCGATGTACCTATGGTGCTTTTCAGAATACTCATCGATAGTAATATCGTGGAATCTCTCGACAAGGTTATAAAAGTCGTTGAAATCGCCGATTATGGTCACTCCCGCGAGGTTGGGGGTGTTTTTTATTGTAATCATCTGTTTTCTCCAGCTCTCCTCTTACCGGCACATTTGCCAAAGATCTTTTCTGCCTTCTATTCGCCAGGATTGGCGGTGACTCCTCTTAAAATAGTTAATGCTGCAGTTCTCTATTCATCAGGGCAAGCGGTGGAACTGCACCGCCCCCCGCTCCGTGGACAGGATAAACGCAAGATAGCTTACCCTCTCACAGTATTGCTAAATGTTTCGTAAAAATCGATAGATGCCAATGCCGCGAGACAATAGGTTCTGGTTAGGGAGGCCTTATGGGTAAGAACTTCTTCCCGGTTATGCCGCTTTTTTACTGCCGATATTGTAGTATTCTTCCGGCGTAAGGTAACCGTTTGACGCGTGTAGCCTGTTCCGGTTGTAGAATATCTGCACATACTCAAATACTGCAGCTCGGGCCTCATCACGTGTCCTGAAACGAAATCCGTACAGCCATTCGTATTTCATCTTACCCGAGAATGTTTCCATAGGGGCGTTATCCCAGCAGTTGCCTTTACGTGACATAAGGCCTGGTAGTCATTTGAGCAGTACTGGCTGCCCCGGTCGGAATGGATGAGAACACCGGCTGGGTCACCCACTATGCAGCCAAGCGCTTCTTAAGGCGTTAATGGGTAACTCCTTGGTCATTCTGTCGCTCATCGATAGTCCAACAATCTTTTGGCCGAATAAATCCATCACTGCAGAGATATACAGCCAGCCCTCATCCGTCCATAAGTAGGTTATGTCGCTTACCATCTTTTGATTGGGCCTATCAGCTGTAAACTCCTGATTAAGCAGATTTTCTGCTACCGGCAGGCTATGCTTTGAATTGGTGGTCGCTTTAAACTTCTTCGCTATTTTGGAGCGGATACCGGCTTCTTTCATCAGCCGCTCAATACGCTTGTGATTAACAAGTCTTTTCCGGCGTATCTCCGCAGTCATCTTTCTGCTACCGTAGGTTTCCCGCTTTTTTACATGTAGGATTTTTATTTCCTCAGTAATCGCTTCATTCTCTTGCTCTCTTTTACTCTTTGGGCGATTATCCCATGCATAGTAGCCACTCCGCGACACCAGTAGAACCTTGCACAGCCTCGCCACCCGGTATTGATGACGGTTTGCCTTGATAAAGTCGAATCTTTTTACTTCTGATTCTTCGCGAAGTAGGCAGCCGCCTTTTTTAGAATCTCGTTCTCCTCCCGAAGTTCGCGCACCTGGCGCTCAAGTTTCTTTAGATGCTCATCATCAGGCCTTAGCTTGCCGCTGCCGGGAAACGGCATGACCGACTGTTCCCGGTATTGCTTAAGCCACCCATGCATTGTGTTCTCATTGACGCCAAGTTCTGCCGCAACTCTGGCTACCGGCTCTTTAGTCCTCTCAATCCGCCGTACGGCCTCCAGCTTGAACTCCGCACTGTACTGCTTTGCCATTTTCCTCTTCCCCTTTCTGATTTACAGTGTACCACGTGTTTGCACTGTCCATCAAACGGGGTACGGGGCAGCCCTGCGGCAATACCGCGAGTTTCAATCCACGCCCCCGCGCGGGGGGCGACGGAGCTTGCTGCGGCGATACAGGCGCAGCGCGGTGGTTTCAATCCACGCCCCCGCGCGGGGGGCGACGCGAAGGACGGCAAGGAAGTACCCGGCAAGACTGTTTCAATCCACGCCCCCGCGCGGGGGGCGACCTTGGTGTCTGAGCTTATGCAGATGTCGCATAAAGTTTCAATCCACGCCCCCGCGCGGGGGGCGACTTAAAGGGATACGCATTTAAGCCTCCCCCTATCTGTTTCAATCCACGCCCCCGCGCGGGGGGCGACACAATATCAAGGCCGACAGCCCCGGCACCGGTGTTTCAATCCACGCCCCCGCGCGGGGGGCGACAAGCTCCGCAGGATACGGTCCCATGCCCTCGATTGTTTCAATCCACGCCCCCGCGCGGGGGGCGACACACCGCTCATCATCGAGATTACCGGGCCAGTGACAGTTTCAATCCACGCCCCCGCGCGGGGGGCGACGGCCACGACCGGAGCCAGGCGCACGATAACAGGCGTTTCAATCCACGCCCCCGCGCGGGGGGCGACGAAGCAAATTAGAACGCAATACGCACACGCCTTTGTTTCAATCCACGCCCCCGCGCGGGGGGCGACAGACACCATAAGCGTAACCGCTGGAGCTGCAGTTGTTTCAATCCACGCCCCCGCGCGGGGGGCGACATAAAGTTGCTTCGGCTTAAAGAGCTCCGGCTTAGTTTCAATCCACGCCCCCGCGCGGGGGGCGACATAGATGTTGAAAGGGCGGTGAAAAGCGTTGAGAGTTTCAATCCACGCCCCCGCGCGGGGGGCGACGCAGGCTGGGCGTGAACTGGAGCAGCGCGGGTACGTTTCAATCCACGCCCCCGCGCGGGGGGCGACTTTGACCCAGGCAGTGTGATGGCTTTTGCGCAACGTTTCAATCCACGCCCCCGCGCGGGGGGCGACGCGGGATGTATGTGATTTTAGGCTTTGCTCCCGTGTTTCAATCCACGCCCCCGCGCGGGGGGCGACACGTAGTGGCCGCAGGCACAAACGTCGTATTCGCAGTTTCAATCCACGCCCCCGCGCGGGGGGCGACTTCGGGCAAGCGGTGCCACTTGAGGTTCAGGAGCTGTTTCAATCCACGCCCCCGCGCGGGGGGCGACGTCACGGCGCAGGAAAGCTGGATACTGCTTGACAGTTTCAATCCACGCCCCCGCGCGGGGGGCGACTCCTCCTCCGCACACCAGCACGCGCAGCAAAAAGTTTCAATCCACGCCCCCGCGCGGGGGGCGACGCGCCTGCGGTGGACGGTATCGCACTTCTTTCCAGGTTTCAATCCACGCCCCCGCGCGGGGGGCGACAAAAAAAAAAAAGAAGGAGGGGGATATATGGCTGTTTCAATCCACGCCCCCGCGCGGGGGGCGACGTTTTTACCCTGGCCCGGAGTTGCAACTTATTGTTGTTTCAATCCACGCCCCCGCGCGGGGGGCGACACCACGGGCCAGGCCACGCCTGGCAACACGGCGCGTTTCAATCCACGCCCCCGCGCGGGGGGCGACAGTACATGTAAAATATTTCGATAAATCCTATAATAAATTGAGCATGTTCGCGAACCTCTTAAGATGAGGTAGTAATTTATTTAAAGAACACATTTTATTGTTCTAATTGTGCTGTAGTTTCAGGCCCGCGAAGCTTTCAATAAATAATGTTTGGTAAAGGTGCGCGATTCAAAATATTATTGGCTCCTCTTGTGTGTAAGAAGGATGTAAACCAAAATGTTCTACTTTATTTTGCCAGTTTTTTCCTAAATAATACACTCTAAGTGAATCAGTGTTAGGATCTATAATCTTAAGTAATTTGTGTTTTAAAATTATTAACTGCGAGAGATCAAGTAGACATTGGAATACAGAATTTTGAACTCGTTGACCATAATCCTCGCAAGCTTTCGCCACCTTTCTTAATCTCTTTTGCCCAGCAAAGCCAACTGTGTTGACATCATAAGTAATTAACACCATCATTAGAAAACACCTATTTCCAATAAAATGGGGGGTAGCAGTCTAATTCGCCTCGCAAAAACCTCGCTAATATCTGCGCCTGAACATGTGGGATTAGTCCAATCGGTATCTTTTCCTGGACAAAAGGATGGTTAATTTCGTCTTTTTTTCGTTGTTGCCAAGAAATAATTACAGTCTTTCTAGCTTTTTCTGATATATTGACTGATGTTGGAGTTATCTCAAAATCATCTGCGGATATCTGTTTAAGATTAATCATCGCTATCGCCATACGGTCACATAGTGGCGCCCTAAGTTCTTCCATCAAATCCAATGCTAAACTAGGTCTCCCTGGCCTTAACGTATGGAGGAACCCAACTGCCGGATCAAGCCCCACTCCTTCTAAGGCTGACCGCACATCATTTGTGAGTAGCATATATAAATACGAAAGCAATGAGTTGGTGGGGTCAAGGGGCGGTCTTTTTGAACGCTTTGTAAAAGCAAAGCTGTTCCTGTCAACCTTGATCATGCGGTCAAAGACAGAAAAATATCGGTTGGCCACTATTCCCTCAACACCACGAAGCTGGTCAATGTTATCAACTGATTTTAGGAGTGGTACCAGACTCGATATATTCCTTGCGGCTTTCCGTAATTCTTCAGCGTCAGCTAAGTCACCGCTTTCCCTGGCGCACCTGATCAGCAGATTGCGCCCATTGGCAATTTTTGCAGCAACAAAGTTCCTGGCCAGGGTTAGGCAAACATCATTTTGAGCCGCAGTATATTGAGCTGTTCTTAGCAAGACGTTTCCCCGTACCGGCCCCTCAATACGACCATAGAACTTGCCCTGTTCACTAAAGAAACTGAGACCGATTCCTCTTTCTCCGCAGAATGCAATCAAGGGTGTTGACACGGTTGTTTTGCAGTAACAGAGTACAGATTCCAGGTTATGAATTGGGACACGGACCTTTTCGTTTCCACCTACATGAACACAGATGGTTTCGCCCTGTTTAGAAAGGTAGGAATCTTCTGTTAGAACATATAAGTTGTTTAACAGATGTTTCAATACGCATCACCCTTTTCCGCGTCCGCCCAAAGATCCTCAAGGTAACGAGCCGCTGACATTTTAATTTTCGGAAGGCACTCATTCTGCATAGAGCATTCCTGGCATTTCCTACTTTTTGAAACATGCGGAATATTCCCTGTCTTAATCATTTCGTGCAGTTTTTTTGCGCCTTCCGCAACTAGTTGCCTTAATTCTATAGTAAACAGCACTTCTTTACGCCGATGATCGTTTGCGTAAAATATATAACCCCTCTGTACTGTACACGATAACATTTCCTCGAGACAAATGGCCTGGGCACAAAGTTGCACTTCATACTCCTGCTCTTCCCGTACTTTTCCGTGTTTGAATTCTACGGGCACTATCTCCCAACGGCCGTTAATTCCCTTTACAGGAGAACCGACAGGGCTGGCGTAAAGTTCAACACTATCGGCTGTTCCTGATAAGCCAAGAAAAAGGGAATGCAGTGGAAGGCTTCTTAAGCGGATAATCTCGGCGCGGGATTCCTTCCCGGCCTGATGAACTCGTTCATGGATGATTGAGCCTTCCACTGTATGCACATTATCGGACCATCGCTGTTCAACCAACAACAGTCCCGCCCGTCGGGGACAATAATAATATTGGGACAGAGCAGAAACAGGCAGCAAATCATCCTCGAGGTATGTCATTGAAATGATATCCAGTCAGAATCAGTAGATGATGCAGGGATGATTTTAACACCTCCCGGAGAGGGATTTGCAAACAGGATTTCAACCCCGTTAGGACACTTGCTGACATTAACCCGTACCGTGTAGTCCCGGTAAGTACGAGGCACTGCCACGCCAGGCTTTTTTTCTAGCTGAACCAGTTCAAAAAGCTGATGCGCAGGAGCACAACCAAGTTTCGACTGGTTTAGCCGTTGGTTCTCATCAGTGTCAGTTCCGATGTGCCTGAAAATGATTAACGGCGCAATCGTCGACATTTCTCCTTTGCTGGCGGAACGGTCATGTTCATACATATTCAGAAGCGCTTCCCAAAGAAGGTTCAGATCAGTTTCACTGAATCCAGTATCTTGTGCGAGATTAGCGCTTACAAATCCGCGCCCCTCGTACAGGCCATAAGGAATAAGCTGTTTGCGCCCCATCGTTCTCAGCTTATCTTCCGGTTGATTGTTCTCCCACTCCTCATACTGTTCAAATGTAGCTGCTTCTTTTAAATTTTCTGCTACCGCCATCCGCGTTATCGAAATATCCAACGGCAAGATTGGATCCAGAGAGCGCAAAAAATTCAGCTGTACCGCCCCCCTTACTTGGCCTGCATTAGCCCCTGTTGAAAGAACGCCGCCAAAGGTGCGCACATCAAAAAAGTTTTCACACAGCCACTTACGTGCGGCGTCAACTTTACTTTTCGTTTTCTCTTTTTTTGCGTTGCCGGTTTCATCGTGGGCCTTTGCAATAAATTTGTTTATATTGCTGGATTGCTGAATGATGACTCCATAAGGAGATTTATTACCTTTTGCAATCTGAACATAGTTACGGACACGGCGTTTTACCGCCACATCAGATATTAATCCTCTCATATCCTGCGGATCCATCCGCGGTGTGTTACCCATATCGGGGTCGCCGTTCGGGTTACCGTTTTTACACTCGACAAAATACAAAAATTCATAACGGTTTGTAAGAGTCATTATTCTTCCCCCCTGTTATTTTTGTTTCCTCTGTTGAACATAGCCGCTTTTTGCTGATAGTAACCAAGCGCAAACAATGTCTGCCCTTCCAACGCCAGCGTACTTGGCAAATCGCTGCCAAGCCGGGACATAATCTCAGCAAGCTGTTTTTCGTACCAAACAGCGAGACCTTTCTCAAGCTTATTTAAATGGTACTGTGCCCCGCGGACCAGACGCCCGAGCACCAAGGCCGGGGTAGAACTGGCGGCTGCATAATACCGCTGGACAACGCCTGCGCCCACATCCCCAAGTGCGCTGTACTGAATATCTGCCAGAATTGCCATAAGGCGGCCCGCCTGATATGCTGGGCTTGGATGTTCCGGATTTAAACCGCTTTCCATCGCCAAACCTCCTTCGCATGATTTGTTTCGCTTAAGCCAGGCTTTCAATAAAGCACATGATATTCTGTCAAGATTTTCTGTCATGTTGTCGTCATCTGCAGTATTCATTTTAGAGCGAATAAAGTTGAGGGATTTTCTGGCCACAGTATCAGGCAAAGGCAAGTTGCATAAGATACTGCGCCAGATCCTAGGCATTAGCGGAGCGAGTTCATTATGAATACGCTCCATTGTTTTCTGGAAAGTCTCGTTTTTACGGTAAGATACTAACCGAATTAAACCGGCCAGTAGCTTGAAATCTGCTGCCCTGCCGCCACCATTTGGAAACACAATCTCTAAATCGGAAAACCATTGTCTTATACTGACTGCTAAACTGTAAAAATCTCCTTCAAGCCAGTCCCTTACCATAATTCGTCCACCGGTAGCCGAGACTTGCATAATATAATATCTGTTACGCATCAGGTCCGGCCGTCTACCTTCTTTCACTGCCTGAACTAACTGCTCTGCTTTCTTACGGGCATTTGCCTCATCTGCTACCGGATTTTCCAGCACAGTGAGATCAAGGATATTATCTTCGGTCGGCACCGGCTCTTTGAACCAACTGAGAAACATGGCTCCCGCCAACGGTGGTGGCGCTTTTGCAATCAGCTCGTCCAGTGCGCTCCGGTATAAAGATGCGGATGCTTCCGAACAGGGGGCGTTGTAGGATTGTTCCAGCCCATAAGAAGTGAACGAGTCCTTATCAAACCCAACAAGCACTGTCCCCGTTGTCTGCCCTCCCACTCTGTTCAAACCGGAAATTTTAAAGTGGGTTGATAAAGGCTGTATTATTTCACCGCTTAAAAGGCAAACCATATTTTGTTTTACTGATTCGTCTCCCGGTTTTAGAGAATATCGAAATCGCTGCCACCAATCATGCCATGTAGTCAACTCAATGGGATAAACCTGTCCGACGCGAAACGTTACTAAATCGTTTTTTCTTGCCTTAAGAGTTTTAAGCATTAGATTTATGTGTACGATGGCTTCTCTGTCGCACAGCAAAGCAACAATTTTACCCAAAATTTGTTCATACTGAGCAGCCTGCTCAAGCAATCCAACAAAGTAGTGATGTTTATCCAGTTCTTTGTCACCATCTGCTTCGTAGCCTGTTACCACGTTTGCAGCATCCAGTAAGAAGTGGCTTCTGGTAATCCCTCCAGCAATTAGTTCACTTTGTTCTAATACAGGGACCTGTAAAAACTGACGTTTTTCATCTAAAATGTTAACAAACTGCCCGTCCTGGGATAGAACTACTGTCCAACGGGCAGTCTTCGCCTTAAAACCGGGAAGACCGCTGACATTGTACCTTACAGCGTAGTTTGCTAATTCGTGTAACACTTCATCACCTCCTTACCTTGGCTTTATTACCAGATTGCTTTCCCAGGGTGGTATTTCCATAACCCCATTAACGACTTGTGCTCTGAAAATGCTCACAAATGGCGCTGCCGTATCTATTACCGGCATGTCAATGTCAAATACGTCATATACCATCCAGCCAATATCAATCGTTACGGGCTCGATCTGTTTATTGCTGCCCGCCAATGCAAAATAACCTGTGAATTCACGACAGCCGAGGTATGGCTGGTAAAAGCATTTTCCTTTGCTGATTCGCCTCAGCGACTGTTCTTCAATGGCTTTTTGCTTGCCGCCAAAACCGGCCCGGGGGGTGATATGGGCATGGATACGGTACCGTACATCCTTTAGCGCGATGGTTTGCCGTTGTGTACGGCCTTTAGCGTCAGTGCCGGAAAGCTCTTTGTTTGTGTCGGCTATGACTGGGTCAAGTTCACCTCCTTTGGTGAAAGCAGTGACGACTGCCCTTTCACTGATTTTTTCTTTTACTTCATTTCGCCTTAAGGCAATGAACTGGATAGGCTTTAATACTTCGATCTTTTCCACGCGCCAGGAAAATTCCACCGGTTTTGCATAAATAGCATCGAGGATCCCTCTTGCTGCAGATGGGGTCATAACCGGGTAACTGAAACGCTCCACTTTGGCTTCAGGTCTTGTAAAACAGGCAAAGTCCCCCCAAACTTCAACAACGATTGTGTTCATCTCTACCCTCCTTTCAGGCTAGGTATATTTCACTGCTATCCCCGGGATTCAAGCCGATTTCCGGGGAGTATGCAGCCGGATCCAGTAAAATATACCACCCGGTCCTTTCCTTCTGACGATCCTTTACCTCTTCCACTATGCTCCTGATTTTACTCTTGCTATTGGCACGATGGCCGACTGATATCGGACGCGCCCGCCTGAGCCAGTCCCTGCCGAATTCACCCTTCCTGGCCTCGTCACAAAGCTCCCGGTAAAGGCCTGTCTTAGGTTCGTAGGGCACCAAAATATTGATTGTATCATCAGGAATCCAGCGATAATGAAACGCGGTTGAACGAAAGTCAAGCGCCTGAATTGCATCTTTCAGCTTATTTTCTTCAAACTGTTCAAGATTCTGGTGAAAATAGCGCCGGTAATACTCCCTGATTGTGTCTGGGTCATTAATATCCAAATGCCCTTTTTCCATTAAAATCAGCTGAACTTCTACCGCCGCTTTCTTATATTCTTTTGTTGGATACACTTCCTCGGCAACTGGCGGCCTGAAAACAACAACCTCGCCAAAAGGTTGTTTCCCTTCTCTGTTGCAGCGGCCGGCAGCCTGGCAGATAGCCTCAAGGGGAGCCAACGATCTCCAGACAGACGGAAAATCCAAATCAACACCTGCTTCCACACACTGTGTTGAAATCAGCCTGCATGTTCTTCCTAAGGTAAGCTGCTCTTTTACAGAACTGACTGTGTCCAGCCGATGAGCGGGGCACATATCTGTAGACAGGTGCAATGTATCTCCGGCACAGCCAAAATCCTTTACCTGCAGGTAAAGGTTCCTAGCCTGCTTCCTGGTATTTACGATGGCCAGTACCTGTTGCCTGGCAGATAACTCCGAAGTAACCTGTTCCCAGCCGGCTTGTCCCAGCCACTCGACTTTAACTCTCCTCGAGCGTTTTGAAAGTTGCAGTTCACTGGGTATTAACTCCTGCGGCTCCCACCCACAGGCCGCATAGCTTTTGACTTTCTCACTAAAATCCTCAAACGCCGGTTGAGTGGCGGTAGAGAAAACCACCGAACAGCCAAACCGCTTTGCTAAGTGAGACAGGGTGGCCAAAGTAAAGACAGCCAGCCCCGGCGGCATAGACTGCGCCTCATCGAAGAGGATGACAGAATTCGCGATATTATGAAGGCGGCGGCAGGAACTTGATCTGTTAGCAAAGAGGCCTTCAAAGAATCGAACCGTGGTTGTGACCACAATCGGAGCATCCCAGTTTTCCGCAAGCAGGCGTTGCTCTTCCGGCAAATCAGCAAGGCTATGATCTTCTAAAATCAGGTTGTTCTCTTCTCCGCCTATTACTTTGCGGTATACATTCGCATTTTGTTCTATGATATTTAGATAAGGCAATACAATTATGACACGGCGCAGAGCATGAGACGCGGCATGCTTCAGAGCGAAAGCCAGCATGGCCAATGTTTTACCCGCACCTGTCGGTGCTGTTAAAGTATATACTCCTCGTTTAAGCTCGCCAGCTATAAGACATGTCTGGAATAGGTCGTCCCTGACAGAGCGTATTTTTTTATTTGCCTTCGTTTCCTGCCTAACCAATTTAAGATGTTGCAGCAATTGGGACAACATTTTGTCAGGATTCAACTTGTGTCCATCTGGCCTGTACTTATAACCGTTTGCATCACCGTTAAAGTGTGCTTCGGTTGCGAGGAAGTCAGCGTCCACCAGGGCTGAATAGAGCATTCGGACATATAACATCGCTGCTATACTGCAGTTACTCT
>JBGFRB010000004.1:0-171445 GCA_041695355.1 Bacillota bacterium
GGCCTCATGGATCAGCGTCCGCAGCAACAGAAGACGGCCGGCGCCCAAAACAAGCGCCGTTTCGCGGATTTCTCTCCCCTTGCTCCGCACCGCAATTGCTGTCAGGCCGGCTATGATTGGTATAGCTAATAAAGTCTGCACTATAATCATCGCCTCCACTGTAAAGAGCAGGTTTAACGGGCCCAGCAAACCCCTTCTGGACAGCAGCAGATAGACAAGCAGGCCGGCGACAACCGGCGGCAGCCCCATTAACGTGTAAACGGCAACAGTTATGGCCCGTACCGCGGGGAGAGGTTTCAGGCCAAGCAGGGTGCCAAGCGGAATACCGCAAAGCGCAGCCAGAACGACTGCGCTTCCGGAAACAAGAAGTGATAGCCAGATAATGCGGTACAGTTCCTGATCCAATGAGATCAGCAGCTGCAACGCGCTTGACAAAGCTTCGGACACAGATTCACCTTCTTAAAGCGGTTACCTTATCAGATGGGCATTGGGGAAAAAGAGCTGCCTGCCGCGGGGGTCTTTGAAATCCCGGATTAATGACTGGCCGCGTGGAGAGACAAAAAACTGAATCAAATCGGTGGCGCCCTCCAGGTTAATACCCGGATGCCGTGCCGGATTAACGGCAAGGATCCCGTATTGGTTATGCAAAATTTCCCCTCCCTCAAACAAGAGAGTCAGTCCCGGCAGTTTATCCTGCTGTGCGTAAAACGTGCCGCGGTCAGTCAGGGTATAGCCCTGCCGCTCATCAGCGATTCGTAAAGTGTCGGCCATTCCGGCTCCGGCACTCAGATACCATGCTCCGGAAGGAGTCAGGCCGGCGGCGCGCCACAGTTCGTTTTCCTTAATATGTGTGCCGGACCTGTCCCCCCTGGAGACAAAAGCAGCCCTTGACGAGGCAATGGCCCGCACCGCGGCAACGGCATCTGCCGCCCGGCGCACTCCGGCCGGGTCAGCCGCCGGGCCAACGATAACAAAATCATTATACATCACTTCGCGCCGGCCGATAAAAAACCCTTGCGCTACCTGCTGTAACTCTGTTTCCCTGGCGTGTACCAAAACAACATCGGCGTTGCCATCTCGACCTAACGCCAACGCGGCACCTGTGCCAACGGAAACAGTTTTTACTTCGTAGTCAAAAGCTCTTTCAAAAATCGGCAGCATAACTTGCAACAATCCCGAATCGTAGGTGCTGGTCGTAGTCGCAAGAGTCAGCGGCCGTTTGGTCGGGCTGGTAATGGCCACCGTCAAATTTCTCTCCCGCCAGGTTGCCTGCGCCCCAAAGGCATCCATGACAATTCGCAGGGGGATAAATGTCCGTCCGTTAACAATCCTCGGCGGAACAGGCAAGGATATTTGCGTGCCGTTTTTCAGCGCGGCAGAACTGCCTATCGTCAGTCGCAATTCCGTTCGTCCTCTTTGAATGTTTACACGCCTGTTTCCGGCATCCCAGGCCACTTCCGCGCCAAGCTCACCGAACACAGCCCGCAGCGGCAGCAAAACAGTATTGTTTTCCCTTATTGGTTTGACATCCAGAACAACAGGCCGGCCGTCCAGAGTGACCCTCAGCTCAGCGGCGCCGGCATACCCGCCGATAACTGCCAGAACAACCATCAGCACTAAAATGCTTACAAACCACCGTGAAGACTTGTTAAACATTCTGATCATCCACCAGAACATAGTCGTTAACCATTACAGGCTGGCGGCGCGTTCCCCAGCCTTCGGCAATAAACGCTTCTTCCAACTCAGGGGCATGAGTTAAAACTAAATCAGACCTTCCTGCCTTGGCCAGGCCAAGAGCCTGTCCACTGAGCCTGTCTCTTTTATGTCGGACAGCAGGTGCAGCAAGATTCCGCCCGGCAGTTCATCCAGGCTAACGGTAACCTCCCAGCTGTCGTTCACTTAACATCCTCATTCCTGTTTTCCGCTCGCGCATTAGAGCCGACATTTCAGGACACAGCTATCAGGCCAATACTCTCTCATCGTCGCTGGGCGGAGCAGCCAGCTTTAAATGATCGTGCAAGGTGCGAATCGCTTCCGGCAGGTCTTCCTCACTGATTAACAGGGAGATGGTAATATTAGAATCGCCGGTTTGCAAAATACGGATCTTTTTTTCATGCAGTGCCTGGGCCACACGGGCCATGACCCCGGGGATATTACGCATCCCAAGTCCCACCACTGAGACTTTGGCACAGCCACGCACCACCTGGCACTTAAGGCCCAGGTTGCTGCAAATCATTTCAGACTGGCTAATTTTGTCCTCCGGCACAACAAAATATTTGCGCTCAGGAAACAGAGATATCAGGTCAATGGAGATTCGTGCCGCTGCCAAGCGGTTAAACAACTCCAGTTCCAGTTCTGTCTCTTCCGCCGTCATCTCCACCATCACCTGGGACAGTCCGGTGCTGTGGGCGATACCGGTAATTACGCGCAGCTCCCGGCGGCCTATGCCGGGTTCACCGCCAGCCGGGTCGCGGCTGATGACGGTGCCGGCCTCGCTTTCCCGCAAGTGTTTGACGATCACAGGGATGTTATGCTGCATGGCCACTTCCACCGCCCGCGGGTGGATTACCTTGGCCCCTTCGTACGCCAGCTGACAAACTTCATTATAAGTCAGATGGTCGATAATGCGGGCGTCCCGGACAAGCCTCGGGTCAGCGGTCATGATGCCGTCCACATCGGTATAAATTTCCACCCGTTCAGCCCCCAGGCCGGCGCCTAAAATTACGGCGCTGGTATCACTGCCGCCCCGTCCCAGTGTGTTAATTTCACCTTCCGGTGTAATACCCTGGAAACCGGCCACTACCACCACTTCATCATTGCGCAGGTGAGCCAGCAGCCGCTCCGGCTGAAAATCAACAACCTGCGCCTGACCGTAATTGCCGTCGGTGATCATTCCAGCCTGCCAGCCTGTCAAGGCCAGGGAAATCAGCCCTCGTTCGCAAAGAGTGGCGGCCATAACTACAGCGGAAATAATTTCCCCGCAACACATAATCAGGTCCAGGTCGCGCAGCGAATACTCCCCGCACCCGCATGCTGAAGCCCCTAAATCACGCAGCGTATCGGTGGCATATGGATCCCCGGCACGCCCCATGGCCGACACCACCACAACAGGCTTATAGCCTTTTTCCCTGGCCTCCCGGACACGCTTAACCACTTCCTCACGCAATGCCGGACTGGCCACTGATGTCCCCCCGAATTTTTGCACGATAATTTTCACTGCCAACAAGCCTCCTACAGCAAGCCGGCGGCCATTAACGCCTCGGCAATCTGAATGGAATTGGTTGCCGCGCCTTTGCGGATATTGTCGGCCACCACCCACATATTGAGCCCGTTTTCCACCGAGTCGTCCGGCCGTATTCTCCCGACGAACACCTCGTCGCGGCCGCTGACCGGAACCGGCATCGGGTAGGCGAGCTGCGTCAGGTCATCAACGACCACAACTCCCGGCGCCGAACTTAAGATTTGTTTTGCTTCCTCGGCGGAAAGCGGCTTAACCAGCTCCAGGTTGACAGATTCTGAATGGCTGTTGAACACGGGAACCCGTACCGTGGTGGCCGTAATGCGCAAATCCGGCAATCCCATAATCTTCCGTGTTTCCCTGATAATCTTAAGTTCCTCCCGGCTGTAGCCGTCAAGGTCAAAGACGTCAATCTGCGGCACAAGATTAAAGGCGATCTGGTGCTGCACCCTGGCTCCGGCATGGGGAATCCGTTCCCGTGGAAAGTCATCCCGGCCCGCCAGTACAGCGCCCGATTGGGCGGCCAGTTCGTCAACCGCCTCCCGGCCGGCGCCGGAAACCGCCTGGTAGGAAGAAACCACCACGCGCCGCAGGCCGGCCGCCTGCTGCAGCGGAGCCAGCGCCACCACCAGCTGGATAGTGGAACAATTGGGGTTGGCAATAATTCCGCGGTGCCCGGCAAGTGCCGCGGCGTTCACTTCAGGAACAACAAGGGGAATTCCCTCATCCATCCGGAAAGCGTTGCTGTTGTCCACCACAATCGCTCCCTGCCGCACCGCTTCAGCAGCCAGTTCCTTGCTGATCGCTTCCCCGGCGCTGAAAAAAGCGACATCCACGCCGGCAAAAGCCTGCGCTTTGGCTTCCTCCACTCTGTAGGTGCGCCCCAGGACATCAACTGTCAAATTAGCTGAGCGGGAGGAAGCAAGCAGCTTTAGACCGCTTACGGGGAAACGCCGCTCCTCCAGAACCTGGACAAGCGACTGCCCAACCATGCCGGTTGCTCCGACAATAGCCACATTATACTTCTTAATGTTAAGCCCTCCTGACTCTTTCGCTTATTATATGTGTACAGCCGGCGCCGCGCAACACAGCTTCTCCCGGCATTGCCTTACCGACGCGCAAGCGCTTTTCTGATGCGCTCCATCGCCTCGCTGATTCTTTGCGCCTCCACCGTTAAGGCAATACGGAAATAACCTTCGCCGTATTCACCGAAACCGCGTCCGGGGGTAATTACCACGCCGGTTTCATCCAAAATAAAACTGACAAATTCAGCGGAAGTGGCAAACCCTGCCGGTATCGGCGACCAGACATAAAAAGTGGCACGAGGAGCCTGTACCTCAAAACCCATCTCGCGCAGAGCCTGGACGGCAGTATCCCGTCTTTCATGGTAAAGGCGGCATATCTCTTCACGAAAATGGGCGGCGGCCGGGTTATTAAAGGCCTCTGCGCCGGCATACTGGATAGCCCTGAAAGTTCCGGAGTCTATATTGGTCTTATAACGGCTTAAAATTTCCACCACAGCGCTGCAGCCTGCCGCATAGCCGATCCGCCAGCCCGTCATGTTAAAAGTTTTGGACAGCGAACCAAATTCAATGCCCACTTCTTTCGCTCCGGGAGTCTCCAGAAACGACGGCGGCAAATAACCGTCATAGGCTATTTCGCTGTAAGCCAGGTCATGGCAGACGACAACCTGCCGTTTTGCGGCAAATTGCACGGCTTCGGCAAAAAACTCCTGCGTCGCCACCGCCCCGGTAGGGTTGTTGGGATAGTTTAAAAACATTAGCTTGGCGCGATCAGCCACAGCCGGACTGATGGCCGACAGGTCCGGCAGGAAATTGTTCTCTCTGTAAAGCGGCATCCGGTATGCTTCGCCGCCGGCAAACATCGTCCCGATACCGTAAACGGGATATCCCGGGTCAGGCACCAGGTTTATATCTCCGGGATTGACAAAACAAGCTGAGATATGAGCGATGCCTTCCTTGGAGCCCAGCAGTACACAGACCTCTTTTACAGGGTCAAGGGTAACGTTGTGCCGGCGGTAATAGTAATCGGCTACCGCCTGTTTAAACTCCATCAGTCCCTCATCAGGAGGGTAAGTATGATTGCGGGGCTGCTGTACTTCATCCATCATCCGCCGGACAATATATTCCGGGGTAGGCCTGTCCGGATCCCCAATCCCGAGCCTGATCACGTCGACGCCCTTTTCCACCGCGGCCCTTACTTTTTTATCAATCTCTGCAAATAGGTAGCGCGGCAACTTGCTGATTCGCTCAGCCGGCTGAATCTGCACCGTTCTCCATCTCCCCCTCTTTTAATAATAATCACCGGCTGATACCAGTTCTCCGCGGAAAACCTCGGTTGCGGGACCGGTCATGTACACGTGGCCGTCCTCCCGCCACTCCACCAGGAGCGTCCCGCCAGGCAAGTGTAAGCGGGCCCGGCGGGAGAGCACGCCGTTTAACACGCCGGCCACCAGTACTGCACAGGCACCGGAACCGCAGGCCAGAGTTTCTCCCACCCCCCGCTCGAAAACACGCAGCCGCGCTTCAGCCGGTGATAACACCTCGACAAACTCCACATTGGTTTTACGCGGAAAAAGCGGGTGAATTTCAATCGCCGGTCCCCATTCCCGGAGCGGGACCAACTCCGGGTCACCGCCAAAGATTACGCAGTGCGGGTTGCCCATGGAAACAGCCGTAATTTTAAACACCTGCCCGGCAGCGGCTAACTCTTCACCGACAACCTGCCGCACGGGACCGGTGACCGGCACATCGGCGCTATTCAGAACCGGCTTTCCCATGTCGACCTCTACGGCTGAAACATGACCGCCTGCCAGTTGCAGGCGCAGTGTTTTTACCGTCTGCTGCATTTCCAGAGAGAAAACCGGCTCCCGGATTAAGCCCCGCTCAAACAGGTACTTGCCGGCGACACGCAGCGCGTTGCCGCACATCTCCGCCTCACTGCCGTCTGCGTTAAAAATCCGCAGACGGTATGGGGTCTGTTCCCCTGTCTGCAACAGAGCCAGTCCATCGGCGCCAACGCCAAAATGCCGGTGGCAAAGCCGGCGCGCCAGCTCCGGCCAGTCGCGTGCCTCCCGGCGCATATCCTCAATCACGACAAAATCGTTGCCTAAGCCATGCATTTTAGTAAAGCGCACGGGGATTACGCCCCCCTTCCGCCGCCGGGAGCAGGTCGTTCTGCACCAGGTTCTCGTAAGACTCCCTCGCCACCACCGGTTCAGCGCGGCCGTCCCGGACAAAGACCACGGCCGGGCGCGGAAACCGGTTGTAGTTGCCGGCCATGGAATAATTGTAGGCTCCGGTGGAAAGAACAGCCAGCACATCACCGCGCTCTAGTCTTGGCAGCAACGCGTCCCGGATCAGCACATCCCCCGACTCACAGGCCCTCCCGGCAACCGTGACGACTTCCCGGTCGCGGGCCTCCACCCGGCCGGCCGACAGAACAGTGTACTTCGCTCCATACAGCGCCGGACGCAAATTGTCCGTCATTCCGCCGTCCACCGCCACAATTTTGCGGACTCCCGGGATTTCCTTAATTGCGCCCACGGTATAAAGGGTAGTGCCAGCCTCCCCGATGACGGAACGTCCCGGTTCCAGGAACAGGACGGGCAGGGGGAAATTGTGTTTTTCCGCTTTTTCCCGCAGTGTGGCCGTGATCAGCTCCAGATAGCGCTGCACCGGGAAAGGGGCGTCTTCCGGCAAGTAACGGATGCCGGCGCCGCCACCTAGGTTAAGCTCTTTAACCGCAACGCCTGTTTTTTCCCTGATTTCCAGCATAAAGTCCATCATGGCCTCAGCCGCCAGCCTGAACGGTTCCAGCTCAAATATCTGGGAACCGATATGACAGTGCAATCCGCGCAACTCCAGGTACTCCGCGTCAAGGGTGAGACGAACCGCTGTCAGGGCCTGCCCGTCGGCCAGGCCCAGTCCAAACTTGGAGTCAAGCTGACCCGTCTGGATATAATGATGAGTGTGCGCCTCAATCCCCGGCTTTACCCGCAAAACCACGGATGCCGGTTTGCGTTCCTCCGCCGCAAGCGCAGCCAGCAACTGCAATTCCGAGATACTGTCCGCCACGAAACGGCCTACCCTTGCGCCCAGGGCCTGCCTGATTTCCTCCGGTGTCTTGTTGTTGCCGTGGAAAATCATTTTCTCCGGAGCGAAACCAGCTTTCAGCGCCGTATAAATTTCTCCCCCGGAAGCTACATCAAGCGCCAGCCCTTCCTGTTCCACCAGCCGGCACATATACATTGTCAAAAAGGCTTTCCCGGCGTAAGCCACCTGGCTGTGCGGGTAAAGCAGGCGTAAATTGTCACGGTACGCTGCACAATTTTGCCGGACCAGCGCTTCATCCACAACATAAAGCGGCGTGCCGAACTGCCGGGCCAGGCTCACAGTGTCACAACCGCCGATTTCCAGCCTGCCCTCCCGGTTGACACGCATCGTCCCCGTCAGAAACAAATAACTCATCCTCCAGCAGTGATAATCTTCATGCACGGCCGCCGGCCAGTGAACGTCCTATGGCTCTCGCCTGCTCCAGGTATTCCGGAAATTGCAAAACCGCACCCTTGCCGTCCAGTCCTTTTAACAGCAGTGACTGCGTGCAGGTAAATCCTGCGGCGTCAAAAAAATATTTCATGGTCAGTTGCGGGCCGTCAAACAGGCTCTTACCCCTCGTAGCGCCGACGCCGATAAAGGCCGCCTCTCTCGCCGCCGTTGCCGGCACACTTTTAAGAATATACTTCTGCGCCCACAAGGCCTGGGTACGGTCAATAACCGCCTTGGCCCAGGCCGTCACGGAGTAAAAATAGATCGGAGAGGCAAAGACCAACGCAGCGCAAGAGCCAAGCCGGTCATAGACATCCTGCATCTCGTCCGCAATGGGGCACCGTCCTGTTTTGTCACAGGCGCCGCAGGCTGTACAGGGGGAAAGACAGAGTTCCGCCAGAACCAGCTTCTCTGCGGCAGCACCGGCTTCCCTGGCGCCGGCCAGCGCTTCATCGAGCAGCAACTCCGAATTTCCGCCGCGCCGCGGGCTGCCGGCCAGACCCAGCACTAGCATTTTTCGTCTGCCGGGACAGCCGGCTCCTCCAAAATTTCCACAACGGCAGACTGCACCCTGCCGCGGGCCACCTTCCGGTCATAGGCCCGCACCAGCAGATATGACAGCAGCAAAAATATCACACCTGTGATGAGACCGGCCGGCTCTCCGCCAAGCTGCCGGCCAAGCGCGATACCGGCCAACAGGAACAGGACAGGCACAATATAAACCACGAAAGAAGCCTTTAACACCTGGCCCGTATCGGATGTCACCCTGACAGTCTGCCCAACTGCTGCATTAACGGTATTCAGCGCATCCATGTAGTTTTCTCCCTTCCCGGACAGGCTGATACCGCAACCACCGCATTTGCTGCACACGTCATGCCTTCTGACCAGCACTTTTGCCTTATCGCCGCTGACTTCCACAATCTGCCCTATTTGCTCCATCAGCTACCCACCTCCTGCAAGTAGTCTTTCCACGCCCGGCGGACTATATTGATTATACCGCGGCGGGCAAAACTTGCCAAGAGAGAGTTATGGCGCCATACACCTGGCGCCATAACCCGTATAAACCGTCAATCGTATTTTTCCGCCGCTTTTCGCTCTGTGAGAAATTGAGTATGGTGTCCCTCGAATTCCGAATTGCTCCGAATTCCTCGAATTGAATTTGTCCCTCGAATTTAACTCTTATTTTTCCGCCGCTTTTCGCTCCCTGAATTTTTTGGTCAGCAGCGGCACCACCTTATTCAGGTCGCCGACTATGCCATATGAAGCAACCTTGAAGATTGGGGCTTCGGGGTCTTTGTTGATGGCGACAATCACATCGCTGGTCTGCATTCCGGCCAGATGCTGGATGGCGCCGGAGATGCCGCAGGCAATGTACAGCTTCGGCGCCACTGTCTTGCCGGTCTGCCCTACCTGGCGGTAGTGTGGTACCCAACCGGCGTCCACGGCGGCACGCGAGGCGCCGGCGGCGCCTCCCAGCGCCTGTGCCAGCTCCTCAATCAGATAATAGTTTTCCGGCCCGCCGATACCGCGGCCGCCGGAAACAATAATCTCCGCCTCGGCCAGGTTGATTGTCTTGGTGGCATGTTCAATTATTTCCATAATTTTCGTGGAAACGTCTTCTTCTGCAGCCTTGCTTTCCATAACGATAACTTCGCCGGTACGGTTAAAGTCAGGCACACTTTTTTTCATGACCCTCGGCCGGACGGTAGCCATTTGCGGGCGGCGGTTGGGGCAAAGGATAGTGGCCATAATGTTGCCTCCGAAGGCAGGCCGCGTCTGCATCAGCAGCTTTGTCTCCGGCTCAATGGAAAGCTCGGTACAGTCAGCCGTCAGGCCGGTTTTGATGCGTACGGCGATGCGGGCGGCAAAGTCGCGTCCGTTGTTGGTGGCACCGAACAGCACTATTTCCGGGCGGTAACGCTTAATCAGTTCCACTATGGCGTCGGCATACGGGTCGGTGCGGTAATGCTTATAAACCGGAGCATCAACCAGGTACACTTTATCCGCTCCGTAAGCAAAACACTGGTTGCACAGGTCCGCCACGCCGTCACCCAGCAGCACGCCGGCCAGGTCACTCCCCAGCTGGTCAGCCAGTTTCCTGCCTTCGCTTAACAGTTCCAGCGCCACGTTGGCGATATGACTGTCACGCTGCTCGATAAAAACCCAGACGCCCTTATAGTTATTAACATCGACCGCCAGTTTGTCCTCTTTTTTGGTCACTTCAAT
The DNA here is from genome assembly GCA_041695355.1 of Bacillota bacterium. Taxonomy (GTDB): domain Bacteria; phylum Bacillota; class Dethiobacteria; order Dethiobacterales; family Dethiobacteraceae; genus HKB214. Next base: position 10,033 of record JBGFRB010000004.1, read on the forward strand.
GGCCGACGTCGGACAGGCGTCGGCGCAGGCGCCGCAACCGCTGCACTTGTCGGTTAGCTTCGCAATATCGCCTTCCATAACAATAGCTCCCGGAAAGGGGCAGGCGTCAAGGCAGCTGGCGCAGCCGACGCATTGCTCGTCAATGATCTTTACGCTCATTTGCAGTCCTCCCTAGACGATCTTTGTCTCACTCAGTTTCTCTATCAGCAGCAGACAGACATCTTCCTCAGTGTCTCCCTGCAGCATCTCGCCCTGCCCTTTCCGTTCCGGGGCAAAAACCCGCTTAACCTGTGTAGGCGAACCGTTCAGTCCGACCAGGTCTTCCGGGGCGCCGATATCAGCAGCCGACCAGGTGGGAATTTGCTTCTTATGGGCTTTCATGGTACCCATCATCGTCGGGAAACGCGGCTCATTGATTGCTTTTTCCACAGCAATCATAACCGGCAACCCGACATGAATAACCTCATAGCCTCCCTCAATGGCCCGCTCAACGAGCAGATGGTCTTCATTTACTTCTCTGATTTTCTGGACATAGGTGACCTGAGGCAAACCCATGTGTTCAGCGATGCCCGGCCCTACTTGGGCGGTGTCGCCGTCAATGGCCTGCTTGCCGCACAGGATAATATCAGGCTTGCCTACTTTTTCAATGGCCTTGGCCAGCGTAAAAGAAGTAGCCAGGGTATCGGCGCCGGCAAAGGCCCGGTCACTCAGGAGGACCGCCTCATCAGCACCCATGGCCAGGCATTCACGCAGCGCATCAATCGCCTGCGGCGGCCCCATGCTCAGCACCGTCACTTTCCCGCCCTTTTTCTCCCTGATTTGCAGGGCGGCCTCCACCGCGTTCTTGTCAAAGGGGTTGACGATACTCGGTACTCCCTCCCGGATCAGCGTGCCTTTGACCGGATCAATCTTCACCTCTGTCGTATCCGGCACCTGCTTAACGCAAACAACAATCTCCAACTCTTCCGACCTCCTAATCATCTTGCTGCGCCCGAAATCCCTGTAACATTTTCGCTACTTTTTAGAATATTCCTTCTGTTATTATAAAAACAAAAAAAGATATTTTCAATAGTTAAATTTTATAGTTTAAAATCTTTTTAATAGCCTTGTACCGCAGTCACAAAGACCGGTGCTAAAACGTAGCGGGTTAAACTGTCCCTGCCAGCCTGGCCAGCAGCTTTGCCCCGGCAACCAGAATACTTTCATCAAAGTCAAACAGGGGATGATGCAGCGGATAAGCAAACCGCTCACTGCCTGTGCCCAGAAAAATAAAGGCGCCGGGCACCTTCTCCAGGAAATAGGCAAAGTCCTCTCCGCCCATCAAGGGGCGCTCCAGCACAGCCACAGCCTCCGCCCCCAGCGTCTCCTGCGCCGCCTCCGCCGCCAAGGCAGTCATCTCGCTGTCGTTTGTCAGCAGCGGATAACCGAAAAGGTATTCGCAGGTAACGCGGGCGCCAAACGCGGCACAGATCCCGGCGGCAAGCGATTCAAGCTTTTGCGGCATCTCCTCGCGCAGCCGGCGGTCAAGCGTCCTGACCGTCCCTTCCAGCACAACGGTGTCCGCCACCACGTTGCTGGCCGTCCCGCCCCGGATTTTGCCGACCGTGACCACCAGCGGCTCCAGCGGGTCTTTATGGCGGCTGACGAGCGCCTGCAGCGCCGTAACCGTGTGCGCTGCCGCCAGTACAGCATCGACTGTGCCCTGCGGCATGGCAGCGTGCCCGCCGCGGCCGTGGACGGTAAGCCGGAAGTTGTCGGCCGCCGCCATCATGATGCCCGGCTTAACGCCTGCCTGTCCGAACGGCAGGCCGGGATTAAGGTGCAGTGCAAATGCGGCCCGGACACCATCCAGGACACCCGCTTCCAGCATCCCCAGCGCACCACCCGGCGGGCTTTCTTCGGCCGGCTGAAAACATAAGCGCACACCCAGTTCCGGCGGGTTTTCCCGCAGCAGAAGCAGCGCCCCGTACAGCATGGCCAGATGGCCGTCATGACCGCAGGCGTGACATACGCCCGCATTTTGCGAGGCATACGGGACCTCCTTGCCGTCCGCGAGCGGCAGCGCATCCATCTCGGCCCGCAGCAGCACCCGCTGCGGGCCGGGACCAAGGTCGGCGACCAACCCGCCGGCAACATGCCGCGGCTCGCAGCCTGCTTCCCGCAACAAATTAGCTAAGTAAAACCTGGTGTGCTCCAGGTCAAACCCGGTTTCCGGACAGGCATGGACAGCCCTCCTGACCTTGCTCAAGGCAGCCTGCAAATCACCTTTACTCATCTTGATCCTCCTTGGGTTACAGCACAAAGGCGGCCTGCAGCCGCCTCGGGCTTATAAGGTTAACAGCCAAGAGAAGCACTGCGCTGTCACTGCCTGCAGTCTGTCTGACGTCAGGAGTACAGGCAGTTGCCGCAGGCAGGTTACGGCTGGAACGGCGTGTTGCCCCAGACCTGGTCCAGGTGGCATTCCAGACAGATGCCCATGCCGTCGCGGCGCTTAAGCTTGGAGGTAATCCCCAGATAAATCACGTTGCCGACCCGATCGTATTTCGGCTCATCCAGAGCAGCCATCTCATAAGATGGTTGCGGGCCGCGCACTACCGAGCCGTGGGCGAAATGACATGTTTTGCAGGTCATAAACCTTCCGTTACTCCGCACCTCCAGCGGCAGGGTCAGATGAGCCATGGTTTGTTGAGTTGCCCAGGCGCTGACGTTGATATTGGTCGGATGGCGGTAAAAGCCGCCGCTTTCTTTGATTCCTCCGCCCAGAACATGAAGGGGGTAGCCAAGTGCCGTACTGGCCCCGTAGTTGTACTGTTCATGACAATTGGAGCAGAAACTGTTCATCCCGTCCATGTACAGAACCCGGTATCGGCCGTTATCGATGAAAGGAAATGCTGTTACCGGGGTCTGGGACTTAAGCAAACGGAAAGGGCTGGTATTCTGAGTCACATGGGCGCTGTGGCAGTCGGTGCAGGTCAGGTTGTAGCGGTCTCCGCCACCGCCGGGGGCGTAAAGGCGCCGGTACCCCGGATCGGTCGGCTGCAAGGCAAAATCTTGCTCCAGGAAAACATTATGGTATGAAGTGCTAAGCTGATTGCCCTGCCCGTCCACCCGCCAGAACGGGCCGCCCGGCGAGTCCACCCAGCCGGTGCCGATATTGACCCGGCCATCCAGCACGTTGTATTTGCTGGCGCGGCCATCGTGGCATTCCAGACAAAGCTCCCGCATCAGGCGCCGGTTAAGCAACATGGGGTGGACGGCGCGGTGGGTACGGTGACAGCCGGCACAGGTGTCGGTGTGTTTCTGGTAGTTGGTGTGGGCGCTCTCCAGCGGCGGATAGACGCGCGCTTCGTTAAAGTCGGCGGTGGCGCTGGCACCGACGCGGTAAATATAATTTCGGTGATTAAGCAAGGTTACCGCCGTAGTGATAGGGTTAACGGGGTAACGGTAATAACCTATGTATTCCTGCCTGTCCGGACCGCCGGAGGTAACCCGCACGCCCTGCCCCCTGTCCGACCAGGTAACACCGGTTGCCGCCACCTGCGCCTCAAACACCCGGTGCGTGGAGCTGGCGGCGGTGTTGCCCGGCTCTTCCCAGTACAGGATGACGAATGAGCGGCCGGATGGTGCGGTTACGCCGCCGAAGCTGCCGGTCACCACCACCTCAATCCGCCGCGGGCCGGCCGAATCAACAGGCAACTGTCCCGGCAAAAAGACGAGAATCATTAAAAACAAAAGCAGCAAGACGGAAAGAGACTTTCTTTTCACTCGGTCAACCTCCTGAAAAGATTAGCCGGATCCGCTGCCGGAGCAGCAAATACGCTGACGCGGTTTAAGCCCCGCTCCACCACATAAAGTCTCCCGGCTTGGTCAAAGGCTATGGCATTTGGAAAATACAGCTCGCCTTCCGATACGCCAAGACTTCCGAATTCAAACAGTTTCTTCCCTCCGCCAAAGACGGCGATACGGTGGGTCAATGAGTCAGCCACCCAGAGATTGCCATGCGCATCAACCGCCAGGCTGCGCGGCAGCGCAAACATTTCCTCGCCCGGTACGGCGGGCAGCTGGCGCAGGACTTTGCGGCCGCCGGGTGAAAATACCTGGACGCGCACGTTGTTGGTGTCGGCCACATAAATATTGCCGCCTGTTCCCACAGTAACGGCCCCGGGATAAAGAAACGCCCCTTCTTCACTGCCCGGATGGCCGAAAGCAAACCGGAAGGCTCCCTCTCTGTCCACCGCCACCACCCGGTGCCCGGCGCTGTCGCTGAAGTAAAGCAGGCCCGCCTGCCGGTCTGCGGCAAGGCTTACGGGCACAAAAGGCCCGATTTGTTCATTCGTGCCGCTGGCCAGCAGCGTGCGCCGGAAATGGCCGGTAGCGGTGAAGACCTCTATACTCTGCGCAGCCAAATCGGCAACGTATAAAAATCCGTCCATCTCCGCCACTCCGACCGGACGGGTCAGCTGCCCCTCACCAAACTCGCCGGTCTTGTTGCCCCGCCTGTCAAATGTGACAATCCGGCCGTTAAGGAAATCGGCCACGAAAATGTTATCGAGCGGGTCGATGGCAATGGCAAGGGGAGAACTTAAGGCAGCCTCCTGCAGGAAATGCGAAAAAACGGGAGGGCTGGTGCTGGCCGGCAGCCAGGGGATTCTGTCCAGCAGCCGGCTGCGGGTCAGAAAAAGATAAAGGAAAACGGCGGTTAAAACGATTAGCAGAATTAAAATAAATATGATAAGCTTCCTGAGCGTTACTTTCAGCTTCAAATCAGCTTTACCTCCCTCGGGCCTGCAGTTCCTTAACTTTTGTCCTGACCTGCTCACGCAGGTCAGGCTGATACTGTGCAGCCCGCTGGAGAGCCGCTATGGCCTCCCCGGTCATACCCTTCTGCTCGTAGACATCCGCCACCCGCAAATGCAGCTCCGGTACATCCGGCATCCAAAAGAGGGCCGCGCGGTAAAACCGCAACGCTTCATCCCAGCTGCCCCGCTGCCGGTACAGGTCGCCGAGGGCAAAATAAAGCATGTCCGGGTGCCTGGCCATTTCCAAGGCTGCCAGGAACGACTTTTCCGCCGCTTCCAGGGAGCCGAGCTCCATATAAGTTAACCCCAAAGCATAGTGCGCTTCCTGTTGCTCCCAGTTTAAAGTCAGTGATTGGCGCAGGGCCTGTTCCGCTTCCCTGTACTGCCCGCGCCAGTAGTACAGCCAACCCAGCCGTGTGTGCAGAGAAGAGTTATCAGGGTCCACTGCGATGACCCGCCGCAACGCCTGCAACTCCAACTCCGACTCGTCTGCGACAGGCGGCGGAGGAAAAAGCTGATCCTCAAAATAAACAGCGGCCGTTGCAGCACCAATCAGGACGACCAATACCACAAACAGCGCCGGGATTGCGCCGACAGTCCTTTCCTGCTCGCTCTTCGGGCTATTGGCCGTGCGGCTCACCGGGCGACCCACCTTGCATCGTCAAAAATGATTCTGCTGCGTAAAGTCGCTCTTACGACTTTACGCTAATATTTCCCCGGCTGGCAGGCCGGATACGTCTGTCAGTCATGCCGGCTATGCTTGTGAAGAATCTATCTTTCTGTTAAAGATGTATTCGCTTTTGTCCCGGGAATTCCTCCCGTATATATTTTATATGTAAAAATTTTGTCACAAAGTTATCATATTTTCGCCTTTTCCGGTTTATGCTCCACATAGGCTGGCCAAAGCATCCTTCGCCCGGCCGTTCTCCGTCCGGCAGGCAATAAAAATGCCTGCCGCGTCAGGAGCGGCAAGCCGTAAGACCGGGAGCAGAAATTGAGTATGGTGTCCCTTGAATTATGGTGTCCCTTGAATTACCTAAAACAGGGGTGTTTCTGAAAAGATGTCCGGAAAAACCTGCACCCGCACGCGGGACCCGTCGTTCAGGCCTCCGCAGCCGGGAGGCAGCACTACCAGGGAATTGACGCCGTGAAAAGAAGACAGCACTCCCGGTTTCTGGTGCACTACCGGCCTCGTTACCAGGCCATCGCCATCAAGCAGCGTGCGGGAGGCCAGAAAACGCACCTGGCTGCCGGCGCCGGCAACCGGTCCTCCGGCAAGCCTCGCCTCCACCGACTGCTGCCGCCAGCCGGCCAGTCCCCTCAGCCAAGCCAGGGCCGGCAGCGCAAACTGCAGGAAAGACACCAGGCAGGCCGCCGGGTTTCCGGAAAGCCCAAGCAGCAGCGCCTGTCCAAGGCGGGCCGCCAGGACAGGCGTACCGGGCCGTATCGCCACCCGGTGAAACAGTATTTCCGCTCCGGCCAGCCTGACCGCCGCCGGTATCAGGTCATGGTCGCCAACGGAAACACCGCCGGTCGTCAGCACCAGGTCGGCAGTGGCAGTCACGTTTGCGACGGCCTTCGCCAGTGCGGCCAGGTCATCGGGCAGCCTGCCGGCATAAACCGGCTCTCCGCCTGCCCTGGTGACCAGCGCCTCCAGCAGAAAGCGGTTGCTGTTATAAATCCGGCCCGGGGTGAGTCTTTCTCCCGGCTCCGCCAGTTCACTGCCGGAAGTCAGGATGACAACCCGCGGCCGCCTGTAAACAGAAACGGTCTGCTCTCCCTGGCCGGCCAGCAGCCCGAGCTCAGCCGGGCCAAGCAGGCAGCCCGCGGGCAGCAGCAGGCTGCCGCGAGCCACGTCTTCACCGGCCAGCACCACGTTTTCACCCGGCCGGTACGGGCGTGGCACGCGCAGCGTTTCTCCCGTCCAGGACACCTGCTCCTGGGCGGCTACGGCATCAGCCCCGGGCGGCAGCATCGCCCCGGTAAAAATTCTGACCGCCTCCGACGGCAGCAACAGGCGGACAAGCCCTGCCTCCGCCGGCGTCGTGCCGGCCGGAATCCGGCCCACTACCTGAAGACAAGCGGGATTATCCTCTCCGGCCCCGGCCGTGCCTGCCGCCCGGAAAGCAAACCCGTCCAGGGGCGAACGGGTAAAGGGCGGCATATCGTACACGGCATGAAAGTCCTGCGCCAGGACAGCGCCCAGCGACGCCTGCAGCGGCGTTTCCCCCGCTTTCAGGGGAGTGGCCGCAACTTTCAGCAACTGCAGTGCTTCCTCGTAACCGGTCATTCCCGTCCCCATCAGTTCTTGCCAAAATGGCAGCGGGGATAACGGCAGGGCTCGCAGTTGCCGCACAAGCCTCCGACCGCCATTTCGGTGAAATCTTGCCTGGTCAGCCGTTCCCCGGCAAACAGGCGCGGCAAAATCAGGTCAAAGACCGTGGTTTTGTTAAACATGACACAGCCGGGCAGTCCCAGCACCGGCACCTCGCCCAGGTAAGCCAGCATCAGCATGGACCCGGGCAACACCGGTGTCCCGTACGTGACAACCTGCGCCCCGGTGGCACGGATGGCGGCCGGTGTACGGTCGTCCGGATCCACCGACATGCCGCCGGTAACAATTATCAGTTGGGCGCCGTCAGCCGCCAGTTCCAGGACGGCGCTTTTAATCCGCTCTTTTTCATCGTTTACGATTACCTGCCTGACAATGCGGGACGGAAAGCGGGACAGTTTTTCCAAAACGACCGGAGTGAAGCGGTCTTCAATTCGCCTGTTGAACACTTCGCTGCCGGTAGTTACCAGGCCACAGGTCCGGAAGTTAAAGGGGCGGACTTCCAGGAGCGGAGCGTAATGCCGGGCCAAAGACTCTGCCGAACTGACCAGCTCTTCCGGCACAACAAGGGGCACAACCCTGGTCCCGGCCAGTTGCTCCCCGCGCTGCACGGCAACGTTGCCGTGAATAGTGGCCACCGAGACTTCCTCAAAGCTGTTCAGAGCCATAATGGCCTCCCTGTTCAGGCAAAACAAGCCGTCGCGCTCGGCATAAAGGCTGACCTTTCCTTCGGCCGGCCCGCCACAGGTTACTCCCGGTCCGCGCAGGGCGGCGGCCAGCCGGATTGCCGCCTCATCCTCATGTACCCGGCCTGCCGGCAATTCGAGAATAAAAATGTGCTCCTTGCCGATGTTTAACAGCTCCGGCACATCCGCCTCGCAAATGATATGGCCCTTTTTGAACAGGCGCCCCTTGAATTCGCCGGGTACAATTTTCGTCAGGTCGTGAGCGAGGACCATGCCCACCGCTTCCTCAACACGCACTTCCTTCACGAAGCTCTCCCTCCATTACCGTCACTGTGTCCCCGGGACGCACCCGCCCGCCGCGCAACACTTTTGCAAAAATACCTTCCCTCGGCATCACGCAATCACCCGCCTGGTAATAAATGGCACATCGCGTATGGCATTCCTTGCCGATCTGGGAAACCTCCAGCAACACTTCCTCTCCCACCGCCAGTATTGTACCGAGCGGCAGGGAGACCAACTCAACACCAGCCGTGGTCAGGTTTTCGGCAAAATCCCCGGCACTTACCTGCAGTCCTTTTTCCGTCATTTTGGCGATGCTTTCACTGGCCAGCAGGCTGACCTGGCGGTGCCAGTCTCCGGCGTGCGCGTCACCGCTTAAGCCGTAATCAGCCTTAATTTCCGCCTCAGGCACGTTTCTTTTTTTTGTCCCCTTGCTGTCGCTAAGCGATACAGCCAGCAACTTACCCATCGCTAACCTCCTAACCGCCGATAGCCGCCATTATCGGGACGCTTGGCCGGCAGCGCGCCAACGGGTCTTCCGCTACTGTGGCCGGGTCGGGTTTGGCCAGCAGCGCCCGGGCAAAAGCTGTGGCTACCGCCTCCGTATCCGGCAGCAGCGGCCTTAAGTCAATAGCTTCCTCCTGCAGCAGGCAGGACAGCAGCTTGCCGTTAGCCGTTACGCGCAGCCTGTTGCACTCACCGCAAAAGTGACGGGACAGCGGCGAGATAAACCCTATGTTGCCGCGTGCGCCGGCCAGACGGAAATACCTGGCCGGTCCGCCGTTTTGCGGTTTCGGTTCCTCCAGCAGCGTCCCCAGCCGGGCACATTCAGCCATGGCTACCTCCAGCGGCAGGAAGTGTTCCCGCCAGCACTCCCCGTCAGCGGTAATCGGCATAAACTCAATAAATCGCACATGGTAGTCGTCTGCCAGTGTCAGCCTGGCAAAGTCGGCAATCTCCCCGTCATTGACACCCTTCAGCAGCACCACGTTAATTTTGACTGGATACAGCCCTGCTGACGCTGCTGCGCGCACACCGCAGAGCACCTGCTCCAGAGTGCCGCCCCGGGTGATCCCGTTGAAATTCTCCGGGGAGAGCGAATCGATGCTGATGTTGACGCGCTGCAGCCCGGCCTCTGCCAAAGGCCGCGCCAGTTTATCAAGCAGCATCCCGTTTGTCGTCAGCGACAGCTCGTCGATACCGGGCACTTCTTTCAGGCGCCTGACCAGCTCTGTCAGGTCGGGCCGCAGAAGCGGCTCACCACCCGTCAGCCTGATTTTACCGATGCCGCAGGCTGCGGCCACGCCGGCAATCCGGACAATCTCCTCCAGCGACAGAACCTGACCGGCGCTGCCCTGACAGCCTTCCCTGCCCGGCGTACAGTAGAAACAGCTCAAATTGCAGTGGTCGGTGACGGAAACCCGCAGGTAGGTAATCCGCCTGCCGAAAGCATCGACCAGCTCCGTCATTTTGCCACCTCCAGCCTCAGGCCTGCCCCTTGTTTTCCTCAGCCGCACTTTCAGAGTCATCTTTAATCTCAATACTCTCCTTGATTTCCCTGGTCGCCTGTTTAAACTCCCGCAGTCCTTTCCCCAGCGACTTGCCTATTTCCGGCAGCTTTCGCGGTCCGAACACCACCAGCACCAAACCAAAAATCAACAGCAGCTCCGTAGTCCCAATCCGCCCCAACATTACCTATCACCTCCTTCCGCTCTGCCCTTTGCCTTGCGAACTCCGACCTCTCTCGCGAAATTCCCCTCGCCCCCTGGGAGAGGGTCAGGGTGAAGGAGCGGTTTCCCGCTTCCTGACAAACCTTGCCATAAAAATAGACAGCTCGTACAAAACCAGCATCGGCACCCCCATCAGAATTTGCGACAAAACGTCCGGAGGCGTAAAGACGGCTGCCAGGATAAAAATAATAATCGTGGCATACATACGCTGCCGGGCCAGATATTCCGGCGTGACAAGGCCGAGCCTGGCCAGAATCAGGACTGCCACCGGCATCAGGAACACCAGGCCAAAACCGAGCATCAGCCCCATACTGTAAGAAATATACGCGCTGAATGAAATCATCGGCGTCAGGCCCTCGGCAGCGTAGCCCAGGAAAAACTGGACCGAAAACGGCAGGATGACAAAGTAGGCGAAGGACACCCCCAGCATGAAAAACAGCAGCGTTAACAAAGCTATGATAAAGACCAGCCCCCGCTCCTGCCTGTGCAGGCCCGGCAGGATAAACAGCCACAACTGGTAAAATATAACGGGCAGCGCCAGAAAGAACCCGGCCACCAGCGCCAGCCGCAGATTGGTCATCAGAGCCTCCGCGAGCCCCAGATACACAAGTTGACCCACCGGCCTGATAAACAGGTTGCGTATCTGTTCCACGTACAGGTGGGCCGCCACCGATAATACAAAGATGGTTATCCCGCAGATAATCAGCCGTCGCCGCAGCTCCTCCAGATGATCAAGCAGCGACATTACCTTTTCCGGCTCCCTTGTTTTCGACATCTGACAAATCTGCCTCCATTTTTCAGCAAAACCCTCTGCCCTGAAAAGGCAGAGGGTTTTTCACTCTACTCTCTCCTTTCCAGAAAGGGAGGTGCGGCCGTTTCCAGTCACACCCCGCGGGCAAGGGTTGCCCAGGCGGGTCCGCCATAGAATTCGGGTGGAATTCTTGCAGGCAGGCACGCTCGGAGATGGTGTATGCTGTTTGTGACGGTTTTCCCGTAACTCTGATTTCGCTGTTTAGCTTTTATCTCCTGCCTGCCCGGCCCGCACCTGCGCTATAAATATAATTTATTACCATGTCCATTCCTTTTATCCAAAAACGGCTCCGTTGGCTGATGCGCAAAATCAGCGGCAGGAATCCGGACAGGAAAACGAGAATAGTCAAAATAGCAAAAAACGACAAACACAAGAGGAGCGGTACTCTCTGACGGAGGCAGGGAAGTTATAGCTCTCAGCAAGTTCTAAACGGCACAAATTTAAGGAGGTTTTATTGATGCCAGCCGATGTTGCTTGTTTGCCGGAGAAAGAGGAAGCCGCGGCCACCAGGGACTGGTGTGCCGACCGCGCCGCAATTTACGCCGCCCTGGCCGAGCTGTACAGCCGCCCGCTCACGGGAAAATGGCTTACCTGGTTTACATCCCCTGATTTTCCTGTTTACCTCAGGAGCTTTGCAGACGGAGCTGATTCCGCGCTGCTGGAGGAAGGCTTAAAAGAACTGCGGGAAGCGGCGGAAGGGAAAAACATCGCCGAGCTGGTCCGGGAATTGCAGACGGAGCACAGCTTTCTGTTTATCCTCGGTGCCCGCGAAACGGTTCATCCCTATGCCTCAGTGTACCTTTCGGAGTGGAAGCGGGTAATGGGTGAGGCCTGGGAAAAAGCGCGTATCTTTATGCACGAGGCAGGGTTCGGCCTGCCGGAGGAAAACGAAAACAAGCAGCTCGAAGACCACCTGAGCATTGAGTGCGAATTTATGCACCTGCTCTGCAAAGCCGCCGGCAAAGCCACCCGGCGCAAAAAGAAGGACCGTTTCCGCGAATCCCTTAAGCTGCAGGAATCTTTCCTGCGGGAGCACCTGCTGACCTGGGTGCCTAAGTACTGCACCGACGTGGTGCGCGTTTCCCAACACCAGTTTTATCGCGCCATGGCCAAAATCACGATGGCGTTTCTCACCCTGGAGGCGGCGACACTGAAACAGATCTGCGAGGAGTAAAGATGTCCATCTTAAATGACGTACTGCTGCGCTACCTGGGCCGCACCGTAGATAAGCCGGATATCCCGGAGACGCGCTGCCTCGGCCTGAAGTTTCCGGCCTACCGCTGTCACGCCTGCCGGGACGCCTGTCCCCAGGGCGCTCTCGACCGTAATTTAAAAAAATATCACCGCTCCTGCCGGGAGTGCGGCCTGTGCGCCGCCGGCTGTCCGGTTTCGGCCATCGACAGCCCGCGCCCCGTCTTTTCCCTGTACCATACCATGCGCCGGCACCGGGAGAAAGAGCAAATATTGCGCCTGGCCTGCCGGGCGACGGAACAGGAGATTTATCCGGCCAGCATTGCCGTCCCCTGCCTGGCAGCGCTGCCGCCGCCGGTGCTGCTGCTGCCGTCCCTCCTCGGTTTCCGTGAAGTCTGGCTGCATCACGGCCACTGTCCGGCCTGTCCCCTGGAAAAAGAGGGCCGGCTGGCCTTCCGGCTGCAATACCATTTCGCCCGGGCCTTACGCCTTGCCGCACAGCTTCCGGAGTTCAGCCTGACGCTCGCGGATTCCCCCCCTGCTTCCTTCGCCTCCCGGTGGGGGCAGCTGACCGGCTATTCGCGCCGCGATTTTCTCTCGCTGCTGGGCCGGGAAACAAAACACACCGGGATGAGCGGCGCCTGCCTGGTCAGCGACCTGTTCGCAGACGAGGAGCACACCGCCGGTGACTCAGGCTTAAGCCCTCCGGACCGATTGCTGTGGGAAAAGCTGCTAAGTGCTTTCTCCGCGCTGCCGCAAGCCGGTGAAGCGTTGCCTTTCGCCTTCCTGGAAATCAGCGCCGCCTGCGATATGTGCCGGGCCTGCACCGTACTTTGCCCGGGCCGGGCGCTCTCCGTCCGGGAAAATGATGCAACCGTCAGCCTGGTCCACAGGCCGGCTGCTTGCTTCTCCTGCGGCGTCTGCGCCCGCTTCTGTCCCCACAGGGCCATCACCCTTTCCCCCTGGCAGGGCAGCGACTGGCAGGAGCGCGTACTGCACATCCGGCAGACGGATTCTCAGGGTGACGACCCGCTTCCCGAGCCTGTTCCGGAACCTGACTAAAGAAAGCAGGTCTGTGTCATGAGCGAACACACGCCACAGGAGAATTCCACACCACAGCCGGCCTGGCTGGAACAGTGGTTTACCGAAGAAGCCGACGCTTCTCACAAACCGCGTCGCAGCCGGGCTGTGCTCGCCCCGCTCATCCTGCTTGGTGTTCTGTTAATCATGGTCCTGCTCAGCGACATCTCGCAGACCCCGGCCGGGGTCTGCGGCGCCTGCCACACCATGCTTCCCTATTATCACACCTGGCAGGCTTCCTCGCACAGCCGGCACTCCTGCGTGGCCTGTCACGCCGCCCCGGGGTTCGACGGCACGCTAAAGCTGGCGGCCGACCTGGCCCGTTTCGCTTACGTGCAGGCTACCGGCACTTATATCCTCCCCTTGCGCCTGTTAACCGGCATCGGCGACGCCGCCTGCCTGCGCTGCCATACCTTTAACCGCGGCACCACCGCCGCAGGCGACCTGATTATCCCCCACGCCGACCATAGCAAGGGGCAGGTGCGCTGTATTTCCTGCCACGCCGGCGCAGCGCACGGCAACATCGGCCGCCGCCGCGCCACCGTCAGCCTCCCGTCTGCCTCCTGGAACCTGCTGGAAGGACGGCGCCAGATGAGCCGCGTCTTTACCGCCGCTCCCAAGGAAGATTGTATGGTTTGCCATTTTAACCGCCGCGTGGATTTAACCTGCCGCGATTGCCACCAGGAGGATAAAACGCCCGCCGACCACCTGGCCGGAGACTTTCTCCTGACGCACGGCGCCCTGGCCAGGGAAACGGGCGACTGCCACCGCTGTCACGCCTATGACGCCCACGGCCGGAAAATCTCTGTTTACCCCGGTGAAAATCTGACTGCCTACACCAGGCGGAACGATTTTTGCCTGGACTGCCACCGCCAGCGGCCGGCAAGCCACCAGCCCGATTTCCGTAACCACGGCCCGGCCGCAGCCGACAACGTCGCCGGTTGCATGATTTGCCACGATAACCAGCCCCAGGCCGCGCTCCCTGAGGCCAGCGCCGTGTATTGCGGCTCCTGCCACCCCAGCCCTCACCGGGCCGGCTGGCAGGAACTACACAACCGCCGGCGGCGCGGCGCACGGATTTTTCCCGGGCAGAAACTGTCGGCAGCCTGTTTTGCCTGCCACCAGCGGGATGCCTGCCTCTCCTGCCACGTACCGCCCCCCGAAGAAATCCTGCCGCCGGAGCCGGAACCGTTTCGCCCCGCCCTGCCGCAGGGACAGCTCCCGGCTCCCGGTAGTTACTAAATATCTTAATTTATAGCGGAGGAGTTTATAACGATGAATACTGCAACTCAGTCCCCCGCCTATTACCCGCTCTGGCGGGTGGCGCTTACCACTCTGGCAATTCTTGCTGTCCTAACCACAGCCGGCAGCCTTGTCGGCAGGCAGTTTTTCTGGACCGGCTTTGACATGCGCCGCATAGACCGGGAGATAACTTATTTCCGCCAGTTGGTGGACAGCGAGCCATCCAATCCGCAGCACCGCGTGGACCTCGGCTATTCCTACTTCCGGCGCGGCCAGTACGACTTGGCGCTTGCTCAATTCGAAGAAGCTCTGACCGCTGACCCGGAATTTATGCCGGCCTATCTCAGCCGCGGTCTCGCCTATTATGAGCTTGGCCTCCACAACGAAGCGCTGGCCTCTTTTGTCCGGGTTACGGAGCTGGCTCCGGAAGATTACCGCGGCCACCTGAACGCAGGTATCGCTTACCGCGAGCTCGGCATGTACGAAGAGGCCGCCGACAGCTTGTTCCGCGGCAGAAAATTTAATATGGCTTCGGCAGAGGTTCATTATCATCTTGGGTTGCTTTTTGAGCGGCAGGGGCTGCCGGAAGCCGCCCTGGAATCTTACAACGAAGCGCTGGCCATCAACCCCCGCTACGACGCCGCGCTGGCGGCGGTTGAGCGCCTGCGGCAGGGGAGGTAAAACATGCGTCATCCTGTAATTCGCTTGCTCTGGCGCCCCATCAACCGCGATAAGGCCCGCCGCCTTTACCGCAACGTCACGCTGCTCCTGGTAGCCCTTTTCGCCTACCTTTATTACCTCGGCCGGCCCGAGTTGCCCATCCCGGCCGCCATCAACATTGTCGGCGGCGTGCCTTCGTTCCGGCAGGTCATTTACGGCGGCTTCGGCGCGGAGCAGTTTGACCGCCCTCTGGCTGTTTTTTCCGCCAATAACAGAATCTATGTCAGCGACACCGACAACCGCCGCGTTCTGGTCTTTAACCTGGCCGGCGAACGCCTGCTGGCTTTCGGCCAGCGCGGCGACAGCGGCGGCGGCAATTTTCTTTTCCCTTACGGCATCGCCGCCGATGAAGCCGCGATTTTCGTGGCCGACCTGTATCAGGGCAAAATTCACACCTTCAGCCCCGACGGCCAATTTCTGGAGTTCTTTGCCGAAAACTACAGCCGGGACGGGATAATCCGCTCACCCGGCGCGCTCCACCTGGCCGGCGGCAAGCTGTATGTCACCGAGATCAAGCGCAACCGTGTCCTGGTCTTTGAGCGGCAAACCGGGGAACTGCTGCTGGAGGTGGGCCTGGATGGCGACCTGTTCGCGCCAAACGGCGTGACCACCGACGCGACCGGCAACATCTATGTCACAGATACCGGCCACGGACGCATCGTCGTCTTCGGTCCCGACGGAAACCCGCTACGCGTCATCAACGGCTCAGCCGGCGGCCACGGCAGCTCGGTTCTGACCAACCCGCGCGGGATTGGCCTTGACCGTTTCGGCCGCCTGCTGGTAGTCAACAACATGGCCAACAATATTGTGGGTTTTTCTCCTGACGGCCGTCAGGCCTTCAGTTTCGGCGGCCAGGGCAACCGCTTAAATCAGTTCCTCCTGCCCAACGGCCTGCATATTGACGCCGCCGGCCGCATCTTTATCGCCGACTCCTTAAACAGGCGCGTTGTGGTATACCAATGATAGAGGTCGGATCTCAGATGTTTGTGTGCCTGACAAACGGCCGGTATTAAGAGCACCGATTTATTCCGAAATTTGCCCTATAAAATAAAAAACAGCTGTGTGGAAGGCATTCCAGGCAGCTGTTTTATTTTGCAGCCGATATAGGGGGGAGGGTGCTATTTTATCGTGCGCCTGTCTGCTGCAATGAGCCACAGGTCTCCGACACGCTGCAGTACCATCTCTTCCTGAACCTGCGTCTCGCCTTCCACCGTGTCTCCGTACTTAAACAGTACCGTGTACCGCGCCGTGACCAGCGCCACCGTTTCCCCGCCTAGGTCCGGAGCCTGCACATAGCGTACCACGCTGTGCCGGAAACGGCCCAACTCCATGGTTCGGCCGGCCTCGAGCCCCGTCCGGTCGTACAGGAAAGACGCGTCCGTCCAATTGGCCCGGTGCCCTTCGGTAAGCATAGCCGTCACTTTTTCCCGGTCATCGGCAACGAGCGCCTCAACAAACTGCCGTGCCGCAAGGTACACGGGCGCATCCTGCGGTGAGGCCAGGGCGGCAACGGGCAGAACACCCGGAACCGGCACCGGCGGCACTACGCCACGGCCTGCCAGGTGCTGATACCCCCGGAATAAAGCCAGAACCAAAAGTAAGACAGCCAGCCTCTTTTTCCAGCGCGGAAGCTCACGCAGCTTAGAAAGTTGCAACATAACAAATCCTCCTGTCAAGTAAGCCAACTGGTTGTTTCGACAAGCGCAAGTTCTTTTCCTGCCAAGCCCCCTCACCCTACCCTCTCCCGGAGGAAGATGATATTTTCGGAAGAGGAATAATGCAACAGCACGACTGAAATTACAACAAAGGCCAGGCAACGGTAACAGGCGCCCATTTAGGCGCCTGCGCCGTTTTCTGCAAAGCTCTCAGCTTTAGCTGATCAAGATGGTCAGAGTTTTACCACTGGTATCCGCGATTGGTATCGTAGCCATCCCAGAAGTAGTTGGTGTTCCTGAAGACGGTGGCAGCCGAGTTGGTATGGCAACTCCAGCAGACCGCCTGATTGACGTAGCGCTTCAGCGCCGAGGACGGGTTGACATCCACGGACGGAGCAACAAAGTCGTTCAGGCTGGCGTTCGCCAGGCGCATCATGCGCGAGTCGGCGCCGTGGGCAAAATGGCAGGACACGCAGAGCAACTGGTTAGGCGCGCCTGCATGCAGGCCGGTGACGGTCATCGTCCCGTAACGGGTGGCGGCACGGTTGATGGTGTGGCGGTGAGCCAGGCTATAGGTGCCGTAGCCTCCCGGCAGTGCGGCGGCTCTGGTAGAGGCAACGCCGGCCTGCGGCAGGTAGTCGGTGTGGCAGGCGGCACAGAACATGTTGAATGTCCGCTGGCTGTAGGTCCGCGTGTTGAGATGGTCGAGAGCCAGTACCGGGCGGCCGGCATTGGCATCCGCCGTCACCACCAGGGCGCGGCCGATGTCCATACGCAAAGTCCCCAGGATGTCGGCACCAACCGCAGCCGCCAAGGCAGCACGGTTGGCCGTCGTAATCACGATTTCGCCCGTCCTGTAGTTGATCTCAAAGAACCTGTTCAGCAAATAGACCGCATCCACCAGGGTGCTGAAAGGACCGCCACCGTCAGCTACGGTGTTCGGGTCGTACAGGGCGGTGGAGTAGATGCGCGTATTGAACTGGTTGTAGCGGCCGACCGGGAAGGCGACCCCATACACCGTTCGCGCAGTCGTAAGCGTTGTCCCCCGCAGGTAGCCGTACAGCCACGGCAAGGCGATGTCGTTGTACACCCCTGCGTAAACAGCGGCGGTGACGGTAGCTCTGTAAACCGCGCCATGGACAGCATGGTCAGGATAGACAGTGCCGGAAACGGTCAGCGTGTTCCCTCTGTTCCACAGTCCGCCGGTGGCAAAGTTGGTGGCTACCCGGTGGTTCTGATCGCGCCAGCCGAGGAAGTTGGGATTGGGATGGAGCAGGCGGATGCTGTAGGAACCGTGCGGCGCGTGGCAGGATGAACAGCTAAAGGTGCCGCGCCAGCCGGTGGAAACGAGTCCCGCCGAATCCACATCACTGAAACGGTTACCTCCGGGAGCACCGCTCACAGTTATCACGTTTTCCACATTGTGGACGGAGGCGGCAAACGCGGGATCCGCACCAAAAGTACCGGCCGTTTCCGAGCCGCCAAAGCGGGCAATCCCAGTGGTACCGGCGCGCGGCGCGGCCAGCACGTTCAGTTCGCCGATAGTGCCGTCATGGCAAGCAAAACATGTGTCGGTGACAGTCCGCTGAAAGAGCAGGTTATCGCCGACAGCGGTGTGTGTCATATGGCAGGAAGCACAGGAGTTGGTATTCAACTGGAAGTTAGTGTGGACCAACTGACCATATACCGCCCGCACCAGCGATTCTAAGGTGCCGCGCTGTACGGGGGCAAAAAAGCCGGTGTTGTTGGAGTTCATATGGGGAAAGCCCAGCGGCAGCGACGGGTTGTCGGGCCACAAATCGGTTTGGGCCAGAGCCAGACCGCCCAGAGACAGCAACATAGCAACGGCCAGCGCCAAAACAATTATTGTTCTTTTCATTGTTTCACACTCCTTTCCTTAAAGTTAAGCTCTGATAACCTGGACAAGCTCCTCGTTGACCGTAAACTGGCCGGTGCCGGCGTCAATACGGAGCGAGGAGGTCAGGCGGTTGGGGTTGACGCCGCGGTTATGAGCGGTGCGCTTGGTCGGCGCGTTCTCGCCGTAACCGTGGAACAGGCTGACATACCCCGCCCTGATGCGCTCGGTAACCAGCGCCTGCACACTCAGGCGGCTGCCGTTGGCCGAGGAAACAATCACTGTAGTGCCGCTGGTGATACCGCGGGCCGTTGCATCCGTCGGGTTGATCAGCAGGTAGTTGGTGTGGCGCACTTCCGCCTGGGCGTCAAAGTCCTGCACCAAATAAGGCAGGTTGGCGGTGGCGGCCATGGTATGCCACATCACCTTGCCGCCGGCCATAAAGCGCAGCGGGAAAGTAGTGGTCGGCGTGTTGCGCGGCGCGCGCCACTGCGGAACAAGCGGGGTGGTAAAAGTAGAGGCGCTGGTGTTTTCCCAGACCTGGCGGAACTCCACCACGTTAACATTGGCCTCGCCGCTGACAAAGCTGAAGCGCACTTCCGGATCGGCAGTAGTAGTAGGTGTGGCATCTGTCCACCAGCCGCCGTTTCCGGTCAGGTCGGCCCAGGTCCTGACGCCGCCAATATTGACGTTGTGCCAGATAATCTGGGTAAACTCGACTTCCCGGGCGGGGTCATGGCGGAACACCCGGCCGGAGCCGCTCGGGGTAATCAAATCATACGTCGGCGCAGGAGCTTGCTTATTAAAATACGTGGTTTCGGCACCAGTCCCTGGGCCAGCATCTACGCCGTGCCTGGCCGACATAGCAGCGCCAAGTCCGGCAAAAATCGCGTAGCCGGAGCGGCTGTCATGAAGCGGGGCCACCGCTCTTTGCCACAGGTTCAGCACGGGCGAGCCGGCCACACCTGTGGGAGTTACGGCATCTGTGCGCTCCAGGGCGGTGCACTCGGGCAGCACATAGCTGCCGGGCGGGAACAGCTCATGGGTGGTGTTCAGGTACACGTCCATGGCCACGGCAAAACGCAGGCGCGGCAGGGCTTTGGCCCACAGATCCGAGTCGGCGTCGGCGACGGCCGGGTCGGTGTGGTTGATGAACAGGCCCTGGATACCGCCGCCGCCGGTGGCGCTGCCGCCGCCGTAGACGTCGGCCCATCTGACGCCGTCAATGGTGTGAATCACACCACTGCCGTCAGCCGGAGCGGCCAGCGGGCCAGCCGGTACACGCCGGAAATCCGGGTGGGCGCTGGGCAGGCTGTTAAGAATCGCGTACGGGATCAGCGTGCGGTAGCCCTCGGTGTTGGCGGTGCCTACAGTACCGTTGAAGGGCCAGCCGGCCGCGCGGGTCAGCGTTTCGTCGGCCGCAACAGCACCGAGAGACGGAGAACCAAAAGACCAGGAACGCGGCGCGGTGGGCGCTGCGGTAGCCAGGTAGCCGCCGGCGATGTTGAAGCCGCCGGCCAGGCCGGTCAGGCAGTTCATGGCCCAGTTGGTCATAGTGCCCTGGGAGTATTTGGCCATCCCCGAAGTGGTGTCGGCCACGGCGGCCCAGTTGGTCGGCCGGCCGCGTGTGAAGCCGGTAGCAGGGTCAATTACGCCGCAAAACTCGCCGGCAAGGCGCGTGATGGTAGCCGCCGGCACGCCGCAAACGGCTTCCGCCGCCGCCGGTGCGTACTGCGCTTTAAATACCTCGTCGCGGAAAGCGGCCAGACGGGCCAAGCTGTTGGTATGGAGCCTTAAGACGTTGGCCCAGGCATTGGACCGCCAGTGGGCGCCCGTGGTGGGCTCCACCGTATTGTTGATGGTGCCCGCTATCCGGCCGGCATCCGTCAGGCTGTTGTCCAGGATAACGCGGCACATGGACAAGATCAGCATTAGGTCGGTGCCGGGGATAATCGGTACATATTGGTTGGCTTTACTGGCAGTGTAGGTAAAACGCGGGTCCACCACCACCAGGCGGTTGGTTCTGATATTCTCCAGCAGTTCGCGGGTAAAACCGAGACGGTAGCGGGCCGCTTCCAGTTCGTTGCGGCCGAACAGCAGCGTATAGTTGGTGGCACGCTGGTCGCGCACGCGGCGGGCGGCGGCGACGCCAAGCCAGGTGCCGAGGCGCTTGGCCGCGTCGCAGATGGGCGCGGAGGCGGCAACGTTCTTGGAACCGAACTCGGCGCGGAAGGCGCCCCACATGCCAGCAAAAGAGCCGCGGCGCTGCAGGAAGTAGACGCGGCTGGCCGCCAGGCGTCCGGCAGCGGTGGTGGAAGCAGCAGTGGTGCCACGGATGGCTTGGAGGCCATCGGCCACATCGTTAAAAGCATCGGTCCAGGTACGGACTTCCCAGCTGCCGTCTGTACGCTTGCGCAGCGGCGTCTTTAAACGGTCGGGGTCGTAGAGCAGTTGCACGGCCGCCTGGCCCTTGGCACAGAGGCCGCCGCGGGTGTTCGGATGGCCGGCGCGCGCTTCCACACGGCGCACCACGGTTGAACCGGCCACCGTCTCACGGATGGCGCTCGCGGCGCAGAAGTTGGAGCACATGTTGCAGGCGGTGTGGACAGTGTTGGCCGGAGCGGTAACGAGAACGGGGCGGGCCTCAACCCTGACCAGTGCCGGACGGCGCAGGCCGGGCAGTTGGCGGGCAAAAGCGCTACCGGAGCCAGCCACTACCGCGCCGGTGGTCAGTCCCGCCACTTTTAAAAACTGGCGGCGGTTCAGTAAAAAACTTTTAAGCATTATTGTTTACCCTCCTTTCTAAAACTAGCTTATTGTTCCGTAACGTACCCCTCGGGGGATGGCGCCGCCCTGGGGTGCCAGTTGTGTGCCGCCAGGATCCGTGGTAACCATCTGGCGGGCACCGCTCGGACACGTTTTCACGCAGTAGGGAGCAGTCTCCGCAGGTGTGGCCGTCAGGCGATCCAGGCAAAAATTGCACTTCACGGCCTTGCTGGCACCGTCCATGGCGCGCATGCCGTAAGGACAGCCCCGCGCTGAGGTACACAGGCGGCAACCGACACACTTGGTGTGGTCGGTAAGCACTACGCCGGAAGCGGTATCTTTGCTGATGGCGCCGACGGGGCAGACGCTCTGACAGGGCGCGTTGTCACACTGGTTGCAGAGCAGCGGACGGAAGGAAATGGTGTTGTTGGGGAAGGTCCCGCCAACCGTGACGTCCACCCGGTTAAAACGAATCTGCGCCGGCAGACCGTATTCCTGCTGGCAGGCGACCACGCAGGCATTGCAGCCAAAGCAACGCTGCTGGTCAAAAAGCATCCATCTGGTAGTCATTTTCTCACCTCCAAAGTTTTAGTACACTTCCTGATGCCGGTTTCTTGCAGCCATGGTCCCCGCGATCCTCACCTCCCTTGCCTGACTTGTTCCAGCAGTCACAACAGCGGACAGCACGCATTGCAGGAAAAATGACACTGACACTTCCGCCATTAGTCCCTCCCCGCTCATCAGTCAGCCGCCTGTTGCTCCTGTTTCGGCTAAAAATTTCTGGGCAGCCTCCCCTGACTCCTGTTACAGGGGTCGTCCGGCGCTATAGCGCTTTTTTTGACGCATAAGTTCAGCTAATAACGAGGAGGGCGTCAACAAAAAAAGAACCTGTCATTATTAACAGGTTCTTTTATGCAGGCTGCATGATGGTTTTAATTGTTAGAATTATTCATTTATAGTTACTAGCGGATTTCCTGGTGGCACGGCAGGCAAAGATTGTTACCAAAGCGCAGCCTCATGCCGGGGTAGGCGGTGCCGTGCGGATTATGGCAACTGGAGCAGAGCATGGCGCGGCGGCGAAGAATATCCCAGTAACGGCCGCCTACCGGGTGGTTGGCGCGGCGGTGGGTCAGGCCCGGGTGACAGCGGGCGCAGACAGCCAGCTCGTGGTTAGCAAGCAGCGCCGGGTAGCGGGAGCCGTGGATTTCGTGGCACTCGCCGCAGCGCAATTTGGCATGGGCACTTAAAAAATAGTAGTCACCGATACGCTCATGGCAGGTCAGACACAGGTTGCGCCGGCCGTCAACGGGAAAGCGCGAAAGAAAGGCGTGAAACGATGAGTGGTGCTCATGACACGACAGGCAGCTCCTGTCTCCGGCGATGCCGAAATGAGGGGAGCCTGCCCACCGGTGGGCTAAAGTATCGTGGCACAAAAAGCAGAAACGGTCCATTTCAGCATGCGGCAAGAGGTCGCGGCCGACGGCGGCATGCGGCTCGTGGCAGGCGGTGCAGCGGCCCTCTCCATAAGGCCCGTGCCGGACGGGGCGGCGCAGTTCGCGGCGGCGGTCAAAGTGGCAGGAGTAGCAAAGAACGCGCTGCTCACGGTGCAGGATCCCGGCATGAGCGGAAACGTGCGGGTTGTGGCAGTCCAGGCATAGATTACGGGCAAACGGCTCGTGCTGTACCGGCATGACCCGTTCACCTTCCTGGCGGTGACAGGAAGCGCAAAGTTTGTCGAGCGGCGCACGGGACAGAGCGCGGTAGCGGGTCTGGTGCGGGTCATGGCAGGACATACACTGCCCCTCCGCGTAGGGCAGGTGCGAAGCAGGTTCAGAATAGCGCTTGCTTTCATCAAGGTGGCAGGTATAGCAAAGCATGGTAAGCTCCAGACGTAACACAGACCTCTCGAAAAGTCGGTGGGGGGTGTGGCAGGAGAGGCATTGCTGACGTTGCAGCGGCTCATGCACTACCCAGCCCGGCCTGGGTCTCTGCTGTGGGTGGCAGACCAGGCAGGAATCGGCTACCGGAAAATAGGGGCGGCCGAAATGGGTATGCGGGTTGTGACAGGTCAGGCAAGCTCCGTCCCGAAAGTCGATTTCCCGGTGGGGAGGCAGGTCGCGGTCCTGCCAGTGGCAGACGGTGCAAACGCCGCGCTGCTTTGCCGGAGGCAAAGGGGTCAACAGCCGGAAAGGCCGGATCAGGACGAGCAACAAAAAGACAGTAAATGCGACTGCCAGCTTAAGAATCAGCTTCACGCCTGCCGGCTCCTTTCCGGTGGAAGATGCCCTGCGTACTATTTACCGGCTCGGGACCGCCTTGACCCTTCAGCGCAACTGTTCCAGGCCAAGTCCGGCCTCCCGGTTGGTGTGGTCGAGGCGCAGCGTCTCGGAAAAATGATAGCGGGCCTGCACCGTATCCTGCAACCCGAGATAAGCGCGGCCCAGCAGGTTATGGGCATCGATAGCCTTGTCGCGGGGCAGCCTTGGCAATACCAGCTTGTTCAGCTCAAGGGTGGCGGCGGAATAGTCTTTTTCCTCCAGGTACAGACCGCCAAGCAGCAGGCACGCACCGGTGAAATCCGGGTTTAACAGCAACGCCCGGCGGGCTTCCGCCATGGCGGCGGAACGGTCCCGGCGGCGGCGGTGGATAACGGCCAGGTTATAGTGCGCTGCCGGCAGCAGCGGATTTAAGCGCAGCGCCTCCCGGTAGTAGCTTATCGCCTCCTCCTCGCGCCCGACCGCTTCCAGGCTCTGGGCCATAAGATAACGGACAGTGGGGTCGGCGGGGGCAACGGTAACGGCGTGGCTAAAGCGTTCCAGCGCCACGTCCAGACGGCCTTCAGCGTAAGCTGTAACTCCCTGGCGCACAGAACGCTCAAACACGATTCCCTGCCAAAAGCGCCTGGAACCAATATTCCAGGCGCTTCCCACCAGCAGGGCAAGTAAAATTATGAGCAGTATTTTTTTCAGCCGTTTATCCATGGACGCACCTCTTTTACGGGCGTCTAATTGCCAAAGCCGACGTTCTCCCTGGTGTGGCACTCAAAGCAGGAGGTGGCGCCGTGGCACTCAAAGCAGGCAAACGAGCCCTTTTCCCTGACATCCACCTTGTGGTCCCAGTACCAGCGCGGACGGTCATGTCCTGCGGGAACCTGGTCATGGCAGGCACCGCAGGTGACAATGTTCGCCGGACGCAACGGCGATTCAGCCGGCGGTGCGGTCCAGTCGTGGCAGACCATACAGCCGCTTTGGTCTCTGGCGGCCGGAATCTTGTGGCTGACTGAAAAATAGGGATCGTGGGTAACCGGTCGGGCGCCCTCGTGACAGTCGCGGCAGAAGCGGGCGTTGCGAGTCTTCTCAGCAATCGTGGTCCCCTGGACTTCCCGGACCTTGCCGAAGCCGGTGTGGCAGCGCATGCAGTCGTCAACGTCTTCCCGTACGTACGGGCCGTGACGGTAGCCGAAGTCAGGCTTGAAATGGTTTTGCGGGATATTCTCTTCTTCGTGGCACACCTCGCAGTTATAAGTCACCCGCTCGCCGTCGTGACAGCCGGTACAGCTCGTCTTGGTCAGGGCAAAATCCTGGTAAGTGGCGGTTTTAAACCCGGCCAGCGTGGCCTCATCCAGCTGAAAAGCCTCCATGGCCCCGACCCCGGCGTGCGCCACGTCCGCGTGACAGTCGGCGCAGCTGGTGCCGTACCCCAGGTGAGGGACGTGAAACTCGGCGCGGATGTCACGGCCCGGGGTAATCACCCGGTTGTTGGAATGGCACTCCAGGCAGGCCTCGCTGCTGATGGCCCTGGTTCCCTGAATAGGCAGCGACACCTCGCCGAAGCGGTAGACGGCCACTTCCCGCAGGCGCTGCGCCAGTACGGAGGCGAATCCGGTACCAGGCTCAACATGGCAGTCCAGACAGCTGACGTTGCTGTGCGGCGAACTCTGCCAGGTATAAAAATAGGGCTGCATCACGTGACAGCCGGCGCACGACGCCGGATTTTGCACATCTTTGGCCACACTCACAGAAAAAGCCAGCAGCAGAATGCCAGCCAGGCCCAGCACCACAGTCAGCGCCTTCTTCTTGTTGTGGTGACCTCCGTTGTGGGCGCTGCCAAAGATTTTTGCGGCGAGACTTTTGAACATTTGTTTGACCTCCCCTGCCAGGATGTGAAACAGGGCACTTTGTAAGAATCAATAAAATAAGGGCGGAAAGCACACAGAGCGCTTGTTCACCCTAATTTTATTCGCCTGTATTGACAAAATTCCTTCCCGTCGCGTCAAAAAAAGTTAACATTCTGTTAAAAACACAGAAACATTTGGAGGGGTGCCCGTCAGGGCGGAGTGGTCATTCCCTGATGGCGGCAGCTACGGCAAAAGCCCTGTCAGCGGCAGCAAACGTCCGCTCCAAGTCCTCTTCGCTGTGGGCGAGCGACACAAAGCCGGCCTCAAACTGGGAAGGCGCCAGATAGACACCGTTCTCCAGCATGGTCTGAAAATACGCGGTAAAGCGGCGTACATTGGAGGTGAGGGCGGTGGGAAAATCATACACGTCGTGTCCCGTAAAGTACAGGCAGGACATGGAGCCGACGCGCTTTTGACAAATTTCCACCCCGTGCTTCGCTGCCAGGGCCGCTAATCCTGCCGCCAGGGCGGCGGCTTTCTGTTCCAGCGCCTCATAAACACCCGGTTCCCGTAAGATGGTCAGCATTTCTATGCCGGCGCTCATGGCCAGCGGATTGCCGGACAGCGTCCCGGCCTGGTACACCGGCCCGGCGGGAGCAACCAGTTCCATGATTTCACGCCTGCCGCCATAGGCGCCGACCGGCAGGCCGCCGCCGATGACCTTGCCCAGGGTGGTCAGATCCGGTGTCACGCCGTACAGGTCCTGCGCCCCGCCGTAAGCGACACGGAAGCCGGTCATCACTTCGTCAAATATCAGCAGCGCGCCGCACTGTCGTGTTACCGCCCGCAGTCCCTCCAGAAAGCCCGGGCGGGGAAGCGTCAACCCCATATTGCCGGCCACCGGTTCCACTATCACGGCGGCTATTTCCTCGCCCTGGCGGGCAAACAACTCTTTGACAGCGTCCAGGTCATTAAAATGGACAGTGAGGGTGTCGCCGGCCGTGCCAGAGGTGACACCGGGGCTGTCCGGCAGGCCAAGGGTGGCCACGCCGGAACCGGCCTTGACCAGCAGGCTGTCACTGTGGCCGTGATAACAGCCGATAAACTTAACAATCTTAGCGCGGCCGGTGAAGCCGCGGGCCAGGCGCAGGGCGCTCAAGACCGCCTCCGTGCCGGAATTGACCATCCTGACCATTTCCACAGAGGGGACAGCGGCAATCACCAGGCGCGCCATTTCCGTCTCCAGTTCGGTGGGAGCGCCAAAGCTGGTCCCCCGTGCCGCCGCTTCCTGCACGGCCTTGACAATGCGCGGGTGGGCATGGCCTAGAATAAGCGGTCCCCAGGAACCCACATAGTCAATATACTCGTTGCCGTCCGCGTCATAAATGCGGGCTCCGCAGCCGTGCGTGATGAATAAGGGGGTCATCCCCACCGAGCGAAAGGCTCGAACGGGGCTGTTCACACCTCCCGGCAGCACCTCTTTGGCCTCGGAATACAACTGCCTCGACCTCTCAAACATCTTATCGCTCTCCCTCCGGCATTTTTGTTGCCTTCCGCATCTTTAGCCGGCAAAATAGTTCATGCTGGTCTTTTTAAATTCGCGGGTGCTGCGCAGCAGGGCATAGTCGGTAATACAGACACGCGCCGACATTTCCCGCGCGGTCAGTTCCAGCTCCCCGTCACTCTGTCCGTGCAGCATGGTAAAAATATTGTATGGCCAATCCGGATAAGTGGGGCGCTGGTAGACATGGGAAGCCTGGGGATAGGATGCAAAAAGCCGGCCCACCTCTTCCACCCTTTCCGGCGGTACGTTCCAGCCGCACATGGCATTGGCGGTAAAGCCCGCCAGATGGTGGCGCAAAATTGTCCCCATGCGGCGCAGGATTCCGGCAGCCAGATAATCTTCTGCCTTTTGCAGCAGCTCCGCCTCTGTAATACCCACCTCCGCCGCCACGGCGGCGTACGGGGCGGGACAGAGCGGCAGGTCTCCCTGCAGGCGGGCGATAATCTTTTTGTCCAGGTCAGTAAGGCGCATTACCGTCCACCTTCCTGCATATCGAAATTAACGCCGATTTTAAACAGCCTGACAGCCGGCAGGTTGCGCAACGCTGTCACTCCCGGCAGTTTTTCCACCTCGCCCAGTATCTGTTGCAGTTTTTCGTCAGATGGCGCCACGAGGGTAAACCACAGGTTAAACTTGTGCCTACGCTCATAATTATGGGTCACTCCGTCATAGCCGCTGACAGCCGCCGCCACTTCCTCCAATGCGGACTCTTCAACCTGCAGTGCCACCAGCGTGGAGACAAAACCCATCTGCTGCGAAGCAAAGATGCCGCCGATGCGGCGGATGACACCGTCAGCCTTCAGCGCCTGCAAGCGGACAAGTACCTGCTCCTCGGAAAGCCCGAGCCGGCGGCCTAATTCCGCAAAAGGGCGTGAAGTCCTGGGAAACTCTGTCTGGACAAGGTTAAGCAGCTCCCTGTCAGTGGCGGAAAGCCTGTCAGCAGCATGTTTTTGCTTCATTGGTCAGCCCTCTCCGGTACAGGCACCACGGGTCTTCGGCCATGTGGTCGCCGCCGGTGTAGTAATAGGCGCGCGCCCGGCAGCCGCTGCAGACGTCCTTGTGGTTGCAGACTCCGCATTTACCGCCAAACTCATCACTGCGAAACTGCCGGAACATTTCCGCCGTCCGCCAGATTTCCGAAAACGGCGTCTCCCGGACATTTCCGACTTTGGCCGGCAGGTAGGGGCAGGGATGAACTTCTCCGCTGGGGAGAATGCAGCAGTAAGCGGTGCCGGCCAGACAGCCGCGGGTAAATCTCATCTCCATTCCCATCTGGCGGGCAATACGCATAAACTGCGGCGCACAGGTGGGTTTGAGTTCAATGCCGACCTGCCGCTGCTTTTTTAAGATCCGGTGCAATAATTGCTCGTACTGTTTTTCGCGCAGCGCCTCTGTTTCAATATCTTTGGCGCGGCCGGTCGGTACCAGGAAAAAAACGTGGTGGGCCACGGCGCCCAGCTCCACGGCCAGGTCGGTAATCGCCTCAAACTCGTCATAGTTTTGCTCCACCACCGTGGTATGCACCTGGAAGGGCAGCCCGGCGGCGCGGCAGTTTTTCATCCCTTCCACGGCGGCGGCGAAAGAGCCGGGAACTTGGCGGAACTCATCATGGATGGCCGGCCCGGCGCTGTCCAGCGAAATGCCGATGCAAGCGGCGCCGGAACTTTTCAGTTTTTCCGCTACTTGAGGAGTTATAGTGGTGCCGGTGGTCCCGAACACCGGGCGCAAGCCCGCCGCTTTGGCACAGGACGTCAAGTCAAAGATATCCTCACGCAGCAGCGGCTCACCGCCGGAAAGAATCAGGATTTTAAAGCCGGCTTTGGCTATTTCCGCGATCAGTTCCCGCCCCTCTTCAAACGTGAGCTCACCTTGCTCTCTGGCCCCGGCGTCACGGTAGCAGTGTTTGCATTTCAAATGGCACTCCCTGGTTGTGTTCCAGGAAATAATCATTTATTTTTCCTCCTTCAGCCACCCGGCCGCCTGTTTGGCAAAATAGCTTAAAATAAAATCTGCGCCGGCGCGCTTCATGCCGGTCAGTATCTCCAGAGCTGTTTTTCGCTCGTCGACCCAGCCGTTGAGCGCCGCCGCCTTAACCATGGCATACTCGCCGGAAACGTTATAGGCGGCTACCGGCACGTTGGTACGCTCCTTTACCTCCCTGATTACATCAAGGTAGGCAAGAGCAGGTTTAACCATTACCATGTCGGCGCCTTCGGCCAGGTCCTGGCCGATTTCCTTCAGCGCCTCGCGCACATTGCCCGGGTCCATCTGGTAGGAGCGACGGTCGCCAAACTGCGGCGCGGAACCGGCGGCGTCCCGGAACGGCCCGTAAAAAGCGGAGGCGTATTTCACCGCGTATGACAGGATCGGTATCTTTTCAAAACCATGCTCGTCCAGGGCGCTCCGTATGGCGGCAACGCGGCCGTCCATCATGTCGGAAGGGGCGACAATGTCCGCCCCGGCCCGGGCGTGGGAGAGCGCGACTTTGGCCAGGAGGCCAAGTGTAGGGTCATTTTGCACCTCGCCGTCGGCAATCAGGCCGCAATGACCGTGACTGGTATACTCGCAGAGACAAACATCGGTTATCACGATCAGCTCCGGACATTCTTTTTTCAGGGCGCTAACCGCTTTTTGCACCGCTTCGTCCGGGTCAAAGGCGGAAGAGCCTTTTTCATCCTTGTAAGCTGGGATACCGAAGAGAATTACGGCAGGGATTCCCAGTTTCAGGCACTCCTCCCCTTCTTTCAGGATGTTGTCCACCGACTGCTGAAAGACGCCCGGCATGGAGCCGATGGGGGTTCTGATCTTCTCCCCGTTCGTGGCAAAGAGCGGATAAACTAAGTCACGGGGCAGCAAATCCGTCTCGCGCACCAACCGCCTCATCGCCTCGCTTATTCGCAAACGCCGCGGCCTGACCGCAGGAAATCCCATTCATAAACACCTCGTTTTCTGACATATCTCCTCGTCCGTCAGATAACACGCCGGGTCCGCCTCCCAAAAATCCCCAGTCGCCGCCTCGGCACGTGCCCGGAAATTTCCGTTGCACACCGCCAGCCACTTGCAGGCGGCGCAGCGGCCTTTAAGCAGCGGTTTGCGATCCTTTAAGCCCGCCAGGATGGGGTTGCCGCAGTCGGTCCAGATCTCGCCGAACTTGCGCTCCCGGACGTTGCCGAACGTATGGTTCTGGGTAAACTGGTCGGCGTGTACAAAACCCTGATTGTCAACCTGGCCGATGGCGATTCCGGTCCGGTTGCCGCCGTTGTTGCGCAGCAGGTCCCACACTTTTGCGGCACGGTCGGGGTCTTCCTTTAACATGCGCAGGTAGATGTAAACGCCGTCGGCATGGTTGTCCACGGTCAGAACTTCCTTGTCCAGTCCCCTGGCCTCAAAATACAGCGTTTTGTCAATAATCAGGTCCATGGCGCGGCGGCTTTCCTCCAGAGTAACGTCTTCTTTCATCATTTCCGAGCCGCGTCCGGAGTAAACCAGGTGGTAGAAACAAACCCGGGGGATCCCTTCTTCTTCGATCAGGGTAAGAATGTTTTCCATCTCCCCGTAATTGTGCCGGTTGATGGTGAAGCGCAAACCCACGCGCTGCCCTATTTCCAGGCAGTTCCGGATACCGTCCAGCGCCTTGTCAAAGGCGCCTTTTACCTTGCGGAATTCATCGTTTTTGGCGCCGATACCGTCGAGGCTGATGCCTACGTAGCCAACACCGATTTTTTTAATCTCCCGGGCCGTTTCCCGGTCAATCAGCGTCCCGTTGGTCGAGATGGTCACCCGCAAACCGCGGCCGGCGGCATAGCGGGCCAAATCGAAAAAGTCCGGGCGGATGAGCGGCTCGCCTCCGGAAAAGAGGATGACTGGCACCTTAAACTCCGCCAGGTCGTCAATAAACTTCTTAGCCTCGGCTGTGGTCAGCTCATTTTCATAGCGGATGGCCTCTGACTCCATATAACAGTGGATACACTTGAGATTGCACGTCCTGGTGGAGTTCCAGACCACAACCGGCCCGGCGCCATGAGAAGTGCCGTGCACCGCTCCCCGGGAACATTCATTGTAGCGCAACCTGTCACCAAAGTGTTCCGTCCCGCACAATAGTTTTGTCACACTGATCATTTCGTGCCAGCCTCCCCTCTTAAAGCCTCTGTCAGGCCGTCTATGGTGTACTCTGCCGCCTCAATGTCAATCGCGAGACCCAGGTCGCGGGCCGCCTGAGAAGTGATGGGACCGATACTGATTAGCCTGACACCTTCCAGCAAGGTCCGGTAATCCGGGGTATCAAGCGCCTCCACAAAGTTTTTTACCGTGGAAGAACTGGTAAAGGTAATATAATGAACCATTTTTTCCGCCAATAACTCGCGCAAGGTCATGGCGTCACCGCCGCCGCGCACGGTACGGTAAGCGACAACATTATCAACTTGCGCCCCCATGTCGCGCAGCGTATCCGCAAGTATTTCCCGGGCGATATCGGCACGGGGCAAAAGCACCCGTTCACCCTGCTTTAATTTGCCTTGCAGCCCCTCCAGCACCGCTTCCGCACGGTATTCAGACGGCACGTATTCTACATGCAGGCACAACTCCTCCAGCCGCTCCTTCGTTTTAGGGCCGATGGCACAAAGCCTGGCACCCTTCAGGTCGCGGATGTCGCGGCCCTGCCGGCGCAGGCGCGTGAAAAAGGCCTCAACACCGTTAACGCTGGTAAAAATCAGCCAATCATAGGTCTCTGCCCGGCTGATGGCTTCGTCAAGCGGAGCATAATCCTCCGGTTCGGCGATAGCGATGGTTGGAAACTCAAAAACTTCGCCTCCAAGCTGTTCAATCCGGCTGGACAAGTCGCTGGCCTGCTCCCGGGAGCGTGTGACCACCACCCGCTTGCCGAACAGCGGTTTTTTTTCGAACCAGGACAGCGTGTCGCGCAAAGTAACGACCTCACCGACAATGATAATAGCCGGAGAGGTAAACCCGGCCTCCTCCGCCTGCTGCACGATTGTGGCCAGCGTCCCGGTCAGGGTGCGCTGCTCAGGTCGCGTTCCCCAGCGGATAAGCGCCACCGGGGTGGAGGCCGGGCGGCCGTTATGCTGCAGCTTTTCCACAATAAGCGGCAGATTGCCTACTCCCATCAGGAAAACGAGGGTGCCGTGCGCAGTGGCAATCTTCTCCCAGGCAATCGAGGACTCATCCTTGGTCGGATCCTCGTGGCCCGTAATCACGGCAAAACTGGAGGTAAAATCACGATGGGTAACCGGGATGCCGGCATAAGCCGGCACAGCGATAGCGGAAGTTATACCGGGAACAATTTCAAAGGGCACATGATGCCTGGCCAGCAATTCCGCTTCCTCGCCTCCCCGTCCAAATACGTAAGGGTCCCCACCCTTCAGCCTGGTGACGACGCGGCCCTCCAGCGCCTTGTTCAGCAGCAGCTGATTTATTTCCTCCTGCCGCAGGGTGTGCCGGTCCGGCAGCTTGCCTACGTAAATAAGCTCACAGCCTGGTTTGGCATAACTTAACAGACGCTTGCCGGCCAGCCGGTCATAGACCAGAACTTCGGCCCGCCTGATGCAGTCCAGCCCTTTAACGGTAATCAGCCCCGGGTCCCCCGGACCGGCGCCCACCAGATAAACAATTCCCGGCTTAGGCATGGTTTTCAAACTCCTGTCTTACCTGACATAAAATTTCAGCGGCACCTTGCCGCAGAAGCACTTCAGCGAGCTGCTCACCAACCGCCGCCGCCTCGTCCGGCTTGCCGCAAAGTTGCCCTTGTACCACCCGCTTGCCATCCAGGCTGGATACTTTGCCGTCCAGGACAAGCATCCCGTCCATCAGCCTCGCGTAAGCGCCGATGGGAACCTGGCAGCCGCCCTCCAGACGCCGCAGCAGCGCCCGTTCCGCTGTCACCGCCACCCGGGCCGCCTCGTTGTCCAGAAAGGCAGCGACTCTGTTAGTCCGCTCGTCGTCAAGCCGCGTTTCAATGCCAAGCGCCCCCTGCCCGGCTGCCGGCAGACTCTGATTTAAGCTGATAATCTCCACGACCCGATCCGCCCACCCCAGCCTTGAAACACCGGCATAGGCCAGTATGATGCCGTCGAGCGCCATCTCCCGCAGCTTGCGGAAACGTGTCTGCAGATTGCCGCGCAGCGGCACGATTTGCAGGTCGGGACGCAAGGCTAGCAACTGCGCCGAGCGGCGCAGGGAGGAAGTCCCGACCACCGCGCCCTCCCGCAGCTTCATCAAGCCTGTTTTGCCGTCGCGCGCGATGAAACAGTCCCTGGCGTCTTCCCGCTCAGTCACCGCTGC
Organism: Bacillota bacterium; assembly: GCA_041695355.1. Classification (GTDB taxonomy): domain Bacteria; phylum Bacillota; class Dethiobacteria; order Dethiobacterales; family Dethiobacteraceae; genus HKB214. Next base: position 43,157 of record JBGFRB010000004.1, read on the forward strand.
AATCACCAGGCCGGGAGGGATAACAGTCGGAACATCCTTCATGCTGTGGACCGCCAGGTCAATCTCGCCCGCCAGCAAAGCATTTTCAATTTCTTTGACAAATAAGCCCTTGCCTCCGATTTTAGCCAGCGCCACATCAAGAATTTTATCGCCCTCTGTTTTAATTTTTTTTAAGGTGAAGGCGACATCAGGAAATCTTTTTTGCATGGCCGCAATTACATAATCAGCTTGTGTCAGGGCCAACTCCGAATCACGGCTGCCGACAACAATCTCTTCCCTCGGCATCTGAACCTCCTGTGATTTTGTTGATACAGTCTGACAGCGCACCGGGCCCCTGTTCTTTCAGGACGGAAAGCAGGTCGGCTTCGCCAAGGGCGGTCAGCAACGCTTTGCGGCGAACGGGGTCGGGGACATTTTGCCTGATATAGTTGCGTGCCGCCCCAAGCGCCGCCAGCAAAACACTGTACGTTTCGTCAAACTGCGCTTCCAGTTGCTGCCGGATACGCCGCGCCAGAGCAGGGGAAGCACCGCCGGTGGAAACAGCGATAGCCAGTTCGCCGCGCCTGACCACTGCCGGAACGACAAATGAACAAAGCTCCGGTGCATCCACAATATTGGCCGGCAAGCCGCGGCGCTCGCAGTCCGCGGCCACCTGCCGGTTAACTGCGGGATTTCCGGTTGCGGCAACAACCAGAAACGCTCCGTCCAGGCTTTCCGCGCTGTAAGGCTCAGGCACCCAACTAATGCGCTCCGTTTCCGCCAGTTCCCGCAGGGAAGGGCTTAGCTCCGGACTGACTACCCGGACAGCGCCGCCGTATTCCAGCAGCGAGCCGATTTTTCTGGCGGCCACGCTGCCGCCGCCCACCACCAGGCAGAGCTTGTCCCGCACTTTCAGAAATACGGGGTAATACTGAGACATGGCACCCACCTTAACTCTAATAAAACTGATGCAGGCCGGCAGTCAGGAAAAACCGCACGACAACATAATTGAACAAAACCGTGGCAAACCCAAAGACGTTCAGCAACGCCACTTTGCGGCCCTGCCTGCCTGACATCAGCCGGGTATGCAGGTAAGCGGCATAGATCGCCCAGGTAATCAGCGACCAGATTTCCTTGTGCTCCCAGCGCCAATAGGCACCCCAGACGTTCTGCGCCCACATGGCTCCCAGCAGGATACTGGCGGTCAGCAGGAAAAACCCGGCCGACACCAACCTGTAGCTGTAATAATCAAGGGCGTCAAGACTCGGCAACCTGACCAGGGGAGAAGACAACTTCTTCTTTTTTAAGTGATGGTCAGCCAGCAGGTACATCAGTGAAATAACAAAAGACACGGCAAACGTACCGTAGGCCAAAATAACGGCAAAGATATGGGCAAAAAGCCAGCCGCTCCGCAGCTCGTCCAGCAGCACCACCGCGTCCCCCGGGAAAAAGAAAGAGCAAAAAAGCAGCAGAAACAGCAACGGCGAGGCGAAAAGGTAAACGCTTTCAAACCGGTAGGCCCGCTCCAGTAAAAAAGTTACCAGCGAGGCTGCCCAGCCGAAAAACAGCAGTGTTTCATGGAAGGTAAAGAAGGGAAAGTAGCCCATCATCAGGCCGCGGACAAGCAATAGCAGAGTCAGTGACAGGAAGCCCGCATGAAACAGCCACCGGGCGACAGGGGAAGATTCCTTTGGCGGATAAAGCAGGTTAACCGTGAAGACGGCCGTCGACGCAAAATACAGGCAAAGCGCGAGCAAAGACAAGGCCTCTGTCAGGATGTTCATGTGCGCCCCCCCTCCACGCCTGCTTCCGGCAGCGGATTGCCGGATCCGGAATAAGGACCGGCCTCCGTTTCCAGGTCAAACAGCTGACAGAGCGAGGCTACATAAAGGTCGCTCTTATCATCAAGGGCAAATTCCTTAATCCGCAAAACAGGCTCGCGCAAAATGCGGTTGACGATGGCACGTGTCAGGTTATCAATGTGTTTTCGCTCTTTATCGCTTAAATTTGCCAGTCTCCTGATGGTAATCTCCAGCTCTGCCTGGCGAATCGCTTCCGCTTTCCGGCGCAAGGCCGCAATCAGCGGCACCACTTCCTGAGTTTTGAACCAAATTTGAAATTCATTGATTTCCTCCTGCAAGATCAGCCTGGCCCTGACTGCCTCCTGCTCGCGCTCCTTGAAGTTGGCGGAGACGACCGCCTGCAGGTCATCAATATCATAGAGATAGACGTTTTCCAGGTCATTGACCTGCGGGTCGATGTCTCGCGGCACGGCAATATCAATAAGGAAGAGAGGCCGGCCGCGGCGGGTGCGCATGACCTGCGCCATCTCCTCCTTTTCCAGCACAAAATGCGGTGCGCCGGTGGATGAAATCACAATATCGGCCTTAATCAGGCAGTCGCGCCGCTTTTCGTAGTATTCAGAAACACCGCCGAAACAAGCAGCCAGTTGGTCGGCGCGCTCCTTGGTACGGTTGACAACAATGACGCGCCTGACTCCCTGGTCATAAAGATGGCGCAGCGTCAGCTCGCTCATCTTGCCGGCGCCCAGCACCAGCACAGTCCGGTCATGCAGCCGCCCGAAAATTTTCTTCGCCAGTTCCACGGCGGCGTAAGAGACCGAGGCCGCATTCTGGTTGATGGCTGTTTCGGTCTGTACGCGTTTGGCGGCAGTGACCGCCTGGCGGAAAAGGGCGTGAAAGACGCTGCCTACCAGGCCGGCGGCACCGGCCTTGCTGTAAGCATCCTTCACCTGCCCGAGAATCTGTGTCTCTCCAAGGATCATGGAATCAAGCCCGGCCGTGACCTGGAAAAGATGCTCCACCGCTTTTTCCTTCCTGTGCACATAGAGGCTGGAACGGATAGCGGCCGGGTCAATTCCCTTTACGGCGGCCAGCATTTCCATTACCGCCCGGCAGGAGGCTTCATCGTCCCGGCCGGCGGCATACACTTCCGTCCGGTTGCAGGTGGTAAGCACCACGCATTCCAAGAGCTCTCTCTGTTCTTTGCAAAAATCATAAGAACGAGCCAGCTGGCTTTCCGAAAAGGCCAGTTTTTCCCGCTCTTCCACGGGGGCAGTCTTATGGTTGATGCCGACAGCGATGATTTCCGTCACTGCTCCCACCCCACCATCAGTACCTTTTTTGCGGCAGTTAAAGCGTCCCCGTTTTAGCCAAAGGAGTGGATTCCGCTAAGCAGCCAGGCCACCCCGAGCCAGGTAAACATCATCGCCACCCAGCCCACCATCACCAGGGCCACGGTTCGTGAGCCGCTCCAGCCGCGGGTAAAGCGGGCGTGCAGATAGACGGCAAAGACAAACCAGGTAATCAGCGACCACATCTCCTTGGGGTCCCAGCCCCAATAGCGGCCCCAGGAAGCGTCAGCCCAGATGGAGCCAGAGATAATCATCGCCGTCTGGAACAGGAAGCCAAAAGCGGAAGCGGAGTACATATAGTCTTCAAGGGCCTTAGGTTGCGGAATCGCTTTAAAAACTGTTTTCATAAAAGGCGAGGCCTGGGCGACAGTTTTCTCCAAGCCCGTCCGCAGCAGCCACATCAGCGCCAGGGCAAACGCCAGGGAAAAGCCGGCATAACCCAGAACTGACGTGCTGACGTGAATGTTCAGCCACAACGGATAGCGCAGCACCGGCGGCAACGGCCGGTGAGCGGAATTCACCATCGGCAGGTTGACATAAATAACGTAAAGTAAGAGCAGCGGCAATAAAAAGGCACCGACCGCATAGTATCTTTCCTTCTGGCGCCATTCCGTCCAGAGATAAACAAGCGCCGTACTCCAGATAAACAGGTTGCCGAATTCAAAATGTCCGACAAACGGCACACGCTCCACGTTAATGCCCCGTGTCACCAGGAAGGCTGTCTGCAGTACAAAAGCGATGCGCAGGGACAACGAAGCAAAGTTACCCCACTCTTTTTTGCCGCCCAGGTTCAACAGGTAGCCGATGGTGGCCGCCAGGTACGCGACCGTGGCCAGGCGGAAAAAAAGGTTTTCCACAAACAACGCCGCCGGGGCCACTTCTATGATAACCGGCATTTACTTTTCCTCCTTTTGCTGAAGTTCCGTTTCTATCTTTTCCATGAGCTGCTCGATGAGCAGCTTGTTGCGATAGCCGCGGCCGCCGACGGCCAAAGTCGAGCTTTTGCCGTCAAACACTGCATAAAAGCGGCGGGGGGAGAGAAAGAAGCTCATATACATGCCGGCCAGCATCAGCATCGAGCCGATAAACAGGTAAGGGCGACCCAGGTTTTTGGCAATGGAGTACACGGCCGCATTTTCGAAGCCGCTGAGCGTAAGTTCCAGCGGCCCGGCCGCCGTCTCCACCACTGTCGGCTTACCAAGCTCCAGCAGTTCCCATTGACGTTGCTGCCCACCCTCAGTTATGCGGTAGGCCAGCACCGGGCGGTTGGGCTTATAGCCGCGCGTCGTGGGGCGACCTTCAGGAGTCATAGTAAAATCCGGGAAAAAAGCCAGCGCACTGATAGCAATATTCTTATCTTGAACTGTGTACTGGTCGCCGTCCAGCAGTTTTACCGGCCCCACACTTTCCCCGGTCTGCGGGTCAGTAATCGTCAGTTGTGAAACCCAGAGGAACGTGGAATGGTAGATCGAAACTCCCTCAAAACGCAACGGGATGTTGATGGAAACAAGCTGCCGGCCGATTTCCTCTCCCCGCCGGGTTACGGTAATATTGCTTTTGGCGCGCGGCCGCACTTTGCCGTCTTCATCCAGGTATTCCATTTTCACTTCGTGAATGTTCACATGGAAATTGCCTTCGCGTACAAAAAAGGTTTCTCCCGACCTGCCGCCGCCTTGCGTTTCAAAGCCGGTCAACGCGCCGTACATGGCGCCGAGCAGAATTAACAGCAGGCTCAGGTGGGTGACAACGGAACCGAAATAGCCTAATCGCCCCTTCTCGCCAAACAGTAGCTGCCCGGCAGGAGCGTCGACAACCCTGGCCGAGAGACCGTTTGCTTTAAACACCGCCGCGGCTCCGGAGAGCGGGTCAGCGGCGGTTTTCTTTAGCTTAACGGTACGGCTGACCGACATTTTTTTCACGGCCTCAAATGAGATTTCCAGTCTTGGCCGGAAAGCCTGGCGGTAAAGCGGCCCGATGCGCTCCACGGTACAGAGCAGCAGGTTTAAGGCCGTAAAAGACATGATGCCGACAAACCACCACGACGTGTAAATATTCGCAATCGCCTCATCCATGGGCCGCAGGGTGGCAAAGACGGAAATGACGGCCAGCAACAGCAGCAGGATAATACCAAGCTGCATGGAGCTGAGGAAGTTGAGAATCTGTTTCTGCGGGCTGTCGGGGGCGGCGGGCCGCTCCGGCAGGCCGGAGGCTTCATTGTTCAAGGGTTTCCCTCCTATAAGCTGTTATGGCAGGTTATCTTCCCGTTTCCTGCGCCTGGTATCTGGTCGGGCATTTGACCAGGATGCGGTGTGCCACGAAATTCCCGTTGCCGTCATAGCGGCCGACCACCACTACATTGTCTGCGTCCATCAGGTTCGGCGGAATATCTCCCCTGTGATAGACAGTGGCCGTGCCTCCTTCCAAGTCATTCATCCGGAAGGTAAATGAGCCGTCAGCGCCGGGCGACAGCGTCCCGTCAACAGGCAGTCCTTTGACCTGAACCGAGCGGTTGGCAGCCTCCGCGTAAACAAAGGACACATACGGCGTCAGCGCCCCGGAAATGGTGTGGTAGGCACCCACGCCAAAAACAAGCAGTAACAGCAGCAGGATAATTTTGTCATACCTCTTCACGACGCTTGGCCTCCTTCACTTTCAGGTCAACGCGCAGCACATAGAGAAAAAGCCCCGTCCAGGTAATTAGGGTCACCGCCAGGACAAAATTCAAATCACTCACAGTTCTTCCCCCCTCTTCAGCGCTTGCTTGTGAAGCAGGTTTTCAAGGCCGGTCTGCACTTTGTACAGCCAGAAATAAAGGCCGGTAAATCCGGCAACAGAAGCCAGAAACACCAGCAGCATGGGAACATCCATGTCCAGCTGCCGTCCCTCACGAGCGATTAGAACCAAATCAGGATGCAGCGTAGCGTACACGCGCGGGACGATAAAGACCAGGAACGGCACGGTCAGAAAGGCCAGTATGGCGTACACCGCAGACAGGCGGGCTCTCCTGTCTGTATCGGGGATGGCGCTGCGCAGGACAAAATACGCTCCGTAAATCATCAGTAAAACAAAAATAGAGGTCTGCCGCGGGTCCCAATTCCAGTACCAGCCCCAGGCGGCTTTGGACCAGATGGCGCCGGTCACAGTCGCCAGCAGGCAAAAGACCGTCCCCAGTTCGGCGTTGACCTGGGCCTGACGGTCAAGCCGCAAATCGCCTTTGCGCAGGTAAGCGACGGAATTGGCCATGGCCATCAGGTAAGCCAGCACCGCCACCCAGGCCGCCGGCACATGGTAAATAACAATCCGGCCTAGTTCCCCCAACCCTTGAGTCGGAGGTACCAGCAGGAACGAAGCGCCAATCACCGCCGCCATCCAGATACCAAGCACAGTCTGCCAGAACATGCCCACATCACTCCTTAACCTACTCATTCCAGACGTATTCAAACAGCAGCAACGACGCAGTCACCGCCACGCCGTTATAAAACAACAACAGGCTCAGGTCAGGGCGCAGGACCTCTGCCGGCACACCGGCCAGAGTTGAACGGGTGGCGTTGATAGCCCCAATCAGGAGCGGCAGCAGGACAGGGAAGGCCAGTACCGTCAGCAGCGCCCCCTTGGCCGCGGCCTTGGCCACAATAGCCGCCAATATTGTGCTGGCCCCGGAGAGGCCGAGGCAGCCGAGAAACACTACCTGTACAAAGGAGAACGGCATGGCCACGGAAAGGTTCAGCATAACCAAAAACAGCGGTACAACCGGCACGGCCAGGCTAAACAGCAGCACAATATTGAACAGCAGCTTGCCAAGGTATACCGGCTCCGGGTCGGCAGCCAGCTTCAGGGCCACCACTGTCCCCGACTCCTCTTCCTGCACAAAGGTGCGGGACAGTCCGGCCATCGCCGAAAAAAACAGGATAATCCAGAGCAGCGCGGCGGCAATATCGCTCTCCAACATCATACCGCCTACGGAAAAGCTGACCGTCACCAGCACTGTAACAGCAAACATCATCAGGGTGCTGTAAGCATAGCGGGTACGGAACTCCACGCGCAGGTCCTTTTGCAGAACGGCGCTGCTGCGTTTAAGCCAGAGAAAGCGTCCGGTCCGCATAAGACACCTCTCTTTGTTCGTTCGTTGCCATGATGACGATACCGCGTTCCCTTTGGCGCCGGATGACCTCTTCAACCAGTGCCACACCTCTGCTGTCCAGGTTGGAGGTGGGCTCGTCCAGTATCAGAATCCGCGGTTCATGGTACAGGGCATACGCGTATTTCAGACGTTGTTTCATGCCGGAGGAATAGGTGAAAACAAAGTCATGCCCGCGCCCTTTTAAGCCCACGTACTCCAGCAGCTCCCGCGCTTTCTCCCTGCTGAAAGCGAGCCCCCGCACACCGGCGAAAAACTCCAGGTTTTCAAGGGCAGTCAACTCGCCGTACAGTTCCAGGTCCGGGGAGACAAGGCCGAGTATGGCCCGCCGCTCCGCAGCGTCAAACTGCCGGCCGTCCGTGGTTATTTCCACCCGCCCGGAAGTCGGGGGAACGAGGTCGCAGATAATCCGCAGCAGCGTGGTCTTGCCGGCGCCGTTAGACCCCAGAACCGCAAAAACAGTATTGTGCTCAACTACAAAGGACAGCCCGGAAAACAGCCTGCGGTAGCGGTATGCCTTGGTAAGGTCATTTACGGCGACTGACGCTTGCACCACATCCGCTCCTTTTGGCTTGTGATATCCGGCACTTTTTTCTGACACGATTATATCATCAGGGAAGCTTTTAAAAATGAATTTTTTGTGACAAAAGGAGAACTATTTGCGGGCATACATCCTGTCCTCCGGCGCATATCCTGGAAGCGTATGAAATCTTCTGCATTTTTAAGGAGGGGAATTTGTTATGGTGTCCCTTGATACACAGCTAAGTGATAAGGATGTGCACAGTTTGCGTATCCGCTTAATTTTCCGGCGGTTGCCGGTCCTGATTCCGTTATTTGCCCTGGCGGTAATCTTGAACCACACGGCGGCAGCTTCAGGCACCAGCACTGCTTTTTCCGGGCACAGTCCGGGGCGTAATACTATAGTTACCGTCGCTAGTCCCCGGGTAGCCGTATATATCAGCGCGCCTGCCGAATTAAACGGCGTCTCAGCCGGCGCGAAGGTAAACGGCTCTCCGGTACCGGCTTCGTTCGAGCCTGCAACTGTTTGGGTTCCGGATGAATTTGGTGAGCCCGGCGACACCATGCTTGTCACAGACTTAAGACAAGGTACAATCACTGTCCATGCTCAGGCGCTGGCTAACGGCGCGAACAATATTGAGGTAACTATCAGAGACGTGGCCGGTAATATATTTCAGGACACCTGGACTTTTACCATGGCTGCCGCTCCGGTAATCAGCGACCAGCGTCCCACCGGCGGCGGAAGAGAACGTAGCCCTCTTATCTCCGCCAAAATTACCGCCGGCGGAGCGACTCTTGACCCTGCTGCAATCGTACTGCAACTGAACGGACAGACGGTCAGCCACCACTTTGACCAGGGCACAGGCTTGGTTACTTACACACCGCCTCAGCCGCTCCATGACGGCAGTTATCGGGTGCGACTGGGGGTGAGGGACCTAGCCGGCAATACCGCGGAAAGGGATTGGCATTTCACGATAGATAACACGCCGCCGGTCCTGTCCGGCCTGCAGCATTTCAGCGACAGCATGGTCATTTCCGACGGCAGGCTGAGATTCGCGGTTCGGGTAACTGATTCCTCAGACATCAGGGACACCGCCACCCTGTCTTTAAACGGCGTGCCGCTCCCGCCCAACTTCAGTTATCCAAGCAGTTGGATCTGGATTGACGAATATTACGGAGAAGGCTACTGGCACGTCACCTCACGCCGGGAAGCAACCATCGAATTTAGCGGTCCGGTGTCAAACGGCAGTCACACGTTGACGCTGCGCACCGAAGACATCCTGGGGAACATCAGGGTTGACACTTGGGCTTTCAACGTTTCCAGCGCCCCGGTAATCAGCGACCCGCGTCCCACTGCCTACGGAATAAGGGAATTTAAGCCTCTGATCTCCGCAAGAATTGCCGGCACAGGGGCGGCCCTTGACCCTGCTGCAATCGTGCTGCAACTGAACGGACAGACGGTCAGTCATCATTTTGAGCAGGCCACAGGGCTGGTTAGCCACACGCCGCCTCAGGCGCTGGCAAATGAAAGTTACCACAGAGTAACCCTGACTGTAAGAGACATAAGCGGCCTGCAAACACAAAAGTCCTGGAGTTTTTATGTTACCACCTATCCTGACATGGCCGATTCTAATATCGCAGGCTGCCTGTCTTGCCATCAGCTCTATCCGCCTCAGCCCCAGTTTCCGGTTTTCAGGTCAGCCGGGCCCTTTGAAGATGTCCACAGCCGCTCCTTAAGATTTTACGGAGACCATGAGCAACACCAGGGAAGCCCTCCCTGGGACTGCAGCAGATGCCATAACTATATAGACGCCCGCGCTGAATGCTGGCAATGTCACGGCGATTATCTGAGCGGTCAGTATGATGCTGCCCCGCACGGCTCAAGACCTGACATCCGGCCCCGGGCCGTCAATTATGACCCGCACTTTCCGGTAAGGATCCTGCAAAGCCGGGAGCCATGGGATTGCGTTATTTGCCATCAGCCCGGGTCGGGGCTCGCGCTGAATCACCATGATCTGCCCGAGCTGCACAAGGTGGAATCGGGCAGCTGCAACAGCTGTCATGCCCGCTCACTGACAAGGGAACATGCCAGAGAAGGACGGTATGACGACAACAGTCGGCCCATCACCTGTTTAACATGCCACCAAAGCACAAATCCGGCTGTCACGGCGGCAGTAGCGGCCCGTGACAAATCGTGCGCCGCCTGCCATCCGGCGGTTGCCACCGGGGATGCTCACGCGGAACTGCACGTTGTCCGTTACGGGAGCGCCTGCATCGGCTGCCACGGCGACAACATGATGACAGAGTCTGTTTATCATAATAATAATTGTGACAGTTGCCACGCCAGTACATCCCCGCGCGTCCGGAGCGCTATACAGCGGCAGGTACGGAACTGCTTCGGCTGTCACAATGAACCCCATGGCGTATTTATGTCTGCCATCCCGGAAGACATCCCGCTCTATCCGGTTGTTTCCTGGAGCCAGCCACAGGCAGCGTCCATCTGGAACGCCGAAGGCTGGTTGCCTGATGCACTGAACAATCCGGCGGGCAAAGTGATTTTCAGCAGCCGGGCCACGCTTGAAGCCGCTACTGTTTTCACCTTTTACAAAACAGAAATGGAGAGCGCCGGGTGGACTCTCCAGAGTGAATCTTATAAAGCTGGGGACCAGGACTTCACATTGCATTACACAAAAGGAAGGCGGCACTGCACTATCTGGTTTTACAGCGGGAGCCAGCCCGGCATTGCCGGACAAAACCCGCAGGGCCGGCGGCTTCAGATAGCGTTCCACTGATCCTACCGCGCACACACAGTAAGTTTCGGTACGTGTCTGACCCTGCAAAGTGACTAAATACGCCTGTAATTTTTTAAAGCCGTCCAGTTATCTTATGGGCGGTTTTATCTTTTAAAAATTGCTGCTTCCAAAAGGCAAAAATAAGGAGCGCCCAGATTTTGCGGCTGTTGTCCGCCCTGCCTTCTTTATGCTCAGCAAGCAATCTCGTCAGGTACTTGCGGGAAAAATATTCAGCCAAAGCCGGGTCTTCCAGAACGTTCTGCGCCTCTTTAAACAGTGCGCCGCGCAACCAGACGCGTGTCGGCACCGGAAATCCGCGCTTTTGGCGCCGGACTACGGCTGCCGGCACCACGTCTTTAAAAGCCTGGCGCAGCACATATTTTGTCAGTCCGCCGTGAATTTTATATTTAGTGGGAATAGTGGCGGCAAACTCAAAGACATGGTGATCCAGGTACGGTACCCGCAGCTCAAGCGAATTGGCCATAGTCATTTTATCCGCCTTAACCAGGATATCGCCCACCATCCAGGTGTGCAGATCAAGGTATTGCATCTTGGTCACATCGTCATACGCCGCCGCCTGGCTGTAAAACGGCCGCGTTATTTCCGTGGCCGGGACAAAGGAGTTTCTTTTCAGCAATAGATGTTTTTCCTCTTCTGTGAAAATCAGGGCATTGCCGAAATAGCGCTGTTCGAGCGGCGTGGCCGCCCGTCGCAGGTAATTCCTGCCACGCACAAAATCAGGCAGAAAGCGCCCCGCTGCAAGCAGAGGCCGCGGCAGCCAGTCAGCAAACTTTAGTGCCCCGGGCTCACGGTAAATGGCATAACCTCCAAACACCTCGTCAGCGCCCTCACCCGACAGGGTAACCGTAATTTTGCGGCGGGCCAGGCGTGCCACGAAATAGAGCGCCATAGCCGCCGGATCAGCCACCGGGTCATCCAGGTGCCAGACCAGCCGCGGCAGGTGCTGCCAAAACTCCCCGGCCTCAATTACATATTCTTCGTGGTCTGTTTCCAGATAGCGCGCCGTAGCCCGGGCCTCTGCCAGTTCACTGTACGCCTCATCTGCATATCCGACGCTGAAAGTGGCCACCGGCCCGCTCTCCCGCAACAGCGCTGCCACCACAGTAGAATCAATGCCTCCGGACAAAAATGCTCCCCACGGCACATCCGCCTGGGTATGCAGGCGCACCGCCTCACGCAGTACGGTTTGCGTCCCTTCAATAAACTCCTGCAAGCTGCGCTCCTCGGGCGAAAACTCAGCCTGCCAGTAACGTTTAAATTCCAGGCGGCCGTCACGCCAGACAAAGGTATGTGCAGGCGGGATTTTGCGAACTCCGGACAGCATGGTTTCCGGTTCCGGAACGTACTGAAAGGTAAGGTAATGCGGCAAAGCGGCTTCGTTGACCCGCGGACTGAATCCGGGCAGTTCCAGAAAAGCCTTGGCCTCCTGGGCCAGTGCCAGGAAATTCTCATGTTCCAGGTAATACAGCGGCTTTATGCCAAAACGGTCGCGGGCCCCAAAAAAAAGCCGGCGGCGGCCGTCATACAGGCAAAAGGCAAACATGCCGCGCAACCGCCTGACACCGTCCTCGCCTTCTTCTTCGTAAAGGTGCAAAACCACCTCGCTGTCGCTCTCGCTTTTGAACACATGGCCTTTTAGCCTGAGTTCCTCGCGCAGCAGGCGGAAATTATATATTTCGCCGTTAAAGACCAGGCAAAGCGTTCCATCCTCGTTATACATCGGCTGGCGCCCGCGCTCCGACAAATCTATGATGGCCAGCCGCCTGAAAAAGAGGGCGGCGTGGCCGAAATCCGCCTGCGCCTGGTCGTCCGGACCGCGGTGCCGCAAAGCAGCGGACGCTTCGGCACCGGCTGACAGCGGAAAGCTGACGTTCTTACGCCACAAGGCCACAAATCCGCACATTGTTATATCCTCCGCAGACAAAAATGCTGAAATTCGAGGGAAATTCGAGGGACACCATACTGAAATTCGAGGGACACCATACTAAATTCGAGGAAATTCGAGGGACACCATACTAAATTATATTCCGCACCAAATTCTAAAATTCGAGGGACACCATACTAAATTATATTCCGTACCAAATTCTTATGCTTTATGGAGCGAGCAAAATTTGGCCGGCGGGACCGGGCAATACACGGCCGATCACAGCCGCCTTTGTCTGCCGCCGCCCGAGTTCCGCCAACAAACATTTTTCCTTTTCCGGCGGCACCGCAATCAGCAGCCCTCCTGAGGTCTGCGGGTCACATAGCACATCCAGCTCCTTCTCGCCTACCACTCTGTCATTAACAATAACCAGCCCCGGCTGCACATATGCGCGGTTGTCATAGGTGCCGGAGGGAACGAGTCCCATGGCTGCCGCCCGGAGGGCACCGCGCAAAACAGGAACGCAGCCGAAATTTATTTCCAATCCCACTTTGCCGGCCAGCGCCAGTTCCCGGGCATGCCCGAGCAAACCAAAGCCGGTGATGTCCGTGGCGGCATGCACACCAGCGGACACCATCGCTTCAGAAGCAGAACGGTTTAACTCTTTCATCGAGCTGACAGCCGCCGCCATTTCTCCCGCGGCCGCCATCTCCGCCCTGTTTGCCATCAGCAGCAAACCGGTGCCGATCGGCTTGGTCAATATCAGCAAATCGTCCGGACGGGCTCCGCTGTTGCTCACCAGGCAATCAGGACGGACTATTCCGGTAACAGCCAGGCCGTACTTTGGCTCACTGTCCTCCACACTGTGGCCGCCTACGACAAGCGCTCCCGCTTCGAGCACCTTGTCCGCGCCTCCCCGCAAAATTTCCCTTAAAATTTCCGGTCCGAGAACCCGGAAAGGGAAGCACACGATGTTTAAAGCAGTCAGCGGCTTCGCACCGGCTGCGTAAACGTCGGAGAGTGCGTTAGCCGCGGCAATCTGGCCGTAAAGATACGGGTCGTCAACAACCGGCGTAAAAAAATCCAGCGTTTGCACCAGCGCCAGCTCATTGCTCAGCCGGTAAACGGCCGCATCGGCAAATGAATCATAGCCGACCAGCAGGTTCTCATCCCGTACTTGCGGTAATTGGCACAGCACCTGTGCCAGCGCCCCGGGAGGCAGCTTTACCGCTCACCCGCCGCTCGCGGCTAATTCAGTCAGCCTGACAGGCTTATACTCCGCCACTTTCCCGCACCTCCCCGCTGACGTCCGAACCAAGACGCCACGGTACACGCTCTGCTCCCTGGCGCCTGGTCATCTTCAAGTGGTCAAATTTTTCCAGCAACGGCAGGACAAATTTTCTGCTGGTTCCCAGTTTGTCACGAAACTCGGCTGCCGACAACGTTTGGTTGCTGCTGAAATGCTCACGCAACAACTCCTGAGCCCGGACAAAAGAATCCCGATGCAAGGCCAGCTGTTCATCAAGCCGCACCAGCCTCCCCTTCCCGGCCAGGTAGTCAAACAGGCTTTCAGCGTGTCCGGCCTTTAACCCCAGTTGTCCGGCAACTTCACTGAAGGTTGGCGGGGTAAATCCGCTCTGCCGGTACAACTGCTCAATCTGCAGCAGCCGGGCTGTTTCCCCGGCATCGGGTGCCGGGCAATGTCCGGCGGCGGCCACCAGGTCTTCCCGGACAGTTATTTTTGCGGCCTTTTCCAGGCCGGCCAGCAGTTGGTCGTATATTTTTTGAGGCACATTGCCTGACAGGCCGGCCTTCAGTTCCGCCCTTGACATGCCGGCGGCCAGGTGGAAAGCCTGGTGGAAAGCGGCAAGTGCCGACATGATTTTTTCCCGCCACTCCTGCATTACATGGCCGTCGGCCAGCAAATCCCCCACCCGCTCCGCCGCACCCTCCGCCTCCAGGCGTTCCAGCAGCCGGTGCAGCTGCCCCGCCGGCAATCCGGCCTCCTTTTCCAGTATTTTTACCGGTACGACCGCTTCACGGCGCAGGCGCTGCAGCAGCGGGGCGGCCGGGTCGCCTTGCTCCAGAGCCGCCATGTCTGCCAGCACCTCTCTCCTAAAGCGCTTCATGCGGCTGGTGCCGGCCTGGAGAACGATACCGCCGCCGATAGTAGTCATTGGTGAGTAAGAACGGATAATGAAACGGTCCCCCCGGTGGGCGACAAGGGTCTTTTCCAGCCGCAACTGAACCAGAGCGTCTTTTCCGGGCGGCAGCTCATCCATGTCTAACAGTGTCACACGGCCTACAGCCCTTCCGGTGCCAAGGTAAACATGGACACGGGCCATATTCTTCAGGGGCTTTCTGGCGCCGGGCAACAAAAAAAGCCGGGCATCAAGTAGGGAGGCAGCCGTCAGAAACCCCGGCCGGGCCAGCACACTGCCCCGCTCCAATACTTCTTTTTCCACTCCGGAAAGGTTGACAGCCACACGCATACCGGCCACCGCCTCAACTACTTCCTCCCCGTATACCTGGAGTTGCCGGACCCGTGCCTGGCGTCCCGGCGGCAAAATCTCCACGTTTCCGCCCACAGCGATCCGGCCGGCCAGCAGCGTCCCGGTGACCACGGTACCAAAACCGGGCATGCTGAAAACGCGGTCCACCGGCAGGCGCAGCGGCGCATCACTGTCCCTTGCAGGCAATTCCGCGGTCAGCAAGTCAATCACCTGCCGCAGTTCTCCCAGGCCTGCGCCGGTCAAAGCTGAAACACGGACAAAAGGAGCGCTTTCCAGGAAAGTGCCGGCCAGACTTTCCCGCACCTCTTCCTCCACCAGGTCAAGCCAGTCCGGGTCCGCCGCCAGGTCAGTCTTGGCCAGCACTACCACACCTCTGGCAATCCGTAGCAGTTGCATAATGTCCAGATGCTCCCTGGTCTGCGGCATCACACCTTCCGTGACATCCACCACCAGCAGAACCAGGTCAATACCGCCAATACCTGCCAGCATGTTATGAATAAATTTCTCATGCCCGGGGACATCAACCACTCCGGCCTGGCGGCCGCTTGGCAGACGAAAAGGAGCGAATCCCAGCTCAATGGAAATCCCGCGCTCCTGTTCCTCCCGCAACCGGTCGGTGTCAACACCGGTCAGCGCTTTAATCAGGGCCGTTTTACCGTGATCCACGTGCCCTGCCGTGCCAACGATTACATAAGCAGACAACGGATCACCTCTTCCTCCTCATCCTCCGCCACGGTGCGCAGGTCAAGCAACAGGTGGCCGTCCTGTACTCTGCAAAGGAGTGGCGGCGAACCCTGACGCAATCGCCGCACCCACTCCGTACCAGCCTCCCCGCGCAAAGGAATGGATACCACAAAAGTGGGGAGCCTTGTTTCCGGCATAGCCCCTCCACCGACAAACGAATGATCTTCACGGACGCCGGCCATCAGCTTTCCCGCGGAACGCCTGCGCAACATCTCCGCCAGGCGCTCCGCACGCCGCCGCAAAATGTCCGGCTGCGCGGTCAGCATGGCCAGCACCGGAATTTCCCGCAAGCCCTCTCCTGACAGGTAAATACGCAACGTCGCCTCCAGCGCTGCCAGCGTCAGCTTATCAGGGCGCAGCGCCCTCATCAGCTGATTTTTCCTGATGCGCTCCACCAGTTCCTTCCGCCCCAGGACCAGGCCGGCCTGCGGCCCTCCCAGCAGCTTGTCGCCGCTCATCGTCAGCAAGTCAGCACCTGCGGAAATACGCTGCGCAACCAATGGTTCCCCGGCCAGGCCATACGGCTCAAGGTTCACCAGCAGGCCGCTGCCCAGGTCTTCCATCAGCGGCACTCCGGACTCGGCGGACAAAAGCGCCAGATCTTCAACATCCACGGCAGAGGTAAAGCCGATTATCCGGTAATTACTGGTATGAACTTTCAGGAGCAGCGCCGTCTCATCGTCAATTGCCTCCCTGTAGTCAGAAAGACGCGTTTTGTTTGTCGTCCCCACTTCCACCAGACGTGCGCCGCCGGCCTTCATGACATCCGGAATACGGAAGCTGCCCCCTATTTCCACCAGTTCGCCACGGGAAACAATGACTTTCCTGCCGGCGGCCAGCGTGTTCAGGCACAGCAAAACAGCAGCGGCGTTATTATTTACCACGCAGCCCGCCTCGGCGCCGGTCAGACACAGCAGCAGCTTTTCCACCAGATCATGCCTGGAGCCGCGCTTTCCTTCCCGCAAATCCTGCTCCAGATTACAGAAACCTGCTGCCTCCAGGACAGCTTTTCTTGCCGCCGGCGCCAGCGGTGCCCGGCCCAGATTGGTATGTAAAACAGTTCCCGTGGCGTTAATTACCCGTCGCAACGCAGGCCCGGCCAGTGTCTGCAGCCAGGCATCAAGGCGCAGAGCTGCTTCTTCCGGGGTCACAGCCAGAGCCGCCAGCTGCTGTTCTTCAATGGCCGCCATAATCTGCTGCCGCAAGGATTCCACAATTTCCTGCGCTCCCCGCACCAGGAGATGATGCGGAAAGTTTGTGGCGGCTGTCCGCCGGTAAATCCCGACAACCACATCAACGGCCGGCAAAGCCCTCAGGTACGGCTGCCGCCAGCTTTCCATCATATTTCTCACCCGCTGACGTTTTAGTCTTGTGCTTGTCAACTCCCGGCAATAAAGCACTTGCCAAGTTTTAGTATACTACAGCTGAACCAAGCAGTAAAGGACTGTGGAGCTTCCGTCTGTGTCAAGGGAATTCGGGAATTCGAATTCGAGGAATTCGAGGGACACCATACTGAATTACAGGAATTCGAGGGACACCATACTGAATTACAGGTTGTCAGCCAGGCTTTTACCATCCACTGATGACAAAACCGGTAATAATTAAGTATGGTGTCCCTCGAATTACCCACTGATGACAAAACCGGTAATAATTAAGTATGGTGTCCCTCGAATTACCCCTCGAATTACCTCGAATTACCGATTATTTAATTCCTTAAGCGGCTGTCATTTCTGCGATAGTCGTTACCGCCTGCCTTCTTTACATCATACATCGCATTATCGGCTTTTTTAAGGAGTTCCTCTGGGTTATCGCTGTCGTCCGGGAAAACGCTTAATCCCAGACTGGCCTTAATATGAATTAATTTATCATTAAGTGAGAGCGGCTCCTTTAGTGATTCATATATTTTTGAGGCTACCAAGACCGCGTCTTCCGTGCTGACCAGATCGTGCAAAATTACGACAATCTCATCACCACCCAATCGAAAAACCAGATCACTCCCCCTCAATAAATTTTTTAACCGGCTACCTACTTCACACAGCACTTTGTCCCCGGCTTCATGCCCAAAGTTGTCATTTATTTCTTTAAACTTGTCCAGATCCAAATATAGCAGGGCCAGCTTCATCCCGTTTCGCCCTGCCCTGGAGATCTCCTGATGGAGTCTTTCCATGAACAGCTTGCGGTTGCCCAACAGGGTAAGTGGGTCATAGCAGGCCATAACAACGATAGACTGCCTCATTTTTTCCATCGTTACGGCAAGCTGGCCAATTTCATCCTTTGCTTTAAGCTTTATTTCCTGACTTAAGTCTCCTGCAGTAAAGGCCTTGGCCTTTTCCACCAGATAGCCAAGGGGCTTGAGCAAGTAAAGCATCAAAAAAAATATGGTCGAAAATCCTATTAGTGTAATTACTAGTCCATAACCGATAATTCTGTTACGCTGTTGGGCAGCCATCTGAATTGTTTGGGAATTGTCAAAAATCCTTTTCACGTACCAGCGGACGTTACCTGCGTAGTCCTTTAGCGGAATTGCCTCTAATAAATATGGCTCCATATTCAGAAAAACGCTTTCCCCTTGCAATATATTTTGTATATTCGCCTTGGGCAACTTAACCGGCGGTTCTTTGTCAGAAGTTGCAGACAATAAAATGTCGCTTTCGCCTTTCATGGAGTAGATAAACCACTCCCCCCCGCTGATTCTTTTAAAAATATTCAGGATGCGGTGGTCGAAGGGCAATCCTAACTCCACGGCGCCAAGGTATGTGTTTCCGTAATAAACCGGCCTGATGCGCGTGAAAGCCAATCCGAATTTTCCGCATTCCAACCCTTTGATGGAATGTAAATTTTCATTAACTTCAATAACTGACTGCTGAAACGATGAATCATTTCCATTTTTCACCGGCTCGTTGACCTGATAAAAAACATTATTGTCGGGCAGGTAAAAATTAAAGATATCTATATTTGCATCTGTTAAATCACCTATCAAAGGAGAGGTTAACCGTGCGATTTCCTCCCGGTCTCTTTTGGCGAAAGCCTCTATAATAGCATCGTTATAAGTGATTTGGCTGACTGCAATAAGCAGTTTCTGGTAATTTACCGTTGAGCGGCGTTCAATCGAATCTGTTCCAACTCTGGATATGACCCTTTCTTGATTCAACAGCACCTTTTCGATTTCCAGCTGCGTTACATAGGCTATGATTCCGACCACCACAACCGCAATCATCGAGCTGTAAACAAAAATTTTAAACGATAATCTGTTGAAATTGTTCAAAAAATTACCTCCATGCGACGCTCTTACTGTTGCAGTGCCTTTGTCTAATGGACACCTGTGTTATGTACCTTTTGTCGCATTAACAGGATTTCTATGTAAAATTTGTTTTTCCTGCAACTAAAAGCAAAAAGCTGGTAACATGACCAGCCTGTCACAGCTATAAACCGCACCCAAAATACCCCACGCCGCCCACAGCGGCGCGGTTTGACCTGTTCCCCGCGCTGACGACCGCTCTTTTGCGCGGGCCTCCCTTTCCCGGGGTCAGAAAGACTGCAGAAAAGCGGCCAGCACCTCACGCGGAGCAGTTGTTTCTCCCACCGCCAGCCAGTAAACATAAAGACCATCGAGATAATAATAATGGTCCATACCCATACCGGTCACATGGTAAACCTGCCTGCCTTCCAGGGTAAACACCGACTCTTCCTGAAACACGGTACTGGCCGGCATTGTTTCCACCATCCGCCGCATCAGTTCAGCGGCTTCTTCAAGCGTAGGAGACAGCGAGACCCACACCGTCACCTCAGCATCCCCCGCATACAGGGCAATCAGGCCGTCAAGCAGCGGAAACTCGTTTCTGTGCAGGCGCAAAATATCCCGCACCGCTGCCGGGCCGCTGTAAGATGAAACAAGCTGCAGTCCGGCAAAGCGTTCCGGCAGCTGCGGCAACCGGGGCGCTTCACGCTCCGCAGCAGGCGGTGCCGGCGGCTGCGGACTTGAGGCCGGCATAAACATCCTGGCCCCGAGCAGCACTCCGGACAAGAGCACCGCAAATAATATTAGCAAACCGACACGGTGAGACTTTACCTTAACATTTGCCATCCTTTTCCCTCCAGACCATCCACTTCCCGCTGACTACCTGTCACTCTTTCCGGCACTTGCAGGATTGGCGTCTTACCATAGGTGAGCAGCGCTTATGTTTTATTCTGCTGCTGTCAGGGGATTTCCTGCCGGCGGCCGGCCCAAAAAGGAGCTTTTCTGTCGGGCCGGCAGGAAGGTTGGGGTCAAAGGCGAATACCAGCCTTGTCACCTCCCTGAACTATCGCTTGTACCGTAGCATTTTAAAGTACCGGAGGAAACAGTCGATGCGTCACCCCGTTCGCTCTTTTCCCGGCGGCAGCCGGCTTTATCCGCTGTTGCTGGCCGGCAATATCAGCGGCACCCTGTACGGCTTTTACTGGTACGCCGGACAATTTGCCGAAACCCCCATGTATCTTTGGCTTTTCGTTCCCAATTCCCCCTTGGCAGTCCTGTATTTTACCCTCTCCCTGCTCTTCCTGCACCGTGGGCGCCGTTCCCCGCTGTTTGAGGGTCTTGCCTATTTCGGTCTGATTAAGCACGGCTCCTGGACCGTAGCTATCATAATTCTCTACCGGCTGGCCGGCAGCAGCCGGCCGGACAACCTTTGGCTTCTGGCCGGCCACGGTATCATGGTGCTGCAGGCTATCCTGGCCTGGCATTATTTTGGCCTGCCGCTCACATTCCGGCAGGCGGCAGCCGTTTCCGCCTGGTACCTTTTCGACGACTACCTGGACTATGTGATCGGAATTCACCCCTGGATTGACCCGACTCTGGTCAGCCTAGCGACTACCCGCAACCTTGCTCTGGCATTATCTTTGCTGCTGACCGGCGCTTACCTGCTCTCCTCCCGCCGCAAATAAAGGGATACCTTTATGTTATCTTGGCAACAGTTGGGCGGTCAGGTTTCTGGCCAGCACAGCGCGCACGATAACCGCGGAAACAACAACTTTCAGCACATCGCCCGGAATAAACGGCCACATCAGCGCCAGAGCCCTGGCGTGTGTCATTCCGGTGACAAAGGCCATCTGCAGCACACCGGGAATATAAACGACTGCAATCCCGCCCAGACCTATGACAAACAGAAGGTAAGAAAGTGACGGTTGCGGACGTCTCTCCAGCAGTTTGCCTATCACATACGCTCCCGCGACAAAGCCAAACAGAAATCCGCCTGTCGGCCCGACCAGCACGCTAAGTCCTGCCCTGCCTTGCGCAAATACCGGCAGCCCCACCGCTCCCAGCAGGATGTAGATTATCTGGCTGAAAGCGCCGAGCCTTGCCCCTAAAAGTGCTCCCGCCAGCATTACCGCCAAAGTCTGACCGGTAACCGGCACCGGAATTACCCCGGCCGGGATGGAAATCTGCGCCATCACCGCGGTCAGCGCGGCGAAGAGCGCCACCAGCACCATTTCACGGATAGTCAATTTTTTCAAGTTAAATTCCTCCTTGTGCAATTTTTGACGATTATAGCATGGTGCCGCTTTAATTGTCAACCACCTTTTTGTATTTGGTTAACAAAGAAAAGTCTGCCCTGACGAGCAGACTTTGGGTCTCCAAATGTTACTTGCTATTAAAGATGGCGTCAAAGTCGGGTCGCTATTTATCCCGGGCAAACCCTACGACAACATAGGTTCCGCTGCGCGGGTCGGTGCGCAGTTCGATAAAGCCTTTTTTCTGCGCGTCCTCCAGCAGTTCGGAAAAAGAGCGGTAACCGTAGGACGACTCGCTGAACGAGGGGCGCTTGCGTTTCATGGTGTCTTTGACCATGGAGGACCAAAGGCACTCTTTGTTTTCCCTGATCAGGGCGATAACGGACTCAAACAACAGGCTGAAGGCCGGATGCTTTTCCTTTGGCACCTTGCTGTCCAGTTTGGGCGGCTGGACCTCGCCGAGCACCAGGTCTTCGTAATAGATAAATTCGTCGCAGTTGTCGCTGAGCAGCGCTGAGGTGGAAGAACGCATACCCAGTCCGATCACGTGTTTGCCGTTCTCCTTCAGCTTGGAAACCAGCGGAGAGAAGTCGCTGTCCCCGGAAATAATGGCAAAAGTGTCAATATGCTCTTTGGAGTAGCATAGGTCAATGGCATCTACGGCCAGACGGATATCGGCCGAATTTTTGCCGGTCGAAGTTCGCTTCGGGATTTCAATCAGTTCAATCGCCGCCTCGTGAAAAGGTTGTTTGTACTTGGTAAACCTGCTCCAGTCGGCGTAAGCCTTCTTGACGATAACCTTGCCTTTTTCCACCAGGCGCTCCAGCACCTTTTGAATGTCAAAATCCGGCTCCTTACGTCCCTGTATACCCATGGCGATATTTTCAAAGTCTACAAACATGGCTAAAGTATGTTCCCGTTCATTCATCCCGGCACCCCTTTTATTAGATTTCAGGTAACTGCTCAGGGAGTATAACATCAGATCATCTCTTGGCCTGAGCAGTTACGGTTTCAGGCCACGGTGATCCTTCGGTCCAGGTACACGTCCTGAATGGCGTGCAACAGCCTGACTCCTTCTTCAAGCGGGCGCTGGAAAGCCTTGCGCCCGGAAATCAGGCCCATGCCGCCGGCCCGCTTGTTGATGACGGCGGTCCGGACAGCCTCCGCCAGGTCATTCTGACCCGACGGCCCGCCTGAATTGATCAGGCCGCTCCGCCCCATGTAACAGTTTACTACCTGATAGCGGGTCAGGTCTATGGGGTGGGCTGTCGTCAGTTCACTGTACACCTTCTTGTGCGTCTTGCCGAACTCTTTGCCGGACAGACGGCTGACAGCCGGGTAGCCTTCATTTGTTTCAGGCAGCTTTTGTTTAATGAGGTCGGCTTCGATTGTTACTCCCAGATGGTTGCCCTGGCCGGTCAGGTCGGCGGCCGTGTGATAGTCGGTACCATCGATTTTAAAGGACGGGTTGCGCAGGTAACACCACAGCACGGTAAACATGCCAAGCTCATGAGCCAGTTGAAACGCCTCGGAAACTTCCCTTATCTGCCGTCGCGACTCGGCTGAGCCAAAGTAGACGGTGGCGCCTACCGCAGCGGCCCCCAGGCTCCAAGCCTGCCTGACGGTTGCGAACATCACCTGATCGTGATGATTGGGATAAGAAAGAAACTCATTATGGTTCATCTTGACCAGGAAAGGAATTTTGTGAGCGTATTTTCTGGCCACCGCTCCCAGCACACCCAGCGTGGAAGCCACCGCGTTGCAGCCCCCCTCCAGCGCCAGCCGCACAATATTCTCCGGGTCAAAATAAACCGGGTTGGGGGCAAAGGAGGCGCCTGCCGAATGCTCAATGCCCTGGTCCACCGGCAGAATGGACACATAACCTGTGCCGGCCAGCCTGCCATGAGCGAAGAATTGCTGCAGGTTGCGCAACACCGGCGTTGGCCGGTCGGACAGGACGAAAACACGCTCGACAAAATCCGGCCCGGGCAGGTGGAGCTGTTCTCTTGGTACCGTCCGGCAAACGTGACCAAGCAAAGATTCTCCTTCACTCCCGAGCAAATCAAGGATGTCGCTCATCAAAAGCCCTCCTTCATATTTTGACTCTGGCATTACAGGCCTTAGCCGCTTCCGGCATTGTCACCCGAGTTTCCGGCTTTTGCCGGGGCAGGAAATGAGGAAGAGGCGGCGAAAATTAACAATAATATTTCTTGTTAAAAACAGAGGAGGTTCTTGTTATGTTGCCGGTTGAAATCAAAGAGAACGTATACTGGCTCGGCGTGCTTGACTGGAACGTGCGTTATTTCCACGGCGCCACCTACTCCACGAACCGCGGCACGACTTACAACTCCTACCTGCTGCTTGATGACGCTCCCACACTGGTCGACACCTGTTTTACCCCATTTGCCGGAGAACTGCTGACGTCCCTGCGCCGGCTGCTTGACCCGCGCCAATTGCGCTACGTAGTTGTCAATCATGTGGAAACAGACCACTCCGGAGCGCTGCCCGCCGTGATGGAGGCGGCACCGCAGGCCAAGATTCTCTGTTCGGCCAAAGCTGCGCCGGCACTGGAGAAACTATTCGGGGACAACTGGCCGAAGCAAGTGGTCAAAACGGGAGACACCGTATCCATCGGCCGCAGGACGCTTACCTTTATTGAGGCGCCGATGCTTCACTGGCCGGACAGCATGTTTACCTATGTGCCGGAAGAAAAACTACTGCTGCCTAACGACGCCTTCGGGCAACACCTGTGCAGTTCCACGCGTTTTGACGACGACACGGACGGAGCGATCATCATGCAGGAGGCGCAGAAATACTATGCCAACATCCTGCTGCCCTTCGGCCCGCTGGTCCTGAAAAAAATTGAGGAAATCGTCAGGATGAGCCTGGCGATAGAAATGATTGCCCCGAGCCACGGTATTATCTGGCGCAAAGACCCGGGCAAAATAATCAATGCTTATGTCAGTTGGGCCAAAGGAGAAAACAAAAACAAAGCAGTCATTGCCTATGAAACGATCTGGGGCAGTACGGAGAAAATGGCCCACGCCGTCCTGGAAGGTCTGGTACAGGGCGGGATGGAGGCCAAGCTGTATAAAATGTCCGTCAGCGACCCAAGCGAAGTGATTGCCGACCTGCTTGACGCCGGGCTGCTGGTGGTGGGTTCTCCAACCATGAACCGCGACTTCCTGCCCAAGCTTTCCCCCTTTATTGATGACCTGACCACCCTGAAACCGAAAAACAAGCGGGCCGCCTTCTTTGGCTCTTCAGGCTGGAGCGGAGGAGCTGTCAAAGAACTGACTGCAAGAATAACCAAGGCCGGCTTTACCGTTGCCGACAGCCTGGAAATTTTTTGGACGCCAAGCGCCGCAGAGCTGGAAAATTGCCGGCAATTCGGGCAGCGCCTGGCAGGCAAGAACTAATCGGCCAGTAAAGCGCGCGCCCGGGCAACTATTTTTTCCGCCGTAAAGCCGTACTTTTCCAGCAGCACTTCTCCGGGCGCTGAGGCGCCAAAGTGGTCAAGGCCAAGCACAGCCCCCTCCGCGCCGGTAAAGCGCTCCCAGCCCAGCGGCAGTGCCGTTTCTACGGCCAGGCGCTTTTTCACCCGCTGCGGCAGCACCTCTTCCCGGTACTCCGCCGGCTGGGCCAGGAAAAGTTCAAAGCTCATCATGCTGACAACCCGGACGGAAACGCCCGCGCTGCTTAATTCCTGCCAGGCCTGCACGACCAGCGGCACTTCCGAACCGCCGGCCAGCAAAATCAGGTCAGGAATCTCCCCCTCCTCCCGGCGCAGGACATAGCCTCCCCTGCCTGCCTGCGGGCCGGTGCCGTCCAGTTGGGGCATATTTTGCCTGGTCAGGACCAAGGCAGAGGGCCCGTCTGTTCTGCGCAGCGCCGCCAGCCAAGCGGCGGCTGTTTCCCGGCCGTCCGCCGGGCGCAGCACATGCAGTTGCGGGATGATCCGCAGGGAAGCCAGCTGCTCCACAGGCTGGTGCGTCGGACCGTCCTCGCCGACAGCAATACTGTCATGGGTAAATACGTACACGACCGGCAGCTTCATCAGCGCCGCCAGCCTGATTGCCGGCCGCATATAGTCCGCGAACACCAGAAAAGTAGCACCGTACGGGCGGCAGCCGCCGTGCAGCGCCAGGCCGTTTAAAGCGGCAGCCATGGCGTGTTCCCTCACCCCGAAAAAGATGTTGTTGCCTTTGTAGCCGGGCGGCTGGAAATCACCGCCGTTTTTCAGGTAGGTCTTGGTGGAAGCGTTCAGGTCGGCAGACCCCCCCAGCAGGTTGGGCAAATAACGGACCAGAACCTGCAGCACCTGTCCCGCAGAAGCACGGGTTGCCGCCGGCTGAGAATGCTGCCAGAGCAGCGGCTCGTGCTCCAACCCTTCCGGCAGTTCCCGGGACTGCCAGGCGGCAAAGCGTGCCGCCTCCTCGGGATACTGCCGCCGGTAACCGGCAAACAGCTCATCCCAGGCCAGCCTGTACTGCTCCAGCCCCTCTTTTACAGCGGCAAAATGTTCGCGCACCTCCTGTGGCACATAAAACAACGGCTCAGGCGGCCAACCCAGAGTTTCTTTCGCCAGGCGTGTTTCCTCCGCTCCCAGGGGAGAGCCGTGCGCCTCGGCTGTGCCCTGTTTGCCGGGGCTGCCGTAGCCGATCTCAGTGCGTACCATAATCAGGGAGGGACGGGCCGGTTCGCTCCTGGCAAGGTCAAGCGCCGCGGCGATAGCGTCCAGGTCCGTACCGTCATTTACCCGCAGTACCTGCCAGCCGTAAGCCGTAAACCGGAGAGCCACGTCTTCAGTAAACGTAATTTCCGTGCTGCCGTCTATCGTAATCCGATTGTCATCGTACAGGCAAATCAGCCGGCCGAGTTTAAGGTGGCCGGCAAGTGAAGCCGCTTCCGCCGTTACCCCCTCCATCAGGCAGCCGTCACCGCAATAAACATAAGTATAGTGATCAACAAGATTAAATCCGGGCCGGTTAAATTCGGCGGCCAACCGCCGCTCGGCGATGGCCATCCCTACCGCATTGGCAAACCCCTGCCCGAGCGGACCGGTAGTAGTTTCCACACCCGGAGTGTGCCCGTACTCCGGGTGCCCGGGCGTCATGCTCCCCCACTGGCGGAAATTTCTTATCTCCGCGAGCGGCAGGTCATAGCCGCAAAGGTACAGTAGTGCATAAAGCAGCATGGAGCCGTGTCCTGCCGACAGGACAAAGCGATCCCGGTCAAGCCACTGCGGAGCAGACGGGCTGTGCCGGAGAAACCGCGTCCAAAGCACATAAGCCATTGGCGCGCCGCCCATCGGCAGTCCCGGGTGTCCGGAGCCTGCGGCCTCCACCGCATCCACCGCCAAAAATCGCAAAGTATTGACAGCCAACCCGGCAACTTTCATAGCTTTCCTCCAAACTCCTGAGCAAACTTCAGTCAGCTTGCTTTAGACGCAGAATTAAATTACCGACATTTTCGGCAAAGCGCAGCAGCGTCGCCATGCCTTCTCCGTCCTGTACGGCCTCGCCCGGCTTCTTGCCGTACAGAATGTTCCAGTAGGTAGACCCGGGGACAATCATCTCGTTGATAAAGAAAAACATCAATAATTCCTGAATGACGGACGTTGCGCCGCCGCGCCGGTTCACAGCCACCGGCCCGCCCACCTTCCAGGAGAGGAACCTGTCGTTATTGTATGAGAGCATGCCGATACGCTGCAGCAGGTTCAGCAGGTCGCCCCGCGCCGTGCCGAAATAGACGGGGGAGCCGACAATCAGGCCGCGGGCGGCACGGATTTTATCAGCGATTTCATTCAACCCATCATCAAGGGAGCAAATCCCGCTGCCCAGGCACTTATAGCAGGCCACGCAGGCCAAGACCTGCCTGCCGGCCAGGCTTATTACCTCTGTGGCAAGCCCCAATTCTTCCAGCCTGGCAGCGCATTTTCCCAACACCTGCGATGTATTGCCTTCTCTCCTCGGGCTGCCTGATATAAGCAGCACTTTTTCCTGTTTCAGGTTTCTCATCCTTCCCCCCGCCGGCGGTAATCGCCTTTCTCAGCTCTAACCGTTGCCATTTTCACTAGTATGTACAACCCGGTAACCTTTTTCACGCAGCACATCCAGGAGCAGGCCCGTATTGATGCTACCCTGCAGGCGCCAGACCGACAGCCCGACATTTTTTCCCGGTTCACTGGGCAACAGCGCTACGCTGACCACGTTTACTTCCAGACTGCGGAATATTTCCGCCACTTCCGCCAGGCTTCCCCGGCGATCCGGCAACTCCAGCGTCAGCCTTAAGCCGCCGCGGTTTACGCCGAGCATCTCTATAAAAGCGGTAAAGATATCGGTTTCGGTAATGATACCGACCAGCTTTCCTTCCCGGACAACCGGCAAGCCGCCCAGCCTGTGCTCCCGCATCAGTTTTGCCGCTTCGTCAATGGGGGTTTCCGGAGAAACGGTCAGCACCTTTTTGGCCATCACATCTCTGACAGGCAATTTGGCCAACAGGTAGTTCAGTTCCCAGATGCTCAAAGACGTAGCCGGCGAGGGAGAAGCACGCACCAGGTCAAGCAGGGTGACAATTCCCACCAGGCGGTCTTTATCGACCACAGGCAAACGCCGGATATGTTTCTTTTCCATCAGGGACAGGGCATCAGGCACTGTGGTTTCGGGCGAGACGGTTACCGGCTCGTTGGACATCCTGTCTTTTACCAGCATAACTTTGCTCCTTTGCTTTTTCTTCATTTTAACAGGAATTACCCACCCTGTGAAGAGAGCCGCCGGCAGGACTTTTGCTCAAGGGAAAGAATTTTTCTGCGTGGAGGGATGAAGATGATTATAGATAGCCGGGAAATGGAAAAAAAAGCCGTTACAGAGGTAGCCGCGCTGATGTGCCTTGCGGCAAGGACAGCCCCGAAGGGCCGGGGCACCGATAATCTGGTTTGCCGGGTGGTCAGCGGTGAGGACCTTGACCTGCTGGCCGCCGAGATGAAGCGCTACGGTGACGAACACGGTCTTCCCTTTTTTGTCCGCGACAGCGGCAATATGGCGCGAACACAGGCGGTGGTACTGCTCGGCACCCGCCTGAACAGGCTGGGTCTCCAGTACTGTAATTTCTGCGGGCGCGACGGTTGCCAGGAAGCGGAAAAAGCCGGCGCGCGCTGTGCCTTTAATGCCGGTGACCTTGGTATTGCCATAGGTTCAGCGGTCAGCGTGGCAGCCAACCACCGGGCCGATTGTCGCGTTATGTATACCGCCGGCAGGGCGGCGCTTAATCTCGGCCTGCTCGGTCAAGATGTAAAAATAGCCTACGGGATACCTTTGTCCGCCACAGGCAAAAACCCCTACTTCGACCGCTAGTCGCGATCCTGCTTTTCCTGACGGATTTCCCAGTGAATGATCAGATTCAAAGCAGCTCGCAGCACAATAATCGACCCTAAAATCAGCACGTCATCGAGAGTGCGGATCACGACGGTACGCAGGATTTCCCCAGCCAGTTTAAATTCCAGGCCGAAAACAAGAAAGCGGGCAAATGACAGCCGGATAGTACGCCCATCTTTGCTTGTCCGTAAAAACTGCCAGAAAATAGCTGTCCCGGCATAAATAATAACTGTTGCTCCGAAAATTTCCAGCATATGGGCAAACAACAGGATTATTGACGATAACATTTGCTCAAGAGCATGCAGGTCCAACTTGATGCCTCCCTGCCGTTATTCTCTCCTGTTTGGACAACAGTAATGTCCCTGACAGTATTTTCTTTAGGCAAAGACAGTTTCCTGCAGGTTGCACAGTGTTTGCAGAGGGAATTGTGCGGGGATTGCGAAAAGAGATGTTCTGCTGTATAATGAACACAGCCGTAGTAGCAATTTTCAGAAAATATGTACCAGGAGTTGATGCCAGGATGCCTACCCGGCAACAGGACAGTCAGCCCGCCACCCTGGAACTCCTAAAGAAAATTAACCCTTTCCACCTGCTGGATGATTTGACACTGGCGCAGGTAGCACAAAACACCAATCTACAATTTTACGCCAAAGGGTCGTACGTTTTCCGTCAGGGCGACCTCTCACGCCAGGCCCTGTTCATTATTGCCTCCGGCACCGCTGAGGTTACCGTGCTTGATGAACACGACCGGGAAACAGTGGCCGGGTCGCGCCAGGAAGGAGAGTTTTTCGGGGAAACGGTCTTTTTGTCCGATGAGCCTTATCCTGGCTCGGTACGGGCGCTGACTGACCTGACCTGCCTCGTTGTCCCCCACGGGGTTTTTGATGCGGTTCTTGACCGCCAGGCTGACTTTTTGGCCCAATTCAACCGCTTGCTGACTGACAGGATGCGCTCTCTTTACCACTCACTTGCCGCAGACCAGCGTGAAGGTGCTGAAACTCACGAACAGCCGATGCGCAAGCGTGTGGCCGACCTGATGTCAAAGCCGGCCCTGACGGCGTTGCCCGGGGAAGAGGTTACCGAGTTGGCCCGAAGGATGGCTGCACGTAACGTTTCCTCGCTGGTGGTAGTTAACGAAGACAGCCGCCCTCTGGGCCTGATTACTGAAAAAGACCTGGTCGGCAAAGTGCTGGCCAGGGGTAACCTGCCAAAAAGGCTTACAGCGGCGGAGATTATGAGTTCCAATATCCTTACGGTTGAGCCGGCGGCATTTTATTATGAAGCGCTGCTGTCGATGGTCAGGAATAAAGTCAAACACCTGGTCGTGGCGTCCGGCGGACGCCTGGAAGGTATCGTTACCATCAGGGATCTGATTACTTCCCGCAGCATGGGTGCGCTGAGCATTGTAAACAGCATTGAAGCACAGGAAAGTATTGAAGGGCTGGCCAAGGCAAGCAGGGAGATTGACCGGGTACTGCGGGCGCTGGTTATGGAGAAGGCCGGCAGCCGGGAGATCCTGCAGATTATTACGGAGTTGTTTGACCGCCTGACCCGTAAAATAATCCAGGTCTGCGAGCAGGAGATGGTCAGAGAAGGGCATGGGCGGCCTCCGGTAAGTTACAGCTGGATTACCATGGGCAGCAGCGGGCGGCAGGAACAGTTTGTCAAGACAGACCAGGATAACGGGATTATCTATGAAAACGTTCCGGATGAAAAAAAAGAGCAGGTGGCCAGGTATTTCCTCCTGCTGGGAGAAAAAGTGGTCGAAGGGCTGTACCGTTGCGGCTTTGCCAAGTGCAAGGGAAATGTGATGGCCTCCAACCCGCAGTGGTGCCGCTCGTTTAATGACTGGCGCGATGCCATAAACGAGTGGGTCGATGTGCTTAATCCTGAAAATGTGCGCCTGATGACGATTTTCCTTGACTTCAGGCATCTTTGCGGCAAAAAAAGCCTCTGCGACCTGTTGCGTAATTTCGTCACCAGAAAATTTCAAAAGTCAGCGACCGCTCTGCATTTTCTGGTTAAAGACGACCTGGAGCACCGTGTTCCGCTGGGTTTTTTCAAGCAGATCATTACAGAAAAAACAAAAGAATACCGTAACATGGTAAACTTAAAAGGTGCGGCATGTGTCCATATGGTTGACTGCCTGCGCGCCTATTCCCTGCGTGAAGGAATAGTGGAAACCAACACTTTTAATCGCCTGGAACTGCTCACGAAAAAAAGAATCTTTTCTTCTGATGATGCAGACTCGCTGAGCACTGCTTATGAAACACTGATGATGTTCAGAATCCGGCAAAGCCTGCTGCAGATAGACAAGGGCAAGGAACCGGACAACTATATTACCCCGGATGATTTAACCAAGCGAGAGAAAGCCGCATTGCGCGAAGCTTTTCTGGCGGTGGACCGTCTGCAAAATTTAACCGGCCACGCTTTTTACGCGTTTATCGGCTGACAGGGGGAGAAGCATGAACCGAGACAACCTGACATATCTGGAGTCGCGCCCTTCCCGCTGGCAGATGGTTGCTAACCGTTTGCTCTACCGCTATTACAAGGCGCGGGCGGAAAAGAACGGTTTTAAAAACGGTTACCGTCCTGAACCTGGCGAAACCAGCGCCCTGGCGGAAAAATCGCTCCTGATGAAAAACCGCTTTAACTGGGAGCAGCCGCTGCAAAACAGTCGTTATGTCATCTTTGATACTGAAACGACAGGTTTTTATCCTTATCAGGGAGACGAAATCATCGCCATTGGCGGAGTCGTGGTAGAAGACGGCGCTATCCGCAAAGAACAAGCCTTTCACGAGCTGGTTAATCCATACAGGCCTATCCCTCCTTCCGTCACGGCACTTACCGGAATCAACGACGAAATGGTAGCCGATAAGCCCGGTGTTTGCAGCGTCATCGGCGACTTCCTTGATTTTATCGGCGACGCTACCCTCGTAGCGCACAATGCTGAATTTGACCTGGCTTTCATGAACATAAAACTAAAGTGGTACACAAAAACAGAAATTTACAACCCGGTAATTGATACCTATAAGCTGGCCCGGGCCTTTTACCCCGAACTGGGCTGTCACGATCTGGACTCGCTGCTTAAACACCACCGCGTGGAGATGCGGGACAGACATACGGCACTTGGCGACTCACTGATGACGGCGCAGATGTTCCTGCACTATTTGCAGGCACTGGAAGAAAAAAATATAGAAACCCTAAAACAGCTTTATTACTTTATTCACCTTAAGAATACCCTTGTTTTTTGTACTTAAAAATTCATAATATTCAAACTCACGGCTCCGGGTTACCGGAGCCGTTGCTTTTGTTAAGGAAATCAAGTAAAATTTAGTAGTAACTGCTCAGTCCCTTATATGACGCTAACTGCTTAGAAATCGTCAGATGCTAGGCGCGACGAGGACCGGAACGGAGGCGTACCGGAGCGTACGTCGGAGTGAGGACCGCAGAAGCAACAACGCAGATGGCGGTTTAAAAGCAGTCGTATCTATAGGTTAGTAGTGCACAATGTTACGGAGGAGGTCGGACAATGGCCAATATCATTGCTTTTCGCGGCCTGCGCTACAACCAGGATAAGGCAGGCGCCATGCCTTCGCTTACAGCCCCGCCTTATGACGTTATAGACGAGCAGGCCCAGAGCCTGCTTTATGCTAAGAATCCATACAATATAATTCGTCTGGAATACGGGCAAACAAACCCCGGTGACAACGACAGCGATAACCGTTATACGCGGGCGGCGGCTTTTTTTTCGCGCTGGCAGGCAGAAGGAGTGCTGTCACGTGAACCCGGGCCTGTGCTTTATTTTTACGAGCAGGAGTTTTTTTTGCGGGGGCAATGGCATGCGCGCCGCGGCCTGATGGCCGGGGTAGAGGTTGAGGATTATGCCTCAGGTGTGATTCTCCCTCATGAGGAAACGCTGTCCAAAGCCAAAACAGACCGCCTGGAGCTGCTGCGTGCGGCCAGGGCCAATTTCAGCCCCATCTTCGGCATTTACCATGACCGGTCCGGCGCGGTAAGGAACATCGCCGGTAAGATCATGCAACACACTCCGCAGGTGGACTTTACAGACGACAGTGGCGAAAAACACCGCCTCTGGACAGTCGGCGATGAACAGATCTTAACAGAACTCCGGCGGTTATTCCTGGAGCAAAAAATCTTTATCGCCGACGGACACCACCGTTATGAGACCGCTAACCTGTTCCACCGGGAAATGGCGGCTAAGGGGCATGACCGCTTCGGTTTTGTCTTAATGTCGCTTGTCGATGTCCACGACCCGGGGTTGCTGGTCCTGCCCACCCATCGCCTGATTAAAAACGTTACCTCTTTTGACAGCCGGACATTTCCTGAACTGCTCGCCAGACACTTCACAGTAACTGCGCTGAAGCTGCCTTCCGCCGGAAAACCTGTAACTATTGCGGATGAAATGAAAAAAATGCAGGATAGAGCGGCCGCGGCACATATTTTTGCGCTGTATACCGGCGGCGGCCATTTTTACCTGCTTGACTTGTCCCACGAACAGGCCGCCCGGGAAATGGCTTCCCGGGCGGGTTATAAATCCGCGGCCTGGCGCAATCTTGATGTGGCGGTGCTGCAGTGCCTCGTTCTTGAAGAACTCCTTGGCATCAGTGAGGAAGCACGCCGCAGCGGGCAATATCTGTCTTACACCCGGGACGAGACGGAAGCGCAGCAAAAGGTTGATTCAGGCGTATACCAGGCAGCCTTTTTCCTAAAGGCCCCCTCAGTCAGCGAGGTGGTTGACGTAGCCGCAGCAGGCGATAAAATGCCGCAAAAGTCCACCTATTTCTACCCAAAGCTGCTGACGGGGCTCGTTATCAACGATTTTTCGGTTTGAGCAACGGTGAATGTTCGCGGGCAGCGGCTATTGCCTTCCGGGGATCACCGAAAGCCGGCCCGCAGGCCCGCACTTCTTCCTCCCGGACAGGCCGTCCCCACCTGCCAAGCTCAGACAGTATGGTCACAACTGCTTCAGCCTGCCCTTGCAGGTGGTACCCGCCCTCCAGAAATAGTACGACCCGCCCGTCACAAAATGTTTCAGCTATTTCGCGTACATGACGCGCCATGTTGGCAAATCCGCGGAAGCTGAGGTTCATGCCGGCCAGCGGGTCTGCATGGTAAGTATCGTGGCCGGAGGAAACCATCACCACCTCGGGGCGGTAGGCGGCCGCCAGGGGCTCTATCACCTCGCTGAAAGCCATGTCGTATTCATTGTCGCCGCAGCCTGGCGGTAACGGAATATTCACGTTGTAACCCAGCCCCCGGCCGGCGCCCGTTTCGTGCAGGTGGCCGGTTCCGGGGTAGGCCGGGCTCTGATGAACAGATACAAACAGGACCTCAGGGTCATGGTAAAAGCTGTCCTGAGTCCCGTTTCCGTGATGAACGTCCCAGTCCAGGAAGAGGATTCTGGAAAGGCCAAACTCCTTCACGGCGGCACGTGCGGCAATGGCGCCGTTGTTAAACAGGCAAAAGCCCATGGCGTTTTCCGGTTCGGCATGATGTCCCGGAGGTCTCCCGAGGGAAAAGCAGGTGCGTAAATTTCCGCCAAGGACGGCACGCATTGCGCAAAGCGCCCCTCCGGCAGCCAGCAGGGCAACGTCGAAAGAATGCCTGGTAAGATAGGTGTCGGCGTCCAGGTAGCTGTTGCCGCCTGCTACCATCCTTCGCACACTCTCCAGATGCTGCGGCGTATGCACCAGTGTCACCTCCTCCGGGACGGCCGGAAGCGGTGAGAGCTGCTCCAGGCGGGAGAAAAGATTTTCCCCGGCCAAAAGCGCCAGGATCGCCTCCAGGCGCTCTTTCCTTTCCGGATGATGCGGGTTTGTATGCAACAGGAAATCAGGATGATAAACTATACCGGTTTCAGCTCCCCCGGTCATAATAAACCTCCTTTTAAGGTATTTTACGCCAGAAGAGGCGCAGCGTTCCCTCTTCCAGCGCTCTTTTCAGCCTGCGCCGCAAAAACTGTTTAGCCGCTCTCCTGCTTCCCGGAATTAACAGCAACAGGCCGGCTGTATCGGAAATAAGGCCCGGAGTCAGTAAAAAAGCGGCGCCAACCAGGATAGCCATCCCGTCAAGCAATTCTTCGCCGGGCAACTGACCCTGACGCAAGTTTACGGCAATTCTTTGCAGCACCTGGAACCCCTGTGCTCTGGCCAGCAGCACGCCGCAAAACCCGGTTATGACCACCAGCAGGATAGTCGGGGCAACTCCTGCCCGGCGGCCAAGCTCAATCAGCAGGTAAAGTTCAAGCAGCGGGAAGAGAGTAAATAAAAGCAGCAGCTTAGGAAACATCTGTTATTCCTGCTGTACCCCGGTGGCTTCCAGCAGCCGCCGCCAGAGGAAGGGATTGTATTTTTTCAGCACCACAGGTTTACCCAGATGGTTAACAAAAGCGTGCTCTGTTTCGCCGATGGCCAGAAGTACATTGTTCTCATGTCTGAATATTTCATATTTAAAAGACATCCGTACCTCCTGCAAATTGTTAATACCGGTCACTACGCGCAACAGGTCATCATAGCAGGCCGGCGTCTTATACTGGCAAAAAGCTTTGGTAACCGGCAAAAACAACTGATTTTTCTCAAATTCTCCGTAAGGCATGCCCAGCTGCCGGAAATATTCGCTGCGCCCCACCTCAAACCAGGCAAAATAGTTAGCGTGGTAAACCACGCCCATCTGGTCGGTTTCCGCGTAGCGCACGCGCAACAACGTTTCTCCGCTCTTCATTTCGCATCCCCGCTTATAATATGGTAGCCCGCCCGCGGTAAATCAGTCCGCGAACCGAGTCTATGGTAACTGTCTCCCCGTTGCCGATGATTGCAGTTGCGTCTTTCGCGCCGACAATGACCGGCAGTCCCAACTGCAGGGCAACCACCGCCGCGTGGGAAGTAAGGCCCCCCTCTTCCACAATCAGGCCGGCAGCCCTCCCGAGATAAGGAACATATTCACTGTCGGTGCAGGGCGCCACCAGTATTTCTCCCTCCAGCAGGAAGGCCGCAGCGCTGCTTCCGTTGACAACCCGGGTCACCCCTGTAACCGGCTTTCTCCCGATACCGGTTCCCCGCAGGACAACCTCGCCCACGGTATGTACACGCAGCAGGTTCGTTGCGCCGCTGATCCCTACCGGCACACCGGCTGTTATCAGCACCAGGTCACCGTTTTGCACCTGCCCGCTGTGCAAAGCCGCGGCCACAGCAGCCTCAAACATATCGTCCGTAGTGGTGGTGGGCGGGCACAGCACCGGGTAAACCCCCCATGTCAGGGCCAGAACCCGGGCCACCGCCTCACGGGGTGTAACGGCGACAATGCGCGCTTTTGGCTTGTACCTGGAAATCATCCTAGCCGTAAACCCTGATTGAGTGGCGGTAATAACAGCAGCAGCTCCCAGCTCCTGAGCGGCCCGGCAGGTAGCATAGGAGATGGCGGCAGTCACGCTTCTTTCTGCCGGGGCTTCAAAGCTTTCCAAAATTTGTTCATAATGCAGTGCCGTTTCTGTTCTTTCAGCAATACGGGCCATGGTGGCTACCGCTTCCGCAGGATAACGCCCCACAGCCGTTTCACCGGAAAGCATCACGGCATCCGTCCCGTCGAAAATGGCGTTTGCCACGTCACTGGCCTCAGCACGGGTCGGGCGGGGGTTACGAATCATCGACTCCAGCATCTGTGTGGCGGTAATTACCGGCTTGCCCAAAGTATTACATCTGGAAATAATCATCTTTTGCACCAGCGGAACATCTTCCGCGGGTATTTCAACGCCCAAATCACCCCGCGCCACCATTAAACCATCTGACACCAGCAGAATCTGATCGAGGTTATCGACGCCTTCACGGCTTTCAATTTTAGCAATTACTTGCACTCTTGAGCGCCGTGCTTCCAGGATAGCCCGGATTTCCAAAATATCGGCGGCCTGGCGTACAAACGAGGCGGCCAGAAAATCAAAGTCGTTATCCACAGCAAAATGAATGTCTGCTTTGTCTTTCTCCGAGAGGAACGGCAGATTAAGATGCACCCCGGGAATATTAACTCCCTTGCGGTCCGAGAGCTCTCCGCCCACCAGCACCCGGCAGTAAATTTCATTCCCCTGTACTTTTTGCACTTCCAGGATAAGCAAGCCGTCGTCCAGCAGAATTTTCGCTCCGGGCTGCACATCGTGGACAATTCCGGGATAATTGACGCTGACCCGTTCTTCGTTTCCCTCCACCTCCCCGGCAGTCAGGACGAAATTTTGTCCCTCCGCCAGCTCAACCCGCCCGGAGCGAAACGTGCCAATCCGGATTTCCGGTCCCTTGGTGTCAAGCAGAACCGCCAGGTTCCTTTCCGTTTCCCGGGCAGCCTGCCTTACAGCCCCCAGTGTCCGGGCATGGCTTTCATGACAGCCATGAGAAAAATTAAGCCTGGCTACGTCCATACCGGCAGCCAGCAATTGCTTTAGAACCGCAGGTTCACTGCTGGCCGGACCCAGCGTGCAGACAATCTTTGTCCTTCTCAACCCGACAACCCTCCTTTTTTCAGATCGACAGGATGTTAGCCAGCTGGTAAAGTTCTGCCGGAAACTCCTTCTTTTGCGCCAATGCCACCGCCAAAGGGGTGGCGCGCACTTCACCGCCGACAAGGCCCACCATCCGGTTGTGGCAGCCGGACAGCAGCAGATCCACCGCCGCCGCGCCAAGGCGGCTGGCCAGCATCCTGTCAAAAGCAGTCGGCGTGCCGCCGCGCTGCAGGTGGCCCAGGATTGTCACTCTTGTTTCCATGTTGGTCCGCATTTTTATTTCTTCTCCGATAACCAGGGCGCTGCCCGCCCCTTCCGCCACCAGAATTATGCTGTGCAGCTTGCCGCGTTCCACCCCTCGGTACAGGCGCTGACAGACCTGCTCCAGGTCAAAGGGCAATTCGGGAAGGAGGATGGACTCCGCCCCTCCGGCCAGGCCGGCAGTCAGGGCGATATGTCCCGAAGTACGCCCCATCACTTCAATAACGTAAACCCGCTCGTGCGAAGTGGCTGTGTCCCTGACTTTGTTAACGGCCTCGGTCACGTTGTTGACAGCGGTGTCAAAACCTATGCTGTAATCAGTACACGCCAGGTCATTGTCAATGGTGGCCGGGATACCGACTGCAGGCACTCCGGCTGAGGCCAGCCAGGCAGCCCCGTGAAAAGAGCCATCCCCGCCGATAATCACCAGCGCGTCAAGGCTGTTGGCACGCACCGTGGCCAGGGCCGCCCTCCGGCCTGACTCAAGCATAAATTCCGGCGTGCGGGCTGTGCGCAGCACTGTGCCTCCGCGGTGAATAATATCGGCCACCGAGCCCAGGTGCATTTGCAGGCAGTCGCCCGCAATCAGCCCCTGAAAGCCGCGGCGAACGCCGGTTACTTCCAGTCCGTGATAGATGCCTTTCCGTACCACTGCCCGGATAGCAGCATTCATACCCGGCGCATCGCCGCCGGAAGTCAGAACGCCAATTTTACGCACAGCTGTTCCCCTTATCTTTTTGTCAACCCCTAATTTGCCCAGATGAAGCCTGACCTATCCTGAGCGGCTGGATAACCACGGCCTCCCGGCCGAACAGGCGCTCAATTTCCGACAGCCTGGCGCAGCCCTCTGTCAGCCAGAATTCTCCGGGCAAGATCACTTTCTTGTTAGTGGAGGGAAACTCCAGGGAAACCGGCCATGACCCCTGTGAGCCGGTTAAAATGTTTTTCAGGGCCAACAGACGCCCTTCATCAACATCCCCTCTGCAGCAGATCTGCACCTCCTGCGGCTCCGGAGAGAGCGGTATTGCGCCCTCCGCTATAATTTTAACTTCTTCTTCCTCTTTATGGTCAATGCGGCCGTGCACAAGCAGTACGCGGCCGGTTTCCAGCGCAGCCCTGACATTATCAAAGACCTTGGAAAAAACGATTACTTCACATTCGCCGCTCCTGTCTTCCAGTTGAACAAACGCCATCAGCTTACCGGTTTTGGTGACAACCTGCCTGACCTGCCCCGCCATGCCAATCACACGAACCTGAACGCTGTCGGGCATATTATGGAGTTCGCTACAGGGAGTAACCCCCGGCAAAAGGTTTAGTACCTGCTCATAATCCTGCAGTGGATGTCCGCTGAGATAAAGCGCCAGCGTTTCTTTTTCCATAGCCAGCCGCTCCCGCGCCGAGAGTGGCGGCAGCTCCGGCAAGTCGTCGGGCAGAAGGTGACTCAGGCTTTCAAAAGCCGGCAGATCGAACAAGCTTTGCTGTCCGCTCTGGCGCTGCCGCTGTTCAGCCTGGCCGTAAGCAATCCGCTCATCCAGGACAGCCAGCAGCCGGTTGCGGCTGGTGTCAAAACAATCAAAAGCACCGCTCTTGATCAAGCTTTCCAGCACCTTTTTGTTACAGGTCCGCAAATCCACCCTTGAGCAAAAGTCACGCAAAGAAGCAAAATCCCCTTTTTGCTGCCGTGTTGTCAAGGCGGAGCAGATAGCAGACTGACCAACGTTCTTTATCGCCGCCAGGCCAAAGCGGATGCATTTTTCATTCTCAATGGAAAAATTGGCGAGACTGCGGTTGATATCCGGCGGCAGGATGGAAAGCCCCGCACGCTTACATTCGGCAATATAGCCGGCTACTTTTTCACTGTTGCCAATCACGCTGGTCAGCAGGGCAGCCATAAACTGGGTGGGGAAATTTGCTTTTAAATAGGCAGACTGGTAAGCGACCATGGCATAAGCCGCCGCGTGAGACTTATTAAAACCGTAAGACGCAAACTTCACAATCAAATCATACAATTCGTTGGCCAGTCCGCTCGAGTGCCCGTTGTTTAAGCAGCCCCGGACAAATTTTGCCCGCTGTTCGTTTAAAATTTCCAGCTTTTTTTTGCCAATCGCCCGCCGCAGCAGATCCGCCTCCCCAAGGGAGAAGCCGGCAAGGTGTGCAGCCACCTGCATAATCTGTTCCTGGTAAACCATCACGCCGTAAGTTTCCTTCAGAATCGGTTCCAGATCAGGGTGCAGGTAGTGGACTGTATGAGGTCTGTGTTTGCTCATGATAAAGGCGGGAATCTGTTCCATAGGGCCGGGACGGTAAAGAGCAACGACAGCAATAATGTCTTCAAAAGTACTGGGACGCAGTTTCTGCAAAATATCACGCATCCCGGCTGATTCCAACTGAAAGACTCCGGCGGTGTCCCCTTGGGACAAGAGTCGATACGTGGCTTCATCATCCAGCGGTAAAGCCGACAGGTCGATCTCCCTGCCGCAAGATTCAAAAACCAGCCTTGTCGCCTCCTGCATCATGGTCAGCGTACGCAGGCCCAGAAAATCCATTTTTAACAGGCCAAGTTCCTCAAGTGTTCCCATGGGGAACTGAGTGGTCATTCCATTCTCGCCTGATTTCTGCAGCGGAACCACCTGTACCAGCGGTTCGCTCGATACAACCAGGCCGGCCGCATGCGTGGACGCGTGCCTAGGCAACCCTTCCACGGCTTCAGAGAGCTCCAGCAGTTTGCGCACTTTTTCGTCCGTCTCATACAGTTGCTGCAGCAGCGGTTCTTTTCTGCGCGCTTCCTCAAGAGAAATATTAAGTTCCGGTGGTACGAGCTTGGCAATCCTGTCCACTTCGGCATAAGGGAACCCGAGCACGCGTCCCACATCACGCACTGCCGCTCTGGCCGCCATAGTCCCAAAGGTAATGATCTGGGCCACATTCTCTTCCCCGTATTTTTTCACCACATAGTCAATAACCTGCTCCCGTTTCTCATAGCAAAAGTCAATATCAATATCCGGAGGGCTTACCCGCTCAGGATTCAGGAAGCGTTCAAACAGCAGCCCGTAGCGCAGCGGATCGATATTGGTAATCTTCAGGCAATAAGCTGCCAGGCTGCCGGCGGCTGAACCTCTCCCCGGCCCTACCAGAATCCCTGAACTGTGGGCGTAGCGCACAAAATCCCAGACTATCAGGAAATAAGACGCATATCCCACCTCGGAGATAACTTTCAGTTCATACTCCAGCCTGTCGAGCACTTCCGGCGGCAAAACTTTTCCGTACCTTTGGTGCGCACCGGCAAGGCAAATCTCACGCAAGTAAGCGTTTTCATCCGTAAAAGATTCCGGCAGCTTAAACCCCGGCAGATATGTCTTGCCAAACGAGAATTCAAACTGGCAGGCATCCGCAACGGCAAGCGTATTCTCCGTTGCCTCAGGGTATTCCGGAAACAGGTCGGCCATCTCCGTTGCAGATTTAAAATAGAATTCTGAGCTGTCAAAACGAAGCCGCGCCTCCTGTTCCAGAGTTTTACCCGTCTGGATGCACAGCAACACGTCATGCGCCATCCAATCGGTTTTCTTCAGATAATGCAAATCATTGGTGGCCACCAGCGGCGCGCCGGTTTCCCGGGAGAGGTCCGCAAGAGCTTTGTTTATCGTCTGCTGTTCGGCCAGCCCATGGTCCTGCAATTCCAGATAAAAGTTTTCACTGCCAAATACTTCCCGGTAAAATTTTATCTCCCGCAAAGCGTCTTCCTGGCGGCCTTCCAGCACCGCCTGCGGGATTTCCCCCGCCAGGCAGCCGGATAGAACCAACAGCCCTTCATTAAAGCGCCTGAGCAACTCATGGTCAACGCGCGGTTTGTAATAAAAACCCTCGCTGAAACCACGGGTCACCAGCTCCAGCAGGTTCCGGTAGCCGGTCACGTTGCGCGCCAGCAACACCAGGTGACGCGCAGCAGCGTCAAAGCGCGGGTCGCGGCTGCTGCGTGAGCGCCCCTGCGGCGTGACATAGACTTCACATCCTATAATCGGCTTGACTCCCGCCGCCTTGGCCTTTTTATAAAATTCAATTACCCCGTACATTACTCCGTGGTCGGTCAGAGCCAAAGCAGGCTGTCGCAGTTCAGCGGCCCTGTTCACCAGCGCCTCCAGCCGGGCCTGCCCATCCAGCAGGGAATATTCGCTATGCACATGAAGATGAACAAATTTTGCGCCAGCCACTTTATCACCTCTGTCTTTTTACATATTCTTTTCCTGCTGCCTTTTTCCTTTTCCCTCTTTGCCGGAAATTCTCTGCAATAAAAAACCAAAGACCCGGGGTTACCCGGGCCTGGCATTAAACTTTTTGTAACTGCTCAGACCAAGAGATGATCTGTTACACCGCGAAGCATTAAACTTTTTTAGAGCAACAGGCACAAAGGCCGTAAACCTCCAGGCGGTGTGAGTCAACCCGGCCGTTTACCGCCTCAGCAGCCAGGGCATTGATTTCCCGCAGCAAGGGAAGGTCCAAATCTGTAACTGCGCGGCAGTCCCTGCAGACAAAGTGATAATGATCAGACGGGTTACCGTCGAAACGGCTGTGGGAGCTGCCGTAATTTAACTCCTGAATCTCACCGCTCTCTATCAGGACCCGCAGGTTGCGATAGATGGTTCCCAAACTGATTTGCGGCATCATCTTCCTGACCTGCTCATAAATCGTGTCAGCCGTCGGATGGCCGT
Source organism: Bacillota bacterium (assembly GCA_041695355.1). Lineage (GTDB taxonomy): Bacteria > Bacillota > Dethiobacteria > Dethiobacterales > Dethiobacteraceae > HKB214. The sequence continues at coordinate 85,220 of JBGFRB010000004.1, forward strand.
CTGTGCCTCTCAGCACATCAAGTATCAATTGGCGCTGTTTGGTCATCCGGTGCCTGATGAGCTTAAAGGGCATACTGACCGCCTCATCTTTACCATAGTTCTGTGCAACTATTCACAATATGATTCTGCTGCAAACCATGAAGCTTTAATGTTAAAAGCTTCATGAAAAAGCCGTTATACGGCTTTTTGCAGTACAATCACAATATACGCCTCACCTTGTTTTTTGTCAAGAACAATACCGACGGCCATGTCACCCGCCTAAAGCTCCCGGCACCGATTTTCAGATTCAGGTAATCTCGTATCCCGCTTCGCTTACTACGGCGCGCAGGTCTTCGGCCCGCAGCCTGGCGGAATCAAAGCTGACAGTCGCCTGACCCGTGGTTAAGTCAACCTGAACATCTTCCACGCCGTCCATGGTCCGCAGCGCTTTTTCCACTTTCATCTTGCAGTGGTTGCAGGTCATCCCGCCGATTTTTAAGACCAGTTTTTCCATGTTATAGTTGCCTCCAATCTTGCCGGCTTTGCCGGGGAATCTTAGTTGCCTATACTATAACCAGACATATATTCCTCTATCACCGCCAGCAGGCGCTGCACGCCCCGGTCCGGGTCGTCGATGTTCACCGCTGCCAGGTATTGTCCGGGCGCGGCCCGCGAGTCTTTGTAAAGCAGGTCGTAGTAGCCGGTGCACAGTTCCCGTGCCGCCTCCGCATACCGGCCGGCGCCTATTATTTCCAGCAGGCCGGCGCACTTTTCTTCCCCCAGCCGGTTTCGCAAAGAGCTGACCGCAGTGGTCAGTTCTTTTACCTGCTCCGCAGTGGTCGACCGGTATTCGGTCAAAATCCTCTCCACCCTCACCTCCAGACTTGCCTCCAGCAGGATGCGGGGCCCGCCCAGCATAGCGGCAAACAGAAAATCCGGCAGGACGACAGGGCCTATCCGCCTGCCCTCCCCTTCAACGACCAGGTAGCGCGCCGCCCTGTGCTTCCACAGTTCCAGGAACAGCAAAGCCTCAAAATCTTTCTGAGTGTGCGGAGGCCCAAGTCCGAAACCGCCAAACACCGAGCCGCGGTGACCGGCCATCTCCTCAAGGTCCAGCGCCGGCACTCCCCGCTCCGCCAGCGTACGGATAACCATGGTTTTGCCTACACCCGTCAGCCCGTTTAAGACAAAGACCGGAACATTAAGAGAGTAACCGGTCAGGCCGCGCACCACCAGACGTCGAAACGCCTTGTATCCTCCCGTCAGGCGCCGGACCGGGCAGGCAAGCGCTTCCAGGACAGCCGCCAGGCTGTTGCTGCGCATCCCGCCGCGCCAGCAGTAAAGGAGAATTTCCCTGTGACCGGCCCCGGAAAGTGTTTTTTCCACCAGCCGGGGCAGTTTGGGGGAGACCAGCGCCAGGCCGACCATTTTCGCCGCCTGCGGCCCTTCCTGCCTGTACACGGTTCCGACCGCGGCACGCTCCTCATCGCTGAAAAGAGGAATGTTTACCGCGCCTGGAATAGAAGCCGCCTTAAATTCCGCCGGGGAGCGCACATCCACCAGGTAATACCGCTCTCTGTTAACGAGCCACTCTTCCACGCCAAGCAATGAACGCAAAATTTTCCAGTCCTTCCCCGCTGTTTCGCGCTTCAGTGACAGGGGCCGGAGCCGGCGCAACTGTCGGGAGAGTCTTTCTCCCCGTTGCTGCTTTCATCTTTTTTCAGTTTCTGGTAATAAAAATCCAGTTTCTGAGCTACCCGCCAGAAAACGCTGCCCGGCGGGTAGTCGGCTTCATCTGACCGCCCGGCTGGCGTACCGGTCAGAATTTCCACCCCTTCTTCCACGCTGGCCACAGGATAAACATGGAACTGCTCGGCACGCACAGCCTCCAGCACCTCATCCGACAGATTCAGGTTATTGACGTTTTGCACCGGAATAATCACACCCTGCCTGCCGGTAATCCCTTTCAGCCGGCAGGCTTTAAAGAACCCCTCGATTTTGTGGGTTACGCCGCCGACAGGCTGAATTTCACCCCACTGGTTGACGGAGCCGGTAACGGCCAGGTCCTGCCTGACCGGTAAGTCCGCGAGGCTTGACAGCAGGGCGTACAGTTCGGCGCTGGATGCGCTGTCGCCCTCCACGCCGCCGTACAGCTGCTCAAAGGTTATGCTGGCCGCCAGGGAAAGCGGTCTTTCCCTGGCAAACCTGTGAGCAAGGTAACCACCCAGTGTCAGCACTCCCTTGTCGTGAATCTGGCCGCTTAACCGTATTTCCCGCTCAATATTGACAATCCCCCGCCGGCCTGGGTAAGTCACGGCCGTAATTCTGGACGGGCGGGCAAAGACGTAATCCCCGCTGTTCTGTACTGACAGCCCGTTAACCTGTCCGATTTTTTCTCCTTCCAGGTCAAGCAGGATTTTGCCTTCCGCCAGCAGTTCCTGCAGTTTCTGCTCGTACTTGTCCGAGCGGTAGATTTTCTCGGCAATGGCACGCTTGACATGCGGGCCGCTGACCACTGCGGCACCGTTCAACTGCGCCCAGGCATCAGCCTCATAAATAATTTCCACCAGCTCGTTAAAGCGGGTACTCAGCTTGCGTTGGTGGTCCGCCAGACGCGAGCTGTGCTCCACTATCCCGGCCACAGCGGTCCGATCGAAATGGCGAAGTTTCTCCCGCTGGCAGTGGGTGGAGATAAAGCTCGCCATACTGGTCATATTGTGGCGGTCCAGGTCCATTTCCGTGTCAAAATCAGCCTTGATCTTGAACAGCTTGCGGAAATCCTCGTCAAAGTGGTACAGGATCTGGTAGAGGTACGGGTTGCCGATCAGGACGACTTTGACATTGACCGGGATGGCCTGCGGGCGCAAGGTGGACATGGCCAGCAGGCCGAACTGCTCGCCCAGGTTCTCCAGGCATGCTTCCCGGGTTTTCAGGATCCGTTTGAGCCCTTCCCAGGCGCCGGGGTTGGTCAATACCTCACGCGCCTGCAGAATCAGGTAGCCTCCGTTCGCTTTCAGCAGAGAACCGGCTTTAATCATGCCATAATCAGTCGTTACCATCCCCAGCCTGTTCTCGTACTCCACCCGCCCGACCAGGTTGTAATAGGTCGGGTTTGTCTCCACAATCACCGGGGCGCCCAGCGTATCTTTATTATCCACCGCCAGGTTGACCCGGTATTTAAACCCCGGCTCCCCCTTGCGGCGCAGCCAGGGAAACGGGACGGCTTCCTCTTCCTCGCCGCCGCGGAATTCATCCAGGTTTTCGAGAATATCCTCCTGCACCGCGTTCAGATAGCCGGCAACCGGTTCCCCGTAGCGCTCTTTAAGCTCTTCGATCAGAAAGCCGACGGCAAACAGGCCGATCTTGTTTTCCAGCTCCCTGACCTTTTCTTTCATGGCGCGCTCGGCGTTTTGGATGCGGCGCATCACCTGCAGCGCCTTGAACTGGATTTCCGCCGACTTGCTTTCCATTTCTTCCCGGACGTCCTGCGGCAGCGCCTCATATTCCTCGGTGGAAATTTCCTTGCCGTCAATTAACGGGATGCTGACAAAACCCGTACTGGCCCGGCGCAGGATAAAACCCTGTTCCGCAGCGGTGCGGGTCAGCTCCTCCAGCAGTTCCCCGCGGACTTCCTGGAACTCTTTAAACAGCGTGGTCTTTTGCCGCTCGTAATCGTCGGCGTCAAACGCTTTGGGTATCTCAAGTTTCAGCGACTCCACCAGTTCTCCCATATCTTTTTTGAAGCGGTTTCCCTGACCGGGCGGCAAACGCAGCGCCACCGGATGGCCCGGGCTCTCAAAGTTATAGACATAGCACCAATCGTCAGGAACATCCTCTTTCCCGGCTATGTTATTGATTAAAGACTGGGCGTAGGAAATTTTCCCTGTACCGGTCAGCCCCGTCATACAAATATTATAGCCGTGGCGTTTGATCGACAGGCCAAACTCCATGGCACGGACAGCCCGCTCCTGCCCCACTATGCCTTCCAGCGGAGCCACTGTTTCCGTAGTTTCAAATTCAAAGCTCAAGGGGTCGCAAAAAAATCTCAGTTCCTCCGCTCTTAACCTTCTGTGCGTCAAATAACTTCCCTCTTTCACCCTTAATTTGCCTTATTTATGACGTATAGTTTCCCCCGCTGCCGCTTAATTCCTGCTGCTCACAAAGCAGAATCTGCTGTTCCTGCAAAAAAAACGGCGGGCCGTCCGCTTTACCGGATGGCCCGCAAAGTCTTTAAACCGGAATACTAACTGGCCCGCTCGGCAACAAGCGTCTCCACCACTGCCGGGTCAGCCAGCGTAGTGGTGTCACCGATGTTTTCAATATCGCCCTGGGCGATTTTGCGTAAGATCCGGCGCATAATCTTGCCGCTGCGGGTCTTGGGCAGACCGGGAGCGAACTGGATCTTGTCGGGAGTGGCAATCGGCCCGATAACTTTACGGACATGAGCGTTCAGCTCCTTGCGCAGTTCCTCGCTCGCGGAATGGCCCTCGCGCAGGATAACATAGGAGTATATGCCCTCGCCCTTGATGTCGTGCGGGTAGCCGACCACGGCCGCTTCCGCCACGGCGGCATGCGACACAAGAGCGCTTTCTACCTCCGCCGTGCCGATGCGGTGGCCGGAAACGTTAATCACATCGTCAACACGGCCCATCAGCCAGAAATAGCCGTCCTCGTCCTTGCGTGCGCCGTCGCCGGTGAAATAGTAGCCGGGGTACTGCGAAAAATAAGTGTTTTTAAAGCGCTCGTGGTCGCCATAGACAGTACGCATGATGCCCGGCCAGGCTTTTTTGATCACCAGGTAACCGCCTTCGTTCACCCCGCACTCGCTGCCGTCCTGACGGATGATTAGCGGCTCAACGCCGAAGAAGGGACGGGTGGCCGAGCCCGGCTTGGTGGGGATGGCTCCCGGAATAGGCGAAATCAGGATGCCGCCCGTTTCCGTCTGCCACCAGGTATCGACAATAGGGCACTTTTCCGCGCCGACAAACTGGTGATACCACATCCACGCCTCCGGGTTAATCGGCTCACCGACGGTACCGAGCAGGCGCAGGCTGGACAGGTCGCGTCCCTTTGGCCACTTCTCCCCGTCGCGCATCATAGCGCGGATAGCCGTCGGCGCGGTGTAGAAAACATTTACCTTATTCTTCTCTACTATTTCCCAGAAGCGATCCGGCTGCGGGTAATTGGGCACTCCCTCAAACATCAGGCTGGTAGCCCCGAGCGACAGCGGGCCATAAACAATGTAGCTGTGCCCGGTCACCCAGCCGATGTCGGCGGTGCACCAGTAGGTGTCCTCGTCTTTGAGGTCAAAAATATAGCGGCAGGTAGCGTTAACGTGGGTCAGGTAACCACCGGTGGTATGCAGCACTCCCTTGGGTTTGCCGGTGCTGCCGCTGGTATACAGAATAAACAACGGATCCTCGGCATCCATTTCCTCCGCCGGGCAGACATCGCTGATATCAGGAGCAGCCATTTCATCATCCCACCAGGTATCGCGTCCGTCTTTCATGTTAACGGCGGCGCCGGTGCGACGGTAAACAATCACACTTTCAATGGTGGGGCAGTTTTCCAGCGCTTCATCAGCCGTACTTTTCAGCGGCACATTTTTCCCGCCGCGCAGGCCAAAATCAGCAGTAATCAAAAACTTGCAGGCGCTGTCCTGGATACGGTCTTTCAGCGATTCCGCGCTGAAACCACCGAAAACGATGCTGTGAACAGCGCCGATACGGGCGCAGGCCAGCATGGCGATGGCCAGCTGCGGTATCATGGGCATGTAAATAGAAACGCGGTCGCCTTTTACGACGCCTTTCTTTTTCAATACATTGGCAAACCGGCAGACCTCCCGGTGCAGCTGCTGATAAGTGTAGGTCCGGCTCTCCTGGAGAGGATCACCCTGCCAGATGATGGCGGCTTTGTTTTTGCGCGAAGTATCCAGATGGACATCAAGACAGTTGTAAGCCATGTTCAGCTTGCCGCCGCTAAACCAGGAAATCCTGCCCTCCACAAAATCAAACTCGCGCACCTTCTCCCAGCGCTTAAACCAATGCAACCTGCCGGCCATCTCCGACCAGAAACCGTCCGGGTCTTCCACCGAGCGGCGGTACATCTCTTCGTATTCCGCCATGCTCTTAATGTGAGCCTTGCTGCTGAACTCCGCCGTCGGGCTAAACTTCCTGGTTTCCTCCATCACCGAAGTAATCGCCTTATCCATACTACTCCTCCTAAACAATTATTTTTCCCTGGAAAACGACTGCGGTAACTCGTATAAAATATTCAGACAATTCAATATTATTAATACGATTCCAATCATAAAATTCCTGCTTTTTATCCAAAATCTTTTTGCCCCAACCGTTAAAGGGGGCCGGATTTTTCATCCGGCCCCCTTTGTTAAGCCGTGTTACGCGCCTTCGCCCAGCGTCATGGTCGCGCGCGGGAAATGCAGTTCCGTGATCAGGTCCTGGATTTCCTGTTTGGGCGCCGGCGTCAGCAACGAAACAACATAAGTGACAATCAGGTTGGCCGGCACGCCGAAGACGCCGGCGGTGATGGGGATAAAGCCCCAGATACGGAAGGCGTCGGCACCGGCCGGCGCCGGGCCGCTCCACTGGAATGCGCCGGTCGTCACGTTAAAGAAGCGCGCCATCAAAATATAGCCCAAGGTCACGACCAAGCCCACGACCATGCCGCTCAAAGCGCCCTGGGCGTTGGTGCGCCTCCACCACAGGCCAAGCACGACGGCCGGGAAAAAGGTGGCGGCGGCGATAGAGAAGGCCCAGGCCACCATTTCCACTATAATGGCCGGCCGGCTGAGGGCCGCCAGCGCCGAGATGGCGGAAACCACCACGATTATAATCTTGGACCAGAAGATAACCTGCGCCTCCGTCGCTCCCGGCCGCAGCATCTTCTTATAAATGTCGTGCGACACCGCCGTTGCCAGCACCATCAGCAGGCCTAAGCAGGTGGAAATGGCCGCCGCCATGCCGCCGGCGCCAATCATGCCGGACACGGCGTAAGGCATACCGGCAATCTCCGGTGTGGAAATAACAATCATGTCGGCGTGCATCCTGAGCTCGCCAAACTGTAAAATACCGTCAGCGTTCTTGTCCTCATAGTTGACCAGCTTCATGCCTTCGGGACCCCAGTCGCGCATCCACTTGGGCAGTTGGTCGTATCTGGCGCCGACAATATCGGTGTAAATTGTGTCGCGCACAAAAATGGCCTTGGCGGAAGCGGAGATGTACAGCAGGACGATAAACAGCAGGCACCAGCCCACACTAGTCCGCGACTCGCGAATCGACGGGACGGTGTAAAAACGGGTCAGCACGTGCGGCAGGCCGATAGTGCCGACCATCAGGCAGAAAATCAGCCCCAGCGTGTTGGCCATGCTCATCCTGGCAAACGGCTGCACAATGGGCGTGATATTGTTGGCCTGTTCAAACGCCGCCACACGGCCCATTGATTCAGCCCAGGCCAGCCAGGGGATGGGGTTGCCGGTACGCATGAAGGAGATGCCGAACAAGGGAATCAAAAAGGCGATAATTAAAACCACGTACTGCGCCACCTGCGTCCAGGTGACGCCGCGCATCCCGCCAAAATAAACGCAGAACAACACCGAGACCAGCGCGATAAATACTCCGGCCTGGTAGCTCAGGCCCAGGAAGCGGCCGGCAATCATACCGACGCCCATAAACTGCGGGATTAAATACACAAAGTTCATGGCCAGGGCGCAAATCACGCCGACGGTGCGGGCGTAGCGTCCGCCATAGCGGGCATCCAGAAAGTCGGGCACGGTGTAAGCTTTCAGTTTGCGGATATAGGGTGCCACCAGCAGCGCCAGCAGCACATAACCGCCCGTCCAGCCCAGCAGGTAGGCGGCGCCGTCAAAGCCCAGCAAGTAAATGGTGCCGGACATACCGATAACGGAAGCGGCGCTCATCCAGTTCGAGGCGCCTGCCATGCCGTTATACAGAGAGGGCACCGTGCGCCCGGCCACAAAGTAGTCGGCCACTTTGCGCGTCGAGGTCATGTAGCCGAGTGCCGCGTAAAGCAGGATGGTACCAAAGAAAAAGATCAGGCCAATGCTCCTGTAGCCTACCAGCCCCGCCCCTTCCAGGAACGTGAGCAGGACCACGGTAACAAGCAAACCGACAATCAGGGAAATCGTAAATCGCGGATAACTGAACTCCTTCACTCTTCTTGCCTCCCGTCTCTAAAATAAATAGTGCCTGACCTCTCCTACTCGGCCACGTCGTATTGCTTCTCGAGCTGGTCGGCCTTGGCCGCGTAGTAAAATATCATTGCCACATAAAGAACCATTACCGTCTGCTGCATCAGAAACATGCCCAGCGGCGCGCCGGCAATCACAATCTTGTTCAGCACATTGGATACCAGAGCCGTCCCCCAGGTAATCAGGACCCAGAAGCCCACCAGCCCGAAGACGAGCGAACGGTTGGCCTTCATGTACGCCTCGACGTTTTCCTTCCTGACAGTTTTCATTTTCAGACCTCCTTAAACTTTTTCCCAGACAACACCGGCAGTTCTTGCCATAAACAGGCAGATGCGCTGCTGCATAGGTTTACTCAAATACTCCCCCATCATTCACCCCCTTTCAGGCCGCCAACGGGTTATGCGCAATATTCAGAATTTACAGATTATTATTGCTGAAGTTAAGCATTTACAGGCGGCAGTCTGTTATTAAGACGTATTATACCTGACCCAAACTTATTCGTCAATAAGTTTCAAAAATATTCTGATAAGTTCGCACATTCACTGCTCTTCACGATAAATTCTCCGGCCCTTATCAGATAACGCCCTGCTCTTTCCAAAGGTCAATTTCCTGCTCACTGCAGCCGGCTGCCAGCAGTACTTCCCGCGTATGCTGCCCCAGGGCTGGCGCCGGCCTGTCAGCAGTTTTCTCCTGCCCGCTGACCTTTACCGGAAAAGCGAGCGACTGCCCGTCAAGCAGGCCGCGCGCGACTATCTGGGGATTATTGAAAGTCTCATCCAAATCCAGGACAGGTTCGCAGCAGGCATCGGCCTGCCTGAAAATTGCCTCCCACTCCCGTCGCGAGTGGGAGGCAAAGATATCCGCCACTTCTTTCCTCAGTGCCTCCTGGTCCGGCTGATACTGCAGGGCAACCAGGTCCGGCCGGCCGGCGGCGTGGCAAAAAGCCGCCCAGAATTTAGGCTCCAGCGCCCCCAGAGACATATAACCGCCGTCGGCGGTCCGGTACACTGCATAACAGGCCTGTCCGCCGTTCAGCGTCATTTCACCCCGCCCGGCCGGCTGGGCGGCAAACAGCCCGGCAGCAGCCAGCGGCAGCCAGGAAACCAAGCCGTCCAGCATGGCCACATCCAGGTAACTCCCGCCACCGCCGCGCAGGCGCGCCACAGTCGCCGCCAGGATTGCCATCACCGCCATCAGCGAACCGCCGCCGACATCCCCGACCTGCACGCCGGGGATTACAGGCGGTCCGTCCTTGGCGCCGGTCAGGCCCAGGATGCCGGCCAGCGCGATGTAATTCACATCATGCCCCGCCCGTTCCCGGTAAGGGCCGTCCTGCCCGTACCCGCTGACAGAACAGTAAATTATCTCTTTGTTAATCTCCCGCACCGCCTGGTAGCCTACACCAAGCGCATCGACCACCCCCGGCCGAAAACCTTCAACTATAACGTCTGCCTTTCCGGCCAGGCGCAGAAACAGGTTGCTGCCCTCTGTTGTTTTAAGGTTAAGCGTGATGCTTTGTTTGTTCCTGTTCAGCATCCTGAAGTACAGGCTCCCGTCTCCGTCCGACGGCCCCATCAGGCGCATGTAGTCGCCTTCGCCGGGGCTTTCCACCTTGATTACTTCCGCCCCCATATCGGCTAGCAGCATGGTACAAAACGGCCCGGGATACAGCCTGGTCAGGTCCAGCACACGGATTCCCTGCAGCAAATTCATCTTTAACCCCTCATTGGCTGCGGTGAGTATAGCGGGGCAATAGCAGCGGCGCCACCCTTCCCCCGGTGTCCACTCCGTCCGCCTCCAGCTGGCGGTGATATGCTGTCACATGCCCCAGTTGCAGTTTCCCGACCCTGACGCCGGCAGCAACAGCACCGGCATGCCGTCCGGCGCGGCAGCCAAAAACCACTATGTCGAGCAGGGAGTTGCCCATCAGGCGGTTGCGGCCGTGAATTCCGCCGGCACATTCACCGGCCACATAGAGATTTTCCACGTTGGTCCGGCCGTTCTCATCGATTAACAGTCCGCCGTTCTGGTAATGCAGGGCGGGATAAATCAGCATCGGCTCGCGTACGATGTCCACCCCGAAGCGGGCAAACTGGCGGACCATGGCCGGCAGTTCCCGCTCTATCGTCCCCGGACCGTGGATAATATCAATCATCGGCGAGTCAAGCCAGACGCCAACCATGCCGGTTTCGGTTACAACACCTTTCCCGCGCTCCTTAATCTCGCGGATGATAGCAGAAGCCTCCACATCACGTGTTTCCAGCGGGTGGACAAACTGTTCACCGTCGATATTGACCGGTTCAGCACCCAGGCCACGTACTTTTTCGGTGATAAGCAAGCCCAGGATTTGCGGCGGAAACGCCGCTCCGGTGGGATGGTACTGGATGGTATCCATGAAAGCGAGCCGTGCACCGGCTCGGTAGCCGATAATCAGCCCGTCCCCGGTGGCGCCGTAATGATTGGTGGTGGGAAAACCCTGGTAGTGCAAACGGCCCGAGCCTCCGGTGGCCAGAATTACCGTTTTGGCCCGCGCAATTTCGTACTCTCCCGTCTCCATGTTGTACAGGACTGCACCGGCTGCCTTGCCTTCCCCGTCCAGCAGCAGCTCCACCGCCGAGCAAAACTCGACCACGCGCAGACCCCGGTTACGCACCTCGTCGCGCAAGGTGCGCATGATTTCAGCGCCGGTGTAGTCGCGGGCAAAGTGCATCCGCTTGCGCGAGGTACCGCCTCCGTGAATGCTCTTCATCGTACCGTCTTCTTCCTTGCTGAACATGGCGCCAAGATCCTCCAGCCACCTGAGCGCCGCCGGCGCGTCCATGGTCAGCGCCCGCACCAGCTCGGGCACGTTGGTAAAATGGCCGCCTCCTATGACGTCCAGGTAATGGACAGCCGGCGAATCGTTGGCCTTGTCAGCCGCCTGGATGCCTCCCTGGGCCATCACAGTATTGGCATCGCCAAACCGCAGCTTGGTGACCAGGAGCACATTGGCCCCCTGCTCCTGTGCCAGCAAAGCGGCAGCGGCTCCGGCTCCTCCGCCGCCGATAACCAAGACATCCACATCATATTTTAACTGCTGCAAATCAAGCCAGACATCGTCCAGCCTGCTGCGCGCCTCCAGCAGGTCGGCCAGTTCATGCGGCACCCGGTCACCTTTATTAACCCCAAGCTGCAACGCGCGCATACTGTCCTCAATATAGTCCGGATGGAAATTCTTTAAGACGTCTTCTTTTTCCGGCGCCGACAGGCGCGGGAAATATCCCTGCAGGCGCCTGTTTCGCGTGGCTTCCACCCTTGTCAGCAGTTCTCTCAGTTGCGGGGTATATGTCATGCGTTTTGCCCTCCTGACTTACCGTCAAACCTGTTATTCAGGCTCTATATCGCGTTCGTTGTACCGCTTTTTCAGATCGTTGGCCGAAGCCGTCATCAATACAGCAATCTCTCCGTCAAATTTACCGTCGCGCACTTCAGCAACCCTCTCCTGCAGATGCCCGGCCGGCGGCACCAGGTAGCGCGAGTACAGGCGGCGGGCCAGAATCCCCACGTTGTAGTGAACAATCTGCGCCGGGCAGCGGGAGGCACACAGGCCGCACATCACGCAGTCAAACGATTCGTCTGCACACCTGTCTATCTGCCCGCGCTGGGCGTAGCCGATATACTGCATAACTTTCAGGTCCTGCGGACAGATTTTCGTGCAGGCGTTGCAGCCGATACAGCGGAATATTTCGGGGTAAAAGTGAGCTATCTGCTCAGCTGTGGCCTTTAACTCCCGGATATTGTACTCTGCCTTTTGCGCCGGGAAAAAAGGAAGCTGCGCCAGGTACATATCAGGCTCCACTTTCGTCTGGCAGGCCAGACCCACTTTCAGCTCGTAATCGCCTTTAATCCTGTAAACCGTGGCGCAAGCCCCGCAAAATCCCGCCCGGCAGCCGCACCCCCGCACCAGCTGGTAGCCCGCGTATTCCAGGGCGTTCATTATGGTCAGCGAAGCCGGAACCTGGTAGCTTTTGCCCATGATATAAATGTTAAGCAGTTCCGTTTCCTGTGTCACTGGGATTCTCCCTCCTGTTTCAGCTCAGCACATTGCTCCTGACATAATCGATAGTTGCTTTGACAGCGGCGGCACTCCTGTCTAGCGCCTCTTTTTCAGCCTTGTTCAAATCTACCTCAATGACTTGTTCCAAACCTCCGCCCCCGATAATTGCCGGTACCCCAAGGTACATATCCCTGTAGCCGTACTGACCGTCAAGGAAAGCGATGGCCGGCAGAAGACGGCGCTGGTCGCGGACAATCGCCTCCGCCATCTGGGCAATGGCTGCACCGGGAGCATAGCCGGCGCTTGTACCCATCAAACTCACAATCTCGCCCCCGCCTTTACGTGTTCGCTCCACAATGGCCGCGATTGTTTCTGCCGGCATTAATTTTTCAAGCGGCACACCGCCCACGCTGGTGTAGCGCACCAGAGGCACCATCTCATCACCATGGCCGCCAAGCACCAGGGAGCTGATGTCGCGGACCGAAACGGAGAGAGCCTGAGCGATAAAGGTGCGGAAACGCGCGGTGTCAAGCACGCCGGACTGTCCCATGACCCGGTTAGCAGGAAAACCGGTCTTGCGAAACATGGTATAGCTCATGGAATCAACCGGGTTGGTCAGTACGATGACATAGGCTTCCGGGGCATACTTTGCGATATTTTCCGCTACCTGAAGCATAATGCCGGCATTGACCGCGATCAGATCCTCACGGCTCATTCCCGGCTTGCGGGGCATCCCTGCCGTGACAACAACAACCTGCGAGCCTGCGATATCCGCATAGTCTGCTGTCCCGTAAACATTAATATCTTTCAGATTAACGGGCGTAGCCTGCAGCAAATCGAGCGCCATACCTTTGGCATAGTTCTCCTTTGCCGGAATATCCAGCATAACAATGTCACCCAGTTCCCTCTCCGCACAGGCCACCACCGTACCCTGGGCCGTGAAACCGGCACCGATAACACTTATCTTAACTCGTTTTCCCGCCATCTCCAGTTCTCCTCCCTTTCGCTGTTGTTCAGCATCATCCAATAGCCGGCAATCGTTCAGTCAGCAATACAATACTGCTTACGCCCTGCCTCATAGACATCGCCGCCATAGGCGTCATTAACAACCGTCGCCGGAAAGTCAGTCACTTCCAGCCGGTAAATGGCCTCCGCTCCCAGTTCCGGATAAGCCACCACCTCAGCCTTGCTGACAGTTTTCGCCAGCAAAGCCGCGGCTCCCCCTGTGGCGGCCAGGTAGACGCCCTTGTAGCGTATCAGCGCGTCCCTGACCTCACGGCTGCGGCTCCCCTTGCCGATACAGGCTTTCAGCCCCTGCGCCAGCAAAGCAGGAGTATATGCGTCCATGCGGCCGCTCGTCGTCGGACCGGCGGAGCCGATAACTTTGCCGGGTTTGGCCGGCGAAGGCCCGACATAATAAATCATCTGTCCGCTCAGGTCAACGGGAAGCGGCTCTCCCGCTTCCAGCAACTCCACCAGCTTTTTATGGGCCGCATCACGGCCCGTGTAAATAACCCCGGAAATTAAGACATTATCCCCCGCCCTCAGCCGCATGACATCCTCGTCGGTCAGCGGAGCGCTGATTGTTTTCGTTGTCAACTTCGCTCCCCCCTCACTTTCAGAGTACCTGATCTTTGTGGCGTGCCGCGTGGCAGTTGATATTGACCGCTGCCGGAAGGCTCGCGATGTGAGCCGGGTATGTTTCAATATGTACCGCCAGCGCAGTCGTCCGGCCGCCATAGCCCTGCGGCCCGATGCCCAGTTTGTTGATACGCTCCAGCAAATCGCGCTCCATGGCTGCATAGAACGGATCCGGGTGCGGAACGCCCAGTTTGCGAAGCAACGCCTTTTTGGCAAGCAAAGCAACCTTCTCCATAGTCCCGCCTATTCCGACGCCCACCACAATGGGCGGACAGGGGTTGGAACCGGCTTTGCTGACCGTGTCAACAACAAAGTCAGCCACCCCTTTCGCTCCGTCAGCGGGTTTCAGCATCTTTACCGCACTCATGTTTTCACTGCCGCCGCCTTTGGGAGCCACAATCACCCTTATTCTGTCGCCGGGCACCATCTCCAGGTGAATAACGGCGGGAGTGTTGTCCCCGGTATTAACGCGCCTCAACGGGTCGGCAACTATGGACTTTCGCAGGTAGCCGTCCACATACGCCTGCCTGACCCCTTCATTGACAGCCGCGTAAAAATCGCCGCCCACCAGACGAACGTTCTGGCCCAGCTCGACAAAAATCACGGCATAACCGGTATCCTGGCACATCGGAACCTGTTCATCCCGGGCTATCTCGGCGTTGACAATAACCTGTTCCAGCACGTTTTTCCCCGTCGGTGACGGTTCAGTCTGCAACGCCTCCCGGAGTGAAGTCAGCACATCTTGCCCCAGAACAAAATTCGCGTCCAGGCACAGTCCGGACACTGCTCTGGTTATTTCCGACACATCAATTTCCCGCATCGGCCCCTTACTCACTCCTCCGAAAATAAAATCAAAGGGACACCATAAATTAAAGGGACACCATACTGAATTACCGAAATTAAAGGAAATTAAAGGGACACCATACTGAATTACCGGCACGTAACATATGTCCTTTTCGCCAATAGAGGCGTACTTGCTTTATATTCTCAGCGCTCCGAAAAAATCCTGCCGGCATACAATAATTGTTTATAATATTTAAAGAAATTCTATTTATTAAATTTGTCACGCAAATCTGCCCTGCATATACCTACTTGCTCTTAAAATATCTGGTTCATATTTCACAATGGTTTATATTTCCATTTGACAGAACTACTACAGTTTGTTATAATTAGGTTCACGTCGCGGGGTGGAGCAGTTGGCAGCTCGTCGGGCTCATAATCCGGAGGTCGCAGGTTCAAGTCCTGTCCCCGCAACCAGTAATTGACACGCCTCTCCTTTTGGGGAGGCGTTATTGTTTGACTAAAAACCCCCGCCGCTGCCGAACTCAAAAACCGGCCTGACTGACTGCCTGTTGCAGCACCCGGGCGGAGTTAAGCAAAGCCTTTTCCTCTTCCGCTGACATAGGAACAGCAAGCTCTCTTTCCCTGCCGGAACCGTTTACGATACAGGGAAGACTCAGGCAGCATTCCGTAATGCCGCAAAAGCCGTTTACCATGCCGGATACAGTCAGAATGGAGTTCTCGTCTCTCAAAGCTGCCTCACAGATTCGCCTGATGGCCAGCGCAATAGCATAGTTAGTGGCCCCTTTGCGGCGGATAATTTCATAGGCCGCCATCCGTACCCGCATGGCAATCTCCTGCCGTTCCGGCGGCCTTAGGCCTTTCAGCACACAAAAATTCTCCAGGCTCATCCCGGCTACGTTGGCCAAGCTCCAGAGGGGCACCTCGGAATCCCCGTGCTCACCGACAATGTAGGCATGGATATTGCGCGGGTCTACTCCGCAGTATTGCGCTAACTCCGCCCTGAACCTGGATGTATCCAGCACCGTTCCGGAGCCGAATACCCGGCTTGCCGGCAGTCCTGAGATTTTTATAGCCACATAAGTTAAGACATCCACCGGATTGGCCACCATCAGGTAAACGGCATCCGGACAGTAGCGCAGCAATTCCGGCAGCGTTTTCTTTAAAATTAAGACGTTTTTCTCCAATAGTGATAAGCGGCTCTCTCCCGGCTTCTGGTTTGCTCCCGCAGTAAAAATAACCATGTCGGAATCCCGGCAATCGGCAAAACCGCCTGCCAAAACAGCCGTCGGCTTGATGAAAGCCGCGGCGTCTCCCAAATCCATCGCCTCACCCTCGGCTTTCTCCCTGTTGACATCAACCACTACCAAATCACTGGCCAGACCGCTGGCCATCAGGGCAAATGCGGTGGCGGCTCCCACTTGCCCCGCTCCGATCACTGCCAGCTTAACGCCTTTTTTCTTTATCAATAAAAATGCGCTCCTCGCGGAAATACTTTTCCTCTAGTATTTCCCTACAGATCAAAAACAAAATACTTTATTTAGCTGAGACCCCCATGCCGCCTGCGGCGTCTGCTATGCGCAGAGCATTCAGGGAACATTTTCGTCAGCTAACGAAGCATTGTGTGAAATCTGTCCATAAACATGTGGTATACGGTCAGTGTGCCAACCTGCCTTTTTTCCAGTACACGGTAAGAGGCCTCTTCGTAGATTTGCCGGTTCTTCTCACAGGCGGTAAAGAGATACACCCCCGACGAGGTGCTGTCCTCACGGCAGAGTCGCTCCACTTGCTGAAGCAAAAGACGTCCTACCCCCTTGCCCTGCCAGCAAGGAAGCACCCCCAGCATCTCCAGGGTATAATAGTCCGCAGGCAACTCCCGGGGGCGTTGTACGACCAAGCTAAGATGAGTCGCCCTGAGCAGATATGGCAACAAAGCAGCTAGTCGGGGCTGCCGGAGAAGCCTGAGCGGCAGTGACAGCAAGGCTCTTATTTTGGAGATATTTTTGCGCGGGGATCTGACCATAGCCAAGCCGATAACTCTTCCGTCATGCTCTGCAACAATAAGCGGGTAGCCCGCCTCATAGCTAGCTTCAACTTTCAATCTGATCGCAGCACTGTAAAGAGATCTAATCTTCGCACGAGAGAGATCCAACCATGAGGCTGTGATTGCTTCCGTGCGGAAAGACTCCAGAATGACCGCCACCGCCTGGTCAACTTGTTCGGTCTGCATAAGTGATATTTTAGGCAACTCTTTCATCATGAACCCTCAACAAATCGTTCCGGCACTTTAAGAGCTGTCGGGCTCTGCTCCCTTTTCTGTCAAAAATTCTTGCCTAGCTCCCTTCCGATGAAGCCGGTCAGGAGAGAAGCTACTACTGACCCTTTATTTTAGCGCCTTAATCTGCGTAATGTTCTCTGTCCGAAAGCCGCAGTTGTGCCTCGATATTGCGGCCGCCGTACATAATGCGGATTACTACGACGGTTTGGTGCGTCTCGACCGGCAGATAAAACACCAGATAATTGTCGACCGGCAAGATGCGGAGTCCCTTGCTGTGCCACGGTTCTTTTTCATAGAGACGATGGCGCAGCGGCATCTGATTAAGACCTGCTACCGCCGCCATAATGCGCCTTGACAGGTTTCTCCCGACTCCAGGCTCAAGCAGGGAAAACGTGATATACTCATAAATCTGACGCAGGTCTTGTTCCGCTTGCCCGGTGTAGACGACTTTCCATGTGATCATATCCCGTAATCGCGTTGCATTCTGTCCGCAACGCTATCCGCTGTAACAAGCTGTCCGGCAGTCAGCTCAGCCAACCCTTTTTCAATTTCCGCATTGAACTGTTCTTCGCTGAGCGTACTGAGAGATAACGGTATGTTTTGCGTGAGTTTCAGTTCAAAGGGAATTCCACGACGCAATACTACCTGACGCAGAAAAAGTCCGATCGCGTTAGACATCGGGATACCTAGCTGTTCCAATACCTTCTCAGCTTGCTCTTTAATCTCGGGCTCAACGCGAGCAAATATATTCGCTGTTCTAGACATGTTGACCGCCTCCATTCACATCTATTATAATTTAATTGTATTGCAAATCGCAAGCGCTTTACAATGCACAATATATTCGCTAAATTAATTTGCATAAAATAGTTAATATCAGCCAAGCGGGGAACAAGTGCCAGCCCGGAAGCGGCTTTCAACGTAAAGGATCCCGACTGCTTTTCAAATATATACCGCCATTCAACAAATGTGTCATTGTGCTCAAGCAAGTTGTCCCTGATATCAAGGGCAACTTGAACACATTTGGTCTTAATGTCAGTTGGAAGAGCATCGTACAAATCAACGAGCTTGTGTGACTTCGATATTTCACCTGTCGTTAGCTTGTGCAGGCACTTGAGATTGCCAGTATTAGTGACAGGACTGGCAATGCGACAGTCTTGAGTCTGGTTTGTAGAGTTTGGCTAGAAGAACAAGAATAGGGAAAGAACAGCGGGGGCACAGGTCGCTTGCTTTCTATCTGTTTTGCCCGGTTCAGCTTTTTCTGGTCAATATAAATTCTGTCTACGCCAAGCTCTTGCATAAATACTTCCTGGCGGGCCGTATTCTGTTCTGCTGTGCTGACACGGATATATCCTGCTCGCACGTCCAAGCTTTACCTGCCAGTTAAGAATAGGTATATTAAAAGCACTACCCCCAGCACCCAAGCAATGGTTTTCATCACGACCCAGATGTCGGAGTCAGGGTTCGGGCGTACAGGTGTAGGAACCGGTGATTTTGGTAGTGGGAATTCAACTTTGGCTGGTTTGCAAGGTTTGGCCACCTTCTTATGGTATTGGGGGACTGGGATGAGACTTGCCGGTGCTCTCCCCGCGCTCAGAAACGGTGTTGCCTCATCCGGAGGCAGCACGAGCAACTCTCCGCAAAACGACGTCTGCTTCAGGCCATTTAGAGTTGCACCGTATGCGAGCCCGGGAGTATTACAATCAATACTCAAGTGGCCAAGCATGACCATTTGCGTCTCCTTGGTTACCATCTTAGATAGAGCCCTAGCCGCTTGCTGATTGGAGAGGTGGCCATTTGGGCCGAGAACCCGTTCTATGAGCATCGGACCACGTCCAGATGCCCTTTCCATGTCAGGGTCATGGTTGCTCTCGAAGATAAAGTACTCACACCCGCTGAGGAGTTTTTCGATATCGGTTGGCACCTCACCAAGATCCGTAACAACTGCGCACCGGGTATCGTTCGATGAAACCATGTAACCGACCGGTTCGGAGGTGTCATGTGGTTTAGTGAATGCCAAGACTTGCAGTTCGGCAACTTGGATTGGCTTGCCTACAGTAATATTTTTTTTCAGCTCAAGGTCGATGCTTTCTATGCGCAGTGCATCCCAAACACCCTTGGGTGCGTAAGTAGTTATGCCGTAGCGCTGAGGTAAAGGCAACCTGATTTTCAGTGCCTTGACGTGGTCGCCATGTTCATGGGTGAGGAATATCGCGCTGATGCTCTCTGGGGATACGTTTAAAGCCCTCAGCGCTGCCAAAGTTCGCATTATGCCGACTCCACAATCTACTAGGATCCTAGTCCCACGCGGCCCTTCGAGCAGATAAGTATTACCGAATTTGCTAGAGCTCGCTAAGGAGGCAATTCGAAAAGACATTGTGCAACCCCTTCGGTTGATGTTGATTGAGAAGGACTTCCTATACTATGTTTGGCTTTGGCAGATAATCCGCTGCAAATCGAAAGGCCTCGGCAAGCGAGGGTACGAGCTAAGTTAATGCCAAAGTTTGCTGAGATGACACCGTTCCTTTCCCTCAATTTCCCCTGTTAGCCTTTCAGGCAGGCTTCGTATTCCTTCACGCGCCGGTAAAAGGTGTTCTTCCCGAGGCCCAGCCGCGACAAAGCTGCTCTCGCTATGATCTCTCCGTATTTCCAAGAGGCATATACATCCCTGAACATATTTTCGTCCGTTTCAATCTTTTTCCTGCCGATGTATTTGACGTTTTGTTTCGCAACTGCAATGCCTTCACCCTGACGCTGCAGGATATACTCGCACTCAAATTCAGCTATCTCGCCGAAGATTGTGAGCAAAAATTTACCCGCAGGAATAGCGGTGTCAATGTTCTCTTTCTTGCTTACAAACGCCCCCCGCTTTTCCCTGAGCTTGAGCTTCGACCGATCGGATGACCTGACACATTATGTATGGCAACCACCGCTAAGGTGGTGGCACAAGCCTTTGTCCGCTTTTAAAAGCATACCAGAACTGTCCCAACAAGTTAACATTTTTCGCGGGACATCCCAAAAATAAAAAATAACCCGTTTGAAACGCAAAAGACGGGTATTTTTTACGTACCCAAAATGCTCGCAAAATAGTTCGCAAAACTTAAATGGCAGTTGGTTCCAACCCTAGATGCACTGCCATTACTGCAGGTAGCCGACCATGTCTGATATATGTGGGAACTTTACCGAAACATTGGGGTTGTCATATCTTTTTAGAACCCTTTATTTTGTCCAGCTCAACTAAGGGCACTACTGCAAGAGTTTTCCCCAAGGGAGCTAAAACTTTTAAAACAGTGTCGATTTGAGGGCTGGTACTTCCTTTTTCCATGCGGGCTATAATGGGCTGCCTTACTCCGCTCATTTCCTCCAGCTTTTTTTGTGATACTCCCTGCTCCTGCCTGGCCTTGATAAGCTCGCCTATAATAGCTACCCTAAGGTCGCTGGCGGCTATTTCTTCAGCGGTGAAAAGCTCCGCTCTGACTTCGTCCCAGCTATGCCCGGCTGGGCCTACATTCTTCACGCTCATGGCTTTTTGCCCCTTTCTGTAAAATCTGCCAGTATGGGTTCTCTCCCCTCTCTATCCCTGTAAAAAGCCATCTTATACACTCTCAGCTTTCCTCTCCCTTTGTTTTTTATTATGCTTAAAAGTTATTGCCGAGTCAAGAATATAAAATCTCCGGGAAAATTGAGCAGGTACATTGCTCTCTTTCGTATCTATATAGCAGCTAATCTTTACGAAAAGAAGCAATGAAAGTTGTTCAAGCAAAAAAAAGAACCACCCGAAAATCCTTTATTCATGGGCAGTTCTCACGTCTCATATCTGGTGCGCCTGACAGGAATTGAACCTGTGACCTGCGGATTAGGAATCCGTCGCTCTATCCCCTGAGCTACAGGCGCCCGCACCAGCATTATAACTGAATAACGGACAAAATGCAACGCAACAAAAACCTGTGTGTCAGCGTTGCTTGTTTACCGCCGGAGAATTTTGCCTTATAATATAGTGAGGTATTACTGCGGCCTAAGTTTGTGCTATTGTGCAAGGCCGAAGAAGTGTCCGTTGATGAACGGGAAAGAGCAGCCTGTCCCCTTTTTAGGAGGTTTAGATGCGCGTTACGCCGTCTCAGACAATGCTTGAAGTTATACTGCCCACGGGAAATACGGAGGCTGTGGCAGGAAACCGCAGCCTGCTGGACATTGCCCGAGAAGTGCAGCACCATTATCCGGCTCCTATAGCCGCGGCTTTGCTCGACAACAAGCTGCGGGAACTAACCTATTTTGCCGACAAGCCGGCAAAGCTGGAATTTCTTGACCTTACTGCCAAGGAAGGAGCGCGCATTTACCACCGCAGCCTGACCTTCCTGCTTATTTACGCTGCCCGTCTGCTTTTCCCACAGGCGCAGGTCAAGGTGGAGCACTCCCTTGGCAAGGGCCTGTTCTGTGAAGTGAGCAAAGAGCCGGCCTTAACTGTTGAGGACGTCGCCGGGCTTGAGCGGAAAATGCGCCAGCTGGTTGCTCTTGATTTGCCGTTTGTCCGGAAAAAGCTGCCGCTTGCGGAAGCTATGGAAATATTCCGCCGGGAGGGTTTTGAAGATAAATTTCCGCTCTTTAAGTACCTGAAAAAGGAGTTAATGAGCGTCTATTCCCTCGGCGAAATGCAAAACTGCCTGCACGGCTATATGCTGCCAAGCACAGGACACCTGCGGGTCTTTGCCCTGGAGTACCACCGGCCGGGCCTGATTCTCCATTTTCCTGATGAAAAAAAGCCGGCGGTCGTGCCGCCTTTCACCCCGCTGCCAAAGCTGTTTGAGATTTTCCGGGAGGCGGAAAAGTGGGGCCGGATTTTGGGCTTTGGCACGGTCGGCATTATGAACGACCTGTTTACCGGGGGCGAGGGCCCGGATATCGTCCGTATCGCCGAGGCGCTGCATGAAAAGAAAATCGCCCGGATTGCTGATATGATCACCGAACGGATTGAGGACATCTGCGTCATCCTGGTGGCCGGCCCGTCTTCTTCCGGAAAGACCACTTTCGCCCAGCGCCTGCGTACCCAGCTGTTAGTTAACGGCGTCCGTCCCTACCCCATTTCTCTCGATGACTATTTTGTGGACCGCGAGCACACGCCGCTTGACGAGTCGAGCAATCCGGATTTCGAACATATCGAGGCCATAGATCTGGACCTTTTCAATAAGCACCTGCTGCACCTGATTAACGGTGAAGAGGTGGAGATTCCCACGTTTAATTTCTTTACCGGCCTGCGGGAATACAACGGCAAAAAAATCAAACTGGCCAAAGACCAGCCGCTGATCATCGAGGGCATTCACGGCCTGAACGAACGCCTCACCCGGGCCATTCCGCGGCACCGCAAGTTTAAAATCTATGTTTCGGCGCTCACGGCACTGAACGTGGACTGGCATACGCGGATTCACACCACCGACACCCGCCTGCTGCGCCGCATTGTCCGGGACAGCCAGTTCCGGGGAGCCGACGCGCAGACGACTATCAGGCGCTGGCCGTCCGTCCGCCGCGGCGAAGACCGCAATATCTTTTATCTCCAGGAAGAGGCGGATATAATGTTTAACTCCGCCCTGGTTTATGAATTTGCCGTTCTAAAAGAGTTTGCCGAGCCTCTTCTGCAGAAAATCGCGCCGCACGAGCGCGAATACATTGACGCCAGGCGCCTGCTCACCTTTTTGTCCTGTTTTGTCACGCTTGACGCCATGGAGGTACCGTCCAACTCCATTTTGCGCGAGTTTATCGGCGAATCGTGTTTTTTCAGAATCTGATCCTTTAGACTTCAGGTTAGCGGGTTGCCGTAAGAAAAAACAGTCGGCAAGGATGGTGTTTTGTTTGGACATCAGCAAATTTACAGAAAGAGCACAGCATGCGCTGGTTGAGGCACAGAACCTGGCTGTCCGGCACAGTCACCAGGCAGTGGATGTGGAACATCTCCTGCTGGCGCTGCTGGTGCAGGAAAATGGCCTGATTCCCGGGCTGGCCGAAAAAGCGGGTGTCAGCCCAAGGCTGCTGCAGGCCCGCCTGGAGGAGACGCTAGGCAAACTGCCCGCGGTGAGCGGCACGGCCTCCACTTATCTCAGCCAGCGCTTAAACCAGTTGCTGGTACGCGCCCAGGATGAGGCCAGGCGCCTGAAAGACGAATATGTCAGTGTGGAACACCTGGTACTGGCCATGTTTGACGAGAAACCGGACACACCTGTTTCCCGCCTGTTCCAGACGTTTAAACTTGACCGTTCCGCTTTCCTGAAAGCTCTGACGGCCGTCCGCGGGAACACGCGCGTCACGAGTGCCAACCCCGAAGATACTTATGAAGCGCTGACCAAATACGGGCGGGATCTGACAGCGCTGGCCCGCCAAAACAAGCTGGACCCGGTCATCGGGCGTGATGCGGAGATCCGCCGCGTCATCCAGGTACTCTCCAGGCGCACTAAAAACAACCCGGTGCTGATAGGCGAGCCGGGGGTGGGCAAAACGGCTATCGCCGAAGGACTGGCCCGCCGTATCGTGGCCGGAGATGTCCCCGACAGCCTGAAAGACAGGCAGATTGTGGCCCTGGACATGGGCGCGCTGGTTGCCGGCGCCAAGTACCGGGGCGAATTCGAAGAGCGCCTGAAGGCTGTCCTGCAGGAGGTCACAAAAGCTGAGGGACGGGTAATCCTGTTTATTGATGAGCTGCACACGGTGGTAGGAGCCGGCAAAGCCGAAGGGGCAATGGACGCCGGCAATATGCTGAAACCTATGCTGGCACGCGGCGAGCTGCACTGCATCGGCGCCACCACCATGGATGAGTACCGCAAATATATCGAAAAAGATGCCGCGCTCGAGAGGCGTTTCCAGCCGGTTCTCGTTGATGAGCCTACGGTTGAGAGTACTGTCTCCATCCTGCGGGGTCTGCGCGAGCGCTACGAACTGCACCACAAGGTGCGTATCCAGGACGCCGCGCTGGTGGCGGCCGCCGTGCTCAGCCACCGCTATATTTCTGACCGTTTCTTGCCGGACAAAGCTATTGACCTGGTAGATGAAGCGGCCGCCAAGCTGCGGACGGAAATGGAGAGCATGCCGGAAGAACTGGAAACGCTGGAGCGGCGCATTATGCAGCTGGAAATCGAGCGTGAGGCGCTGCGCAAGGAAAAAGACCAGCCGTCACGCGACCGTCTCGCCGACCTGGAAAAGGACGTTGCCGACCTGAAGGCGGGGCGCGATGCTCTACGCGCTCAGTGGGAAGCGGAAAAGAATGCCATCGGGAATGTTACGGCCATACTTGCGGAGTTGGAACAGGCCCGCCATGAAATGGAACAAGCCCAGCGCAGCTATGACCTGAATAAAGTGGCCGAATATCAGTACGGCAAAATCCCGGATCTGGAACGCAGGCTGAAAGAGACGGAAGCGCTGCTCTCCGAAGGAAACAATCGCCTGCTCAAAGAAGAAGTGACACCTGAGGAAATTGCTGAAGTGGTGGCTCGCTGGACAGGCATCCCGGTGTCACGCCTGCTGGAGGGAGAGAAAGAAAAACTGTTGCGCCTGGAAGAAATTCTGCACCGGCGCGTCATCGGCCAGGACGAAGCGGTACGGGCCGTGGCCGACGCCGTGCTGCGCGCCCGCTCCGGCTTGAAAGACCCGAAGCGCCCGATCGGCTCGTTTATTTTTCTCGGGCCGACAGGCGTCGGCAAGACCGAACTGGCGCGCGCGCTGGCCGAGTCACTGTTTGACAGCGAGGAAAACATGGTGCGCATCGACATGAGCGAATACATGGAGAAGCATACCGTGGCCCGGCTCATCGGCGCTCCTCCGGGCTACGTCGGCTATGACGAGGGTGGGCAGCTGACAGAGGCGGTGCGCCGCAAACCGTACTGTGTCATCCTGTTTGATGAAATTGAAAAGGCTCACTTTGACGTTTTTAACGTCCTGCTGCAGATTCTGGACGACGGCCGGCTGACCGACAGCCACGGGCGCACCGTTGACTTTAAGAATACCATTGTAATTATGACCAGCAACATCGGCAGCCCCTTCCTGCTGGAAAGCCTGCGCACCGGAGGGGACATCGATGAGCGTACCCGGGATAAGGTATTTGCCGAGTTGCGCACCGCTTTTCGCCCTGAGTTTTTAAACCGCATTGACGATATCGTCCTGTTCAAACCGCTTTCTTTGCAGGAAATCTCCCGTATCGTCGAATTGCAGCTGGAGCTGTTGCAGCGCCGGTTGCAGGAGCGGCATATCTCACTGGAGCTGACTGCGGCGGCAAAAGATTTTCTGGCACGCTCAGGCTACGACCCCGTCTACGGAGCACGCCCCCTGAAGCGCTACCTGCAGCGCGAAGTGGAAACAGTGCTGGCCCGTAAGCTGATTGCCGGCGAAGTCGCAGACGACGATGCCATTACCATAGACAGCGACGGAGAACACCTGTTGTTCAGTTAGTACGGTGAATTTAACCAATACGAAGCTTAAGAGGTGGAAGCGTTGACAGAAAAACAACTGGCAGGCATCTGCGTCGGTGCCTCCAACATCAAGATTTTGGCCGGCAAAATGAACGGGGGAGTTTTTGACGCAACGTTGCAGCTTGTTAAGCCGCATGACGGCAACGCCAGGAAAGTGTTGCTGGAGCTGCTGCGGGAGCACATCGGCCAAGACTCGCTGGTGGCTGTTACCGGGCGCAAACTCAAGGACCAGCTCGATTTGCCGCAGCTTTCCGAGCCTGAAGCCACAGAGCTTGCCCTGCAGCAGATTCTGGCCGGCCTGCCCGGTAAAGTTGAAGCAGCCGCCAGTGTCGGCGGCGAGAACTTTATGGTCTACGAGCTTGACGGCAGCGGCCGGATTGTCGCCGTCCACACCGGCAACAAATGCGCTTCAGGGACCGGGGAGTTTTTCCTGCAGCAAATCCGCCGCATGAACCTGGAGCCGGAGGAAGCGCAAACGATGGCACTCCTGGACTCTCCATACAAGGTGGCCAGCCGCTGCTCCGTTTTCAGCAAGAGCGACTGCACGCACGCCATGAACAAGGGCGTGCCAAAAGGGAGGGTCGTTGCCGGCCTTGGACGGATGATGGCTTCCAAGGTGGCTGAGTTATTGAAAAAAGCCGGGGCCAGGCATGTCCTCCTGATCGGCGGCGTGGCCAGAAACAGGACAATGAAGGACTATCTGACAAGGGAAGGCTTCGACCTTGTTTCCTCAGAATTTGCTGATACTTTCGAAGCGCTCGGGGCGGCAGTCTGGGCGGCTGAGCACGGCCGACCCTGGTCTGACGTAGCATTGAGCGGGGAAAACAGTTCTTCCTTTGAGTTCCTGCCTCCCCTGGCCTCTTTCGGGCCGCGGGTTTCTTTCCGGGAACAGGCCTGGCAGCAGGCCAAGCCTGAAGATGAATACATCATTGGTCTTGACGCCGGCTCAACCACGACCAAGGCGGTGCTGCTGCGTGCCAGTGACAAAGCCATAGTCGCCGGCGTTTATTTGCGGACAGGCGGCGACCCTGTGGCCGCTTCCCGCCAGTGTTATCGCTCTCTTGCCGGACAGGTGCCGCCCGGGCTGAAGATCAGCGGACTCGGGGTAACCGGGTCGGGGCGGCAGATTGTCGGTCTGCATGGCCTGACGACCGGCATTATCAACGAAATTATCGCTCATACCACCGCTGCCGTCCACTTTGACGCCGGAGTCGATACCATATTTGAAATCGGCGGCCAGGACGCCAAGTACACTTATATTATCAACGGTGTGCCCGCCGACTACGCCATGAATGAAGCGTGCTCGGCAGGTACCGGCTCTTTCCTGGAGGAAGCGGCCAGGGAAACGTTAAACATACTTACTGAGGATATCGCGGCCTTTGCGCTGAAAGGCGAAAAGCCGCCCAATTTTAATGACCAGTGCGCCGCTTTTATCGGCAGTGACATAAAAACCGCCATCCAGGAAGGAATCGGCAGCGAGGACATCGCCGCCGGGCTGGTTTATGCCATCTGTCAGAATTACATCACCCGGGTAAAAGGCAACCGGAAAGTCGGACAGAAAATATTTATGCAGGGCGGCGTCTGCTACAACAAGGCTGTGCCGCTGGCCATGGCCGGATTAACCGGCCGGGAGATTGTCGTCCCTCCTGACCCCGGTCTGATGGGCGCTTTTGGTGTGGCACTGGAGGTCTGGCAGAAGATAGAAGAAGGCAGGCTGCCGCGTGGCAATTTTGACCTGGAGGAGCTGGCGGCCAGGGAAGTGGAGTACGGTCAGCCTTTTGTCTGCGCCGGAGGCGTTGAGGCTTGCGACCGTAAGTGCACTATCGCCCGCATCAGGATAAGCGGCAGGACGTATCCTTTTGGCGGAGCCTGCAACAAGTACTATAACGAGCGCCTGCAGGTCAGGACCAGCACCGCGGAACTTGACCTGGTGGCCCAGCGCCAGCGCCTGATGTTTGACCGGCCGCTTTGCCCTGAAAGCCCGAACGGCAAGACGGTAGGAGTCAGCCTGTCGCTGATGACAAACAGCCTCTATCCTTTTTACCACCGCTTTTTAACCGACCTCGGCTTCACGATCGTCCTGCCGGATAACCCCGACGATGAAGGCATTGAACGCCGGCGCGCCCCGTTCTGTTACCCGGTGGAGCTGGCGCATGGCTTTATCCTCAACTTGATTGCCAAAAAACCGGATTATATCCTGCTTCCGCACGTGCGTGCCACTCCCCTGAAAAAAGGCTGCCCGCCCAGCACTACCTGCCCGCTGATTCAGGGAGAGCCTTACGTGCTAAGGCGCACTTTCCGGGATGACCTAAACGGCATCCCGGTCCTGGTTCCCGTCCTTGACATGCCGGAGAGCTACGCAGACAGTGAAAAGGAAATGCTGCTTCTCGGCGAAAAACTTTCCGCCGGCAGGGCGGCAACCAGGGCCGCCTTCCAGGCCGCGGTCCGGGCACAACAGGAATTTGTCGCCGGATTGAAAGAGACGGGCAGAAAGGCGCTTTTGCAGGCGGAAGCTTCATCCCTGCCAACAGTGATCCTCTTTGGGCGCTCCTACAACGCCTTTGCTTCTTTTGCCCACATGGGCATTCCCCATAAGTTCGCCTCCCGCGGCATTATGGTCATCCCTTACGATATGCTGGATACAGACCAGGATGAGCCTGTCCCGGCGATGCACTGGGCGGCCGGCATGGGCATCCTGAAAGCGGCCAGGGTGGTAAAGCAGGCCCCTCATCTTTTTGGCTGCTATATCACCAATTTCAGTTGCGGGCCCGATTCTTTCATCATCAACTATTTCCGGGAAACCATGGGCGAAAAACCGTCGCTGACCCTGGAACTTGACTCCCATACCGCAGACGCCGGCATTGACACGCGCATTGAGGCTTTCCTCGATATTGTCAAAGGCTATATGGCCAAAACGGACAGCCCGGGAACAGATGAAGAAGAATTCCGGCCTGCGGAAATGGAGAGAAGCGGCAAAGAATGGCTGGTCCGCACAGCCAGCGGCGAAACCTACCCGCTCACCTCTCCGCGCGTTAAGCTGCTTATTCCTTCCATGGGGGATTTTACCGCCCGCATCCTAGCCGCCGTGTTCCGCTACCACGGTATCAGGGCCGTTGCCCTGCCGCCGCCCGTCGAGGCAGACCTGCAAAGGGGCAAGGAGCATTCCACCTGCAAAGAGTGCCTGCCGCTGATTCAGACGATGGGCTCCCTGTTCAACTACCTTGACAAACGCGAACCGGGAGAAATCACAGTCTACTTTATGCCGACAACCGGAGGATCCTGCCGCTTCGCACAGTACAGCGTACTGACCAGGCTGCTGATTAACAGGTACCGCCTCCCTGACCTTGCCGTAATGTCGTTGTCCTCTTCCAACAGCTACGGCGGGATGAGTACCGGCTTCACGAAACGCGCTTTATGGGCCGTAATCATCGGCGATGTCATGGAGGAAATACGCGCCGCCGTGTTAACCCTGGCAGCCATACGTGAACAGGGCCTGTCCGTTTACCGGGAAGCCGAAGAGATGCTGCTTGAAGCTATGGCCACAGCAAGCTGGGACGAACTGCAGCAAGCCTTAAAAAGGGCCGCCGCCAGGCTCTCCGGCATACCTCTGCACACACCCCTGACCGAGGCCCCGAAAATTGCCCTGATTGGTGAAATCTATCTGCGCCGCGACGGTTTCTCGCAGCGCTACCTGGCTGAACAAATGGCGGATAAAGGCATTGTGGCCCTGATGGCCCCTGTAATGGAATGGGTTTATTACACCAACTACCTGGCCGCCCGCGGCCTGCGCGGCCGGAATACAAAGTTTGACCGCCTGAAATTCCGTCTCAAAGGCGTCTTAATGAAACAGTACGAGCGCAAAATCAAGGGTATCATGGCCGCCTCGGGACTGTACGAGTACCACCTTATTGACGTAGAGTATCTGGTCAACAGTGTCAGTAAACTTATTGACCCGCGCCTGACAGGAGAAGCCATCCTGACGCTGGCCTGTGCCCTGACTGAAATCATTGACCGCGTTGACGGCGTTGTCTCCATCGGCCCCTTCGGCTGCATGCCTTCGCGCATTGCCGAGTCGGTCATCAAGCAAACCATTGACACAGAAAAATCCGACCTATGCGCAGACCGGGAACTGGTAGCCAAAATAATGCAGGAACATCCCCGCCTGCCTTTCCTCAGCATCGAAAGCGATGGCAGCCCCTTCCCGCCTGTCATTGAAGCCAGCCTGGAAAGCTTTGTCCTGCAGACAAAGCGCCTGCACAAAACCCGCCGGAAATACTCCGGACAGGACAGCTAAGCAGTGCAGCAAAAAGACGGACAGGCTGTCCGTCTTTTTGCTATTGGAATCCTTGACAATTAAGCTCAGCCAGTACATACTTATACATATAATACAGCATATCAGCAAGGAGGAAATCCAAATGAGAACAACCTTGCATATTGATGACGAGTTGCTTAAGAAGGCAAAAGAGCTAACCGGTATAACCGAGAAGACTTCTTTGGTCAGACTTGGGCTGGAAGCGTTAGTCTCCCTGGAAAGCGGCAAGCGTCTGGCGAAGCTTGCGGGAACCGAAAAAGCGCTGGAAATGATCACCCGCAGAAGATCCGGTGAAGCTTAGATGGTCCTTGTTGATACATCGGTGTGGGTGGCCCATTTCCGTGATGGGAACATAGGCCTTGAAGTGCTGCTAAACAAAGGGCGTGCTCTGACCCACGCCTTTATCGTCGGTGAGCTCGCCTGTGGAAATCTCAGGAACCGGGCGGAAATCCTCTCGTACCTGGACGCACTCCCTAAGGCTGTCCATGCGGAACATCAGGAAATTATGGCTTTTATTGAAAATCATCGTCTGATGGGGAAAGGGCTGGGTTACATCGATATGCATCTGCTGGCTTCCGCGATGCTGTCTAAAGTCCCCTTGTGGACGATTGACAAAAAAATGGGCGAAACTGCTTCTATGCTTGGAATTTCACACACGATGAACCAATAACTGCCCTAAGAAATTCAAAAATTACGCCAAAATCAGTCATATTCGCTGTAAGCCTATCCGAAAAAAAATAAAGCCCGACAAGTTATTCGTATAGGCTGAGAGAGGGTATTCCAAGAGATATTCATAAATCTCTGTGCAGGAACTAAAGCACAAACACAGAAATTAAAATCAATATTCTGAACATTCAGCTCTGAAGGAGGCGTTGGCTGTGAAAGAAGCCATCCGGGAATTTGTGCTGGGGCTTGGTGCGGATGACGTTGGTTTTGCCGCGGTCAAGGACTACATCAGCCCCCTTTCTCCGCCTATATCAACGGTTATGCCGAAAGCTAAAGCTTTAATTATTACGGCGTTTCAGGAAATTGACAACTGCGAAAGCGAGAATATGCAAATTGCCTGCGGCGGCCGTCTGGATCTTTTGGAATTCGCAAGGTCAAGCAATTATAAGCTCGCCAGGTTCCTGCAAAAAAACTTCAGGGCAAAAGCAGTCTCGATTCCGCTCTCGTATCCCCTTGAAATGAGCATGCGAACAAAAGGTGCTATAGCAGATGTGTCTCTACGGCACGCTGCGGTGGCGGCGGGGCTTGGCCAATTCGGCCTTCACAATCTGGTGGTTCACCCCCACCTTGGCAGTCATGTTATTTTTGCCGGCGTCATAACCGATTTGGATCTATCATCCGATCAAGCTGCTGAAAACAAATGTACTGAGTGCAATCTCTGTGTCGAAAGCTGCCCTGGCAGTGCATTGTCTGATTCCGGGAAGACACATTTAATGAAATGTATCCAGCATAGCCAGCCATACGGGATTGGAGGCACGATTCGCTTCTGGATGAAATTTATTGACAGCCAGCCGGATGAACAGAAAAAGATGGTAACTGATGAACATTTCTGGAGGCTTTACCAAGCTGGTTTTATCGGATTTCAGTACTTTTGTTTCAACTGCATCAAAAGCTGCCCAATCGGCAGAGAGTAGCGGCAGGGGCTAGACAGCGGCAAAATCGGCAAACCAGTTGCCGAAATCAATTCCGGCAATTTTTTTGTCCCTGTACAGAGAACGCAACCCCTGGTGACCGTCCAGCAACGAGGCCGACTTGATACCGTGCGCCAGAGAAAGATACGCTTCCACATAAGCAGCAAACTGGTCGCAGGCCTTAATCACTTCCCCGTCCAAAGGACAAAAGCGGTCTTCGTTAAACGACTCGCTGATCTTCTCCGACGTGACAACCTGCTGCCGGTTTTCTATCACAACCTTGCTCCTGAATTCGTCGGAGATAAAATACCTGATCTCCCGGTGCCAAGACACCGGCAGTAAGGGCAGCAGCTTCTCCTCCACCTGCCTGTCTTCAATATCTTTAATCAACTCGTCCAGACCCTCCACAGACCGTTTCACCGGAGAGATAATGTCGCGGGTCAACACTTCCGGCAGGTCATGGAACAGTCCGGCAAAAAAATTATTATACAGGCGGCGGTCACAGGCATTAAGCTCCAGGGAGCAAAACAGTCCAAGCACAGCAACCACCAGCATATGGCCTAGTACCGATGTCTCAGGAATTCTCGGTGTCTGCGCCCATCGTTGTTGAAAACGCAACTGGCCGACCAAATCAAGAAAATGGCTTGTCTTTTTACCAAGCTGCAGCTTTTGCACCCCGGCCAGGTCGAAATGCTCTTCTATCTCATCGGCAATCTTGGCCCGCGTTTCCTCCAGGCCAAACAGGCCGGTATTCATGTGATAAATAATTTTAAACTCCCAGTTGGTCGCCAGATAATGGGCGGCTTTAAGGATTTTCTTTTCCAGCACGCTGTACCCGGAGTCCGACAGGTAACGGCTGAACCGCTCAAAAAAACCGCCTTGCAGGCTCCCTGTCCTGTCACGCAGTTTATCCAGCACCCAGCAATTAAGCTTATCGCCTTTTTCCGCCATCAGCCGGTGGAAAACAGGCGGCTTGATGTCAGTCAGCACAATACGGTGCAAAAACTCAAAACAACAGCCCTCGATCAGCAGGCGCCAGTTGACCCCCGCCTTCCTGTCACTCTCCTCCATATTGCCCAGCACATAAGCGTAAAACATTTTATGCGCCTGCTTGTCCAACTCTGTAAAACCCTTATGCGGGCGGATATGGTCATTCCAGCGCTGGATACTGGCCGCCTCATATAACAGCTCAACCAAAGCCCTGTTACTCACTTTTCAAACCCTCCCCGAATGCAATAATGATTGACTTCTGAATATAAGATTTTGCGTCAGTTAAAGCCTCCGGTTTACCTTTTTCTGCAAAAAGCCTTACTCTCCTGCCAGGCAAAATTTTTTGACACTTGTCCCATAAGGCAAAAAGCACCGCGTCAAAAACGCGATGCTTCAAGGGACAATACAGAGCAGGCCTGTAAGCCGAGTTCTGTTCCCCTTGCGGGGCGGCAGCCATCTATCTAGGATGGCAGTTACCTGCCACCTCCAGCGACCTAACCCGGGAGATCGGCGGGCCACGTCAACTCTCCCCTATTCGGTCTTGCTCCGGGTGGGGTTTACCTAGCCAGCCAGTCACCTGGCTGCTGGTGCGCTCTTACCGCACCGTTGCACCCTTACCTCTCCTGGATGTTGGAAGTTTCCAACCTCCAGTCTGGAGGCGGTATCTTTCTGTGGCACTTTCCTTAAGGTTACCCTCACTGGGCGTTACCCAGCACCCTGCCCTGCGGAGCTCGGACTTTCCTCGAAGGCTCCAGGAGCCTCCGCGGCTGCCCGGCCTGCTCTGTATTAAGTCTCAGGAACAGTATTGTAGCACGCTTCAGTCGGGTTGTCAAAAGAAAATTATGGTAATTATGTCAACATCACGCTAGGCTTTCGAGGCTAAAGACTCTCCGGCGTACAGCTTGCGCCTGATATGGTGTGAGTGAAGCAGCTTACGGGCCAGCTGGCCGCCCGGCCGGCCTAGGTAATCCTCATACAATTTCAGCACCGCAGCGTTTTCATGTGACTTGCGGCACTCTTTACTCCTGTCCAGCTCAAACAGGCCGGCCGCTCTCTTGACCCGGTGGCTGACCTGTTCGTTCCAGTCACTGGTTTCGGTGTAGATGGGCTGACCGCCGCCGCCCACGCACCCGCCGGGACAGGCCATGACTTCCACAAAATGGTAGTCCTTTTTCCCCTCCAGTACTTGGTCAAGAAGCCGCCTGGCCGCTCCGGTGCCCCTGGCCACCGCCACCCGCAGCTCATGATCTCCCGCATTGATTAAAGCTTCTTTAAACTCCCTGGAACGGACCTCCTCAAACTCCAGCCGTTTCAGCGGTTTTCCGCTCAGCCACTCATAAACCGTGCGCAGGGCGGCCTCCAGCACTCCGCCCGTTGCCCCAAAGAGGATCCCCGCACCGCTGGCGCTGCCCATGGGAGAGTCGAACTTTTCCTTGGGCAGTTTTTTTAGATCCAGTCCCGCCTGGTGCAGCATCTGAACAAACTCCCGCGTGCTCAGTTCGGCGTCCACGTCCTGAACGCCGCTAGCTTTCATTTCCGGTCGCAGCAGCTCATATTTCTTGGAAACACAGGGCATGACGGACACAACAAAGATTTGGGCAGGGTCCAGTCCCGCCTGCCGGGCGTAATACGTCTTGGCCAGGGCGCCGAAAATCTGTTGCGGCGATTTCACATCAGACAGGTTATCCACCATTTGGGGGTAGAATTTTTCACAGAACAAAACCCAGCTGGGGCAACAGGAGGTAAACTGGGGAAAAGGTCCGCCCTTTTTCAGACGCTCCATAAACTCCGTCGCTTCCTCCATGACGCAGACATCGGCGCCAAAGCAGTCGTCAAAAACCCGGTCAAACCCAAGCCGCCGCAGAGCGGCAACCATCTGTCCCTCGACCGGAGTCCCGACCGGAAAGCCGAATTCCTCGGAGATGCTGCTGCGAATGGCCGGCGCCGTCTGGACCACAACGTGTCGCTTGGGGTCGGCTAGGGCCTCCCAGACCAGTGCAGAGGAGTCTTTCTCCCTGAGCGCCGCGGTGGGGCAAACCGTAATACACTGCCCACAGTAAATACACGGCGTCTCCGTCAGGGAGCCGTTAAAGGCCGGTCCCACCACGGCCTGGAAAGAGCGGTCGTTCATACGGTAGATGTCGGCGGTGATAAACTCTTCGCAGACAGCAACACAGCGCCGGCAGCGGACACATTTGTCCGGCTCGCGCACCACAGACGGAGAAAGGTCGTCAATCCGGAACCGGTTGCGTTCTCCCCCGGGATACGGGTCCCGGATACCGTAACGTTTCGCCAGCCTTTGCAGTTCGCAGTTCAAGCTGCGCTCACAGGTCAGGCACTCGAACGGATGGTCCGACAGGAAAAGCTCCAGGATTTGCTTGCGGGCTGCCAGGACCTCCGGGGTGTTGGTGTGAACAACCATTCCTTCCTCCGCCGGCAAGACGCAAGCGGCGTCAAAGGTGGGCCTGCCTTGCACCCGGACCACGCAGACACGGCATGACGCCGGCTCATTTAACCCCTTTAAATAACAAAGGGTCGGAATATCAATGCCCAGCTTGCGCGACGCTTCCAGGACGGAAGCACCTTCTTCCACCCGGACCTGCTGGTTATCGATGGTCAGATTGATCACGCTTTGGCCTGCTCCTTTCTTTTCCTGCCCCTGATGGCGCCAAAAGGGCATTCCTGGGCGCAACGCGCACAGTCAACACACTTGTCGGGATCAATTCGGTACGACTTGTCTTCCTTGATGACCGCCCCGACAGGACACACATTCCTGCAGATGCCGCAGACTCTGCACCGCTCTTCCAGGATAGCGTGGCGGGCCAAACCGGGACACACACCGGCCGGACAGCGCTTGTCCCTGATATGTGCCAGATACTCGGCGCGGAAATGTCTTAAGGTACTGAGAACCGGGGTTGGCGCAGTCCTTCCCAGCCCGCACAGCGAGGCGCTTTTTATCAGGCCGGCCAAGCTCTCCAGTCTGTCCAAATCCGCCTCCCCGCCTTCGCCCGAGGTGATTTTTTCCAGGATTTCAAGCATCCTTCTTGTGCCGATGCGGCAGGTCGTACACTTGCCGCACGATTCCTGGTAATTGAAATTACTGAAAAAGCGGGCCACATCAACCATGCAGGTGTCCTCGTCCATAACGATTAACCCTCCGGAGCCGATGATGCTGCCGGCTTCCCTCAGAGACTCGTAATCAAGCGGCAGATCCAGGTGTTCTTCTGACAGGCAGCCTCCGGACGGCCCGCCCGTCTGGGCGGCCTTAAACCGCCTGTTGTCCGCCACTCCCCCCGCGATGTCAAAGATCACCTCCCTGAGCGTGGTACCCATGGGAACTTCAACCAGACCGGAGTGTTTAACCTTGCCGGCCAGGGCAAAAACTTTGGTGCCTTTGCTTTTTTCCGTCCCGACAGCGCCAAACCAGTCCGCCCCGTTCAGGATAATGGGCGGGATATTGGCCAGGGTTTCCACGTTATTGATCACCGTAGGGCTGCCCCAGACACCTTTCTCTGCCGGGTAAGGAGGCCGCGGGTGCGGGTCGCCGCGGGTTCCTTCCACCGAAGATATCAGGGCGGTTTCCTCACCGCAGACAAAGGCACCGGCCCCCACCCTGATTTCCACATCAAAACTGAACCCCTGTTTAAGTATGTCATCCCCCAGCAAGCACGCCTTCCGCGCTTCACCGATGGCCGTCTCCAGCCGCCGGACAGCCAGCGGGTATTCAGCACGGACATAAATATAACCCTGGCCGGCCCCCACTGCGTACCCCGCCAGGGTTAGCCCTTCCAGGACACTGTGCGGGTCCCCCTCCATAATGCTGCGATCCATAAAAGCCCCCGGGTCGCCCTCATCGCCGTTGCAGATGACGTATTTTTCTGTCCCCTCCGCTGCTCGGGCCGCCTGCCATTTCCTGCCGGTGGGAAAACCTCCGCCGCCCCTCCCTCTCAGCCCGGAGCGGCTGACCTGTTCGATAACATCTTCCGGTGTCAGTTCAGTCAGCACTTTCGCCAATGCGGCATAGCCCTGGTTGCTCATATAAGCGTCGATATCCGGGGGAATGACGCCACAATTGCGAAGCACCAGCCGTTTTTGCCCCCGGTAAAAGGGCATGTCTTCCCTGCGGTGCCGGACCTCGGAAGTGCTGTCATCCCTGTACAACAGGTGTTCAAGCAGTTTGCCGCCCAGAATATGTTCCCTGACTATTTCCCGCGCGTTTTCCTCGTTTATCTTCCGGTAAATTACTCCTTCCGGATAGACAATAAGGGTGGGCCCCAGCTTGCAGTTCCCGATGCAACCGGCCTCCAGCACTTTGACTTTTCCTGTAAGGTTATGTTCCTTCAGTTCACGAAGAACTGCCTCCCTGACCTTCCGGCAACCCATGGACAGACAGGGGACGCCTCCGCAAAACAGGAGATGTCTCTCCTCCGGCTTGATCCGTGCCACCAACTCATCCAGGCTCTCCACTACATCATTCATTACCGTACCTCTCCAACAGCTGCTTCAGCCTCCGCCCGGTTATCTCCCCAAATACCTCCTCCCCTATTTTAACCACCGGGGACGCGCTGCAAGCCCCCACGCAGTTCACCGTGGACAAACTGAATTTCCCGTCCCCGGTAACCTCCCCCGGCCTCAATGAATACTCCTCCTCCAGGTATTCCAGCAGGTCCCGCATCCCGTTCACATAACAGGCCGTGCCTCCGCACACCTCCATATGACACCTGCCGACCGGCTCTGTTTTAAAAAGAGCGTAAAAGCTGACCACACTGTAAATTTCACTCAGCGGCACATCCAGCTCATATGCCAGGCGAATCAACAGCTCCCGCGACAGAAAGCCGTACATTTCCTGAGCCTCCTGCAGCGCCTGAATCAGGACACCTTCCCTTCCCCGGTACTTCTTTACAATGCTCGCCAATTCATGGAACTCGTCTTGCTTACGAGCAGCAGTTTGCTTCATAAAAACCTCCCGGTCAATATTACTCTCTTACAGTTTCCCTTGCCCCGGAATTATTCATACACGCGGCAGCTTGCACCCTTTGTGTTTAAAGGTATAATCCTCTTGGGGGCTCTTTTAGGGCCTTCTGAGGTAATTTTACGGACATTCTGGAAATGCAAATAAATCCGGATACCGGAGAGTGTATAATATGGAAAACGATTTTTTAAAAGAGACCGGCCTTGCCCTAAAAAGGGCTGTGCTGCCCTTTAAGGTTATCGCTGCCGTAGCTTTTGGTTCACAGGTAAAGGGCCTTGCTTCTCCGTCCTCTGATTTCGACATCCTGATAATCGCCGAGGGAATTAATCCCAAGCGTCAAAGGAGAGGCGGGGAGATAGCAAAAATTAAAAAAGCACTTCCGCTATTGTTTCCGGACTTGCTTTTGCTAACCAGGGACGAAGCTGTCTCTAACTTTGAAAACGCTTAGTCATGCGCGACTATTATTAACAATAAAAGAAGCGGCAGGTGATATTAATGCGCGAGTGGAAGGCCTGCGATATAGAAAAGAGAATAAGGGAGATGCCTGCGGGTGCCCGTGCTCTTATGAGGGTCAACAAGGGGAAAGCCGTAAGACGGCGTCCCAGGGATAAAGGGGAGCAAGACGTATTGGATCTTCTCTGCAAGAAAAAATGGGAGGGCGACCTCGCCAGGGGCAAAGTAAAGATTATCAGTAAGAGAGAGTGGTACTGTGAATTTGCTTGAGTCTTGCAGGCAAGCCCTGGCATTGAGGATATCATCCTTGACCGGCTGCGTGCCTGTGTGCACTGGCGCTCATCATCCGATTGCGAGTGGGGCCTGCGCATGCTAAAAGTGCACTATGCTTCTTTGGATTTGGACTACATGCGCACTATGGCGAACAACGGTTATGCTGCCACTTCAGCTAAGTTGGCGGAGTGGCTTAATGAAGCAGAGGAAAAATAATTGCTCAAGCCGGACACTTCTACGAAGAAGCCACCCTGTCGCTGGGTGGCTTCTTTCGCATGAGAAGAGCAGGGCTTATTTTAAAGACCAGCTCTGCTGACAATGGTTTCGCCCACATCTTCAGCACTTTTGAACGGGAAATCAGCGGCGGTCAGAAGTTGCCCCGCTTGTCCTGCCGTAACTTTTAGATCCCCTGCCTGGCAGGTGGTACAAGCTCCGTTGGGAAACGCGGCCAATAAATCTTCCGGTGTGGCGATAGGGAATTTCGCTCCCTTCAAGGCACCGATAATCTGGGATTTAATGGTTTCGCGTACTGACATTTTTGCAACACTCCTTTTTTGCCTCTCGGCTGTTTAGGCCGATTATATAGCCGGAGTGTGGCTTTCTCAGTAAACTGCTTTACATATTAAGTATATTTGGTCTAAGTAATTTGATAATTGCCTCCGCGTTAAGAATTATAAAGCGGTGGTCTTTAGTGGCGATAACGCCGTCCTGCCTCAGGCCGCCTATTACGTTTGACACCATAACCCGGGAGGCATTTACCAGGCTGGCCAGGTCGTTATGTGTTAATTCAATATCTATGGTTGTTCCCTGCGGAGAGCTGGCTCCGTATTGTCTGGCTAGTTTCAGCAGTGTGGCGGCCACCCTGCCTCTGACATCATGAAAAGCGATATTTGCTACCTGATTGGTGTAATTATTAAGTTTTTCTCCCAACAGTTGAATTATCTTCAGAGATGTTTGCGGGTTCTGCAAAAGCAACGCGAAGTGCTCCCTGGTGCAGGAGCAAACAAAAGTGTTTTCCATGGCCTGAGCACTCATTGTATGCTCGGCCCGGTCAAAAAAAGTGTTTTCCCCGAGCATATCATCCTCTTTTAAAATATCGAGGATGATTTCCTTGCCGCCCGTTGAAACTTTGTACAGCTTTACCTTTCCGGATTTAATCAGGTAGATGGTGTCGGCCGGGTCTCCTTCCCGGAAAAGGTATTCGTTTCTGTTGTAAGTCTTTTTGTATGCCAGTTCAGCGATCTTGTTGCGTTCGGGAATATCAAGCGTGGAAAATATCGCTAGGTCCTTCATACAGCGAATCTTCTCCGGCAATCTCCGCACCTCCATTTCAGAACGCATGACCATCCATTTCAGGATAGATCATCGCCAGCCTATTTGCTGTAAACCAGTTTACCAAAGTTATCCCTGTTTCCCGGTACAGGCTTTTACACACATTCCGCAGCGTTTCCCCTGGTTTACCACAAAAATATAATGCGCGCATTTTTCTTTATTAATGAGCCAACCCGTATCGGCTGAGTAATTGCCTTTCCAATTATCCAGTGCGCCGGACGGACATATTTTTACACACTTTAAACATTTTTCGCACTCCTTTGTGACAGAAGGTTTGTCATAATCCAGTTCCGCCACGGTCAAAACACTGGCCAAACGTATTCGTGAGCGGTGGCCGGCGGTTATGATCAGGTTATTAATACCGAAGCTGCCAAGTCCGCACAATACCGCGGAATGCTTATGGGAGAAATCACCTTTGAGACGGGAATAATCTCCAATCGAGGCCTCCGGTCCGAGAGCGATACTGTCAAACCCTTTATTCTCCAGGAAACGGGCGGCTTTATGAGCGGCCTGAGCGAGTATGGCATTAGCCGCATCAAACTCCTGCTGGTATTGATTGCGGGAAACCGGCAGATTATTAACGGCGCCCCTCCCCAGATTATAAGCAAAGGTAATAACGCTTTTTACACCCGGCAGATAGTCCGCCGGGTGGTGTCCGGCCGGAGCGCCGTCAAAGCGGCTGGCCTCGGTTACTCCTGCTGCCACACACCCAGCTGGGATAAATATTGCTTTAGCTCCCCTGTTAAATCATGCATGTAAATTTCCGTCCTTTCCTTAAAATCTGACCTGTTTGAATATTGTAAACGCTTTGTTTGAATTTGTCTGTTAAACAGTTAACAGTCAGGAAAGTATGTACCTCATCCCATCTAGGAAAAACAGCCCCCGCTCCTTCACGCGCTCGCCGGTGATTTCCTGACCCCCCAGACCGGCCTCAGCAAATAATCTCCCCCCAAATGCCTTCGCGCACAATCCGTATCTGTTTTTACGCCATCCTTTTCAAACATAGACAGCTTCCTGCGCAATCCTGTGCTTGAGAGTTTCATTCATTTTGTCTCTTAACCTTACAACATCAACCTTGCAGCCAAATGCTTCTTCGATAGCCTGCTTAATCCCGATTAAATGAAACAAATCAGGTTTCCTGAGTTCAACGACAATGTCTATATCGCTTTCCCCAAAGGCTTCCCCCCTGGCATAACTGCCAAACAAGCCTATCCTTTCAACAGTAAATTTCTGTTCAAATTCTGTTTTATGTGCCAGAAGAAAGCTTAAAATATCTTCGCGCTTGAGGGGAGAGACATTTCTGGTTTGGTGCTCCATAATTCACACCCTTCCAAACAATCGTTTCCATACAAATCATACCATTGCGTGCCACTAAAATCAAAATATTTGCTGGGGTTTCGACATACATCCACTCCCTTTATTACAATATTTGGATGTCTTTTCTTAGCGGCGCAATGCTTGCGCCGCATACAACGCAGGGCTTTGCCGGTTGCTCGCACGCTTTCTAAAACGTCCTATTGGAGTAATATTCGTCCAGTTTACGGTCGCACCACTCCATAATCCAGCGCTTATCTTCATTGGAAAGACGTTTATAAATGATGCCGTTAAGTTCAACATATCCCAATTGCCTGGAGTGTTTCATAAAGCGCATATCTTCAAAACGCTTAAAAGGGTTGCTCAGAATCAGTCGCTCAACTTCCTTCTCCGTATACCCGCCTTTGGCAAAAATACTTGTCGCCTTCTCCACCGGCAGGCTTTTTTCTTTACGCAGGGTGTAGTAGTCGATAAAATAACTAACCAAGTCTTCCAGCCTGACTTTGCCTTCGCCGTCCATATGCTCAAAGAAAGCTTTTAACAGGACAGGCTTGTAAGACGCGCTCATGTCCATGGCCTTTACCATGTCCATAAACATTTGCGTCATGTTCTGTGGCGTAATCAGGGTCCATCCATAGTCCTTCGCATATCTCTGCAGAGTTTCCTCCCTGAAATACTTAAAGCTGCGTTTATCGCCCAGCGGCACTTCCAAATCGGCAATCAGTCTACCTTCACGGATATAGCGTTCAATGGTTTCTCTCTGCACATTAACGCGTCGGACAAGCTCAATCTGTGAAATCATATTCTTTGCTTCATCCTGCCAGTTAAACAAATCCACAGTTTCATAGTCCATCGCGCTGACAGGGAAATCAATTAAAGCAGACGGCCTTTCACCTTTTGCAAACAATGCCTGATCGATTTCCCGCTGGAATTTGGGTGCCAGCACCAGTTCCCCCGGCCTGTAGTTATTGAGATTCAGCAACCGGTGCAAAGAATAGGGCATGTTAAACAAATTGGCATTGTCCACAAAGTCGAAAACGAACAGGCATTCTTTGCCCGGTGCATTGCGCATGCCACGACCGAGCTGCTGCATGTAGATTGTTTTTGACATAGTCGGTCTGGCCATGAAAACAACCTGGGTGTGAGGGCTGTCCCACCCCTCGTTCAGCAGGTCGCAGGCACAGAGAACCGGGATTTTCCCGGCCTCATAGTAAGCCAGTATTCTCCCGCGCTCACCGGCTTTCGTGCTGCCGGACACAGCTTCGGCCTCAATCCCGGCTTCCCGGAACAGCGCCGCAATTTCCCCTGCATGCATGACTGAGGCACAGAAAATAACGGTGGGTTTATCCCTCACAAATTCCAGCCAGGTCTCCAGAATTATCCTGCTTCTCTCCGGCACAAATATTTTGCTCTCCAGATCCTGCGAATTGTAACGTATTCCATTAATCCGTACGTCCCGCAAATCAATATTCGTTTTTATCCGAATGCACCGTACCGGCACCAGTTCCCCCAGTTCCACAGCCGTTTTTAAATCAAGCTTATGGGCAACATTGCGGAAAACCTCAAGCAAATCATTACCGTCCGTACGCTCCGGAGTCGCGGTCAGTCCCAGCGTAAACTCTGGCCTGAAGTGGGAGAGAACCTTCTGGTATGTGCCGGCGGTGCCATGATGGCATTCATCAATTACCAGGTAGCCAAATTCATTTTCGGTAAATTCGTATAAATTCTGTGAAACACTCTGAATACTCCCGCACACAACATAAGAATTCTTATTCTTGCTTTCTCCGTCCACCGGAATACCCGCCAGCCGGAATGCACCATGCTGTTCTGCTTTAGGAGATCATCATAGTATTTATAAACAGATACCTTTCCGGGACTGTGCCAGGTTTCGCCGTCAATCTCTATTGCTACCCTTCCCGCATCGCTCTCCAGTGCAAAATCTATAAAGCGGTGATTGCCGTAAATGTCAACAAAAGGGTATTGCAGATGCATGTATTGGGTTTTCTCCGGACCGAAAACCTCACAGAACAGATCGATAAAAAGATCTTCTGCGGCACTGTTGCCCCAGGCTTTTTCGAAATTGTTCTGCATAGTTCCTCCATCAATGCAATTTGTTGTAACCTTGTATCTGTCGCCTTGGCCTTTGTGGCAAGCAGCAGATTATCGAGTTCTAATGCATATGTACTTCATGGATAGGGCACCATGCTTTTCTTCACCTTACGCACCCCGCCCCAGGGGTTTTCTGTATCCCCCGTAAAGCGGGGGATTAGATGAAAATGGGGATTTGGTGCACATCCAATACTGGCAATTATTTCTGTATATTTCGCCTTTTCCCGCTGTTTTCCGCCACAATAAGTGCTGACTTGGACCCCAAATTGTCCTGGCAAACTTTATAACCCCACATACCTCATCCCGTCCAGGAAAAACAGTCCCCGCTCCTTCACGCGCTCGCCGGTGATTTCCTG
Source organism: Bacillota bacterium (assembly GCA_041695355.1). GTDB lineage: Bacteria > Bacillota > Dethiobacteria > Dethiobacterales > Dethiobacteraceae > HKB214. Next base: position 128,374 of record JBGFRB010000004.1, read on the forward strand.
CCAGCGGCGGGCGTATTCGGTGATCTGCGGGCTGTAGTAGCTGATGAGCTGGTTGAGGTGGTCTTCGTCTCGGACGGTGTCGGTCTTGTAGTCGACAAGCACCCAGCCGTCGTCTTCGCGGAAGGCCAGGTCCACGGTGCCGGTCAGGTAAGTCTGGTCGTAGCGGAGGCCGAAGGGCACTTCGGTATACTTGGCGGCGGCTAGGCGGAGGCGCTGCCAGAATGGTGTGGCCGTAACCTCCTGCAGGGTCGCGTGAATCTCCTCGCAAGGTGCAGCGTCGAAAGTCCGGCCGCAGACAAGAGAAGTGACCATTTCGTCCAGGTTGACGTTCTCCTCTTCACGGACCAGTATCTCCAGTGCTTTGTGGAGCATGTTGCCCCAGGCGCGGCCGCGCCCGGTGTGGAAACGGTCCGGGGTTTCAGAACCTTTGGCCAGTTCCGTAACCGTGGTGCGAATGTACGAGGGTGCCATTATCCGGGCCATGGCCAGTGCCTGCTCTTTCCTGGCCTGTTCCAGGCCGGCGGGTGTGACTGGAGGGGCATCAATGGTTTGAGAATGAGGCAACAGTTCCGGAACGAAAAGCTGTTCCGCCTCTTGCAGGAAATCCTCCAGCGGATACCAGGCGGACCTCTCGGGCTTGCGTGGGTAAGTGCTGATTAACAGGATGTTTTGGGCACGGGTGGCGGCCACATACAGCAGGCGTATTTCCTCTGCCTGCCGGTAGCGTTCTTCTTCCCTGGCGTGAGTCTCCCAGCCGGCGGGTTCGGCCAGGATTCTGGCCGGCTTGCCTTCGTCCCTTCTGTTCTGCAGGCAGATATGGGCAAGTGGTTCACCAACGACCCGGGTCACGTGCAGTGACGGAGTGATCGTGGTCCTCTTGCCGGGATTGGCAAGGATGACGACGGGCGCTTCCAGTCCCTTGGCTTTGTGCAGGTTCATGATCCGTACAGAGTCGGAGCGTCCGCCTTCAATGTCTAGCTCTTCTTCCGCGCCTGCCGCCAGGTGGCGTTCCAGAAATACGATTGTCTCGGCGAAGCCGGTCACTCCAGACTGTTCGTGGCGGCGCAGCAGTTCCAGCGCCTGGATAATGTGCCCGGCGCGGCTCTTGCCCATGCTGCCGGCCAAGGCGCAGGGCAGCAGGCCCAGGTCTTCGCTGATCTTCTCCAGTGCGGCGCTGGCGGGGAGGGACCGCGACCAGTCGCGGTAACGGCAAAGGCTGGTAAAGGCGTCCTTGATGCCGGCAGGTGCCCCGGCAGGGGGGACTGCCGTAAAGTTAAACTGACCGCCGGCCAGTTTAAAGCGGTAGAGGTCATCATCGCTTACACCATAAAAGAGTCCACGCAAAGCAGCCACCAGCGGAACGGGGTTATCCGGGTCGGCCACTGCCTGCAGGAGGCCAAAAAATTCGCTCAGTTCCGGGTAAACGGTCTGACCGGCGCCGGAGAGGGTAAACGGGATGCCGTACTCTTCCAGGGCACGGGCGTAGACGGAGATGTGCTTCTTGTAGCGGACGAGCAGCATAAAATCAGCCGGCCCGGCGGAGGTAACAACTTCTTCCCGGCCCGACCCCCCGGACCGGGAAAGAGGCAGGCCGGTGTCCAGGCAATGGCGGATCCAGGAGGCAAGGTTTCGGGCATCGGCTGCGGCGATGGCTTCCTGATTGTTATCAGCGTCCACTGGCAGGTAAAAGACGCCGGAGGTGGCGGGAGCGGGACGGCGCATGCCCTGCATCGGGATAAAGTCGGCCTGGTAGGGTTTCCCGCCGGCGGAAAGCAAGCTCTCAAAGCTCGTGTTGGCAAAATCTACGATTTCGGGCAGGGAACGGAAGTTGGCGGTCAGGCGGAGGACGCGGCCGCCGGTGTTTTCAATCAGTCGCAGGACCTGGTTGTAAGTATCGATGTCGGCACGGCGGAAACGGTAGATGGACTGCTTGGGATCGCCGACGACAAAGAGCGAGCCGGGGCGGGGCACCAGCCTGGTCCAGTCTTTTTCAGCAAGGTCGGTGCCGGTCAGGTACAGCATAATCTGGGCCTGGACGGGGTCGGTGTCCTGGAATTCATCAACCAGCAGGTGAGTGTAACGGCTGCGGAAGTATTCGCGAACCTCCGGATTGTCGCGCAGCAGAGCGGCCAAACGCATCAACAGGTCCTGAAAGTTGACTTTATTCTCCCAGACACGGAGCTTATGGAAGGCATCCACGGCGGGCTGGAGGAATTCCAGGAGGGGATGGTGGCGAAAGCTCCGCCACTGGGCGAGGAGCGGTGCGGCCGTTTCCAGAGCGAAGCGCCTAAAGTCAGATTGCAGTTGTATAGCTTCTTTCCTGCAGGGCCAGCGGTTCTGGACAATTGTTGTGTTCCGTCCCAGCCGCTCAAGGACACGCAGGAGACGTTGGTCATCGTTTAGATCAAAAACACGGCGGTGCCGGAGTGCCAGGCGGCAGAAAGCCTGCAGGCTGTCCCACCCCTTGTCGGGCTCGTTCTCCGGAAGGCAGTCGCGGGCGCGGTCGAGCAAGGCGTTAAGCTCAGCACGGGCCGGCGCCAGGTCCGGGTACGGAGCCGGAGCGGAGGCCACCTTAACGTCGGGATAGAGCGCCAGCTCAATGTAGGCGCTTTTCAGCTCCCAGGGGGAAACGTCCAGTTCCTCCAGCCGGCGCAGGCGCTCTGGGCAATACAGGCGCGTTTCGGTCAGATATTCTTCCCAGGCGCGCCAAAGCAGCTCCTCCTCTTCCAGGCCCTCCACCTCGGTGAAGTCCGGGGAAAGGCCCGCCTCCAGAGGACGCTCGCGTAACAGGCGGGCGGCAAAGGAATGGATAGTGCCGAGAAAGACACGGTCCAGTCCTGAGAGGGCAAGCTCTGCGCGGCTCTTGGCGGAAGGATCGGTTTCTTCACGGCACAGCTGCTCCAGCCTCACCTGGAATCGCTCACGCAATTCGCCTGCCGCCTTACGGGTAAAGGTTACCGCCGCCAGGTTTTCTGGTTTTGCACGGCCGGAAGCCACCAAAGCGGCCATACGGTCTACCAGGCTCGCGGTTTTGCCTGAGCCGGCGCCCGCTTCCACGAGGAAAGTTGTCTCAAGATCAGTTCGGATAGCAGAGCGCGCTTGCCAGTCGGCCGGGTGTTTAGTCATAGTTCTGCAACTCCCTCCAGAGTGCCAGCTCAGGCTTATGCAGGTGTTCTCTGACTTTTTGCCCCATGGCCGGCGCGCGGCAGACTGTTTTGTACTGACAAAGATAACAGCGTTCCTCATCATGGGAGGCACAAAACACCCCGGCGGCAGCCAGGTCCAGCAGTTTGGACAATACGCGTAAGGCGTCCTTACGGGACTCGGCCGGCCAGCAAATGCGCTGTCCTTCCCCTTTCTGCGTGGGGAAAATATAGCCGGCCGACCGGACTTTAGCGGCATGGTCCACGCCGCACCGGCGCAATATTATCTCGGTTGCCAGTCCGTATAGGGCGGGCTGAAGCTGGCGGCCCTGGCGCAAAACTCCGCGCTCGCTGTAACTGTACGCGCTGCCGGTCTTGAAATCCCAGACTTCCCAGTATCCATCCCCCGCTCCACGGTCGATGCGGTCAATACGGCCGCGCAGGCGGACGGTTCCGCCGTCGGGCAGGTCAAGTGTCACGGCAGCGCTTTGGCCAAGGCCGGCTGCTGCGATCCCCCCGTCGTCAGCGCCAAAGGGCACTTCGCAGAAAGCAGGTACGGAGGCGTGCTCCTCTTCCAGGCGGAAGAAGATTTCCAGGTCACGGAGCAATTCACCACGCTCATAATCAAAAACCAATTCACTTGGCGGGGGGATTTCCCGGCGTTTATTGTCAATCATCTTGCCGGCAAGGGCTAACAGCTTGCTTTTGTCCGGCGTTGCCGGACCGTCCGGCGGGTAAGCCCCGCGCAGGTAACGGCAGTAGATGTCATGGAGCAGGGAACCGCGGGAGAGGTTGTCAAGCCAAAGACCGGGGTCATAGATGAGCTCGTCAGGGGGAAGGACACGCAGAACATGGGACAAAAAATAACTGAAAGGGCAGGCAGCAAGCCTTTCCAACTGTGAGGCGGACAGCACCAGCTCCCGGTTTTGGCGCGGGTCCAGTGTGGCCGGATCCACGGACACCAGTCCGTCGAAGGGGGTAAGGCAGGGCCGGCTGCGCTCTGCGGCGGCGGCCAGCCCGCGGGCAAGGCCCGGGTAGCAGGCGGACACGCTGTCATAGCCGGCAAAGTGGCGGCCCCGCAGGACAGCAGCCAGCCACCACTCGTCCGCAGTCAGGCTGCCGGCCGGGTCGTCCGGCAGATAAGTCGCGCAAGAACGGAGATGCTCCAGCATAGCACTGTAGTCGGCGCCCGGATTGCCTGAAGCCAGGCGCCAGGCCTGCAGGAGCAGTCCGGAGGGCGAGGAGGAACGGCCGCCGGCCGGGTCGTAACAGGGGAAACTCAAAGTAATGCGGCCACGGTGGGAAGCAAGAAGACGGACCATTGACAGAGTGTTTCTGGCCGGCACATGCTCCCGCATCTGCAGGCGCCTGCAGATGCGGCGGCGTTCGTCGTCCAGCAGAACCGGGTCCTGCAGGACGCCACCGGGGAAAGTTTCGGCGTTCAGGCCCACCACGAAGGCGTGGGTCCGCCCGGTGAACCAAAAATTATGGTACGAGGCGACGTGAACAGCGCCGGGCCTTGGGCCGGAAGCGCCGGTCGCCAGGCTGCCGAGGCAGCGGTACAACCGGGTGAGCGCCTGCCGGATCGTCAGGCTGCCTGTTAGCTCCCCGGCGGCTTCAGCTAGGCCGGCCTTTATGGTCTCAAGCGCCTGGCGGTCGTTTTCCGTGGAAGTGTGGGAGAAAGCGGTCAGGGCAGCCGACAGGCCGCCGGCCAGGGACGGATAATCGATAAGGCCGTCCGGACCGGCCGGCGGCAGGAAGGCAAACAGCCTGTCCAAGACATCCCTTAGGCTCCGTGTCTCCTCATCGGATGCCTGCCGGCTGAGGTCAGAGCTCAGATTCTGACCTCCGGCCTCCGGCCGCTGACATCCAATTAGCAGGTAGCGGTCGCGCCCCCAGCCGACGCGGCAGAGGCGTAATGCCCGTGCCAGTTTTTCGGGGGAGGGGACGTTCATATCACCGCCGGTCAGAATACGGCCAAAATATGCGGAAGCATAGTTATCACCTAACCAGCGCAATAACTGCAGGGCCAGGCGTCCGGGCCGGGTGAAGCGGACCGGCAGGCCTTCGGCAAAGGTGACAGGCAATCCTAGGCGGGAGGCCAGTGCGTAGACCAGCGGAAGATACGTTTCGGAAGAAGTATGGATCAGCACGGCGTTGTCCAGAGGAATCCCGCCTTCCTGCAGGCGGCGGAAGACTTCCCGCAATTCATTGGCGGCACCGTAAGCGCCGAAGATTTCCACGCCGGTGCAAGGCTGGCCGGCCGGCAGTTCGTAAGCGTAAGAAAAAGGCGATTCTTCCCGGGCTTCCGGCCCGGCGGTAAAAGAACCGCCTCCAGGCACACGCAGCCCGCGGACCGGCTCGGCAGGCAGGACCAGGCGCGCACCGGCTGACAGCCGGGACAGAAAGCTGTGGACAAGCGGAGAGAACTCCTGCTCTGCCGGGATGATGAACAGGCTGGAGCGAAAGGGGGTCTGAGCCCGACAGGCCGCCTGCAGGGCCAGGCGAAAGACCAGCGCCTGGTCGGCCAGACAGCGCCGGCGGAGGCTGGCTTCGTAGCGGATAAGCAGTTTTTTAAGCACGACCCCTTTTTGCTGGGAAACAAAAGCACGGGAGTCCAGGCTCAGAGCGGTAAGTCCCGCCATCCGCAACTCCTGCACCGTGCCGTGGAGCAGGCGTGCCAGGTCGCCCGCTTCCTGCAAAGGGGCTAAACTGTCAAGCTCACCGGCGACGGCCATTTCTGCCAGCGCTTCTTCCACGAAAGCCATGGTTTGGCCGGCGCTGAGAAGTTCCCTTCCTTCACGGAAGATGTCGGCGGCCGCCGCCTGCAGTGCCAAGTCCAAAGGTGTTGCGGGACGGGCGTTCAGCCAGGGCACGCCGGCAAAGCTTAAGGCCTCCAGCAGCTGCAGGCCAAGGCTTTGCGACGGGACAACCAGGATTTTTTCCCGGAATACTTCGCGCCGGCAAACGTCGGCCAGGGCTGATAACATGGCATTCAAGGCTCCACCCCTTCCCGGTGTTGAGGTAATATTCCATGGGAAAAGGCTGTTTCCTGCGGCGTTCCTACAAGTGCTGCAGATGCATATTTCATACGTTATGAAAAATAATAAACGCAGGAGGTGAGCAGCAATGGAGATGAAATCGTTCCTGGAACGGGCGCTGTTGAACGAACAGGAACAGGTGAGAGATTACCAGCGTTTTGCACAGACGGCTGACAACGAGGAAATAAAGCGGGCCTTTTATGAATTTGCTGAAACCAGCGGGTATACAGCCACAAAAATAAAGAACCTGCTTGACAGGTACTATCACAGAAGTCAAATGTCAGACAACCGATGAGTCAGATTGTCCCTTTCCGGTAAACTGACCTCTGACCTCCGACATCCGCTGGTCAGGGAACAAGGAGCCGCCCGCAGTTTTCGCAAAAGAGCAGCGCCACCGGGTTGCAGAGGCGGTTCTTAAGGTTGGTGGACAGCGCCACGCGGCAGCCTCCGCACACCTCGCTGTCCACCGGAACCAGCGCCGTGTCCCGAAACCTTTCCCGCAATTCATGGTAGTGGCTGAGCAACTTATCGCTGATGCCGGGCAACAGTTTCTCCCGTTCCTGCCTGAGCTCCCTGATTTGCTCCTTAAGTCCGGACAGTTCAAGAGTGCCTTTAGTCTTTAGCCTGCGCAGCCTGTCTGCCAGGCTTTGCTGTTTTTCGCTGTGGGCCAAGAGCGCCTTTTCAGTTTCCTCGACCGCTTCCATAGCCTGCAGGACGCTGTCTTCGGCCTTGCTTCGCTCACGCTGCAGCGAACCTGCTTTGGCCATCAGCTGCTCCAGTTCCTTTGGGCTGCCTACTTTTCCGCTGTAAAGCAGCGCCTGGACCGCTTTGCTTTCCTCCTCCACTGTCCGCAAGTCAAGTTCGAGAGACTTAAGTTGTTTCCGCAGCCCGTCCAGCCTGCGCTCCTGCAACCCGGCAGTTTTGTCTGCATCCGCAGCCTCCGCCTGCAGCTGCCTGTATTCCTCATACACAGGCAGTTCTTTTAGCGCCAGGCTCAGGCAGTCCAGTTTCGCATCCAGCAGCTGTACCTCATAAAGGCGTCGCAGTTCACTCATGCCCATCATCCCTTCAGTAAATAAAAATGAGGACGCATATGCCCGTCCTCATAAAGTACGCCAGGGGGATGTCTCCACCGCTGAGGCGATAACTTCAGCTGCCTGGCCGCTTTCCCGTATCTTTGCCGCGAGATAGTCCCGCAATACCGGGATGATTACCCTCTCCGTGGCGTCATGGCCGGCATCAATCACGGCCAGGCCGGAATCATGCGCCTCCCTGGCCTCGTGGTACTTCACGTCGCCTGTCACCAGCACGTCAGCTCCGGCAAACAGGGCCGCCTGGTGCAGGTCGCCACCGGAGCCGCCGCATACCGCCACTTTCCTGATGACAGCGCTCCCGTCACCGGTAACGCGCACGCTGCGCACAGCCAGCTTATCCTTGACCACGTCAGCGAATTCATCCAGGGCACACTCACGGATGCGGCCGACCCGGCCGAAGCCAAAGAGCTGTCCCTCGTTTTGCAGGGCATAAAGGTCATAGGCCACTTCTTCATAAGGGTGGGCTTTCCGCATGGCTTCTACCACCCGGTTGCGCAAAGAGGCGGGGAAAATTGTTTCCAGCCGCAATTCGGCGACCTTGGACAGTTTATCCTGTTCACCGATAAAAGGGTCGGCCCCGGCTTGCGGCATAAACGTTCCCGTCCCGCTTGCCTGAAAAGTACAATGGCTGTAGTTTCCGATCCAACCGGCGCCGGCCGCGCTCATGGCCCGGCGGACATTGTCCTCGTGGCCTTCCGGGACGAAGACTACTATTTTTTCCAGCGGCTCGCTGCCGGTAACACGTAAGACCCTGGTTTCGGTAAGGCCCAGGCAGGCGGCAAGCGCATCGCTCACCCCGCCGGCTATCACGTCCAGATTGGTGTGCGCCGCGAAAACAGCTATCCCGGCGGCGAGGGCGGCGGCGATCGTTTTACCGACGGGCAGGTCGGTCCGCAGGCTCTTGAGGGGGCGGAAGATTAAGGGATGGTGGGAGATAATAAAATTCGCCCCAAGAGAAACGGCTTCGTCAAGCACACGGTCATCGATGTCCAAAGTGATAAGTATTTTGTTTACCGGGGCCAGCGGGCTGCCGACCAGCAAGCCGGTATTGTCCCAGTCGCCGGCCAGGCGCCGGGGGGCAAGCTGCTCCAGTAAGTTAATCAGTGTCTGGACATAAAGCGGCACTGTGCAGAACCTCCTCCAGGCGGGAAAGCTCCTGTTCCACTTCCCTGATTTTTTCCCGGCCGGCATCGTACCGGGCTTTCTGCAGACTGCTGCGGACTGCCTTCAGGCGGCGCATTTTTTCCCGGAGCAGCCTGACCAGCAGCGGCGGCTGCCCTTCCAGCAGGCGCGGGCCGACAGCCAGGCGGAAGGGGTCGGTCTCCTCTTCCCGTCCCGGTCCGGCCAGAATAATCTCATAAAGCCGCCTGCCCTCCAGCACCAGCGCTTCCTGCAACAGGGCAAAGCCGTGCCCGGCCAGATACAGCCGCAGCGCCGCGGCCTCCTGCATCGGTTGCAGCACCAGACGCCTCACCTGTCTTAATTTTTCCTTTCCTTCGTCCAAGAGAGCGGCAATATTCCGCCCTCCCAGGCCGGCAATCACTACCGTGTCGATTCCGTCGTCCTCACGCAGGACCTGCAGCCCGTCGCCAAGGCGAAGGTCGATTTTGTGCAGGCAGTTAAAAGCAGCCACCGTTTCCCGGGCTTGTCCAAGCGGACCGGGATTGATGTCGCTGGCCACAACCCGGCGGCAGTTTCTCTCCTGCACCAGGTAAATCGGCAAATAGGCATGGTCGGTGCCGATATCGGCCACAATACTGCCGGCGGGCACCAGTTCGGCAAGCGCCGCCAGGCGCGGGGTCAGTTTTATGGCAACACACACCTCCTAAGCCGGTATGATTACCATTTCCATAGAAAATATGAAAATCCTGCTGCAATACAGGTTGTGTCAGCCCTTGGGAAAGACAACGATATGGCTGGCATCGACACTGACACTTACACGGCTGCCCACAGAGGTTACTTCCGCGGAGGGCCTGATGGCGTGGATTGTCCTGCCGTCGGCAAACTGCAGCTGGTACAGGACGGAAGCCCCGAGAAAACGTGCCTCGGTGACTACTGCCTGGCCGGAAGCGTCGGGCACAAAGCCGACATCGTCCGGCCTGACCATCAGTTCCACCTGCCTCGTCCCCGGGTCCGTGCCGTTGTCAAGCGGAAAAGTGCCGAAGGCAGAGCGGACGGTCCCGTCCTCAACCGTTCCGTCAACAAAATCAGCTTTGCCGACAAAATCGGCAACAAACCTGCTAAGCGGCCGGTGGTAGATTTCCGCAGGTGTGCCCAGCTGCTCCAGGGTGCCGTTTTGCAGCACGCCGACCCGGTCCGAGAGGGAGAAGGCCTCTTCCTGGTCGTGGGTGACCAGAATTGTCGTGGCCCCCTGCTCTTTAAGGATGCGCTTTGTTTCCCGGCGCAGCTCTTCCCTCAGGTCGGCATCGAGGTTGGAAAAAGGCTCATCAAGCAAAATGACACGGGGACGCGGAGCCAGCGAACGGGCCAGCGCCACCCGCTGCCGCTGGCCGCCGGAAAGTTCGTGCGGGTACCGGCCGGCAAGGCCGGCCAAGCCGGTCAGTTCCAGCAGTTCTTCCACCCTGGCTAATGATTGCTCCCGTCCGCACCCCTTCAGCCCGAAAGCAACGTTTTGCGCCACCGTCATATGCGGAAACAGGGCGTAATCCTGAAAAACGATGCCGATGCCCCTTTTTTCCGGGGAAACCCAGGTGTCCGCCGCAGCCACCACTTCTCCGCCGATGCTGACGGCACCCTCGTCAGGGCGTTCCAGGCCGGCAATCAGCCGCAAGGTGGTTGTCTTTCCGCAACCCGAGGGACCGAGCAGAGAAAAAAACTCTCCCTGGCCGATGCCGACAGTCAGGCGAGAGACTGCCCTGGCTGAAGCAAAATATTTCGAGACATTGTCAAGCCGCACAAAAGCCGGTCCGTTCTCTGCGGGACAGGCCGCAGGTGTACCTGACATAAAAAACATATTTCCAGCCCCTTTACATTTTGCGGGCATCAACCCGCATTAAGAAAAACACCGGTACGAGACCGGCCAGCACAATCACCAGCGCCGGCAGGGAGGCGCCGCCCCAGACCGATTCGGCGGCCATCTGCCAGACCCACACCGCCAGGGTGTCATGGCCAAAAGGCCGCAGCATCATGGTAATCGGCAGTTCCTTCATCACATCAACAAATACAAGGATCGCTCCGGCCAGCATGCCGGGCGCCACCAGCGGGAAGTGAATCCGCCACAGCAGCCGCCACGGCCCGGCGCCCAGGAGGCGGGCAGCCGCCGTAACGTTCGGCGTAATCTTTTCCAGGCTGGAATCGACGCTGCTGTAGCTCACGGACAGAAAGCGGACGACATAGGCGTAAACGAGGCCCACCATCGAGCCGGTCAGCAGGAGCCCCACACCGCTTCCCCGCCAGGCGGCCAGGAAATCGTTCAGCGCGTGGTCAATAGCGGACAAAGGCACAATAATGCCTACGGCGATAACCGCCCCCGGCATGGCATAACCGCTGGTAGCCAGTTTGGCCAGGATGAAGGCCGCCCGGCTGGAGGCCAGCCGGATGCCGCTGGCCAGCAGCAGCGCCGTCACGGTGGCAAAGAGCGCTCCCAACACCGAAAGAACAATGCTGTTGCGGGACAATTGCGCATATACGTTCAGCGTGCCGGCCGGCTGATTGGGCAGCTCTTTCATCGTCCAGGACAACAACTGCCCGACCGGAAGGCAGAAGGCTACCGCCACTACCAGCAGGCAGGCGGCCGAGGCCAGCCAGCCCTGCTTTCCCGGAAGGGTAACCGGCACAATTCCCAGTGCTTTTCCCCCGGCCTGGTAATAGCGGGTTCTCCCGCGCAAAGCATGCTCCAGCAGCAGAATAACCAGCGCCACCAGCGCCAGTAACCCAGCCAGCTCGGAAGCGGCCCGCAGGTTCATCATGCCGTACCAGACACGGATGACCCCATCTGAAAGAGTAGGGAAATTGAAGAAACGGACGGTGGCAAAGTCGGCAAGCGCTTCCATCACCGCCAGCGCAGCTCCGGCAGCGATGGAAGGCCTGGCCAGCGGCAGGATGACCCGGAGGAAAACAGCCGCCGGGCTGTGTCCCATCACACGGGCGGCTTCCAGCAGCACCCCGCTTTGCTCGCGAAAGCCGGCCCTGGCCAGCAGATAGACATAAGGATACAAAACCAGCGTCATCACCAGGATGACGCCTGCACCGGAACGGATTTCCGGAAACCAGGCCATATTCCGGAAAAACGGGCGCAAGGCAGCCTGTACCGGCCCGGCAAAGTCAAAAGTAGCCATATAGACAAAGCCCTGCACATAGGTTGGCACGGCCATGGGCAGGACAAGCAGCCATTCCAGCACCCTGCGGCCCGGAAAATGGTACGCCGTCACCAGCCAGGCCAGACTCACCCCGAGCAGCAACGTGCCGACTCCCACTCCCACCAGCAGCAGCAGTGTGTTGCGGGTCAGCTCCGGCAACAGTGTCCCGGCGAGATGGAGCCATATCTCGCGGTCCGGCGTGAGTATAGAGGAGGCTACTACCAGCACCGGCAGCACTACCAGCAGGGCAAGCAGAAGCGGCAGCACGGGCAGGCTGCGCCAGCTCTGCCCGTGCCTGTTAAATGCCGGAAAGCGCTTCGGCAGGATTGTCGGGAGCGGCCTCACTTATAACCGGCCTCGTCCAGCAGTTTAATTGCCTCCACCTGCAGCCGCCCATACTCCGCCTTGTCAAGTGGGTCGGCGAAATAGGCGCCAAAATCAGCGATAATGGGATGCGGTACAACATTGGGGTTAGCGGGAAACTCATGGTTGGAGTCGGCAAACAATTTCTGGCCGCGCGGGCTGCTCAGCCACTCCAGCAGGGCAACGGCGTTGCCCCGGTTTGGCGCATAGGCGGTTACACCGGCACCGCTGATGTTGACATGGGCGCCGCGGTCGCCCTGGTTGGCCCAGAAGACGCGCACCGGCAAATCGGGGGTGGCCTCCAGCAGTCGGCCCAGGTAGTAGTGGTTGGTGATGGCCACATCACCGCCGCCTGCGGCCAGCGTTTCCAAAATCCGCGTGTCGCTGTCAATCAGCGTCGGCTCGTTTGCGACCCAGCCCCGGACGATTTCCGCGGCCCGCTCCCGGCCGTGTGCCGCTATCAGGCTGGCAACCAGCGACTGGGTATAAGAGTGCGTGGCCGGGCGCAGCACCAGGCGCCCGCGCCATTTGGGGTCGGCCAGCGCTTCATAAGTGGACAGTTCATCCTGACTGACCCGGTCCGGGTGGTACATAATGGTGCGGACGCGCTGCGTCAGGCCAAACCAGCGGTTCTCCGGGTCACGCAGATTTTCCGGAAGATTGGCGGCCAGCACTCCGCTTTCCACAGGTGAAAGCAACCCGTCCTGGGCAGCCAGCCAAAGGTTGCCGGCATCCACGGCCAGGTAAATATCGGCAGGAGTATAACGCCCCTCGGCCTTAATCCGCTCGCGCAAAGCGGCATCGCTGCCGGTGGTAAAGCGGACGGCAATACCCGTTTCCCTGGTAAACTCCTCGAACACTTTTTCCACCCCGTAATGGCGGGCCGTGTAAATGTTGACCATTCCGCCCTGTGCCGGTTCCGGCTTTGGCGGCTGTTGCGGCCCGCCGGAAAAGCGGCCGACCGCCAGCACACCCAAGATAAAGGCCAGCGAAATAGCAGCACTAAGCAGAATCCCTCGCTTCTTAGGTACCATTTTTCCCTCTCCCTTGAAATAATTTGTAGGTTGCGACAGAAAACTATTCTCAGTTGATACTATTATTCATTATACCGCGATTTATTTTTGCGGGCAAGTCTTTCTACTGTCGATTTCCGGTAAATATCATACTATTCCTGTTCCTTTTGTTGCGTATCTTTATGCTCCGCCCGGTTACGGCGCCGCCCGGATCAGTCGTTTTCCCTGGCGACTACAGCCTGAACGACAACAATGCGCTGCTCTGCCAGGTTGCGCAAATTGTTGGCAAACTTCACGGCGGTATTGCCGCCCATTAACAGGTGCAGCCCGAGCGGCAACGGAGCCGCGGCGTTCATCTTCTCCGTGGCGGCCCTAAACCAGGCCAGCGATTGGCTGCTTTTGTCCTGCCAGTCTAATATTGTGAATCCCAGGCTTTTCAGTATGACCCGGACTTCGTCCGGTGTGGCCAGAAAACTGATCGATTCGTCTTCCGCCCAGGGCACAGGATAATGCACGCTTCCTCCGTCGCCCTGGAAAATGTCGTGAAAGAGCAGGCGCCCGCCCGGCGCCAGCACCCGGAATATTTCAGCATAAAAGGAGCGCTTGTCGGCAATATTCATCTGCACATGCTCCGTCCAGACAATGTCAAAGGAGCCGGCGGCAAACGGCAGGTCCAGCGCGCTGCCCTGCAGGTACGAGGTGACATCCGCTAGACCGGTCAACTCCGCCAGGGCTTTAGCCGCTTCAATGTACCCGGCGGTCAGGTCAATCCCCGTAACATGGCAATTCCATTCCGCGGCAAGATAACGCGCCGACCCGCCCAGGCCGCAGCCAACATCAAGAACACGCCTCCCGGGCGAAAGCGAAGCGAGGCGGGCCAGCTCCAAGGTTGCCCCTCGGCCCCGGATATGAAACTGGTCGACCGGCGCAAGGTCGGCGGGAGTCAGCCTGTCCAGATCCTTTCCCGCCGCCTGAAGCGCGTTTAGCACCAGATCCAGTATCTTCCCGCGTCCGTAGTGGTTTTCCACCGCCTGCCTGGCCTGCCGGTCCTCATTCCCCTCCATGGAAACCTCCCCTTTCGTTTAATAAACAGAAAAAGAGCAACAGTGTATCTTGCCGCTCTTAATTCGTTACTGGTGGGCGATGACAGGCTCGAACTGCCGACTTCCTGCTTGTAAGGCAGGCGCTCTCCCGACTGAGCTAATCGCCCGTGGTGACCCCTGCGGGAATCGAACCCGCGTTACCGCCTTGAAAGGGCGGTGTCTTGACCGCTTGACCAAGGGGCCATAAATAATGGTGGGCCCACCAGGACTCGAACCTGGAACCGACCGGTTATGAGCCGGCTGCTCTGCCATTGAGCTATGGGCCCCGGTTGCAGGGCAACACCGGTAAAAAATGCAGGACAGGCCTGCATTTTAGTGTGCATATTGGCTCCCCGAGCAGGATTCGAACCTGCAACCTACCGGTTAACAGCCGGTTGCTCTACCGTTGAGCTATCGAGGAACGCTTTAACAACGATGCAGTAATTATTATAGCGAAATCAGCGGCTCCCGTCAAGGGCCAGGCAGTTTGGGAATTTTTGTATAGCGCCGTCTATTCGAGGTAGTCCTTCAGGCGCTTGCTGCGCATCGGGTGGCGCAGCTTGCGCAGCGCCTTGGCCTCGATTTGCCGGATACGTTCCCGGGTAACACCAAAAGCCTGCCCCACTTCCTCCAATGTGCGGGAGCGCCCGTCGTCAAGGCCGAAGCGCAGCTTCAACACTTTTTTCTCACGGGGAGTAAGAGTCTCCAGCACATCGTCAAGCTGCTCCCTGAGCAACTCAAAAGCCGCCGCTTCCGCCGGCGCCGGCACATCCTGGTCCTCGATGAAGTCGCCAAGGTGAGAATCATCTTCCTCACCGATAGGCGTTTCCAGGGAAACAGGTTCCTGGGCGATTTTCAGGATTTCACGCACCCGTTCCTCGGAAACGCACATTACGTGAGCAATCTCCTCGGGGGTCGGTTCACGGCCCAAGTCCTGGACCAACTGACGGGAAACACGAATCAGCTTATTTATCGTTTCCACCATGTGAACCGGGATACGGATGGTACGCGCCTGGTCGGCGATGGCACGGGTAATGGCCTGACGAATCCACCAGGTTGCATATGTGCTGAACTTGTAGCCTTTCCGGTAGTCAAATTTCTCTACCGCCTTAATTAAGCCCATGTTGCCTTCCTGAATCAGATCCAGAAACAGCATGCCACGCCCGACGTATTTTTTGGCGATGCTAACCACCAGGCGCAGGTTGGCCTCGGCAAGGCGCCGCTTGGCTTCCTCCTGGCCTGACTCCATAAGCCTTGCCAGTTCTATTTCCTCTTCAGGGGTAAGCAGGGGAATCTTGCCGATTTCCTTAAGGTACATGCGTACCGGGTCATTAACGCTGATTCCCTCGGGAACGGCCAGTTCCAGTTCCTCTTCGTGCGTTTCTTTTACTCTGACATTCTCTTCATCGAGCGGTTCAAGCTCAACTATTTCGTCTACGACATCCACACCCAGGCGGGAAAGATGGTCATAAAAATCGTCGATATCTTCAGTGTTAACATCCAGTTCCTGCAGCGGCTCGATCACTTCCTTGTAAGTAAGCAAACCCCGCTTTTTACCGCGCTGAATCAGCTCATCCTGAATAGTTTTGAGCCGCTCTTCTTTTTCAATCAAGTCAGCCAAGCACTTCCCCTCCTTCCCTGGGGCGGTTCAGCTTTTCTTCCAGCTTACGCAGCTCCAGCCACATTCTTGACAACTCTTCGTATTCCCCTTTCGCTGACACAGGGTCAAGGCCCGCCATTTTCGCTTCCAGTTCCTTGCGCCGGCGGGCACTCTGCAGGCGTTTAAGCTGCCTGACACAATCCTGAATCGCCCTTCTGGCAATGCTTTCCTCATATTCTTCCTGCAGCAGCATCCCGCCCAGCTGTTGCCGGATTCTGCCTTCCGGCAACAGGTCGTGCAGCCTGGCAGGAGTAAAGCTTTCCCGCTTTCTGCTTATTTCCGCAAAAACAGGCTGCAACTCTGCCGGAAAGTCCGGCGTCTGGATTTCAGCCGCAACTTCGCCGATTAGCCCAGGAAAACGGGACAAGAGGCAAAGAACTTGCAGCTGAGCCTTTTCTTCAGCAGGCATAAACGACCCGGCCGGCAACGATGGAGCAGAGCGCTTACCCTGTTCCGGATGACCTGCGGACTGCATTTTTTTCCGCAGCTCCTCACGAACCGTATCCACAGGCACTTTCAGGAGGGTTGCGGCTTTCTCCAGGCAGCTGTCGCGCTCAAAGGCGCTTTCCACCGACTGCAGCGCCGACGTCAGCTTATCAATAAAACGCAGACGGTCGTCATTCCTCTCCAGGTTGTGCTGTTCGGCCAGCACCTGCAACTGCCAGTCGCCCAGTAGCAGCGCCTTCCTCAAAACCTGTTCACGAAAAGCTTCTCCCCCATAGTTTTTAATAAAATCATCCGGATCTGAGCCGGCCGGCAGACTACCGACCAAAACCCGGCTGCCTGACCGGCGCAACACCTGCAATCCCCGCCAGGTGGCGGCAAGACCCGCAGTGTCAGCATCAAAAATCAACAAAACTTCTTCCGCAAAGGAATGCAACAGCCGGCCCTGATTCTCGGTCATCGAAGTACCAAGTGTGGCTACGGCATGGGCAATACCGGCCTGGTGAGCAGCAATCACATCCATATACCCCTCAAAAACTACCGCCTGCCGCTCTCTGCGCATAGCCTCTTTTGCCAGATGCAGGGCATACAGGTTCTTACCCTTATCAAAAAGCGGCGTCTCCGGCGAATTGAGATATTTTGGCAGTCCGTTGTCAAGAACCCTGCCGCCGAACGCTATCACTTCACCACGCTGGCTGTGGATGGGAAAAATTATCCGGTTGCGGAAACGGTCATAAACCGTTTTCCTTTCGCTCTCCGTCAATAATCCGGCGGCAAGCAATTCCGGAGAAGTGAATCCTTTTTTACTGAGATAATTTTTCAGGCTATCCCAGGAGTCAGGTGCAAACCCGAGGTTAAAGCGCCTGATAGTATCCCGGGACAAACCGCGCTTCTCCAGGTAGCGGAGCGCACGGTTTCCGGCTTCGGTGCGGGCAAGAGACTCCTGATAATAACCGGCTGCCAGCTTCATAGCCTCCAGTAACCGCTCCTTCCGGCGGTACCTGTGCTCTGCCGCAGAAGAAAGTTCCACATCGGGCAGCCTTATTCCTGCCCGGCCGGCCAGGACACGAACCGCTTCCGGAAAAGTGATCCCCTCCACCTTCATCAGAAAACCAAAGGCATTGCCGCTTGCTCCACAACCAAAACAATGAAAGATCTGTTTATCCTGCGCAACACTGAAAGAGGGCGTCTTTTCGGAATGGAACGGACACAGTCCGAAAAAGTTGCGGCCGGCCTTTTTCAGCTGCACGTACTGGGTTACAAGCGCGGCAAGATCAGTTTTGGCTCTGACCTCTTCGATTATCTCCTCCGGAATGCTTCCGTTCATCTTCACCCACCTGCCGCTCCCGTGGCCGGTATCTTCCACTCTTCGCCGGCCGGGCAACTCATCTCAGAAAACCTATGAAAAAACCTCATCTCAAAGAGAGACGAGGTTGCTTGCTGACAAGTACCTGTTTGTCTCTGCACAAGATGTCGCTCTCTTCCTCCTCCTTGCCAGCGGTCAACTCGATCTGTCGGCGCACGTCAGTCTTTACGCGTTAACTTCTACACACCTTCGTCTGATTCCTGCTCGTAACAGGAAAAATTCAATAATCTGCCCGCAATGCATATTATATGCCAATTACTGCTTATTATGCGATTTTGCTCTTAATCTTCCGCTGGCGGCCTTTTTCTGCAGGTTTTGGGAGGAAACTGTTGTCTAAAGTCACAGACAAACAGTCATTTTTTATTAAACAATTCAATGTTTGTTCACATAGCCGACATAATTTTTGGCTAAAATAACGTTAGCCAGACAATGTGGGTTGTATGGCAGGAAGCACAGGACAACGCTGTGGCAGGCGTTGTCATTTTTTGTCCGTAAAAAAGACCGGTACGCCGGTCTTTTCGCTAAATCGCCTTTTTCAACGTAAAGGAGAAAGTAGAGCCGCGCCCGGGGGTACTCTTTAAACCGACCTTCCCGCCGTGCGCCTCCACAATCTGCCGGACAATGGCCAATCCCAGTCCCGTCCCGCCAAGACCCCTGGTACGTGCCCTGTCCACCTTATGAAAGCGCTCCCAGACCTTCTCCTGCTCTTCAGGAGGGATGCCAACGCCGGTGTCGGAAATGCTGACACGGATGGACGCGCCTTCCTCCTTCGCGGACAGCTTGATGCGCCCCCCCTGCGGCGTAAAGGAAATCGCATTGCCAAGCAGGTTTATCAGCACCTGCTGCAGCCGGTCCCGGTTGCCCAGCACTGCCGGCAGATTTTCCGGGCAATCCGTCTCAGCCAGCAGACCCTGCTTCTCCAGTTGCGGCGACAGTTTGGTAACCACATCATCAAGCACATATTCCAGGCGGACCGGCTCCATCGGCCATTTGGCCTGCCCGGTTTCCAGGCGGGAAAGGTCAAGCAGGTCGTTAAGCAGGCGGTTAAGCCTGGTTGTTTCATCAAGTATTACGCGCAGGTACCGCTCCTGGCTTCCGGCATCGTCCGCCATACCGTCTAACAACGCCTCGACAAAACCCTGGATCGAAGTCATCGGCGTGCGCAACTCATGGGAAACATTGGCGACGAAATCACGGCGCATCTGCTCCAGACGCCTGACCTCCGTGACATCCTGGATAATGCCGACAGCTCCCCAGTCTTCCTCCTGGCGGTGCAGCGGCGAAACGTGCAACAAGAGAACTCTGCCCTCCGGCAGCGTTACCTCCGCGGAGCCGGCGGTATGCTCCCGCGCCACTTTCAAAAACAGGTCTGAGATCGCTGCCTGAGTCAAAGCGGCGGCGACAGGCATACCGGTCAGGTCGCCCTCCCCCGCGCCAAGCAGCAGTCTAGCCTGCGGGTTGGCCAGTGTTACCCGGCCATCCTCATCGATGGCAACAACCCCTTCATTCATGCTTTGCATAATGTTTTCCAGCTTGCTTTTCTCCTCGGAAAGCGCCTCCACTGTCTGCTGCAGCGTAGCTGACATATAATTAAAGGTCTGCGCCAGCTGGCCAACTTCGTCGGATGAGGTTACCTCCACCTGTTGACGGTAATCGCCGGCAGCCACTGCATGAGCGGCACGATTCATCTGCTGCAGGGGAAAGCAAATTGACTTGGACATATAATACCCGACAAACGCAGCCAGAATAATCGCCGCCAAAGCAGCATAAAAAATGAGCAGACGAACCTGGGAAACAGTCTCGCCAATCCCGGCCAGCGGGCCGTGCAGGAACACAGCTCCCACCACTTCTCCCGCGATGACCATCGGCACGGCCACGCTGACCAGTTGCTGGTCACTGTTGGCGTGGTAACCGCGCTTGGCGACAATTTCTCCCCGCAGAACCGCATCAAGCTCTTCCGGAGCAAGGCGCAGTCCCGCTCCCTCAAACTCGTGGGAGGAAGCAAGCAGCAGCAGGTTTCTGTCCACTGGGATAACGCGCGCGCTCAGAAAGCGATCCAGCAGAAACAACAGGTCGTCCGTCGTCCGCTGATCCTGAAAGCCGAGCATGTAATTGGTCAGAATGCCGGCTACTTCCTGTCCCTTGGTCACCAGTTCCCGTTCCCGTTCGTGATAATAAAAATTCTGAAACAACTGGGCAAGAAAAAGGCCGACTACCAGCAGTGTAATTAATATAATTACCAGGTAGGTCGACAGTAGTTTGCCAAAAATATTGCTTTTCACTTCTCCAGCACCTCGAACTTATAGCCCACGCCCCAGATAGTGCGGACATGGTAGGCCGCCCCATCTTTTTCCACCTTTTCCCGCAGTCTTTTGATATGCGTGTCCACCGTCCGCAGGTCTCCGTAATAGTCGTAGCCCCAAACGGCGGTAAGCAGCTGTTCCCTGGTAAACACCTTTCCGGCATGCCTTGCCAAAAACAGGAACAGGTCGAACTCCTTTGGGGTTAGCGCCACTTCCTGGCCGGCAACGCGCACCTCACGCGCCGGCTGGTCGATTACCAGGCCCGGCAGGGTAATTTTGTCTCCGGCGGCTGCCGGTTCGTCCGGCACGGCCCGACGCAAAATCGCCTTGACGCGGGCCACCAGTTCCCGGGGGGAAAACGGCTTGGTCAGGTAGTCGTCGGCGCCGAGTTCCAGCCCCAAAACCTTATCAAATTCCTCGCCCTTCGCTGTCAGCATAATAATCGGGGTGCGGGCGGTTTTGCGCACCTCACGGCATACATCCCAGCCGTCCAGCTTGGGCAACATGATATCAAGAATAATCAGCTGCGGACTAAGGGTCCTTGCCTTGCGCAGCGCTTCCTCCCCATCCGCGGCGGCTGTTACCTTAAAACCCTCTTTCTCCAGATAAAGGCGGACAAGTTCGCGGATATGCGCCTCATCATCCACAACAAGAATCAGTCCCTCGCTCATGCTGACACCTCCTTCCCGGCACCGTCCTGAAATAACAAAATAATATGGCGAAACAACCTGTCCTGCCTCACCAAGGTCATTATACCGCAAAACACGGGGTTATACAATGGATTTTGCCGCCACTACAGGAAGGCCAGCCAGGTATTCCCTTTATATCTGGCGCAGGATTTAAGAATGCCTGCCCCGAATAGATTTAGACGTGCAAAAACAGCCGAAGGAGTGATTTCTGTTGACACGCAATAAATGGTACCGGCACTATGTTGTTTTTCTCGTAGCACTGCTGTTATTTGCGTCCGCTGCTATTAGTCCTGCATCTGCTGTTGCCGCCGCCCCAATCAGGGTAACAGTGAATGGGCAGGCGTTAACGATGGACGTACCGCCGACTGTCAGAGACGGCAGGACTCTTGTCCCTATGCGTGCCATCTTTGAAGCACTGGGCGCCAAGGTGAGCTGGGACCCAGAGACAAAAAGAATTACCGGCAGCAGAGGCACCACTGTAATCATCCTGCATGTCGGACGCACCACTGCCACTGTCGGAGGCAGGACCATCCCGCTGGATGTGCCTCCGCTGGTAATAAGCGGCAGGACACTGGTGCCAACGCGCTTTATTTCCGAGCACCTCGGAGCAACTGTTCATTGGGACGGCAGCGCCAGGCTGGTAACCGTGCGTGACGGTGCAGCCCCGGACCGCCCAAGCCCCGGGGACCCTTCTCAAGCCACGATTACTTTACCGGATGGTTCCAGGTATACCGGTGCGTTGCGAAATGGGGTCCCGCACGGCTTTGGCACTGCCGTTGCGGCGAATGGTGAGAGTTATAGCGGAGCCTGGGAAAACGGTTTAAGGCATGGCGTCGGAGTGCTTACTTCCCCGGACCGCACGTCCAGGACCGGCGTCTGGAACAGGGGCCAGCTGGCGCAATGGCTTTCTCCCGATCCTAACTTCAGGTAATCGGGCCGTATCCAGTTGAAATCCGTCTTTCAATACACCAGTTTATCTGGGGCAGGAGGTTTGTTGTGCTCAGAAGAACAGTTGCGGTTTTGCTTGTTTTATTGCTTAATATAATACCGGCGGCAGCAGCGCCTGCTGCCGGTTTTGACGTTGCCGCCGGCTCCGCCGTGCTGATGGAAGCTTCCACCGGCCAGTTGCTTTTTGACAAAGGTTCGGACACACCTCTGCCGCCCGCCAGTATCACCAAACTGATGACTTTGCTGCTGGCGCTGGAAGCGATAGAAAAAGGCCAGGTGGCCTGGGACGACCCGGTAATCGCTTCGGAACGCGCCTGGCGGATGGGCGGCTCGGAAATGTTTTTGAAAATCGGCCAGGAAGTTACTTTCCGCGACTTATTGACAGGCATTGCCGTTGTTTCCGCCAATGATGCCTGCATCGCCGTGGCCGAGCACCTGGCAGGCAGCGAAGAAGTCTTTGTGCAAAGGATGAACGGGCGCGCCGCAGAGCTTGGCCTAACAAACAGCAGCTTCAGCAACTCATCAGGTATCCCGGAACCCGGCCACCGGATGAGCGCCCGGGACATCGCGGTACTGTCACGGCACCTGCTCAGGGCGCATCCAACAGTGCTGGAACTGTATGCACTACGCGAATTTACCTTCAACGAGATCCGCCAGTTCAACCGCAACCCGCTGCTTGGCCGCTTTCCCGGCGCTGACGGCCTAAAAACGGGCTGGACCGATGAAGCCGGCTACTGCCTGGTCGGGACCGCCGTTCAAAACGAGATGAGGCTGATTTCGGTAGTCCTTAACACCGCCGGCGAACAGGAACGGCTGACGGCCACCCAGGAATTGCTGAATTACGGCTTCCGGAATTTTAAAATGCATACCGCCGCCGTCGCCGGCGGACCGATAGGTGAAGGAGTGCCGGTCAGGGACGGGAGAAAGCTTTCAGCGGCCGTCACCAGCAAGGAGGAAGTCCGGGTTGTCTTGCCGTCAGGGCGGGAGCCGGGTGAACTGGAACTGCTGATTACCAACCCCAAACCCTTACAGGCACCGGTAACGGCCGGCACAAGTGCCGCCACCCTGGAGGTGCGCCTTGACGGGGCAACGCTTACCACAGCCGAACTGGTCACTGCGGAGGACATCGCCCGCGCCAACTTCTTTGTGCGCCTGCTGCGCACAATAACCAGCCTGTTTCGCAACCTTTTCCCGTAAGGGAAGCAGTAGAACCGCCCCCATGCTTCTTAAGAAGACGCCCTGCAATGCAGGGCGTCCGTTTCTTTATCGCTATATTTATTTGTCGAGAACCGCGGCCGGTCTGTCCGTACCGTCCTGCTTCAGCCCGGCATGAGCGGCGGCCAGGCGCGCCACCGGTACGCGGAACGGCGAGCAGGACACATAATCAAGGCCGGCCCGGTGGCAGAATTCAATTGAGGACGGCTCGCCGCCGTGTTCTCCGCAGATGCCGATTTTCAGATCCTTTCTGACAGCGCGCCCCCGGTCCACGGCCATCCTGACCAGCTCTCCCACCCCTTCCCTGTCCAGGACGGCAAAGGGATTCTCGGGGAGAATTTTTTGTTGCAGGTAGTGGTGCAGGAATTTACCCTCGGCATCGTCCCGGGAAAAGCCAAACGTGGTCTGGGTCAGGTCATTGGTACCGAAGGAAAAGAATTCGGCGTGGCCGGCAATGCGGCCGGCAGCTACGCAGGCGCGCGGCAGTTCAATCATGGTGCCTGTTTTATACGCAAAATCGGTGCCGCTCTCGCGCATAACTTCTGCTGCCGCCTGGTCCACCAGTTCCCGCATCATTTTAAGCTCATTCTCATGCCCCACCAGCGGGATCATTACTTCGGGCAGTACCGTTTTCCCTTGCTTAATCAGTGAAACAACAGCGCGGAAGATGGCCAGCGCCTGCATTCTGTAAATTTCCGGAGTCACAATTCCCAACCGGCACCCGCGGTGACCCATCATGGGGTTGAATTCATGCAAGGTACGAACCTGGCGCAGCAGCGCCTCTTTTTCTCTGAGAAGCTCCGGCTCCTTGCCGCGCTCCTTCAGCAGTGTCACTTCCACCAGCAGTTCTTCCAGGTTGGGCAAAAATTCGTGCAACGGCGGATCCAGCAGGCGGACGGTCACCGGCAGGTTCTCCATGACCCGGAAAATCCCCTCGAAGTCGCCCTGCTGCATGGGCAGGAGCTTGGCTAAGGCTGTTTCGCGCTCCTCGCTGTCCCGGGCCAGGATCATTTGCTGCACCACCGGCAGGCGGTCCTGGGACATGAACATATGCTCGGTACGGCAAAGGCCGATTCCTTCCGCCCCGAATTCCCGTGCCTTGGAGGCGTCCGCGGGTGTGTCGGCGTTGGCGCGGACACCGATTGTTCTTACTTTGTCGGCCCAGGAGAGTAAGCGGACAAATTCAGCGCTGAGTTCCGGGTCAATCAGCGGCACCATTCCGGCAATAACCTGGCCGCTGGAGCCGTCTATAGACAGCAAGTCTCCCTCGCGGAACAGGCGGCCGCCTGCCGTCAGCGTTTTTGCCGCCGGGTCAACTTTCGCGTCCTCGCAGCCCGCCACACATGGTATCCCCATCCCGCGGGCCACTACCGCCGCATGGCTCGTCATCCCGCCACGGCTAGTCAGGATACCCTGTGCCGCCACGATGCCATGAATATCGTCAGGAGTAGTTTCCGGGCGCACCAGAATCACCTTTTCCCCTTCCCCGGCCAGGCGCGCCGCGTCGTCAGCGTCAAAAACAATCCGGCCGGAAGCGGCACCCGGGGAGGCGGGAAGTCCTTTGGCCACCACGTCGAGTTTTGCCGACGGGTCAATGCGCCGGTGCAACAGCTGGTCAAGCTGAGCCGGGTCCACGCGCAGGAGCGCCTCGTCCCGGGTCAGCAGTCCTTCCTCAGCCATTTGCACGGCAATTTTAACCGTGGCGGCGGCCGTCTTTTTCCCGTTGCGGGTCTGCAGCAAATAAAGTTTACCGCGCTCGATGGTAAATTCAATATCCTGAATTTCCCGGTAGTGTTTCTCCAGTAACTCGCACAACGCGGCAAACTGCCGGTAAATTTCCGGCATAGTTTCAGCCATTTTGGCAATTGCGTGAGGGGTGCGTGTGCCGGCGACCACGTCTTCACCCTGCGCGTTAAGTAAAAATTCTCCGTACAATTCCTTTGTCCCGTCGGCCGGGTTGCGGGTAAAGGCAACTCCTGTGCCGCTGTCGTTGCCCAGGTTTCCGAAAACCATGGCTTGGACGTTCACAGCCGTCCCCAGGTGGTCCGGCAATTTGTGTATCTGCCTGTACACCGCAGCCCGCTGGTTGTACCAAGAGTCGAAAACAGCCTTTACGGAGAGCAGCAGCTGTTCAAGCGGGTCCTGGGGGAAACTGCTCTTTGTTTCCCGGCTGACTATTTTCTGGTACGCGGCAACAATATCCCGCAGGGCGGCAGCATCCAGATCCGTGTCGCTCCCGGCGGCAAGCGCCTTCTTTTTCTCCTCCAGCGCCTTTTCGAAATAATAATGCTCAACTTTTAGAACCACATCGCCAAACATCTGTATAAAACGACGGTAGCAGTCATGGGCAAAACGTTCGTTCCCCGAGGAAGCGGCAAGCGCCAGTACTGTTTTGTCGTTCAGACCCAGGTTAAGCACCGTGTCCATCATACCGGGCATGGAAAAGACCGAGCCGGAACGAACGGAGACCAGCAGAGGATTGTCCGCGTCACCAAAGCGCTTGCCGGTAATGGTCTCCAGTTTATGCAGCGCCTCAATTACCTCCTGCCGCAATTCATCCCAGATGACCTGGCCGCGGCGGAAATACTCCCGGCACGCTTCTGTTGATACGGTAAATCCGGGCGGCACCGGCAAGCCGATGCGCGTCATTTCAGCCAGGTTTGCCCCCTTTCCCCCCAAAAGCTCACGCATCCCGGCATGGCCTTCAGAAAACAGGCAGACATACTTATGCTCCATGCTGAGGTTCCTCCTCCTTGATAATCTGCATTATTTTATTTGCTACTTCCTCCACGGCTTTGTTGGAAACATCGAAAATCGGGCAGCCCACCTTACGCATTACCTTCTCGGCGTATTCCAGTTCCTGCAGTATTCTCTCCATGCTGGCATAATTGGCGCCTATGTGCAGTCCCAGCGCTTTCAGCCGCTCTTCACGGATGCCGTTAAGCTGCTGCGGGCTGATGGTCAGCCCGATAACCTTATTGGGAGGAATCCAAAACAACTCCTCCGGCGGCTCGGCCTCGGGCAACAGCGGCAGGTTGGCCACTTTCAGGCGCTTGTGCGCCAGGTACATGGACAGGGGCGTCTTAGAGGTCCGGGAAACACCAATCAGCACCACATCAGCCAGCAGCAGCCCGCGCGGGTCTTTGCCGTCGTCGTATTTGACCGCAAACTCAATGGCCGCCACGCGGCGAAAGTACTCCTCGTCAAGACGCCTGACCAGCCCCGGTTCCAGGCGCGGGTCGATATGGAGCAGCCTGGCGAAAGCATCCATCATCGGCCCCATCACATCGACTGTTATCAACCCGCGTCGTTCGCTTTCCTCCATAATCACGCGCCGCAGTTCCGGCAGGACCAGGGTATAGGCCACCATCCCCCCGACGGCGTCTGCGTCGGCCAGCACATCAAGCAGCGTCTCTGCGTTGCCGACAAAAGGAACCCTCTTGATTTCCACGTGACCGGAGTTAAACTGGCTGGCCACCGCCTTAACCACAAACTCGGCCGTTTCCCCGACAGAGTCGGAGACCACGTAGACAATCGGCTTGCGTTTAATACCCTCCAACCGTCTCACCTCTTTGCCAAAGAGTAACTACTCTCTCCTCGCCCGGCTATTTTTTCTGCACTATTTTTGACAGGTCTCCCAAAACCAGAAATGCCGACCTGACCTGGGCCAGCAGGGAAAGGCGGTTGTTCCTCAGCGCCTCATCGTCCACCATGACCATTACCTCGCTAAAGAAGCGGTCAATGACCGGCTGCAGGGAGGCCAGTTCCGCAAGCACGGCGGAAAAGTCGCCGGCGTCTGCATAAGCAGAGGTTACCCCGGCCACTGCCCGGCTTGCCTGGTACAGGGCGCGTTCCGCTTCGGTCTCAAAGCGTTCCGGGTCGGGCGCCTGCTGCGCAAAGTCACGTACCAGTCCTGCCGCCCGGGTAAAGGGAGTCAAAATTCTTTGCAGCTCCTGCGTGTCGAGCTTTTCCTGCAGCGTCGCCGCCCGGGCAGCCAACCCCGGCAGGCTGTCATTGCTGCCGCCAAGTACCGCCTCGATACAATCGTGCCGGAACCCTTTCTCCTCCAGGAGGTGCCGGACGCGCTGCACCAGGAACTCGCGGACGCCGGCAGCCGTTTCATCAGCCGGCCGCACTGATTTGCCTGCCAGGTTGTCAACGGCCAGACGGGCCAGGCCGGCAAGAGACAGGTCAAGGTTATGGGCAAGCAATATGGCTGCCACACCCATGGCACTGCGGCGCAGGGCATACGGATCCTGAGAGCCGCTCGGGATTAAACCAAGGGCAAAGCAGCCCGCGAGCGTATCCAGTTTGTCGGCAATGGCCACAATAGCGCCCGGCAGGCTTTCCGGCAACCTGTCCCCGGCATGGCGCGGGGCGTAATGTTCCCCGATGGCGGCGGCAACCGCCTCCTGCTCGCCGGACAGCAACGCGTAATGCCGCCCCATTGTTCCCTGGAGCTCCGGAAATTCATAAACCATCTGGGTCAGCAAGTCGGCTTTGCACAAGGCTGCGGCCCGCGCCGCTGCCTGTGCCGTATCGGCCGGGAGGCGGAGCGCCGAGGAAAGAGCCTGCGTCAGGCGCACAATCCTTTCCGTCTTGTCAGCCATGGAACCAAGTTGCTCCATAAAAATCAGGGAATCCAGCTCCCTGACATACCCCTCCAGTGCTTTTTTGCGGTCTTCCGTAAAGAAAAACCGGGCATCGGCCAGGCGCGCACGCAACACCCGCTCGTTTCCCGCGCGCACGTTGCCCAGGAATTCATCCCTCGTACCGTTACTTACCGCGACAAAACAGGGGCGCAGCTTGCCGGACGCGTCAAAGACAGGAAAGTAGCGCTGGTGAGCGCGCATGACCGTAATCAGTACCTCAGGCGGTATCTCCAGAAAAGACGGGTCAAAGCGCCCGCTGACCGCCTTCGGATACTCCACCAGGTAGTTGACTTCCGTCAGTAATTCCTCATCCGGGGCTGAAACGCCTTCAAGCTGTTGAGCGGTACGGGAAACCTGCCCGGCAATTACCTGCCGGCGTTCTTCCTGGTCGACAAGAACGTGGCGGGACGCCAGCTCCCGCGCATATTGCTCCGCCGAAGGCAGGACGATTTCCCCGGGCGCCAGGAAACGGTGTCCGTAAGAGTTGCGTCCGGAGCGCAAGCCGGCGTAGGAAAACTCCACCACGTCACTGCCGTAGAGGGCGCACAGCCAGCGGATCGGCCTGGCGAAACGCACTTCTTTACTGTACCAGAACATGGGCTTTGGAAAAGTCAGCAATGAAATAATCCTGGCACACAGGTCCGGGAGAATCTCCGCCGCCGGACGGCCGTCCACCTGGCGGACGGCAACCGCGTAGGCAGTTCCGTCAATAGTTTCCGCCTGCAGTTCTTCCACCGCAACGCCCTGAGCCCTGGCGAAACCGAGTCCCGCGCCGGTCGGCCGTCCGTCCCGGTCAAAGGCCGCCGCCAGCGCCGGGCCCCTTTTCTTTTCCCGCAGGTCCTGCTGGCGGGCCGCCAGGCCGGAAACGAGCAGCGCCAGGCGCCGCGGTGTGCCAAACACCCTGATCTCACCGTGGTCCAGCCGCGCCAGGCGCAGTTCACCGCCCGCGTTCTCGCGCAGGTTCTGCAAGGCGTCTTCCATAAACCGGGCGGGGAGTTCCTCCGTGCCGATTTCAAGCAAAAAAGGTTTACTAAGCATGCTGCTGTCCCCCTTTGCCAAGGAGCGGATATCCCAGCTCCGCGCGTTGCTCAAGATAAACTCCCGCACAAAGCCTGGCCAGGTTCCGTACCCGGGCGATATAAGAAGTCCGCTCGGCGACACTGATTGCACCGTGCGCATCCAACAGGTTAAAAGTATGCGAACATTTCAGCACATAGTCATAGCCCGGCAAAACAAGCCGCTTCTCCAGAAGCCGCCTCGCCTCCTGTTCGTAGACATTAAACAGTGACAACAGCATTTCCGGGTCAGCCTCGGCAAAAGAGTAGCGGGAATGCTCCACTTCCGCACGGTGAAAAATTTCGCCGTACGTGATGTCACCCACCCAGCGCAGGTCGAAAACGTTTTCCCGTCCCTGCAGATACATGGCGATGCGTTCCAGGCCGTAAGTAATCTCAGCGGAAACAGCATCCACGTCGATGCTGCCGACCTGCTGGAAATACGTAAACTGGGTAATCTCCATCCCGTCAAGCCACACCTCCCAGCCAAGCCCCCAGGCACCCAGTGTCGGCGACTCCCAGTTGTCCTCCACAAAGCGGATGTCGTGTTCCTCAGGGTTAATACCCAGTTCCCGCAGTGAGTCAAGATAAAGGTCCAGAATATCCGGCGGGGAAGGCTTAATGATTACCTGGTACTGGTGATGCTGAAACAGACGGTTCGGGTTTTCGCCGTAACGGCCGTCAGCCGGTCTGCGGGACGGCTCAACGTAGCCCACCGACCAGGGTTCCGGTCCCAGAGTGCGTAAAAAGGTGGCGGGATTCATCGTACCCGCTCCCTTCTCCACATCGTAAGGCTGCAACAGAATACAGTTGTGCCGGGCCCAGTAGGCCTGCAGTTTTAAAATCATGGTTTGAAAATCCATTCCTCAAGCCTCCTCTGAAAAATAAAATAAAAAAGGAACCCCCGTCCAACATAGGGACGGGAAGCCCCGCGGTTCCACCCTACTTGGCATGTCGCCATGCCCGCTCATTTACAGCCCTGTTCCGAAAGCGCCCTTCCGCTGGTTCTCTGAACCGGGCTTGCACCATCCCCGGCTCGCTGGCAGATCCGCAGCGTACTCCTCTTTCCAGGCATCTTTTGTTTGACTCTACTGTACCAGAAAGCGACACCGGCGTCAAGACTTGGCTCCGCTGCAAACAGCCCTTTTTACACGATCTCCCTCAATTCGGCTGCCTCCGGCCTCTGCACTTCCAGCCGGTAGTTTGCCAGCAACAGCGCCACCGCTCCAAACGCCGTCAGCTTCGGGGCCAGAAGCGCCCCGGCCAGGCCCAGAGCAGCCGGAATTTCAAGCAGCGTCCCCTCTTCATTTTTTATTTTCAGCCGCAGCCTGTTGCTCCTGGCCAGCGCTCTTTTCACCGGCCCGAGCAGATTGCCGGCCATCCGGCTGAAACGAACGCTTCCTTCCTGTTGCCGTTCCTCCTCCGACAGCACCAGCGCCTGCACCACATCTCCCTCTGCCTCAGCCAATAACTGACGGGCCGCGGTGTAACTTAAGCCGGTTCGTTCCCGGACCATATCAATCTTTTCCAGCGAATAGTCCATCCTGCTGCCTCCTTTCGTTAGCTGGCAGTAGTATCTCACCGGTACGGCAAAAATATTACTCAGCGCTCTTCCGTCAGGCTGCGCAGAACTTCCAGCGACTTAAAGCGGGTCTTCCCGGTAGCTTTGGCAAAGAACAGCCGGCTGACACGGTGAATTTCCGCAGCAAGCGCCGCCGGAACACGGCAAACACCCAGCCGGTAAAAGCCTAGTTCAAGAAAGCGTTTCATGACGGAAACAGCCGCCCCGCTAATCGGGAAAGCCTCCGGGGATGCCGGACAGCGCCGGCAGACAAGCCCTCCGGACGGCGGGTCAAACAGGAAAGGCCCTGTCCCTCCGCAACACAGGCAGGCCTCCAGAACCGGCCGGTATCCGAGCAGCGCCAGGAGATTCAGTTCGAAACAGCGGGCGGCACGGGACGGTTGCGTCTCATCTCCGAGAACGGTCAGCGCTTGCAGCAGCAGGGTAAAGACCGGACCGGCCGGCTCGTGTTCCGGCAGGGAGGCCTCGCACAATTCGCAAAAATATTGGGCGTGGGCCAGTAACAGGGGATCCGAGCGCAAGCCCATGTGGTGATTCAGCGCTTCTCCCTGCAGCAGGGTAGCAAGGGCGGAGCGTCCCAGATGGAACTGGTACAGGCCCAGCGTCAGCGGCTCCACCTGCGCAGCGAGCTTGCTTTGCACCTTGCGCACACCGCGGGCCACGCCGGTAACCACCCCGTTATTCCGGGTCAACAGCGTCACCAGGCGGTCCGCTTCCCTGTATTCGCGGCTGCGCAAAACAAGACAGAAGTCCTTCACCTCCGGCATCGAGTCATCTCCTCACTCGAATTCAAGCCCAAGATCCCGCCAGGCGCCTTCCTTATTCCTCCAGTCCCGTTTTACTTTCACCCAAAGCTGCAGAAAAACACGGCTGCCCAGCAAGCCCTCAATCTCCCGGCGCGCCAGGCTGCCCGCTTCTTTCAGCAAGGCACCGTTCTTCCCGATTAAAATCCCCTTTTGCGACTCCCGCTCCACATAGATGTTGGCCTCGATATCCAGCAGGTCACGCGACTCCCGTTGCTTCATGGACAGTATCTCCACAGCGACGGCATGAGGCACCTCGTCCCTGGTCAGGGCCAGCACTTTTTCCCGGACCAGTTCCGCGACAAGCAGTTTCACCGGCTGGTCGGTAAACATATCGGCCGGATAGTAACACGGCCCCTCCGGCAATCGTTCCGCCAGCAGGGCCTGCAACAGCCCGCAGTTTGCCCCGGTAAGCGCCGAGACGGCAACAGTCGCACTGAAGGGGAACTGGGTGCGGTAATGCTCCTGCAGTGCGGCAAGCTGCTCGGCCCCTGCCAGATCCGCCTTATTGACGGCCAGAATTACTGGAGTAGTGAGACCTGACAAAGCCGACAGCACGTATTCATCACCGCTGCCGGGACCGGCCCCGGCGTCGGCCAGAAAGAGGACAATATCCACCTCCTGACAGGTGCGCAGTGCCACCTGTACCATCTTTTCGCCCAGCCTGTGACGCGGTTTATGAATACCGGGCGTATCAATAAATATCAACTGATACTCATCGGTCGTCAGGATTCCGCGCAGCTTGTTGCGCGTTGTCTGCGGCTTGTCAGAAACGATAGCCGTCTTTTCGCCGACCAACAGATTAACCAGCGTTGACTTGCCCACGTTAGGGCGGCCGATCAGCGCTACGAAACCGGAACGAAACAAAATACATCACCTCTTAATTTCTTTCTGTAAACGCCAGGATAATCCTCCCGCCTGCCGGTCGCATTCCAAATTATATAATTATATTATTTGATTTCTATAAACATTTTTCGCCTTTCTTTTCCTGTCTATAAGTAATATAATATAGTAAATCATGTGAAATGTTTGACATGCTGGAAAGGAGCGAGTGACATGTCCGCAGTACACGATCCCAAGGCTCACGACGTGGAACAGCAGCAGCAAGACGGCAACAAGGCACTCATCCTGAATATCGTTTTCTTTGCGGTCCTGTTGGCCGGGATTGTTGTTGTCCCCCTGCTGGGGCTCGGTTTCTCAGCCGTGGCTATTTCCCTGGCCTTTGTCGCCTCTCTACTCTATATCTACTGGTCGTGAACAGCATCATCCGTTTCCGGCATAAAATATTTTAAGACTACTGAGATAAACAGAGAATTCTGCTGAATATTGAAGCTTCGATGAAATTACCGGCCATTTTGAAGCTAAGCCGGGATTTTTCTTTCAACAGGCAGTGCTGCCTTGTTTGACATCCCCGGTAAAGAGAGTAAAATGAGGTTTGTGATCAGAAGCATGGTTCAGGTAACCAAAATAAACGGGGAGATGAACTGATGTCAACCAGGTTGGAATCCTGCGAATGCCGTGCGGAAAAAGACCTGCCGCAGAAAGGGCTGCGCGCACTGCTGGTAAATGTTTTCTTCTTTCTGGTACTGCTGGGCGGTATGGTAGCACTGCCGTTTCTGGGGATCAAGGCTGTAGCTGGCGTAGTCGCCTTTTCTTTTGTCTTTTCTTTCTTTTATGTCTATCTGACCTGAAGTCAGCCTGGAAATACGGGCGGCCAGGACAATCCCTGGCCGCCCGTATTCATTTTAATCCTTCTTAATTATGATTTATCCGCCGCAAAACTGTCAAATGCTTCCGGCAGCAATTCTTTCAGGGAAAACTTTTTTTGCCGGCCCTGCAGGTTGGCCAGCATCACCTGTAAATCCGGTGCAAATTCATACAGAACCTGGCGGCAGGCACCGCAGGGCGCAGCCGGTTCCGGGGCATCGGTTACCACCGCCAGAGAGGTAAATTCACGCACCCCGGCTGCCACAGCGGCAAAAAGCGCGACCCGCTCCGCGCACACGGTCAGGCCATATGAAACGTTTTCCACGTTGCAGCCGCGAAAAACCTGCCCGTCGCAAGCTTTGAGCGCCGCCCCCACGGCAAACCCCGAATAAGGGACGTATGCCTTTGTTCTCGCCTCCCCGGCACAGTCCAGCAACAAAGCAAAATCTTCCATCAGCATCCTCCCGGTCACCGGCTGTGCGCCGGCAAAGTCAGGGCAGGTACCCTTTCAATTTCCACACGCAGATTGCGGGATACCTCCAGCGTAATCCTGATAATGTCAAGGCCGCTGGCCAGCACATCAGGATCGCCGACGGCACTGATTACCACCGGGTTAACCGGGATTCTTTCATCGTTGACCAGAATGGACGGGCCGACACAGCGAATAGCCGTACTGGCGGTAAGCCGCTGATTGGCGATGGCCACTCCCCGGGCTCCGGCGGCAAACAGTTCGTTAACCGTGTCCCGCACATCGGTTTCATGAATAATAGCTTCGTTGGTAAAACCGTTCGCTGCGTCAAATATCCTCACGATGACTCCCGGGCCGGTCATTTCGGCGAACCCGGCCTTGGAGCGCACTTCATGCAAGGCTACCCGCAGCGAATCAACTTCCCGTGTCAGCGTCCTGACCTGCTCCTGCAGGTCCAGCGGCATCAGCAGCAGAGCGCGGCCCTGATTCACCTCCACGTCCACCGTCAGGTCTTGGGCCAATTCTCCGGGCTTCACCGTTTCGGCTATTTTCTGCAATATCTGCTCGCTCAGCACCCCGGCAGGCTCCGCCTGTACCCCATGATCCCTGGAAACCTTGACAGTAAGACGCTGCCTGCCATCCAGAAGCCGGAGCGCAGGGTCCTGATTGATTAAAGACAGCAAAGTCTCCCTTTGCCTGGCCTCGTGTTCCTGCAGGATTCTTTCCTGGGTGCGGCTGGCGTTAGCCAATATGGCTTTGCTCAGGTCACTGAGGTTATTTGCCAGGTCGATTTCGTAGTTAAAGCGGGAAAGCGATTCGCGGACCGGGGAGCGGGCTTCAACCCCCAGATTTTTGGCCAGTTGTCTGTTATGCTCTACCAGTTCTTTGGCTACCGTCTGCATGCCTTCAAACTGGTCCGTGCTGCCCGGTATGCGGTAGTTAAGCAGGTAAAGCCCCCCGGCTACCAGTACAATATTGATAAAAAACATTAAAACAAGGACAGTTATCAGCCTGTTGTCCACCGGAGCCGCGTGGCCTGCTCTGCGCATGGGCGAAGGAATCCTCCCGGCCTTTATAGTCTGTAATTTATTTCTGCATTTAAAGCAAAAAACCTTGCCTGAAAGTGTTAAAAAAAGTTAATTGATTACAGATCGCCATGCTATCTTAAAGGAGCCCCCGCGGCGGCCATAATTTCTTCTTCCCGGACGCGCATCCGCTGCCGTTCATCCTCCTCCAGGTGGTCATAGCCCAGCAGGTGCAGCAGTCCGTGCGTAAACAGGTAGAGGATTTCCCGCTCCAGACTGTGCCCGTATTCTTCGGCCTGCCGGGCCGCGCTTTCCAGAGACAACACTATATCGCCAAGCAAAACCGGCCTTATCACCGGCCCCTGCAAATCATCCTCCGTAAGCTGCGGAAAGGACAGGACGTCTGTAGGGGCATCCACACCACGCCACTTCCTGTTCAGTCTGCGGATAGCCCGGTCATCACAAAACACCAGGCTAACCTCGGCGGCAGCCGGCAAGGGCAGCCCCTGTACGGCCGACAGGACTATTTTTTCCATTATAGCCGCAACTTGCGCGGAGACAGCTTTTTCCCGGTTAAAATTTATGCTGACCGTCAACGTTCCAGCTCCCTTCCGCCCCAGCTTCTAGGCTTTCATTTTCAGGTAGCCTGTCCCCGGTCGAATTCCTCATAAGCACGGATAATTTTTTGTACAAGGGGATGCCTTACCACATCCCGGTCAGACAGATAAACAAAAGAGATACCTTCTATTTCCCTGAGGACGGAGCGAATCTGGGCCAATCCGGAAAAACGGCCCTTAGGAAGGTCTATCTGTGTAATGTCGCCGGTAATCACCGCTTTGGAGCCAAAGCCCAGCCGGGTCAGAAACATCTTCAGTTGTTCTGCGGTAGTATTCTGCGCTTCATCCAGAATAATAAACGAATCATCCAACGTCCTGCCGCGCATATAGGCCAGCGGGGCAATTTCAATAATTCCTTTCTCCATATAACTCTGGTAAACATCGGCTCCCATCAGGTCATACAGCGCGTCAAACAGCGGGCGCAGGTACGGAGCCATTTTCTCCTGCAAATCGCCCGGCAAAAAGCCGAGGCTTTCCCCTGCCTCCACAGCCGGCCTTGTAAGCACCAGCCGCTGAACCGCCTTCTCTTTTAAGGCTTTGACAGCAAGCGTCATCGCCAGGTATGTCTTGCCGGTGCCGGCCGGACCAATGCCAAAGACCACGTCATTTTGGCGGATTGCCTCAATATATTCTTGCTGGCCCGGCGTCTTCGGCCGGATCTTTTTCCCGCGCGGAGTGACAAATACCATATCGGCAAACAGTACGCGCAACTTGTCCGCCTGTCCGGAACGCACCAGATCCAAGGCAGATTCAACTTCGGTAACCGACAGCTGATGGCCCTGTCTTTGCAGCCGGAGCAGCTCTTCAAACAGCAGGGCAACCTTTTCCACATCTTCCCGGCAGCCTTCAACAACTACCATCTCGCTACCCGGGATAATCCGCACCTGGAAATACCGCTCCAGCAAGGTGACATGCTGGTCATACCTGCCAAGCAACTGTCTTATTTCCTCGTTGCTCTCAACGGCTATCTGCCTCTGATATAGCGTGGATGTCAAAACTAATGCCCGCCTCCCCCGGCTTCCTGTATTTCCGCTATGTTTTCCAGTGTTTCCAGGACATAGCGCACTCTGACGAGCTCCCCGCTTCCCTTCGTCACCTGCAGGTCAATGTGTCTGGGCTCGACTCCGGCAGGAAGCTGCAGCACGGCCTGGTTTTTCGCACGTTCCGCAGCCAGCTCCTGCGCCGTCTCGAAGCTTAGTTCATGTGCCTGCAAAAGCAGTTCGTATTTCACTGTCGTAATTATTTCGACAGGTACCGGCGCAATCCTTTCAGTCAGGCGCTGCTTTCCCGTCTCTACGTCAAAATGCAGGAAAGGAGCCCCGACCCTTCCGACCCGCAGCACTTCCTTTCCGTCTACGACGAGCGACCACGACGCGGCGCGGCGTCCCGTCCTGGTTGCCACCGGCTCCTGCAGCGCCGCCTCGCCATATCCGGCGTACCAGACCCGTGCCCAAACCTCTCCGCGGGCGCGGGCGGGAAGCGGGGATACCGGATAAGTACCGGGACTGAGCACACCTTCAATCAGCAACTGTCCGCGCTTGACCGTCTCCCCCGGCCTGACCCGCGCCTCCCCGGTCACAAGCAGCACGTCGACAACCAGCCCGTCCTTGGCAGCCACCAGATGGGCCGGTCGGTCAACGGCTGCCGGAGGCCTGTTTTTCTCCACCACTTCTATAACCAGCAACGTCCCCCTGACGTTCAATCCGACCCAGGCCAGTTCCGGTTCATGGAGCAACAGCGCCGCCGCCAGGCGCTCCTTATCAAGGCCGGTCTTTAGCATTCCCGGGCGGAGCCCCACTTTTTCCGCGGCAGCCATAATCCTTTCCCGGCCAAGCGTTTCCGCTCCATCCACCCTGATAAACAGGATGAATGAGGAAAGAAAGTACAACGCGCCGACAAACAGGCCAAGGCCCACCAGCAGGCCGCGGCGGCGGCGCAGGCGGCTATAAAAAAAAGGCCAGCCTGCCTTTCGCACAATATGCAGGCGGCAACCGGTTCTCCTGGCCAAACGGCACAGATCCGTGAAGCTGTCCACACCGGCCCGCAAGACAGCGGACTCCCTTCCGCGGTTAATATCCCAAAGCGGTAAACCCATCCCACAGGCCAGGTTAATAAATTTTTCAGCGGCTGCTCCCTGAATGGCAATAACGAGATAACCGGCAAGAAACCGGCGCACCGCCATAACCGGCACTTCTGCTCACCTCGCACACCCCTAACTCTCGTAATGGACGGAACTGATTTTACCCTCAACAGCAATTTCCTCGCCGGCCAGGGTGCGGATAACAAGATTGTCGCCGGTAATGATAATTTCCCCGTCAGTTACGGATATGCGGATTCTTCCGGCAGTATATTCAATCACCCCTCGGTGATTTTCCAGCAGACACTGCATGGTGCCGACCACCGTAAGGCGCGGCAAATTAAGCATAATTTCGCGGGGCAATTCCAGGAAATCCGCCAGACTCCGCTGCAAGCTTCTCGCCTCTTTCCCGGCCACCGCCTCTCCTCCCCCGCTGACATTAGCAGTCTATGCAACGGCGGAGCGGAGTATGTCAGCACACTTAGATCACCTTGGTCCGCGGCTGAACCGCCTGTGTCGGGCCCGCGGCTCATTCAGCAACTCCGAGAATACCAGGCCGAGCAAAATCGTGTCCCGGTCAAGCTGAAAGAAAGCCTCCCCCTCTTCTTCTGCGGGAATGTCGGCCGGCGCAGGCCGGACGGAAGCTGTCTCAACCACTGTTTCCATCACATTGGCGCCGGAAAGCGGCACAGGTGATTTTCCGGGCAATACCTCTCGTTGCCCGTGTACTTTTCCCGCCGGCGGCCGCAGAACAGTTTCCCACAGATCCGGCAAATCCCGGCCGGGCGTACCAAGACGCTTGACAGGACGGCCGGGCTGTGCCGGAGAAGTGCGCTCCGTGAGCGAGCGCAGGAGCGACAGGATAACAAAAATAACAAAAAATATTAGCCCCTCCACCGGCTCACCTCCTTGTTACTTCTTCGGCTCTTCGCCCTTTTCCGACTTGCCGCCCAGTTTGGCGATAGTGTCCCGCATTTGCGTATCGGCCTGTATATTCTGCAAATTATAGTAGTCCATGATTCCAAGTCTGCCTTCGCGCAGCGCAAAAGCAAAAGCTATCGGCACCTCGGCCTCCGCCTCCACCACCTTGGCGCGCATCTCCTGCACCCTGGCCTTCATCTCCTGCTCGTGGGCCACCGCCATCGCCCGGCGCTCCTCGGCCTTGGCCTGGGCAATCCGCTTATCAGCCTCGGCCTGGTCGGTCTGCAGCTGAGCGCCTATATTCTTGCCGATATCAACATCGGCAATATCAATAGACAGGATTTCAAAAGCCGAGCCGGCATCAAGCCCTTTGCTCAGGACCGTCCGGGAAATCATATCCGGGTTTTCCAGCACCGCTTTATGACTGATGGAAGAGCCGATAGTGGTAACTATGCCCTCACCGACCCGGGCAATAATCGTTTCCTCGCCGGCGCCTCCCACCAGGCGCTCTATGTTGGCCCGCACCGTGACCCGCGCCTTGGCCTTCACCTCGATGCCGTCCTTGGCCACGGCTGCCACGACCGGCGTTTCAATCACCCGCGGATTGACGCTGACCTGGACGGCCTGCAACACATCCCGTCCGGCCAGATCGATGGCCGCCGCGCGCTCAAAGCCCAGGTCAATCCCGGCACGCTGTGCGGCAATCAGAGCGTTTACCACCCGGTCCACGTTGCCCCCGGCCAGGAAATGGCCTTCCAGCTTGTTGACGTTTAAATCAAGGCCGGCCTTGATGGCTTTAATCAGCGGGTTGACAATCTTTGCCGGCGGGACGCGGCGCAAGCGCATCCCGACCAGCGTCATAATGCTGATGCGCACGCCGGCCGCCAGCGCGGAAATCCACAGTCCAAGAGGAATAACGCTGAGCAAGAGAGAGAGACCGAGAAAAATCAGACCTGCCAGAATCAAAAATTCAAGCATTGTTCAACCTCCTTAAGATTTATTGAACCGCCCTCACCACAACCCGGCTTCCTTCCACCGCTACCACCCTGACGGGTGTACCCGCCGCCACAAAGCCGCCTTCGCTGACCACGTCAACACGGCGTCCTTCCAACTCGGCCACACCGGCCGGCCGGAGCGGCGTCAGCGTCACGCCCTCCCTGCCAACCAGGTAAGAAGAGTCACCGGGCCCTACATAGCCCTGTTCCTTAGTTTCGGCAAACTGCAGGACAATCTGCGACCAGAGACCGCTGCGCTTCAGGTAGCGGAATGAAACAGCAATCACAAGCGCTGACAGGACAAGAGACGAGGCCAGCAGGCGCAGCCCTTCACCGGCTGTCGCCGCCGACAGCACAACAGAGGCTACTATCGCGCCTGCGCCGGCCAGTCCCAGCACGCCGAAGTTGGGGAAAAAGGCTTCAATCAGGAGCAGGATTACCCCCACAACAAACAGGAAGATTACCTCCCAGCCGGCCAGGCCGGCCAGGACATGCCCGCCGAAGAACAGCACAAATGCCGCGAGGCTGATAGCGCCGGCCACACCCAGCCCGGCCGTCATCACTTCCATGGCCAGCGCGGCAATTCCAACCGTCAGCAGCAGCGTGGCCACCAGCGGGTCAGTCAGAAAGCGCGCGACCTGTTCCGCCGGGCGCTGGCCGACGGTAACAACCCGCGCACCGGGCAACCCCAGCAACTCCAGAAGTTCCGCCCGTGTTCCGGGAGTCCCGTCAGCAAAATTGATTTCCCCGGCTTCACTTGCTGTCAGCGTCAGCAGTTCGGTGTCGCCGTCCAGTCCTTCAATAACTATTTCCTTGCGCACCATGGCCGCCGCCACCTGCGGGTTCTTGCCCTGCCTCTCCGCCACGGCCCGCATGGCCGCCTCCCAGGCTGAAAGAGTCTTTTCGTCCGCCACCTCACCGCCGCCCAGCAGGCTGCGCGGCTCGGCAGCGCCGATAACACTGCCCGGAGCCATAAACAGTTTACGGCAGGCCAGGGCCAGGTACGCCCCCGCCGAATATGCCCTGTAGCGGACATAGGCATAAACCGGCACCGGCGAATCAGCAATCAGGTCGTTAATTTCCAGCGCGGCGTCAAGCAGGCCGCCCGGCGTGTTTAATTCCAGGATAACAGCTGCAGCCCCGTCCCCGGCGGCCTCCCGGAAAGCCCGATCCAGGAAGCGGGCCAGTCCTTTTTCCACCGGACCGTCCAGCGGGACCATGTACACGGTCTGTTCAGCTGCTACCGCTACCGGAAGTTGGATGTTGGATGTTAGAAGTTGGAAATTGCCGTTCCAGGACGAAAATAAGGACCACAGCAACAGGATGGGCAAAATAACAGTTATTTTTCCCCGCATAGCCAATCCCTCCCGTGAAGTACACACTATATATTATAGCTTATTCATGCGAAAAAACAAGAAAAGTACTCCTGACTAAACAAATACCCGGTGACAGTCACCGGGCTTGTCTTATTTCAGGAAAAACGCTTCTTTTTGCGGGCGGCCTCCGACTTCTTTTTGCGCCTGACACTCGGCTTTTCATAATGCTCACGCTTACGCACCTCCGCCAAAACCCCGGTTTTGGCACATTGGCGCTTAAAACGGCGGATGGCGCTGTCCAGCGTTTCATTTTTACCTACTTTTATTTGGGTCACCGCGTTCCCCCCCCTCAAGCAACCTGCTTGCTTGCCCGTATGCAGGCAACAAGCATGAAAGGAAATGCTTCATTGATTATAACGTGTCCATGCCAGCCTGTCAACAGCGCCCGAGGGGGTTTACAGCCTGACTAAAGCGCATTAAAGCGCAAACTTTTTGCCTGCCAGAAGATGAAAGTGCAGGTGAGGGACAACCTGCCCGGCCGGCTGGCCGTTGTTTACCAGCACTTTGTAGCCGCCGGCGATGCCCAGTGCTTCCGCCACTTTTTTGACATTGAGCAGCAGGCGCCCCGCCTCTTCCACATTGTCAGGAAACTCGTCAAGCATGGCATAATGGCGCTTGGGCACGAGCAAAACATGGACCGGCGCATGCGGGTTAATGTCTTTAAAAGCAATAGTCTCATTATCCTCAAAAACTATTTCCGCCGGCAATTCCCCGGCCACTATTTTGCAAAATACACATTCGTTCAACCCATTCACCTCCGCTTTTTCTCCCAATCCCAGGCTGTCCGGACAATAAACTCCAGGTCATTAAACCGCGGCTGCCAGGCGAGCACGGACCTGCTTTTTTTCACATCAGCCACCAGCGCCGGGGGATCGCCCGGCCTCCGGCCAGCCATCGCCACCGGAAATTCCCGCGCCGTCACTTTCTGTACCGCCGCCACCACGTCCCGCACAGAATACCCGCGGCCGTACCCTACATTAAAGACATCACTCCGGCCTCCTGCCAGCAGATAATCAAGCGCTGCCAAATGCGCCAGAGCCAGGTCACTGACATGAATATAATCACGTACACATGTGCCGTCCGGCGTAGGATAATCGGTGCCGTATACCTCAAGCCCCGGAATTTTCCCCGCCGCCGCCCTGGTCGCCACCGTCACCAGATGCGTGGCGTTCTCTTTTCGCTCACCCAGCTCGCCGTCCGGGTCGGCGCCGGCCACGTTAAAGTACCGGAGCGCCACATACCGGAAAGCACCGGCTCCGCTCAAGTCACGCAGCACCTGCTCCATCATCGCCTTTGTATGTCCGTAGGGATTAATCGGCATAAGGGAACTGTCCTCAGTGACCGGGATCTTGTCCGGGATGCCATAAACTGCCGCGCTGCTGGAAAAAATAAATTTATCAATACCAAATTCCTGTAAAACCTCAAGCAGGTTAACCGTTCCCGTCACGTTATTCCGGTAATAGGCCAGCGGCTGCGCCACCGACTCCGGCACTACCACCGAAGCGGCAAAATGCATGACCGCTTCCGGCTGTTCTTTAGCCACAATCTCCCTTAAAGCAGCTTTGTCCAGCAAATCCGCCTGATAAAAAGAGCCGTGCAGTACCGCTCCCCGAAAACCGGTGGACAGGTTGTCAACCGTGACCACAGAACAGCCTCTCTCAAAGAGAGCCTTTACCACATGGCTGCCGATATACCCGGCCCCGCCGGTTACCAGAACCTTACAACTTTCAGGCAATTAGCACGCACCTTCTTTAGTATTACTGCCGCTGCTACTCACATCTGGAACACGCCGCTAAACAGGTATCTGAACACCTCACGGAAAACTGCGCCGCCACCCAGCAGGAGAACGGCAAAGTAGATGACCGTGGCTAGGTTGAGAAAGTGTCCGCACAGAACACAGAGTCCGTCACACCGCAACAGCCCGACGGACAGAAACAGCACGGCCAGAGCGGGCAGAGTATTACTGAAGGGAATCATCCCCAAAGGAGCCATGAGCAGGACAGCTCCCACAATCAAAGCGGAACAGTTCACCATGTGAGCCAATCGCGTGGAAACCAGCCAATTCAGTCGGCGGGGACGACTCACACGCTCCAGTAAATCGAGCCATCCGGCGCCCCGGTGAAGTGCCGTTCGGAGCTTGCCGGCAGGCAGCCTGTGTTCCGTGATCTGCTTTGGCAGCCATAAGCTGCGCCTGAAAAGGCAGCTGAAGCCAATTAACAAAATAGCACCGCCAAAAACGGTACTGATACCGGGAATCGAAACAGGGACGATGAAGATAAGCGTAAGAAATACCGTGAGAATCAGTACGCCGTCCCGCCCGACAAAATCTCTGATTGTGGCCAGGGTCACTCCACCCGGCGGCAAACTATCGGCCAAAGCCTTAAGCTGCTCCCCCGGGGAAGCCGGGGGCGGCTCTGCCTTCGCCTGACACGATTGACTTACACACATCTTAGGACCTGCGAACGGCTCCTCCTGCGAAATTCTCCTTGGCATACCCTCATCTCCCGACCTGCAGCCTGTGATTCCTAGCTTCAGAACTTCTTTTCTACCTTTATACCTTAGCACATTGGCTTTCTTTTGGCAATCCATCACGTTTCCAATTACGTTTCCAATTGTTTTGTCTAAAATACGGCAATCTTCGACGCTACCTGCCAAGAAGCTGGGCCAAGGCCCGTCCCCAGAAATTGCTTCCCCGCCCGGAAAGGGATCCGGACTCAAGGGAGGTAACGATCTCGTCTCCGGCCAGCAAGGCTTTGGGGTTATTAAGGGTTAGTGCCAGAGCGGCCTCCCGGCCGGCCAGCTTTTCCAGCCGGGAATACGCGGCAGGCCAGAGGGGCGGGCGTTTGCGGGGACAGTGGGCATCGCTGCCTATAAAGTGTACCTGCCCCTGGAGGAGCAAGTCTCCGGTAAACTTTTGCGCTTTAGGGCCGAATTCCCCGAGCAGGCTGCCGGCGTTTACCTGGACCAATGAGCCGCGCTCAACCATAGTAGCCAGCAGGGAAGGGGTTTCCCGTAACCGGGAGTTCCGCTCGGGATGCGCCAGGACCGGGATGATCCCCTCCAACATCAGGGAAAAGAAGACGTTTTCAGTACAAGCCGGGACTTCCTCAAAA
>JBGFRB010000014.1:0-30247 GCA_041695355.1 Bacillota bacterium
TTCGTCCTGAGCCAGGATCAAACTCTCCGCAAAATCTAAACTTCCGGAGAAGTTCTCGGCTCTTAATAAAATACTCTTCGCCTGCCCGGTTCGGCCGCCTCGCAGCCGCCTTGGCAGAACTCCCTCTTGCACCGTCTCCGGTGCCTACTTCGCATGGCATCCCTGTTCAGTTCTCAAAGAGCATCCGCTTCGTTTTTGCCGCCTGACAGCGACTTTCATATAATAGCATACCTTTTGGCACTTGTCAAACAGGTAATTATTGGAATTTTATTCCTTTGGCCGCATGGTGGGGAAAAGGATAACATCACGGATTGAAGACGAGTCGGTAAGCATCATGACCAGGCGGTCAACCCCGATTCCGAGCCCCCCCGTAGGCGGCATCCCGTACTCCAGTGCCTGAAGGAAATCTTCATCCATCATGTGAGC
The DNA here is from genome assembly GCA_041695355.1 of Bacillota bacterium. GTDB lineage: Bacteria > Bacillota > Dethiobacteria > Dethiobacterales > Dethiobacteraceae > HKB214. Next base: position 427 of record JBGFRB010000014.1, read on the forward strand.
TTCCTCATCACCGGCCGCCCGCCGGCCCAGTTGCTGTTCGAAGCGCAGGCGCTGATCCAGCGGGTCGGTAAGCTCTGTAAAGGCATTGGCTATTTCACTGCCACCGATAAAAGCTTCGAAACGATAGGTCATGGCAGGGTCGTCACTCTTGCGTTTGGCCAGCGGGGAAACCTCGACAGGATAATCCAGAATAAAAGTCGGCTGAAAAAGATGCGGCTCTGCGAATTCCTCAAATATTTCATTTAATATTTCGCCGCGGGTCGTACCGTCCTTAACGGCCAGTCCCTTTTGGCGCGCTGCTGATATCGCCTCTGCCTCGATGCAGATCTTCCTGAAATCAATGCCGGCAAACTTCTTAACCGCTTCCAGCAGAGTCAGGCGCGGCCAGGGCGGGGTCAAATTAAGCGTCTGTCCCTGGCAGTCCAACTGCATTGAGCCGCACACACTCAGCGCCACCGAGGATATAAGTTCCTCGGTAAGCCTCATCATGTCCTCGTAATCAGCGTTGGCCTGATAAATCTCCACAGAAGTAAATTCCGGATTATGCTTAGTGGAAATTCCCTCGTTGCGAAAGATGCGGCCCAACTCGTAAACTTTTTCCAGACCGCCGACAATCAAGCGCTTTAGATGCAGTTCCGTGGCAATACGCAAATAAAGCCCCATATCCAGAGCGTTATGATATGTAGTAAAAGGACGGGCTGATGCACCTCCCGCAAGGGTATGCATCATCGGAGTCTCAACTTCCAAAAAGCCTTTGTTGTTTAAATAATCACGGATGGCCTGAACAATTTTGCTGCGCAGGATGAATACCTTTCTGACTTCCGGGTTGACGATTAAATCGAGATAGCGTTGGCGGTACCGAAGGTCAACGTTGGTCAGGCCGTGCCATTTCTCCGGCAGGGGTCGCAGCGCTTTGGCAAGCAGGGACCAACTTTTAACAGCAACGGTCACTTCGCCTCGCCGCGTGCGGAAAACTTCGCCGCTGACACCTAACATATCACCGATGTCAAGCAATTCAAAAATGCGGTAGGAGTCTTCACCCACCTCGTCCTGGCGCAGGTAGATCTGTATCAGGCCGCTTTCGTCCTGCAGGTTGGCAAACGCTGCTTTACCATGGCTGCGGATGGTCATCAGACGACCGGAAAGCGAAACCTGATGCCCCTCAAGGGTGTCAAAACGGCTGATTATTTCAGCCGCATTGTGGGTAACAGCATATTTTTCTCCGTAAGGGTTAACGCCAAGGCTGAGCAGCTTTGCTGACTTTTCCCTGCGGATAATTTCCTGCTCACTGTAATGCTCCGTCATATCCGGCCTCCTGAGCATTCGCCCTATAAAACTTTGACAATCTGATATTTGAGCAGCCCGGCCGGCACTGCAACCTCCACTACCTCACCGGTATTCCTGCCCAGAATAGCTTTTCCTACTGGCGACTCGTTTGATATCTTGTTTTCCGCCGGGTTGGCCTCAGCTGAGCCTACAATGGTGTACTGATAACTCTCGTCGTATTCCATATCTTTAAGCAAGACGGTAGAGCCGATGTCCACCCGGTCTGACAGACCCGCTGAGTCGTCAATAACCCGAACGTTACGCAGCATCTTTTCCAGCGTAATAATTCTTCCTTCTATAAAGGCCTGCTCGTTTTTAGCGTCTTCATACTCTGAGTTCTCCGAAATATCGCCGAAGGAAATGGCGGTCTTGATGCGCTCCGCCACCTCCCGGCGCTTGGCAGACTTCAGATGTTCCAGTTCCTTCTCCAGCTTTTCCAGGCCGCCCTGCGTCAGAATTACTTCCTTGCCCGTCATTTTTTCCGCTCCTTAACTGTTAATGCCTTAAACCTTCCCTTCAGGTATATGCGGCTTAGGCCGACAGGTTTACACCCGTCCCGGTATCGCTTCACCCCGCCGCTTAAAGTCTGTATCAAGCCACCCGATTTTCTCAGGCCGGTCCACAGCAATGGAACAGCCGGGACAATAACTTCCCGACTATGACAGCTCGTGGACAGACCGGGTATTCCGGCTTTGCAATTTTTTCTAGATTATAAAGCAACAGGAGCATTTTGTCAAATCTAACCCCCTGATGGATTAAAGGCAGGTTTCCTGCCGCTGCTACTTTTCACCTTTTAATCCGGCGCCTGGCGTTTTCCCGGATGGTGTTAATTTCCTCATCAGACAGCGCCCTTTCAAAACTGCGGAATCCCGCCAGTTTAAAACCGTGTTTTCCCGCCAAACGGTCAATCTCGTCAACCTGAGCAACTGTCAGTTCACGTCCCAGCGTATAGGACTCAAACCGGCCCTCCAGAGCCAAAATCATCGTTTCCGCCATGCAGGCATAGGACGTTTTTGGAGGAAAGCCGAAGTTAAAACCAAAATCAACGTCTCCGGGAACTTCCACAACGCCGCCTTCGATAACCAGGACATCGTCCCTCAGATCAGCCGCACGCCTGGAAACATCCCTGGGTCTGGCCACATCACAGACGACAGCACCAGGCTTCAGATCAGCCACATCGATAATCGTCTCGGATGAACCTGTTACGGTGATTACAATGTCGGCACGCCGGACAGCCTGCTTTACCTCAGAGGTAACCTTCACCGCCAGGCCGTTTTCCTGCAGGATGCGCGCCGCCAGGTTGTCCATTTTTCCCTTGTCACGCGCCAGAATGGTCAGATATTTGACTTCCCGGGCCAGAATCCTTGCACAAACGCTGCCAATGGAGCCTGTCGCACCAACGACAAGGACATCTGCCTGGTCAAGGTCTATACCCATGGCTTTTGCCGCCTTTTTCGTCCCCTGCAGCGCAGTGGCAACAGTATAGCTGTTGCCGGTGGTTACAGCTATTGGCAGACTTTTGGCAACAGTGATTCCGGCATCTCCGACTACTGAAGTCATGGCTCCAAGGCCGACGATTCGCGCACCGAGCCTTTCGGCAACGCGCCCGGCGCTAATTATCTTTTTGATTACCTTCTCCTCAGGCAGTGAAACCATCTGTCTTGAAGTAAGAGGACAAGACACAAACCAGCCTGATGTTTCGGCTGCAGCAGAGCGCACACCTGTAATATCTGAAACCTTGAACGGCGGCAGGAAACTGATTGCGGACTCCACCAGGGGAGCAGGCCACCGGCGCATAAACCTCAGCTTACGGAAAACATCCCCCAGTTCAATGGGATGAATAATAAAAGCAAAGTCACCCATGCTATTCCTCCTCAGTTCAGGCTGGCTATTCGGGGGATAAAGTTCACCTGCCCGAGCAGCGCTGCATATTCATCGGCCGACAGTTCCCGGCCCTGACCAGCCACAGCAACCATCAGCGCTTCCATTACGTTGGTACCAAAAGAGCGCCCGTTCAAGTCAGGGGTGGTAGTGACCAGCGTGGCAATCCCCCGGCTTTTCAGCAGGGCAACATCTTCTGCCGTTGTTGTGTTGGTGATAACTGTCTTACCTTTCATCTCAAGGGGCATATAACGCCGGATAAAGTGAAAATCACCGGCCACAATTTCTGCCTGCGCGAATAAGCCTTGCGCTTTTGGCTTGTTTTCCTCCTGCTTTTTACCGGTTGGGTAAATCATCGACAGCGGGAGTCGGCAAATAACCGGCGCCAATACTCTGGCCACCCTGTCCAGCGCCTCAAGCGACCGTAGAGGCAGCGGCAAGCCAACCGTAAAAACAAGGTCTCCATAAACAATACGGCATCCTGCTGCTGTCAGGGCTTCCGCCATGCCGAAGCGATCAGCGCCGGACATCATCAGCACCCGCGGACTGTTATCCAGCAGCCTCGTATGTTTTTTTAACCAGCCTATTGTCTGTCGCTCCAGGGTGTTTTTCAGGCCTGAACCGTCAACAAGAGGTGTCCTCACGGCGGCCGCGGCAACTTTCTTCGCTTCGCGCAACACGTAACGGCGGTTGCCGGCGTAAACATATAAATCCATCCCGCCCAGGCCAAAACAATCTACTTTTCCGTCTAATTCGCGGATCATCCTGATCATGGCCGCTATGTCGCCATCAGTGCCAATCCGCTCCAGCCGGCAAAAATGTCCCGCTATCTCTGTCTCCACCGTGTGATTCCGCTTGGACGAACCAAGGCTGATGCTGACCACCCGCTTCATCCATTATCCCTCCAGCTTTTTTCCGCGCTGCAATCCGCTTTCCACATTACCATTATTTTTAGTCCGGCACAAGAGAAGAAAGAATTTTTTCCATTTCCGGCCCTGTTTCCGCCTCCATGATCAAACTGCGAACCTGTGCCGCTCCCCGCATTCCTTTAGTGTACCAGGCCGCATGCTTGCGCATTACCCGTACCCCGGCTCGCTCGCCTCTATCCTCAACCAGCATTGACAGGTGCCGGAGCGCCATCTTAATCCTCTCTCCGGCAGCCGGTTCAGGCAGAAGCTCTCCGGTCGCCAGATAGTGTACTGTTCTTTTAATCAGCCAAAGGTTGCCTAACGCCCCCCGGCCAATCATTACCGCATCGCAGCCCGTTTCAGCCAGCATCCGCGCGGCATCCTGCGGCCGGTATATATCGCCGCTGCCAATCACCGGGATAGCCAGAGCTTCTTTAACCCTGGCAATTATCTCCCAGTCCGCATACCCCCTGTACCCCTGTTCGGCGGTCCGTCCGTGAACGGTTACGGCTGCCGCGCCCGCCTCCTGCGCCGCCAAAGCGATTTCCGGAGCGTTGACTGTAGCTTCGTTCCACCCTTTGCGCATCTTCACCGTCACCGGCAGCTGAACAGCACCGGTTACAGCACCGACAATCCGGTACGCTTTCTCCGGGTCGCGCATTAACGCGCACCCCTCGCCCCGGCCGGCCACCTTACGTACCGGGCACCCCATATTAATGTCCAGAAGATCAGGATTTAGCCTGGCGGCAACCTGCGCGCCCCTGGCCAAAACGTCCGGATCCCCCCCGAAAAGCTGAATCCCAGCCGGTCTTTCCTTCTCCGTAAACATGGCAATGGGCAATGACTGCGCCGGCGCGCAAAGCAGGCCCTTGGCACTGACCATTTCTGTAAAAACCAAAGCACAGCCCATTTCTTTGGCAAGCAGACGAAACGGCCGGTCGCTGACACCGGCCATCGGGGCGAGCACCACCGGGTTAATAAGCCTGACGTCACCTATTTGCATACGTCCTCCGGAATAAGAGTCCTTAGCTAAAAAACACCCGTCACGACGAGTGTTTTTGTTGACTTATCATCTCAGGCAAGACAAACAGCTCCTCCAGGGGGACTTCCAGGATGCGGGCAATTTTTTTCAGCATTTCCACCCGCGGATATTTATCTCCCCTTTCTATTGTAGACAGATTGCTGACCGATATGCCCAGCAAGCCCGCCAAATCTTTTTGCGTAAGCCTCTTTAAGCGGCGCAAGGCACGCAGGCGTCGACCCAACAGCTCAGACATCCTTCACTACCCCCAGTAAATATTCCACCGGGAGTTTTCGACATCGTACCCCAAATCCCTGCCAAAATCTTAACTGGTTAGCAAAAGAATTCCCGGTGCCAGCCTAGATCTTAATCGCCGTGCCGTAGGCATAAATTTCTGCCATGCCCGTTGAAATAGTGGAAGACGCGAAACGAATGCCGATTACCGCATTGGCTCCCATTTTTTTTGCCTTGTCGGCCATTTCCGTCAAGGCTGCTTCACGTACATCATTTAACAACTGGCTGTATTCCGATACATCACCTCCTATTAACTTGCGAAATACAGCGATAATATCTTTTCCCAGGTGCACTGCCTTGACCTTGCTCCCCACCACTATCCCCAGTACTTCATACTCGACTTTGACATCTGTGGTTGTCAACAGCATATTAAAATACCTCCCCTAAAAATCTTCTAAAAATCTTTACGCTCAAAAACAAGCGCCCCGGATAACAGCAGCAATAAGCCGGACATCGTAATTACGGCCAGCGGCCAGACAGGAACAGCGCCGTCCAGGAAATACTGCGCCCCCTGAATATAGGCAAACAGGGAAAAATCACGGGTCGCCGGGAACCAGCCCAAAACTGAGCTTGCCAGAATAACGAGCAGTGCGGCACCTCCCGCCCGTACCGGGTCATCAATTACTGTTGAGCAAAACAGGGTTAAGGAATAAACTGACAGCAGGCACAGGACGGTAATAGCCGTAGCCAGCCATAGCCGGCCGGCCTCCAGAGAATAAGGCGTAAACCTGGTCACAAGGAAAATGGCTGCCGTGGAGGTCAAGACCATCAGTAACAGGACAAGCGCACCTGCTGCCGCTTTGGTGAAAAAAACCTTCCGCCGAGATACAGGCCTGGCCAATAAAAACTGTATTGTCTGGCTGCTCGTTTCTCCGGCAATCAGGCCCATGCCTGACAGCAAGGCAAAAACTATACCCAGCTGATAAAGATTTTTCCCGTTCCACTGGCTCCAGATATAAAAAGTAAAATTTTCGAGCATCTTTACCTGCCCTGCCGGAAGAAACCGACTCAAGAGATCACCGGAGGAGAGGAAAGCCCGCATCATCTCCAGCAGAAACTCGTACAGGAGAGGCAAAGAAGCAGCCAGCACCGTTAAAACACCCGTGCCCAGTAGTAGTTTCCATCTCATCTCACGCAGTTCTTTGCGCAAAACAGCCAGGCTCATTTTCTTTCCTCCCTGATCTTATCTAAGAAAATTTCTTCCAGGTTCTGATCGATAACTTCCAGCGTAAAGTGGGGATATTCCTGCAGGCGCCCCAGGGTTTCCGGCAGATAGTTATCCACCGCCAGCAGGTAAGCGTTCCCCTGCCGGTTTACCTCTCTTACTCCGGGCCAGGATAAAAAATCAATCCCCGGCTCGTGCTGGAAAACAACCCTTATTTTCTTGCCCGTTGCTTTCAATTCATCAAGAGGCTTGACAGCCAATAATTTGCCGTGGTCAATGATAGCCACATGGTCAGCGACCCGCTCGACATCCTGTAACTGGTGCGAGGAGAAAAACACCGTCCGTCCCTGTACCGAGATTTCCTCCAGGATAATTCGCAAAAATTCCTGGCGGCTGAGCGGATCCAGTCCTGACGTAGGTTCATCCAGGATTAAAAGCTCCGGATCAGGCGCCAGCGCCGTCACAAGAGCCAGCTGCGTCTTCATGCCTTTGGAAAGGTTTTTAACCTTTTCCCCGAGCGGCAGCTGAAACATATCCAGATATCCTGCGACAAGCTTCTCGTTCCAGCGGCTGTAAAACGGGCGGCAAAATCCCAGCAACTCCTGTACCGTCATATAGCCATACATCTGCTGCACCTCTGCCACATAACCAATGTTCCTGCGAACCCCTACTGTATCCCGCACCATATCAAGCCCTAAAATCCGCCCCTCACCTTCATCGGGCCGCAACAGACCCAACATCAACTTTATTGTCGTCGTTTTCCCTGCTCCGTTTGGGCCAAGGAAGCCCAGAATGCTGCCCCTGGGTACCTTAAGCGACAGACAATCGACCGCTTTTTTTCTGCCGTATACCTTGCTTATCGCAATTAATTCAACCGCCAGTGTCATTCGCCTTGCTCCTTTCGCAGTCTTTCCTGCCAAATCTGCAGCTTCGCTTCAAAACGCTGCCGCAAAATCCCGGCATCCACCGCCAGCTGGTATGCCTCCACCATCAGATTCTCCAGCGCTTGATCAAGGGCAACATCCTGCGCATTGCCAAAGTGCTGCCGACGGCGAGCGACAAAAGAACCAAGCCCTCTTGCCGTTTCAATTACCCCTTCGCGCTCCAGATCCTGGTAAGCGCGGGCCACCGTGTTGGGGTTAATCGTCAGCTGGAGCGCCAGTTCCCGCACGGAAGGCAGCTGCTCCCCCTCCTCCAGTTGCCGGTTGGCCACCGCCTTCCTGATCTGTTCCTTAAGCTGCACGTAAATCGGCACGCCGCTGTGCGGGTTCACATGATACCACATAAGACCTCCGTCTTAATGTATTAGTTCAATAGTACACCTTAAGTCTACTGCGATTTTACTCTTCTGTCAATAATTAAAACGGCTCAACAGAGCCGTCAGACGCTAAACAATATTCTCAAAAATAAAAGCCCCCTAACGGAGGCCAGGAAAATTTTATTTTATTTTTCTTCCGACAATTCTCTGGGCCAGGTGCAGAAGCCCGCCTTATCCTCGGCCACCTTACGGTCTACACGGTTCGTAATATTCTGCGAAACCACAAAGCGAACAAACCAGGAGATGCCCAAAAATACCGCCAAAATTAGCAGATAACCAACAAATCCCATTTTCTAGCACTCCCTTCTGTTATTATATCTCCAGCCATAAACCGGCTAAATGACTATAATTTATTTAAGTGTAGCATGAGCGATTTTTATTGTCAATATATTCTGAAAAGTTATTTCAGTAACTATTAACCTAAATTCCCGACAAACTCCAAACCGGTACCGGGTTGCAAAATGAAGTAATTCTGCTATAATGAACTTGTCGGGGCGTAGCGCAGTTTGGTAGCGCGCTTGGTTCGGGACCAAGAGGCCGCAGGTTCAAATCCTGTCGCTCCGACCAGTAAAAAATCAACAGCCACGGGGGTTTTATGGCTCCCGTGGTTGTTTGCTTCCCCGCCCCTTAACGACTGATTTTTTCTCCTTTTTCTCTCCTAAGAAAACATGCCTCTGCTAAAACTGGATGCCGCCGGAAGCGTTTTTTTATGCACTTTCACCTCTCGCCCTGGTCGGCGGGACGGAGCAGGTTGTCTGGCTTTTCTCGGTGTTCATTGACAAACCAGATATGGCACCGTAAAATGTTAGTAGCAGAAGTTCGAGCGCTCCAGTCCGGCACAGCGTGTAACAAGAGCACTGCCGCATACCGCTTGGCAGCTTTTAAATGGAGGAAGTTATGGGAATACAAGCACAAACGGATCTGGTAAAAGCCATTAGTGACATCGCCGCAGCAATGCCACTGGCGCGAACGGTGCAACTCTATGAATTCGCCCTTTTTCTCAAGTCGCATCCGCTGCCTGCCGAAGAAACATTCGAGGAAATCGCAGCAGATGAGGCGCTATGGGACGTACAATTCGCGGCAACTGACAATGATAAGTTAACTGCGCTGGTGGCGTCAGTCGAAGCCGAGATCAATGAAGGTAAAACGGTGCCGATGTTCGACGAACGCGGCGAGTTCGTCGAACGCAAATGAAGTCGCCCACGATGAGTATGACCATCTCATCACGTAAGTATAGTTAACGCACCGTTTCAGGCTAAACCCAAACTTCGAAGATAACCACGGAATTGGCTTCCGTGGTTTTTTATTGGTCTATCACTCTGCGTCTCGGGTTAGCAGACGTCTATGCAGTTCATTCCACGGAAACAGCAGTCCCGGGCACTCCGTCACCGACAGGTCCGCATGCCTGACTACCGGTAAGGCAGGCACCACGCTGCTGCTGTAACGGGTCCAGATATCACGGACTAAGCTGACTATGCTGTCCATTTGCTGAATAGTCGGCCTGTTTCTTGAAAAATTGCCGCTCAGCGCAATGGCAATGCTATTGGCATTTGCTCTTGACGCATGCACGCCACGGACTTCTTCGGGCCGGCCGCGCTCAATGCCGCCATTGGCGCGGACAAGGTAATGGTAACCGATGCCTCCCCAGTTAAGATTTTGCAGGTGCCAGCCGTGAACCGTTTCAGCTGAAACGTCGCCTGAAGCGGTATGATGTATGACGATTTGCGTGGTTGTTCTGCGCCTGATGAGACGCCTTGTAAATATTAAATTTGTCTCCCTTATTTCCATTGGTTTTCCTCCGGAACTTTATAATGCTTCCAGCCGGCCGTGTTACTATTGCCGTCTGTCAGTCTGCTTTATTATAATATGTTCCGGACCGGCACTCTGTCGCCTGTGATGATAGCTAAAATATGATTCTGCTGCAAAAAGTTGCTAAAGCCCTGTTAAACAATAGCGGTTGTTCCAGCATCAACATATGGCCGGCTTGGGGGATTTCCTCAAACACAGCGTCCGCCAGGTGTTCGGCCAGATACCTGGAGTACTTCGGAGGAGTCAGACGGTCCTCGCTGCCGCAGATTACAAGCACCGGCAGGGTGATTTCGCCCAGCCTCTCCCGGATGTCAAAGCTGTTACAGGCAGTAAAGTCAGCCAGATATGTATAACAGCCGGCCAGGCCAAACTCCCTGTTCCACTCACGCACCTTTTCCTGTGCAGTCAACGGTCCGTAAGCACTGTCGGATATCAGTTGCGCCACCGCTGCCGCGTCGCCGCTGCGGCAAAGCTCCAGAATAGCAGGGGACACACCAAGCCTGGCGCCCGTGCCGGCCAAAACCAGTCCGGAAAGCAGTTTTGGCTTGGTCAAGGCCAAGGTCTGAGCAATGGCGCCTCCCATGGAATGACCCGCCAGTACCGGCTTTTCACCCAGAGTTTCAATAAAGGCGGCCAGCCAGTCGGCGTAGCCCTGGATGCTGTCACTTGGTTCCCCGCCTGTCCGGCCGTGCCCGGGAAGGTCTACGGCCAGCGCCTGCCACCCCTCGGGCTGTTCCGTTGCCAGCCAGTGCAGGGAGTTTCCGCCGGCACCGTGGACAAACAGGAGCATTTTCCCCCCGCTGCCGTTCCGGCGATAAAATACTGTCTCTCCGTTTATGTTGATTTCCGGCACAACTTATCCACCCTCTCCGGCACAGCAGTCACTTTTCCGGAATTTGCCGCGAGGCAGCCGGAAGGCAAGGCATTTTGCCAGTCAGCCCTCATGTAGCCGCCGGCTAAAGAACGTAAAGCAAATATTTCCGGCCAAAAGTACCTGTATTTTAACAGACAGGCAAACCGGCGCAAATGCCGGCCGAAAACAAGCGCCAGCAGCCCGTTAATTTCATCGAAACTCAGCTTCCTCCACAGGTTCAGCATTCTTTGCTCCAGGTCAAGGCGTACAGCCAGGATTTTTTCAAGCGACTTCGCATACTGCCCCGGGTCGCCGGCACTTGCCGCGCGTGCGGCTAGAATACCTGATATGCAGGCTGTATCGATACCGCCCCCGTGCAGCGGAGAAGCGAGTCCTGCCGCGTCACCCACCAGCAGCGTCCTGCCCAGCACCGGCTTCTGCCGGCGCGTCGGAATCGGCCCGCCTGCTTTTTTCAGTATTGTATATCCGCAAAGAGCCTCTTTGTCCACGATCCGTTCTAACTCATGATGGATGCTCAAAGCCGCCGGTCTTTTGCCAAGCCAGCCCACCCCGACGTTGGCCTGTTCTTCCGACTTGGGAAAAATCCAGTAATAACCACAGTAATGAGGTTCAAACACTATTTTTAGCCTGCCGAACAACCTAGAGAAATCACCGGCCAGTGTATATAACGCGGTCAGGATGCGCCGGCCGTCGTCTCCGGAAAATTGCTTATTCTTCAGGGCCGTGGCGCCTCTGGCGTCTATCACCCAGTCAAATTCCTTTTCCAGCATGGTCAGCAGTTCAGGCGTTACCGGAGTACGTTCATGAACAAGGCAGCCCAGCGCCCGCACTTCTTCAAGCAACGCCTGCTGCCACTCCTGCCGGTCAATCATCCACAGGTTTAACCGGGAGCAGTCCATGACAAAGTTATCTTTGGCGGTAAAATGCACCTCCTGGACCTTGCAGCGCACCCCCTGATCCGGAGAAGCGAGCAGGTTAAGCGGGTCAAAAAATCCCTCGGCGCAACTTATCTTCTCACCGACGTTATTTCTTTCAAAAACTGTGACCCGCAAACCCAAGCGCACCGCTTCACGGGCGGCATAAAGGCCGCCCGGACCGGCGCCAATCACGGCCAGTGAAGGCTGCATCTGACAAAGTGTTCCCCCTTTAATCCCGGACCGCCGACGTTTTCCCCGGGCCAGACACTGCTGCAGGGGCGGAAGGCTACCGTGCGGACCTCTTCCCCAATCGCAGCACTTTGCCGTTCCGGCAGTAAGCTGCCTCTTCATAGACTCCGGCCAACTTGCGGGCCATGTTCAATGCCGAGATATTCTCCGACTCCAGCCTGGCTCGTTCAGCCATGGTGCGGCGCAGCGGCTCATTCTCCAGTAACTGCAGAACTTTTTCCGTGAAAAGAGGCAGTGAAAGCGGCGTCAGGTAGCCGTCAACACCATCATTAACCATTTCGGCGGCGCCAAGGGCGCTGACTGCCACCGCCGGCAGCCCGGCTGCTTTTGCCTCACCAAGGACCAGGCCCTGCGTTTCGGTGACGGAAGCAAAAACAAACAGGTCAGCGCCGGAATAGCTGTCTATCACATGGCAGCGCGGCAACAGGCCGGTAAACAGCACAGACGTTTTCAGCCCCAGGCGCCATACTTCTTCCTTAAGTCGTTCCCGCTCCGGCCCGTCTCCGACAAATACGAAACAGGTCTCCGGGTGCTTCTCGCGTATCTGCCTGTAGGCCTGCAGGAGAAACCCGATGTTTTTTTCCTTGCCAAGTCGTCCTACATGAAGCAGAATTTTGGTTTCGCTGCCGATGCCAAACTGCCGGCGCAGCCAGCCGCTGTCAGCGTCATTAAACTCGTTTGTCTCGATTCCGGTCGGGACCACCTCAACTCTGGTACGCAGCTGCTTGCCGATCAGGTCGCCGACTATCCTGGTGGGTGCGATTACGACGTCACAGCGGTTGCAGAAGGCAGGCAAATAGTAGCGTACTATCCGGCGGGAAAGTCCCCTGGCAAACGGCACATAGTGCATATACTGGTCATACATGGTATGATAGGTAAATACCAGCGGCAGGCCGGAACGGCGCGCGCACCAGACACCCAGCTGCCCCATGGGAAACGGTGAGTGGACATGAACAACGTCAAGGCCAATCCGCCGGATAGTGGAGCGCAAGCTCAGCGAAAACGGCAGTGCAATGGTAAATTCAGGATACCGCGGTGACGGCACCGACACAAAGCGGAACACCCCGGCTTCTTTTTCTGCGTAACGGGGGTAGTGGGGGGCGAAAATATAGACTTCATGCCCAAGTTCAAGCAGGTTGGAAGCAGTTGTCTCCAATGACCTGACCAGGCCGCTGGTATAGGGCCTGTAGCTGTCAGTAAACATCCCGATCTTCATAAGGCAGACCTCCCTTGTAATGCTGCATATAGCCTCAGCAAGCACCGGCAGATGTATACGCAAAATTTGCCTGCAACATATTAGTACGTTCGACAGAGAAAAAGATTCCCCTGCCACAGACTAATCCAAAGGCACAGGCCGCGAAGCGTTCTCCGCGGCCTGTATTTGTTGCACACTCCCGCCTGATTTTAATAACCAGCGGCGAGCTGTCACCTGCCGGCGAAGAGACCGACGCTTTAGCGCCGGTCTCTTTAGCCTATCTTGTCTGTGGAGGGAAGGGCGGCCATTCGGGGCGGAAGTCTGGGCAGATACCAAACACTTCGTCACAATCCGGCGGTTCGGGACAGAAACCGTAAGCCGGAATAAGCAGCTGAACCCTGGCTTTCAGTTTAATCAGAATATACTTGCCCACACAAGCGATAATGGTAGTCTTCAGTTGCTCTAAGACCAGTTCCTCTGCTCTGACAAAGGCATCCAGGCATTCAATAAACGGGACATAACACTGGACATGCAAACCTTCTTCGCCGGCACGAGGAATGTTGAACAGCTTGATGACGGTCACGTCTTTTTGCAGGTCAACCGGAGGGATGACACCATCAAAGAAAAGTCTGACTTTGACTCTGTAGGTAAACGTCACACGGACGCGTCCCGGGCTTGGCACTTCGCAGACAGGCTCAGCCAACAGTTCCGCGCTGAGGCAGACAACGTCCTGAACCGGGTATTCCGGGAGTGCTAGATAAATGAATTCGTCCTCGTTGACCTGGATGTTCTTGCATTCGTCATAAACCTTTTCCGTTACAATGCAGACCACTTCAACGGGGGGAGGGCAACCATAAACCGGGTCACAGACACCGGGTTGCACTTCCGCCACCTGCCGGGCAGTCAGTTCACTCTTTCTGACACCGCTCGTTTTCATAATTTTTCAGGCCTCCTTTCTGCTAAATATGTACTTTTTGCTGCCTGCCCTGCTGCGGGGAGTGCTGCTTCGACTTTCAACAATAATATATGTTCTTGCGGCAGATGTGGTGAAAATATTGACCGACTTTTTCAGGTCTGCGGAAAGTGGTGCATTTATATACATAAATAGCAGAGGGGGGATTTTGGTGCTCGATTTTTTTGTGCTGCCTTATTATTATCGTTTGGAAAGCGGCGACTTCTTTTTGCGGCTGACGGAACAAAACGAACTGACTTTTTCCTGCCGCCGCCGGCGTGAAGTCTGGGAGCAGGAAAAAGTTATCGCCTCCGGTTGCCGGCGTTTTAACGCGGCGCCAGACCGGGAAGGCCGGCTCCACATTATAGCGGCAGACACTCATAGCAACCTGAGTTATTTACTGGCAAACGGGGAAAAAATTCTTATTGCTCCTTTTAACGCTGCGGAGTCAGAATTGCCTTTTTTGCTCGCCTTTTCCGCCGGCGGCAACGGCTGTTTCTTCGGGGGCCAATCCGGCAGGCTGGCACATGGAACCTATTGCCCCTCAGGCGGCTGGGTTGTTAATGATTTTTCCGCCGCTCCTGCGGCGGCCTTTCCCACCGGACTGGTGATGGACCGCAGCGGTGGAAGTCATCTGTTGTTGTACGACACAGTAAATCAGGCGCTACTGTACCAGTATTGCGCCCGGGAACAAAGACCCGGCAGCCCGTTGACTCTGGCCCCGGCCCTCCGTAGCGGGTCACTCAGTGCTATCTGGCTTGATATGAGTCAGACAGTTCACGTTGCCTGGCATGATGCCGAAAATGACAGTGTAGGTTATTGCCGGAAAAAGGCAGGCGGGTGGCCGGGCGGCGGGTGGCTGCCGTTCCGGATGTTCCCTGTTGACTTTACCCCGAAGTATTTAAGTTTCTTCGAGCAGGATCAGTCTGCACACCTGTGGGTTGCCGGAGAGTCGGGACGCCTGCTGGTCTGTAACCCGCAAGACGGTCAGTGGCAGCCGGGGGGGAAAGACACCGCGGCCTGGCATCCGTTGCGTATTGGAGCCCTTGGAGTCTGCACACTTAATTTTACTGCAGCCCTGCCCCCTGAAAGCTGGTGCTTTGCCGCAGAAACAACGGATGGCGGCAGGACTGCTTCGGAATCTGCCGCCGATGAGCAGGGTCAGCTTCTCCTGCTCCATGCCAGGCAGCTGATGGAAGGGAAAAAGCTGCTTGAATCCCGTCTGCAACAAAAAGAAGCATCCTTGCTGCAGCTGCGGCAACTGTTGGAGCGCGCACAGGAAAGTCACACCAGGCAGCGCCAGAAATGGCAGGAGCAAATACGTCAACTGGAAGCAACAGCTCAGAAGATGACAGAAAAAATAAAAGCAGAGTCAGGGGAGCTGCCGCCGCTGAAAGAACAGTGTGAACAGCTGCAGAACAGATTAACGCAAACTGAAACAGAAAAGAGGAAGCTGCAGGCGGAGGTGTTTTCCCTGCGCAGCAAGCTGGGGGAAGCCCAGATAGCAGTTTCCCAGTTGCGGGAAAAAGTTAAGGAACTGGAAAGCGAACTGGAGAACAGGAAAAGTGTCTGGGAAAAATTTGCCGGATTGCTCCACAAAAAACCAGCCGGTAAAAATTGACCCCATTTAGCAGGTATTTAAACTCCCAGCTCCTTCAGGACAAGCTGTCGGCTGCAGCTGCCGGCAACTTGTCCTGAAGGCATTTGACGGTGCCGGCCGGCTGCGATAAGCTAATGACGTTTAAAATATTCAGGGAGGAATAGCTTGTGAGAACTTTCACCAGACTGCTGCTTCTCGTTCTTCTCCTCGTTTTCGTTCTCCCCGGGACAACTTCAGCTTCCGTCCCCCGCTGGCCAGAGCCCGCCTGGTTTGCCCAGTTTCAGCAACAGCCCGCACCCGCCCCGGTTGAGCAACCGCCTGTTGCCGCGGGATTGACGGCAGCCGAACAGCATATTTTTGATGCTATCAACAATGAGCGGGCAAGCCGGGGACTGGCCCCCCTGGTGCTTGACCCGGCGCTGGTGGAGCTGGCTAGGAGAAAAAGTCAGGACATGGTGGACAACAATTATGTAGGACACCAGTCGCCTGTTTACGGCTCACCGTTTGAAATGATGCGTAATGCTGGCATACGCTATAATTACGCCGGAGAAAACATCGCCCGCACCACAACACCGGCAAACGCCGTGCGTCTTTTCATGAACAGCATGCCGCACCGCAATACACTGCTTAACCCGCGCTTCAGCCGGACGGGAGTCGGCGTGGTTCAGGTGGGGCGCCAGTTGTTTGTCACCCAGATGTTTATCGGGTTTATGCGCTAAGCAATACCACTTTTAGCGGATATGCGCAAAGTTGGTGAGCCGCCGTTCCGGCGGCTCTTTTATTTCACCTTCGGCTGACTGCAGCCATAAATTAAGGTGAAAGAGGTGAACAATAAGTTGCGTGTTCTGCATTTCAACCGTTTTTCCCACTCCGGCCAGACCACCCACGTTTTTTCGCTTGTTGGCGAGCAGCAGCGGCAAGGGCTGGCGGCCAAGCTGATTATGGAAAGCTACCCATCCTACCAGGCACTGGAGGCGTACCGCCAAACCATCGCCAGGCTTGGCGCGGTCATTATCAGCCCTAACGACCGGGAAGCCCTTTCCCGTCAACTTAAGGATAATAACTGGCAGCTCATTCATGCCCATTCTTCGCTTACTTTTCCGACGGCGGACGGCCTGTCCCAAAAACTTAATATTCCTTACGTTGTTACCTGTCACGGTCTCGGTCTGAACCAACAGGAGCACCGTCCCTATTTACAGAGAGCAAGCGCTGTCATCTGTATCTCGCAGAGAGTGGCCAACGGTCTGCGGGAATTCGCCGGTAAGATCCGGGTGGTTCCCAACGGGGTAGACCTGGATGAATTTATGCCGGGCGAAAAATTTGAGCCGCTTAAGATTGCGCTGGTGGCCCGCGTTGACGGTACAAAAACAAAGAGCTTCCTGCAGTTCTGCAAAGCCGTTGAGCTCCTTGAAAACGTGGAGTTTTACGTGGCAGGAAACAGGCAGCCTCCCGGCAACAGAGCCCGTTATCTGGGCTGGAGCAATGAAATTGCCCCGCTTCTGGCCCGGACGGATATCCTGGCCGGCACCGGCCGGGCCGTTATCGAAGGGTTGGCGGCCGGCAACGCTGTTTTGATCCTGGGGCGCACCTACCAGGGTCTTCTTACCCCCGAAAAAGCGCGTCAAAAATATCTGGACCTGAGCGGTCTTGCCGGCACTGACGCCTGTTACAGGTCAATCTTTTTTGATTTGGCACCGCTCATCCAAAATCGCTCAGACTTGCGCTCTCTGCAAAGGTTTGGGCGCGAACTGGCGGAAAAAGAGTTTGACAATCGCCTGCTCACAAAAAAAATTACCGGCATCTACCGGCAAGTACTGGAAAGTAACTGAGTTGGACCCTTTCAATGGAGAGGGTCCTTATCGATTCCCCTCTCCCCCTGGGAGAGGCCGGGTGAGGGGCCGATTTTTGCCTGCCGGCAATCAGAACATCGCCCCTGCAGGGCAAAGGTGTGGCCGACCAGGTCAAAACCCTGCCGCCCGGCCTGTTCACTGTAACCCTGCAAGTCGGGGCAATATTCGATACAGACAACCTTCTCGCAATCTACGCAAACAAGGTGATGATGATGGCAAAGGTCAGCGGCAAGCTCATAAACAGCCCCGGACGACAGGGAAATCTGGTGAACCAGCCCGACATCGCACAGCAGGTGCAAATTCCGGTACACGGTATCCATGCTGACAGCCGGCAGCTCCCCGCGTATTCTCCGGTGAATTTCCCTCGCAGTCAGGCGGCAGCCGGCCCGCCGCAAGACGTCAACAATCTTCTGCCGCTGGGATGTTAGCTTGTAACCCTTCCTCTTCAGTGTGTCGAGATAGTTGGTTCCTGGCAAGCGGTCTTCCTCCTCGGGCAAATATCTTTCTGCCGCCGGCAGCCAGCACGAATAACAGCACAGCGGTGAGCACAATGCTGCCTCCCGGGGCCAGATTGGCGTGATAGGAAACAAACAGTCCGCACATGACAGATAAACCGGCAAAAATATAAGCGAGGATTGCGGTGGTACGGAAGCTTTTCCCCAGCTGCAGGGCGGCTGCCACCGGGACGGTAATCAGCGACGAAACGAGCAATATTCCGACAACGCGCATCGACACGGAGATGGTCAAAGCGGTAGCCGCCACGAACAACAAGTTAACCAGATCTACGGCAACCCCTGACGAACGTGCCGCCTCCTCATCGAAAGCGATAAAAAATAATTCTTTTTGAAAGAACCAGGCAAAGCCAACCACCAATAGGCCGACCGCGGCCACCAGCCACAGGTCCTGAGTGCTGATGGCCAGGACACTGCCAAACAAATAAGAATACAGGTCGATATTGAAGGCCCTGCTCAGGCCTATCAGGACTACGGCAAGGCTAAGGCCGGCGGAAATAATGATGGCGATAGCCAGGTCGGTAAAAACGCGGTAGGTGCGCCGTAATGACTCCAGAACCGCTGCAGCGCCAAGAGAAAACCCCAATGCCGTGGCCAGGGGATAAACACCGGTAAAAATGCCCAGTGCCACTCCGGCCAGGGAGACATGGGCAAACATCTCGCCGATCATGGACAGCCTGCGCAGCACCAGGTAAATCCCGATGGTCGGGCAGAGTACGGCCACTACCAGGCCGGCCAGATAAGCCCTTTGCATAAAAGTATACGCCCAGAAGTCAAACAAGCCAGTCATCCTTTCAGTGGTCCACGTGGTGCAAAATGCGGACGGCAGAGCCGTACGCCTGGCAAAGGACGTCTTCAGTCCAGAATTCGGCCGGCGGGCCATGGAAATAAAGTTTACTGTTCAGGCAGGCAATACTTTGCACCTGTTCAGCCACCACCCCGACATCGTGGCTGACCATCAGCAGTGTCAGGCCGCGCTCCCGCCGCAAAGCGGACAATAACTCGTAAAACCTTTCCCTGGCATCAACATCAACGCCCACTGTCGGTTCGTCAAGCAGCAGCAGGGCGGGCTGCGCCACCAGGGCCCGGGCAATAAAAACACGCTGCTGCTGGCCGCCTGACAACTCCCCGATAAGCCGCTCCCGCAAGTCCGCCAGGCCGACACTGGCCAGGGCTTCATCGACCAACCGCTTTTCCCGCCCGCCTGGCCGGCGCAGCAGCCCAAGAGTTGCTGTCAGGCCGGCCAGGACGGTCTCCCCGACCGAGGCGGGAAAACCCTGGTTGAATGAAGTTACGTTTTGGGCCACGTAACCGATGCGCGTCTCCCGGCGCAAGGGCTCCCGCTGGGCGCCAAAAACACGGACGGTACCTGCCGCAGGCTTAAGCAGCCCGGCAATGATTTTCAGAAGCGTGCTTTTGCCCGAGCCGTTGGGACCGACAATGCCCAGGAAATCACCTGAGAAAACAGTCAGGCTCACCTGGTCCAGAACCATCCTGTTTCCATAATAGAAAGTAATTTTATTAAGTTCCAGGACAGGATGACTCATGTCTGTTCCCCTTTATTTAAGCGCTCTCTGCAACTGAGCCAGATTCTTGCGCATCACGGAGAAGTAATTTTCGCCGGCGGCGATTTCCTCAGGAAGAAGCCCTTCCAGCGGGTTAAGCTCCAGGATACCGGCTCCCGTCTCCGAAGCCAGCACCTGCGCTAAGCGAGGGCTGACCAGCGGTTCCTGGAAGATGTAGCGGATGCCGTATTCCCGGACAAGTTTTACCAACCCGGCCAGTTCACGCGCCGTCGGCTCAGCCTGCGGCGAAAGACCGGCGATACCGACCTGCTTCAGGCCGTAACGCTCGGCCAGATAAGCAAAGGAAAGATGGGTAACAATAAACTTGTCACGCACTTTTCCCTGCAGCGCTTCCCGGTACTCAGCATTGAGCTGTTCAAACTGACTTTTAAGTGCGGCAAAGTTGTCACGGTAATACTGCTCATTGTCCGGATCCGCCGCCACAAAAGCCTCCAAAATCCTCTCCGCCTGCTTCAGGGCCAGCAGTGGGTCAAGCCAGACGTGCGGGTCGGGCAATTCGCCGGCGGCTTTCTGCTTTTTCTTTTCCTCTTCCTCCGGCCCGTGAGCATCTTTTTCTTCTTTGGCGTGGGCATCCACATAGCCCCGCAGCGGCTCAATTCCCTCCGTCGTGTTCACGCTTGTCAGCTCAGTTGCGCCGAGGGCAGCTATAACCTTGTCAAGCCACGGCTCAAGTCCCAGTCCGTTATACAGCAAGACGTCTGCCGCCTGCAGCCCGGACAGCGTTCCCGGGTCCGGCTCCCAATCATGCGGGTCGGCACCCGGCGGGATCAGCTTGGCCACCTCTGCCCGCTCACCGCCGATTTTGCCGGCAAAATCATAAAGCGGATAAAAAGTGGTATAGACTTTAATGCTGGGAGCTGCCGGGGCCGCGGGCGCCGCAGGCGCCACAGGCTCCGCGGGAGCGGCGGCGGGACGCCGGGCGCAGCCGATCAGAGCCATGCCGGCCAGGCACAACATGAGCAAAAATAATACTTTTTTCACCTTTACACCTCCGTTTTTAAATTCTAAATAGTAATATTCTTATTTACCTGTCATTATACCTTAAAGAGGTGCAATCCGTCAATTTTTCCCAGCATATTTTTTGAAAGCCCGTTTCCAAAAGAAAATAACCGCATACATTGCGTATGCGGAAACCCGGCTGTTTGCGGGCCATGCCGGCAGGCAGCAAAATGCTGACATGAAAACGTGTCTCTTAACTTTGTTTGGCCTGTGAGGCGGTTTGGACAGCCTGCCACAACTCGGACCAGGGGGGACGGTCCTGTGCTGCGCTGCCACGGTGAGCGTAACGGATTACGCCCGCTGTATCCAGCACAAAATCACCGCCCAGAAGTTCTTCCTTCAGCAAAAGTCCGTAGCTCTTAAAAGTTGTTCTAAGCGGGTCAGCCAGCAGCGGGTACGGTAATTTCAGCACCCTGGCCAGCGGGGCAAGAACCTCTGCAGTCTCCGGCGCTACCGCTATCACCTGCGTGTTTTGTGTCATCAGTTCTTCATATTTCTGGCGCAACTGCACCAGATGCGCCCGGCAAACCGCTCACCCGCTGCTTTGCAGAAAGGACAGTAAAACTGTTTTCCCCCGTAAATCGCGCAAAGAAACACTCTCTTTCTCCGCCGATTGCAGCGTAAACTCCGTGGCCGGCTGGCCGGCGCCAACTTTTTTGCCAAACATTTCCCGCACCTCCTTGCAGCAGAATATTCGCCGGACCGGGGCGGTTTCCTTTTCACTGCTGCAGGCACAGCAACTTTCGGCCGGTCTGGATCAGGTAGCGGCGGCCGCTGTATTTACATTCTTTCAGGACAATCTTTCCAGGGAAGGATTTATGGACTCTGCTGTCTAATTGCAATACATATGACAAAACAGACGGGAGGCAAAGATGGAAGAGTGGGTATTCGCTTTGCAGTCGGAACAGCTGACTGAAGGCAAGTCCGTCGCGGTAAGGGTCAGCGGGCAGAGAGTTGTGCTGGCCAGGGTGGACGGCCGGATATTCGCCCTGCGCAATGAATGCCCGCACCTGGGTTGCCCGCTGCACCGCGGCCGCCTGGAGGGCTTTTTGCTCCAATGCCCGTGCCACGACTGGCAGTTTGACCTCCGCTCCGGGGAGTTTACTCTGGCCCCGGAAATTAAAATCCCTGCCTTCCCGGTCAGAGAGGAAAGCGGGGAAATCTTGCTTAAAACAGGAGGAGAATTAACATGAAACCGTTTTTGTATGCTTTAAGTACCTGTTATCACTGCCAGCGCACAAAAAAATGGCTGAATGAAAACCAGGTGGATTATGACTATGTTGATGTGGATCTGACCGAAGGCGAAGAAAAAAAGCGCCTGGTCCAGGAAGTCCGGGAGCTGACCGGGACAACACAGTTTCCGGTCTTTAAGGTCGGAGGTCAGCACACGGTCGGCTTTAACGAGGAACGTTTCAGGAAGCTGCTGGAGCAGGCTGCACATGGGAACAAGCAACCGTAAAGAGGTTATCCGCACCTGGTTTGCCGCCGTGGCCGATAAACTGGGGTACAAGTTTACGCCTGACACGGAAATGGCCGAGTTCCTGCTGGAACAGATTGTTTTGCTGGAACGAAAATCTGGCAGCCCCTACTGCCCCTGTCAGGCGCTGACCGGTAACAGGGCAGAGGACATGAAAATAGTCTGCCCGTGCATTCCCTACCACCGCAGACATTTTGACTATATGAAGCAATGCTGGTGCGGGCTGTATGTCCACAAAGACGTGACAGACCCCTCCATGCTGCGCCAGATTCCGGCGTCGGAAGTGCCCCCGGCAGGGCAGTAAAGGCGGGCAGGAGACGGTTAGCTTTCAGTTGTCAGCTGCTGCAGGCATTTGGCTGCCTCGTCAGTGATAAATTCTTCGGCCGCATAGTAACTCTTTTCCGCCTCGGCAGCCATACGCACCGTCTGGTCCGGCGGAAATTTAAGGTTCGTCGGGCAGGGCGTATAAATCTGCACATAGCTCGGGCCGACCTGGCGGGCAACCCAAACTGCCCTGTTCACGGCCTTTTCAATCATCCGCGGGCTGGCCACCGTTACCTTAGCCGCGTAAGCGCACCCCGAGACTTTGGCAATTTCAAAAACCGGTATCTTGGGGAATTTTTTCCCTCCGGGGGCCATGTTCAGAACCTGTCCCTCTTTTGTCATGCCGCTTTCCTGCCCGCCGGTGTTGCCGTAAACCTCGTTGTCAACCATGATCGTTACAATTTTTTCCCGGCGAAACCAGGAATGAAGTGTCATATCAAGGCCGATATCGGCGATGCCGCCATCACCGACCAGCACCACCACATCCTTATGGCGGTCCGGGTAACGCAGGCTAAGCATCCTTTTCAGGCCGCTTGCCACCGCGTTCTGATTGCCAAAAGCCGTATTGGAGTAGTTTACCGCTGTTTGCGCCAGCCCAAAAAACGAACAACCGGGCGTGCCGATAATAATCGTATCGGCCGGAGCAGGCAAAGACGCGGCCACCAGGCGCACACCAAGAGCCACGCCGCAGCCGGCGCAGTGTGGGTGTTCATCAATAATCTCCTTGAAAGTGCCCAAATCTTTTAAGCCCTTTCGCGCAAAAAAGGGGCCGTTAGCAACTAATTCCCGGTAGTCCTGAGGCAGCAGGTCAGCAAATTCCATGACCGGCGTAACTATCCTGGTCGACAATTAAACCACTTCCTTAAATGCTTTTTGCCAATCCTTTCTCCTGCATCGCCTTTTTGACCTCGCTGACAATCAGCTCAACGGGCATTGTCATCCCGCCGAAAACACGCGGTCCGGCAAGCACCCTGCTGTTATAGTCAAGTGCGGCCTTTATTTCCCTGGCCAGCCACCCGCCTGCGTTAAATTCCGGCACTACCAGCAACTCCGCCTTTTCCGTGGCAGCAATCAGTTCAGCGGTCGGAAACGGCCGGACAGATTTTATTTTAATCAGGCCCACCTCAAAGCCCTCGGAGCGCAGGGCTTTTATTGCTTCCCGGCCCTGTGAGACAGCGGTTCCGGAAGCGGCGATAAACACCCGGGCCTCCCGGTTTTCAACTTCCAGCAGCCCGCCCAGATAACGGTTCAGGTGTTTGCGCGCCCGCTCCGCCGCCGCCAGCACTTCCTGGTGCCAGCTGGCGTTGGCCGCGTAACTGATAAAATTACTTTTGTTAAGTAAAGGATCCCGCACGATGCGCACCGGCGGAGTTTCCATGTCAAAGGCCGGCACAGGCGAGCAGGCCGGGTCATATGCCGACAGTTTCAGGTCTTCCTGCGGCAGCATAACCAAGTCCCGCGTATGGGTAACAAAAAAGCCGTCCACGAAAACTCCCACCGGCAGGTGTACCTCCGGTTGCTCCGCAACGGCATAGCCTTTTAAAATCATATCAAAAAAATCCTGGGCGTTTTCGGCGTGCAACATCAGCATCCCGGTGTCCAGCAGCATCGCCATCTCTATATTTTCCGGCTGGATTGAGGGAGGCAGGGAAACTCCCCGGCACATAAAAGCGCAGACGATGGGCTGGCGGGAGCCGGCCCAGACAGGAAACATCTCCATCGCCCGTAATGTACCCGGGCCGCTCGTCGCGGTGAAAACCCTTCCGCCTCCCAGTGAAGCGCCGTGTACGGCAGCCATTACAGCAAATTCATTTTCTCCGCGGTAGTAGTCTTTTAGGTATCCCCCCGCGTACAGGTCGCCCACCAGATGCATGCTTTCGCTCTGCGGCGTGATAGGATAAGCGATGGCCATCTCGACGTTGGCACGTTTGACTGCTTCCGCCACCGCCTCACTGCCGGTGATAAATGCTTGTTTCCTGGGAGCCGCAAACAATAGCTCGTCGGCGGAAACCGCACTTTGTTTCACAGCCATTTTCCTCCCCCTTCCCCGGTTAAGGGTTACAATTGTCACAACGTCCTGCAGGTGCTTTTTTATCCGGTGGTTCCCGCTCTTCCCTGCTGAAACCGCAGCACGGGCAACGATAAATACTGGCCGCTGTTTCACGGGTCGGCAGTCCGCACCATTCGCATGGCAAGCCTCTTTGTATCTCGGCCACCGTAAATCCCGGAGCACCGCAGGCCGGACACTGCTGACGGATGATTCTTACCAGGTCCTCCGTGGCTTTTCTAATGTTTTGCATCCTGGTAGGATTGGCATGGGCACGCATGTCTGTCTCAAGGTAAACCCTGCCGGTCGCCGAAACGGTCATGCTCTGTGCGAAGGCCTCGCGCAAGGTTGCCCAGGAACTGATATTTTTGATTACCGCTTCGTGCAACTCATGGTCGGGACGCACGACAAGAAAGTGGCTGGGAAAGCAGACGCTCATCGCAAACTGCTCCGCTTCCGTCCACCCTGACACCAGCCGCTGCGCATAGTTCGTATCGCTTCCGGCATATTCACCGTATAGCTCCAAGCCTTCCCGAGCGTCAAGCAGCAGTACAATCTCCCGGTTCAGCGGCATAAAAGGCACCGCGGGATGTGGCGCAAAGCTCCCCTCACTGGCCAGCGCCAGGTCGGCGCCGTGCAGCTCCATCCCTTTGAGCGCCTTTAGACGGGCCGTTTCCAACTGCGTGCCCGGCCGGCCTCTCTCCCTGGTAAACGTGCCGAACAGGTCGGTGTCGAAGCCTGACTCCACAATAACACGGCAGCCGGTTGCCTCTTCAAAAAGCGGTCTGATGACCTGGTCCTTCCCGTGTTTCGTCAGCAAAACCGCTTGCCGTCCCCTGAAAATAACACCGCCGGCAGGCAAACAGCATCCTTCCTTCTTAAACCGGCCGCGTTACTAGCCGGCCGAGACGCTTAAGGCTTCTTTGGGACAGGCGACCACACACAACCCGCACCCCTTACAGCGCGCGTCATTAACCGAAACTTTTTTTCTTTCTTTATAGAAAATAAACACATTGGGGTCAGGACAGGTAAAAACACACATCCGGCAACCATTGCATTTTTCTTCCGTCAGCTTTACTGATACGTACATTGATTAAAGCCCCCTTCAGGCGCTGACCGCGCCGGGAATAAGGTACTCCCGGACAGACTTACGGCCGCTTTCCACGACTTCCATGTTTTTCTCCAGCAACTGTTCCAACTGGGCAAACTTGCTCTTTAAAACGTCATCAAGGGCTGCCGTTGTCCCGGAGGCCACAAACTTGCCGCCTCCGAACCGCTCACTCAGAGACTCGCGCAACGCTTCCCGGGAAACGAGCTCCGTCACGCCAAGCAGCCCGCCCAGCATGGCCATATTGGTCGCCAGTTCTGTCCCGCCTGTCTCCAGGGCCACCTGGGTGGCCGGCAGGTAATAGATACTGGCCTTTAAAGCAGCAAGCCTAGCCAGTTCTTTATTGCTAAGGCTTAAGGGTTGTTCTGCATTAACCAGCAAAATTCCTTCCTGTTGCAGCCCGTCAAAGAAGGGCATTGTATAGCACTTGCCCATGGTGATGACATGCGGGTGAAAAATCATAATAATGTTGGGATTCAATATTTCTCCCCGCTCATAAATCGGCCTGTCGGAAATACGCACATAGCTTTCGGCCGGAGCCAGCCGCTTCTCCGCCCCGAAGAACGGGTTAACCGTACTGATCAGTCCGTCTCTGGTAGCCGCGGCCCCCAAAATGTGGGCTGCCGTTACCACGCCCTGCCCTCCCAGGCCGGACATGCGGATATTGATTTTCTTCTCACTCATGGCTGGCTCCCCCCTCTAACTTATTGAGCAGTTCCTGCGCTTCAGGGCTGATATATTCCCTGGGCTGGAAGATACCTTCTTTTTCCTGCTTTTTAAGCCTAGTCACCGTTTCGTTGGGCTTAAACTTAAAATTAGTCGGACATGGGGCAAAAATCTGCACGTAAGTCGGCCCGATTTCCCTCGCCACCAAGATAGCTCTGCGCAGCATCTTTTCCAGACGCCGGGAATGAGCGGGCGAACAGGCGCCGACATAGGCACAGCCTGCCTCCCTGGCGATTTCAGGCATAGAAATTTTGGGGAACTTCTTGCCCTTGGGAGCCATATATAATACCGCACCCTGCGGCGACATGCCGCTCTCCTGCCCTCCGGTGTTGGCGTAAGCTTCATTGTCCAGCATCACTGTGGTAATGTTTTCCCGCCGGAACCAGGAATGCATCACCATGTCAAGTCCGATATCGGCGGTAGCGCCGTCTCCGGCAATAACCACAACATCCTTGACCTTGTCAGGGAAGCGCAAGCTTAGCGCACGCTTCAGGCCGGAGGCCAGTGCGTTCTGGTTGCCAAAGAGTGAGTGGATATTTTGTACGGCCACCTGTGGAAAGGCCAAGGCACTGCAGCCGGTTGAACCGAC
Organism: Bacillota bacterium; assembly: GCA_041695355.1. GTDB lineage: Bacteria > Bacillota > Dethiobacteria > Dethiobacterales > Dethiobacteraceae > HKB214. The sequence goes on from JBGFRB010000014.1 coordinate 27,154, forward strand.
GATAACCGTATCCTGCGGAGCCGGCAGGGAGGCCAGAAACAGGCGTAAGGACAGCGCCAGGCCGCAGCCGGCACACAGCGGGTGCTCCTCCAGCAATTCCTTGAAAGCTCCAAGGTCGGCAACACCCACCCCCCTGCCGTAAGGACCGTGCTCCACTAACTCCCGGTACTCGGCAGGCATTACCTCTTCAAAACCGGGCGATATTTTAAACAAACCCGTTTTCACGCTAAGCACCTCCTGATTTCAGCAACAATCAGTTCCGCCGGCATGGTCATCCCGCCGAAGACCCGCGGTCCGCCCACTACTTTCGAGTTGTCCCCGACGGCTGCTTTAATTTCCCGGCAGAGCCAGCCTACCCGGTTAAACTCCGGGACAATCACCGCTCTGGCGCCTGCGGCAGCCAGCCTGATTTCCTCCTCCGGGAAAGGCCGGAGGCTTTTGACCTTCACCAGCCCCGCGCGCAAGCCTGCCCGGCCGGCCAGGCGAATCGCCTCCCGGCTGACTGACACCGCGGTGCCTGAGGCCACTATCAAGACCTCCGCGTCCCCGTCCTCCACTTCAACCAGGCCGCCCAGATATTTCGCCAGATACTTACGGGAACGTTCGGCGGCGGCCAGTATTTCCTGCTGCCAGGAAGCGTGAGCAGCGTAACTGATAAAGTTGCTCTTCATGACAAAGGGGTCGCGCATTTGGCGAAAAGGTACATTTTCCATATCCATCACCGGCACGGGTGCGTTGTAAGGGTTGTAAGGCGGCAGCTTCATGTCTGCCGGCGCCACCTCCACATTTTCCCTGGTATGAGTGACAAAAAAGCCATCCGCAAAAACACCGACCGGGATATGCACATCAGTTTTTTCAGCAACGCAGTAAGCCTTCAGCAACATATCATATAAGTCCTGGGAATTTTCGGCATGCAGCATAATAATTCCGGTATCCAGCATGAACGCCATTTCAATCGTATCAGGCTGGATGCTGAGCGGGGAATTAACTCCTCTGGTCATAAAAGCGCAAACAACCGGCAGCCTGGCGCCCGCCCAGGTCGAAAACATTTCAAAGGCACGCAGGGTGCCGGGGCCGCCGGTAGCCGTAAAGACGCGCACGCCTCCCATGGCGGCTCCGGCTACCGCGGACATCACGGCAAATTCATTCTCCCCGCGAAAATACTCTTTTAAGTAGCCCTCTTTATAAATATCGCCCACCAGGTGCATGCTCTCCGACTGAGGCGTAATCGGATAGGAAATTGCCATATCCACGTTGGCACGCTTAATTGCTTCCCGGACCGCTTCGCTGCCGGTGATAAACATCTGCTCGCGCTTGGCCTCGAAAAACAGGTGTTCAGGAGATACAACCTGCTGCAAACTACTTACCTCCCCCGGCAAGCTGCCGCTTCTTTTCCAGAACAATGGCCGTCAGTCGTTTGATCTTTTCCAGCCCCGCATCACGGAGGGAAATCATGGCGTCCTCATGGCCCGCTTCGCCGCACAGCGCAATCGTGTAGCAATCAGTGCCGCCGCGGATAATTTTCAGGGCCACATTGGCATAATGGCAATGCACGCCGACAAAAACACAGGTGTCAATGTTATTGTGCCAGATGGTCAGGTTGGGATGGTTCGGGTTGATTTCCACGTCCGGGTTAATCATCGGATATTTGGGCCGGTAATCAGGCATGGGAATAATTCTGGCTCCGGCTGCTTCCGCCAATTCCTTGATGGCCCTGGCTTTTTCCTCCACACCTTCCCGCCAGGCCCACAACAACAGCGGACCCGGGAAAAAGAAAGGATTTTTGGCCTCCAGCAGTTTCTCAGCAATCTTCTCCAGCGCCAGCTCATCCGAAACTACTTTGCCTTCCACCAGCGCCTCCCCTTTTTCGGGAAGCATCACGCCCATGGTAGCCGCCGCCGGAGGCAGGTATCCCTCCGGCCCGGCCAGGACTTGGTAATGAGTAGCCGTCATCTGCAGATCCCTCCATCATCTTGTATACAGTTTCAACTTTTTCCGGGCAAATATCCTGGCTGATGTCCTGTCAACACCTGCTCCATCCTGAAGACGAAAAGGCGTTCCCCAGTTCTGGTGCTGATGTCGGTATGGATGCTGATGACTCTGACCGCAGTCAGGCCAAAAAGAATCTCCTCCAGCTCAGCCCGTCCCTGCTCCACCAATTGCTGGCGCAGCTTTTTAACCAGCAGCATCCCTTCGTAATCTCCGGCCAACCGCCGCTCGGCTGCAGAAAGCACCCCCTTTAAGGATACAATGACCATATCGCGGATAATCTCCGCGTTGACCGCTTCCGTAGCGCAACCCATATAATTATTTTCCCATTCTGTCAGGGCCTTGCCGATGGCCTCCGGCAGCTTCCCGGAATCAAGCCTCATCTGTCAGCCGCACCTTTCAATAAAAAAAGCCGACACCAATGCTTAAAAAACACGGCGCCGGACTGCAATTAACCGATATAACTACCCTTTAATTGTCTTCCAACCCATCGCTTTTTAATTTTCCGTTTAAATTTCCCTCTCCAGGACAAAAACGATAATCCGCTCTCCCGTTTTAGTGCTGATATCAGTATGCAGGCTGACAACGGACGCTCCGGTAATGCGCCGGACGATCTCCTCCAATTCGGTCCGGCCCTGCTCTACCAGTTGCTGGCGCAGTTTTTTAATCAGCGCCATTCCTTCCTTATCGCGGGCCAGGTGCTGCTCCGCCTGGGAAAGTACCCCCCGCAACGTGACTATGGCCATGTTGCGCAAAATATCTGTCTTGGCCTCCGTGGGGCCGCGTCCGTTATACTCCTTCTCCCACTGAATGATTGCCTTGGTAATATCGTCTTCCATCTGACCTTTGTTTGTAGTGGGCAAAGCCGTTACCTCTTATATCTGAAATCAGGCTGTTGGATTTTACTATTTTAAATTATAAAATAATCAAAAAAAAAACACAAGGACTTTTTTGCTGGTTCAGCATGATTGTATTATAAATGCTCGTTAGTTTGACAGCATAGTTCAATAGTAAATCCAAGAATCCCTTGTGGCATAAGGCTTCAGGGGAAAAATTTTTTTAATTTTTAATCAAAAATATGTGGCATTATTTGGCACAATATGTT
>JBGFRB010000012.1:0-29036 GCA_041695355.1 Bacillota bacterium
CATATCTTCCTATACATTCCTATACTTTTTTAAGTTAAAAAATAAAAAATTTTTATCCCTTGAAGCCTTATGCCGCAAGGGATTTAAGGTTTTCGTATCTAACTAAGCTGTCAAACTAACGAGGGGCTGTCCTCGGAGCTCCGCAACCAACCAACAGCGCCGCCGTCAACAGCAGGACAACAAAAACTACACCGGTCTTTCTGAACATAGTCCGCCTCCTCTTTTTATATGTCTTGTCCAAAATTATTGTATCATCAGAAAAACTTTTTGCCTACCGCAAATTTATTTTTCCACAAAAAGTTCTAATTTTTGTCTTATTCTGCAACCTGTCCGCCAGTCAAAATAGCCCCTGCATAGATTTGTCAGACTGCATTGACTTTCGCATATAATAATGATATAAATTGTATAGTATAATACGAGGTGATAGGCATGATCATTAAACCGTCAACAGCACTGAGAAATGAATACAACAATATTTCTAAGTTTTGCAAGGAAAAAATGCAGCCGGTTTTTCTCACAAAAAATGGCGAAGGCGACCTTGTGGTTATGAGTATTGAAACCTACTTATATCGCGAGGAAATGCTGGATTTACGAGAAAAGCTTCTGGAAGCGGAAGCCACAAAAATCGCCGGTGCAAAATGTTACACCATTGAAGAAGTGAGCGAAAGATCAAAAGGGCTTATTATTGAAAATGAAATATAAAGTAGAGTTTTTGCAAACAGCCCTTGATGACTTAGAAGAAATTATCTTGCACATAGCCAAAGACAATAAAACAGCCGCAATGAAACTGCACGATAAAATTATTGCCGCTGCTTACCGGCTTGAAACTTTTCCAAAGTTAGGAATAACGGTTCCAGACAAGAAAATGCGTGATGGGGGATTTCACATGCTCATCATTGAAAAATACATTTTGTTTTATAAAATATACGGTGATACAATTAATATTTTGCGATTAGCGCACGGAGCTAGAGATTATCCTATTTTATTCGAAAGGCAATCGCAATACGATACTGAAGGTATTTGACACATCGACACTTTAATGCTTCAAAGGTTTCAATACTCATAACCGCAAGACCCCCTTGACCGTTCTTAGTCGGACGGCTGCTTAATTAAGCAGCGTAAGCTAAATTATCGTTGGCGTTTATAACGCTTCCATGTTGTTGCCGGGCCATGGTCCCGGACCCGCCGTTCTCGCCCATCCGACCCCCGTCGAAACCAATACGCCCCCATCCTTGAGGAAACTAGGATTTATGATACTATTTTTTGTAAACAGAACCTGAGGAGAACAAAGAGATGGAACAGATTTATTCAATCGATGAGCTACGAAGCATTGTGTCACCTGTCCTTGCCCGGTATGGCGTAAAGCGTGCCGTCCTCTTTGGTTCCTATTGTAAAGCCTGCGCTACTGAGAAGAGCGACGTGGACCTGCTGGTGGACAGTGGCCTGCGCGGCCTGCGGTTCGTCGGACTTTCCGAGGACGCTCCGCATGAATGTAGATGTTTTTGACGTGTCACACATTGAATCACAGTCTCCCATTGAGCGCGAGATCCGCGAAACGGGGGTGATACTCTATGAGAAATGAAGTCGTTGTACAAAAGCTGATTGCCTACATCGAAAAGTCAGGGCCAAAAAAGGCAGCACTTTGACGCCATAAACAGAATGTACCGCTGTTGCCCGAAGTTTATGTTTAAGGGAGGCCCTTAAAATGCTTAAAATGGATTATCACAGGAAAGCTCTCTTGCTCTCTTACTTCACTGTCGGATACAATATTCTGGAAGGAATAATATCAATTATAGCCGGTTTATTTGCCGGCAGCATCGCCTTAATCGGATTTGGCCTTGACAGTTTTGTTGAATCTGCGTCCGGAGGCGTAATGATCTGGCGTTTTAGGAAACACGGCAAGATATCGGATGAAGAAGAAGAAAGAGTAGAAAAACGGGCCATCAGACTCGTTGCCTATACTTTTTTTATTCTCGGCACTTATGTGTTGTATGAATCTGTCACAATGTTGTACCAACACGATATCCCGGAGCCAAGTCCGCTGGGAATAATCATTGCCTTGGTTTCCATGTTGGTAATGCCAGCTTTGTTTTATCAGAAATACCAAACAGGAAAAGCAATTAATAGTAAAAGTCTGGTCGCAGACTCTAAACAAACGCTGGCCTGCGTGTTTTTGTCTGTTGCTTTGTTGGCTGGGCTGGGACTGAATTATTTTTACGGCCTATGGCAAGCGGACCCTATTGTGGGCTTGGTGATTGTTTTCTTTCTGTTTAGAGAAGGCTTTAAAGCTTTTAGGGAAGGCAAATTATGCGGTTGCTAATTGGTCTTTAAACAATTGCCTGGCGGTGGCGCTTTACCTTAAAACAAAATCGCGGCGTAACAGATCATCTCTTGGCCTGAGCAGTTAAATTTTGCACACCCCTCTTTGCACACCCCCTAAAAGCCACTTTGCAAACCGGCAGAAATGACTTGAATACTGGACTTTCAGCACAAAACAAAAACCACCCATCGATAAAATTCTTTTTACCAATAGATGGTAGATTATTTGGTTGTGGTGGAGGCGAGGGGAATCGAACCCCTGTCCGAAAGTGAACCAACGAGAGCTTCTACGGGTGTAGCCTCAGATTTGTTTTCGCGCGACGGACTCCCTGAGGCGGGATTACGCTGCGCTAGCACAATTGTTATTCCCTGTTTCTTTGGCTCTGCCAACCGTGAAACCGGTAGCCTGATTAGTCGGCGCCCGGTATGTCCCTACAGGCCCGGGACAAGCGGACGGCTGCTTAATTAAGCAGCGTAAGCTAAATTATCGTTGGCGTTTATAACGCTTCCATGTTGTTGCCGGGCCATGGTCCCGGACCCGCCGTTCTCGCCCATCCGACCCCCGTCGAAACCAATACGCCCCCATGTATCAAAGATACTGCTTTTCCTTAAATGCTCTGGACACTTCTCTTTTTGCTTCCTTTTCCTCCAGCGCCTCCCGCTTGTCGAACTGCTTTTTGCCGCGCGCCAGCGCCAGCTCCAGCTTAATCAGGCCCCGCACAGCGTATAGCTTGGTGGGAACAAGCGTGTAGCCTTTCGTTTTGGTCAGCCCCAGCAGCCGGCTGATCTCGCGGCGGTGCAGCAGCAGCTTGCGTGTGCGCAGCGGCTCGTGGTTGAACCGGTTGCCCTGCTCGTAGGGGCTGATATGCATATTATACACGAAAACTTGCCCGTTTTCCACCCGCGCGTAACTGTCTTTCAGGTTTACCTTGCCGGCGCGGACTGATTTAACCTCCGTCCCGGTCAGGGCAATCCCGGCCTCGCAGGTCTCCTCCAGGAAGTAATCGTGAAAGGCTTTACGGTTCTGGGCAAAGACTTTTTTTTCCATCAGCGCCTCTTGCGGATAAATGAACCCCATTTGCCGGCGACAAACAGGGCTTAGCCAAAAAGCATATTAATCTGCTCGCGCTTTCATTATACCAGCGGGCTCAAGTCCTGTCAATGCGCCTTCCGGCGATGGCCTGACACACAGGGTGCTCCTACCGCGGCAGCAGGGTGAAATCAAGCTGTCGCTTATCCTTGTCAACGCTTCTGAGAGCAACACGAACCGCCTGGCCGATGCGGAATGTTTTGCCTGTCCGCTCGCCGTGAAGTGAAAAAGTTTTCTCGTTGAACCGGTAATAATCATCAGCAAGAGTAGAGACATGGACCAGCCCTTCGACCAGGTTGTCGAGTTCGACAAAAAAGCCGAAGGAAGTCACACCTGAGATAATTGCGTCATATTCCTGACCTTCCTTGCCGGTCATAAACTCAATTTTTTTAACCTCGACGCTTTCTCTTTCCGCCTCCATCGCCAGGCGCTCGCGACCGGAAGAGTGCTCCGCCGCTGCCTCGTTGTGGCGGGCCAGTCGGGCCAGCCGCCTGGGGCCAGGCATCCCCGCCAGATACTCACGCAGCAGGCGGTGTACAACCAGGTCGGGGTAGCGCCTGATCGGCGAGGTAAAATGTGTGTAGTCCGCGGCCGCCAGGCCGAAATGCGGCAGGTGCTCGGCGGAATAACGGGCCTGCTTCATACTGCGCAACAACAGAGTGTTAACAACTCTTTGCTCCGGCTTACCGGTCACATGCTCCAGCAAAGCCTGCAAGGCACGGGAATGCATTTTTTCGGGGTGACCCTTAATACTGTAGCCCAGGTTGTGGACAAAGTCACGGAAAGCAATCATTTTCTCCTCGCCCGGACGCTCGTGGACACGGTAGAGAAACGGTACCTGCAGGCGGGAAAAATGCGCGGCCACCACCTCGTTGCACAGCAGCATAAATTCCTCGATAATCGTCTCGGCGATAGAACGCGGACGTCGTTTCAGCGCTGCGGGGCGTCCGCTGTCGTCAAGAACCACTTTTATTTCCGGCAGGTCAAAGTCAATGGCGCCGCGCTCAAAGCGCCTGCCGCGCAAAACGAGCGCCAGCCGGCCCATCTCGGTAAACATGGGCAGCATTGCCGCGTATCGCTGGCTTAAGGATTCGTCCCGTTCTTCCAGGATGGCGCGCAAGTCCTCATAGGTCATCCGCTCACGGCTGTTTATCACGCTCGGCGTAAAATCGTATTTCACCGGCTGCCCGCCGGCGTCCAGTTCCATCAGCACGCTGACGGCCAGCCGGTCCACCCTTGGGTTCAGGCTGCACAGGTCGTTAGACAGTTCAGGGGGCAGCATCGGGATGACGGCGTCCACCAGGTAAACGCTGGTGCCGCGCAGAAAAGCCTCCCTGTCCAAAGCAGAGCCTTCACGGACAAAATGCCCGACATCGGCAATATGCACACCCAGTTCCAGGCTGCCGTTATCGAGCTGTCGCAGGGAAACGGCGTCATCCAGGTCCCTGGCGTCTGCGCCGTCTATCGTTACCGCGGGCAGCGCCCGCAGGTCACGCCTGCCTTCCAGATCCTGCGGAGTTATTTCTCCCGGCAGCGCGGCCACTTCTTTCAGCACCTGCGCGGGGAAAGCCTCCGGCAGTTCATACTTTTTAATGATAGTCAGCGTATCGAGCCCCCGGTCTCCCGGCTCTCCCAATACCGAAACTATTACTCCTTCCGGAGGGCGGCGCTTTTCCGGCCAGCGGGTGATTTCCACCTGGACTTTCAGCCCGTTTTTCAGCGTGCGCGCCTGGGAGCGGGGGATTAAAATATCGGTGGAGATGCGCTGCTCGTCCGGCACGACGTACGCCGACTGCCGTACAGACTCCAGCCGTCCGATGACATACCGGGAACGGCGCTCCAGAATCCGAATTATCTCTCCTTCGCGCTTCCCGCCTTCTCTGCTTCCGGACAGGCGGGCCACCACCCGGTCGCCGTGCAGCGCTCCGTTCAGTTGGCCGGCCGGGATAAAGACATCTCCTTCAGAGGGGCCGTCAGGAAGGATAAAGCCGAATCCGGCCGGGTTGCCCTGCAGCCTCCCCACCGCAAGGTTCATTTTTTCCGGGACGCCGTAGCGCCCGTACCGCGTCTTGATAATCTTGCCGGCCTGCTCCAATTCGTCCGCCAGGCGGGTGAATCTCCTGATCTCCCGCCTGTCATGCAGCCCAAGTTCCCTGGCCAGCTCGTCAATGGTCAGCGGCCTATAGGCCTTTTCACGCATGAAGCCGAGCAGTTTTTCCTGAAAGCTCATCTTTTCCCTCTTTCCGACCTGAATATAGGGACACAATAAATATAGGGACACCATACTAATTTCATAATGCAAAATTTTGGTTGTATCCTGTCCCCTTTCCAGTATTACTATGCCCAATAGCAACAGGGCGGCCATTGCCGCCCTGTTGCTATTATCAGCAGTTGTGCTTTAGGAGAACAGCGGGGCAAACACCAGTGCCACAACGCTCATCAATTTAATGAGGATGTTCATGGACGGCCCGGAGGTATCCTTGAAAGGATCGCCCACCGTATCGCCGACCACGGCCGCTTTATGCGCGTCGGAGCCTTTGCCGCCGAGAGCGCCGCCTTCAATATATTTCTTGGCGTTGTCCCAGGCGCCGCCGGCATTGGCCATGAAGATCGCCAGCAACACGCCGGTAAGCGTGGAGCCGGCCAGGAAACCGCCCAGCGCCTCCGAACCCATGATCAGGCCGACAGCCAGCGGTACCACAATTGCCAGCAGCCCCGGGACGACCATCTGCTTCAGCGCGGCTGAGGTGGAAATGTCAACACAGCGGGCATAGTCGGGACGCGCCTTGCCCTCCATCAGGCCCGGGATAGAGCGGAACTGGCGGCGCACTTCCTCAATCATGTCAAAGGCGGCGCGCCCCACCGCTTCCATGGTCAGCGCGGCAAACAGGAAGGGCAGCATGCCGCCGATAAACAGGCCGGCAATAACACTGGCGCTGGTAATATCGATAGCCTGAATTCCGGCCACTTCCCCGTACGCGGTAAACAGCGCGAGTGCCGTCAGGGCGGCGGAACCGATGGCAAAGCCTTTGCCGATGGCGGCGGTGGTGTTGCCCATGGCATCAAGCTGGTCGGTAATTTTCCGCACCGACTTGTCCAGTTCGGCCATTTCCGCGATACCGCCGGCATTGTCGGCAATAGGCCCATAGGCGTCAACGGCAATCGTCATGCCCACCGTGGCCAGCATACCGACGCCTGCGATGGCAATGCCGTACAGGCCGGCCGTGGCGTAAGCCAGCAGGATAACGGCAGCGATAATCAGGAGCGGGAACATGGTGGAGCGCATCCCGACCGCAAGGCCGGCGATAATGGTGGTGGCGGGGCCGGTTTTGGCCGCTTCCGCCAGTTTTTGCACCGGCTTGTAGTGGTCAGAGGTATAGTACTCGGTGATGCGGCCGATTAAAATGCCGCCAACCAAGCCGCCGATCACAGACCAGAAGGGGCCAAGCCCGCCGAATTCTTCACGGTACATATTGGTCAGGAAATAGGAGGCCACAATCACAATCAGGCCGCTGGCCAGCGTGCCGCGCTCCAGGGCGGTGGAAAGCCTGACACCCTCTTTCGCCTTGACAAAAAAGGTACCGATAATAGCCGCAATAACTCCGGTGGCAGCCACCAGCATGGGCAGGGCCACGCCGGCAAAACCGTACACGACTATACCAATCGTCATAGCAGCAATAATGGAGGCAACATTGGATTCAAACAGGTCGGCACCCATGCCGGCCACGTCGCCCACGTTGTCCCCCACGTTGTCGGCGATAACGGCCGGGTTGCGCGGGTCATCCTCGGGGATACCGGCTTCCACCTTACCAACCAGGTCGGCGCCGACGTCAGCCGCCTTAGTGTAGATGCCGCCGCCGACACGGGCAAACAGCGCGATGGAACTGGCGCCCAAAGCATAGCCGTTAACAATGGCCACATCCCGGAAAATCAGATACAGCACGCCAAGGCCGAGCAATCCGAGGCCGGCCACGGTCAGGCCCATCACGGCGCCGCCCGAGAACGCCATGGTCAGCGCCTCGTTCTGCCCTCCCAGGCGGGCGGCGTTGGTGGTCCGCACGTTGGCTTTGGTAGCCGTTTTCATCCCGATAAAGCCGGCGCCGGCTGAGGCAATTGTGCCTACCAGGTAGCAGACGGCTGTCTTAAAACCAAGGAAGAACCCGATCACAAAAAAGAGAATGACGACAAAGACAGCCAGCGTGCGGTACTCCCGGCCTAAGAAAGCCATCGCTCCCTCGTAAATCGCCTGGGAGATCTCTTTCATCCGCTCCGTGCCCGGGTCTGCTTTCGCTACTCTGGCTGCCAGGTAAAAGGCAAACAGCAGACCGATCACACCCGCGACGGGAGCCCAAATCAGCAAACCGTTATCCATTCGGCCAACTCCTCCTCATAGCTATTTCCATCACATGATTAAGCCACAGGCTAAGGACCAATTGCGGTCAGCACAATGGCCAGGACCATAAAGACAATAGCAAAGACGATGGTAATTTTAGCCAGAAAACTGTCCACGCCTTTTTTCTTGCCAAACAACGACTGGGCTCCGCCGGCGATGGCTCCGGACAGGCCGGCAACCTTGCCCGACTGCAGCAGCACTGTGGCAATCAGCCCCAGGGATACCAGGAGAAAAACAATTTTTAGGAAGATGACCACCTGAAAACACCTCCTTTGTCTGGAAGAATGGCGAAAAGAATACTGCGGGCAGTTGTCAAAATATTGTGAATTAACCCCCGGCAAATTTCTGCTTGTCCCGGCCCGCGCACAAGCATATTCTACCACAGCGTTTTTTAAAAAACAACCTTACGGGCTAAAAGTTGCCGCCTCTTAAATATGGCGTTTTCCCTGCATACAGTGCTTCCGCGCCTAGCTGTCCGGCAATGCGCAGCAGCTGGTTATACTTTGCCACACGGTCTGTCCGGGAAGGAGCGCCGGTCTTAATCTGTCCCGCACCGCAGGCCACGGCCAGGTCGGCAATACTGGCGTCTTCCGTCTCCCCCGAGCGGTGGGAAATAATGGTGTTGTAGCCGGCACGGCCGGCCATAGCTATACAGTCCAGCGTTTCGGTAACGGTGCCAATCTGGTTTAACTTGATCAGAATGGCGTTGGCCGTTCCGGTCTTAATACCTTTCTGCAGGCGTTCCATATTGGTCACAAACAGGTCGTCCCCCACAAGCTGTATCCTGCTGCCCAGCCGTTCCGTCAGCAGGCGCCATCCCTCCCAGTCGTCCTCCGCCAGGCCGTCCTCAATGGAGACGATGGGAAATTTTGCCGCGAGGCCGGCGTAATAGTCCACCATTTGCCCGGAGTCTTTCTGCAGGCCTTCCCCGGCCAGATGGTATACCCCGTCCCGGTACATCTCCGTGGCCGCCACATCCAGCGCGAGCATTACCTCGCTGCCCGGTTTGTAACCGGCGGCCTCAATGGCCCTGACGATTACTTCCAGCGCTGCTTCATTGGAAGAAAGATTGGGGGCAAAGCCTCCCTCATCGCCGACCGCTGTGCTCAGGCCCTGTTTTTGCAGGACTTTTTTTAAGCTGTGAAACACTTCCGTACCGGTGCGCAGCGCTTCCCCGAAAGAAGGCGCTCCGACCGGCAGGACCATAAATTCCTGGATATCCACGTTGTTATCGGCGTGTTTGCCGCCGTTTAGAATGTTCATCAGCGGAACGGGCAAAAGCTTCGCGTTTGCCCCGCCCAGGTATCGGTAAAGCGGCAGCCCCAGGGAATCAGCCGCGGCGTGGGCCACCGCCAGGGAGACGCCCAAAATAGCGTTGGCGCCAAGCCGGGATTTGTTAGGTGTGCCGTCCAGGGAAAGCAGTTCCCGGTCAACGGCCGCCTGTTCAAGCGCGTCCATCTCCGCCAGGGCCGGGGCGATAATTTCGTTTACGTTATGTACCGCTTTCAGGACTCCTTTGCCCAGAAACCGAGCGCTGTTGTTGTCACGCAACTCCACCGCCTCAAAGGCGCCGGTGGAAGCCCCGGACGGCACGGCGGCGCGCCCGAAGCCATCGTCAAGCGCAACGTCCACCTCCACGGTCGGGTTACCCCGGGAATCAAGAATTTCTCGCGCCTCTACCCGCCTGATTAAACTCAATTTACTCTCCTCGCTTTCATTTCAGGACTGCGCCGCGTGCCGGCCGGGCCGTTGACCAGCAACGAGCGCCCGGTCATCTCCGGAGGGGCCGGCAACTGCAGCAACTGCAAAATCGTAGGCGCCACATCGGCCAGAATCCCGTTCCCGCGCAGGCGGTACGGGTGGCCGGAGGCCAGGATAAACGGCACCGGGTTGGCAGTGTGCGCCGTAAACGGCCGGCCGGTACTGCCCACCATCATCTGTTCGGCATTACCGTGGTCGGCGGTAACAATGGCCAGCCCGCCCCTGTCAAGAACCGCCGGCACAACCCGGCGCAGGCAATCGTCAACCGCTTCCAGCGCCCGGATCGCCGCGGGCATGATGCCTGTATGACCTACCATGTCAGGGTTGGCGTAGTTTAGGATTATCACGTCAAACGCCTCTTTTTCTGTTTCCTCCAGAACGCGGGCCGTCACCTGCGGAGCGCTCATTTCCGGCTGCAGGTTGTAGGTCGGTACTTTCGGTGAAGGGATCAGCACCCTCTCCTCGCCGGGAAAGGGCGCTTCCCTGCCGCCGCTGAAAAAGAAAGTGACATGGGCGTACTTTTCCGTTTCCGCGATGCGCAGCTGGCTCATACCGGCCTCAGCCAGCACCTCCCCCAGTGTCCGCCGCGGGTGGTCCGGCGAAAACGCCACGGGAGCGTCAATTGTCTCGTCATACTGGGTCAGGCAGACAAAATGGGGCAGGACAGCGTCTTGGCCGCGCGCAAAAAAAGAAAAGTCCCTGTCAGTAAAGGCGCGCGTTATTTGCCTGGCGCGGTCGGGACGAAAGTTAAAAAAGATTACCGCGTCTTCCGGCCGGATAACCGCGGTGGGCCGGCCTTCTTCGGTCAGTAAAACTGTCGGCAGGACAAACTCGTCGGTCTCCCCCCGCTCGTACGCTTTTTCCAGCGCATGCAAAGATGTGGCTGCCGGTTCGCCCTCCCCGTCAACCATAGCCCGGTAAGCAAGCGCTACCCTCTCCCAGCGCCTGTCCCTGTCCATCGTGTAATAACGGCCGGCAACGGTGGCCGTACGTCCGACGCCCAGCACACACATTTTTTCTTCCAGCGAAGTCAGGTAGTCCCTGGCGCTCACCGGACCGACGTCGCGGCCGTCAAGCACAGCGTGCACAAACACTTCCGTCAGTCCCTCACGTTTAGCCATTTCAAGCAAGGCAAACAGGTGAGAGAGATGACTGTGTACGCCGCCGTCGGACACAAGACCCAACAGGTGCAAACGGGATTGCTTCCGGCGGACGTTGCGCATCGCCTCCCGCAAGACCGGATTGGCAAAAAACCGGCCCGCCCCGATGCTCTTGCTGATGCGGGTCAGTTCCTGGTAGACGACACGGCCCGCCCCGATGTTGAGGTGGCCAACCTCGGAGTTGCCCATCTGACCCGCAGGCAGCCCTACCGCTTCGCCGCCGGCTTTCAGGCGGGCATGCGGGTATTTTGCCAGCAGATAACGGTAATAGGGAAGCTGCGCCTGATGAACAGCATTGCCTTTCCTGTTCCGGCCCAGCCCCCACCCGTCAAGAATGACAAGCAAAAGCGGCCGCGGCCTGTTCACAGCACATCCTCCCGGGCAACGCTGTTCACCAGCGCCGCGAAACTTCCGGCCTCCAGGCTGGCGCCCCCCACCAGGGCTCCGTCAATTTCCGGGCTGTCCATAAACTCACGGATATTTTCCCGGTTTACGCTGCCACCGTACTGGAGGCGCACGTCCCGGGCCACCTTGAGGCTGAACTGCTCCCCGATCTGCCGGCGCAGTTCCAGCGCCGCCTGCTCCGCGTCGTCCCGGGCTGCCGCGAGGCCGCTGCCTATGGCCCAGACCGGCTCATAAGCCACAACTGCACGCCGCACCTGGGAAGGGTCCAGGTCCCGCAAAGCCGCTGCCAGCTGCCCTCGTATCACTTTGGCGGTAAGGCCCGCCAGGCGCTCCGGCCAGGTTTCACCGACACAGACAATGGGGGTCAGGTCAGCGTCAAAGGCGGCTTTCACCTTGCGGGAAACGTCCTCATCCGTTTCGCCGAAATGCTGCCTCCGCTCGGAGTGGCCGAGAATAACGTACTGCACGCCCAAATCAGTCAGGTGGCGCGGCGATACCTCCCCGGTATAAGGACCGGACATTTGCCAGAACATATTTTGGGCGCCTAGCTTCAGAGCGCTTTGCCGGCAGCGCGGGGCCACGGCGCAAAGCAGCGGGAAGGGCGGGCAAATAACGATTTCCGCGTTTCCCCCTTTTGCCAGCGCGGCAAACCTGTCCACGAAATCCAGAGCCTCCGCTGTGGTTTTATACATCTTCCAGTTGGCCGCAATAATTGGTAACCGCATCTTTCGCTCCTAAAGTTATTTGTCAGGTAAAACAGATATTCCCGGCAGTTCCCTGCCTTCCCAAAACTCAAGAGTGGCTCCGCCTCCGGTGGAAAGGTGTGAAATCTGTGCTGCCACACCCGCTTTTTCCACGGCTGCCACGGCATCACCGCCGGCAACTATGGAAAATGCCCCGGAAGCGGCAATCGCGCGGGCTACGGCAGCCGTCCCTCCTGCAAACTGCTCAATCTCATAAACGCCAAGCGGCCCGTTCCAGATTACCGTCCCGGCACCGCTGATTATTTCGGAATACTGCCGGCGGGTCACCGGCCCGATATCCAGCGCCATCCTGTCGGGCGAGACAGCGTTTACAGGCACTGCTTCCGCCTGTGCGACGGGGGTTGCCTCTTCTGCCACCACCACGTCCGCGGGCAGGTAAAGATTAGCCCCGCAAGCGGCGGCCGCGGCAATTAAAGCGGACGCTTCCCCCAGGCTTTCTTCTTCCAGCGGGGAGCGCCCCAGCCGGTACCCTTTGGCATGCAAAAAAGTATTGGCCATACCGCCGCCCAGCAACAGGGCATCCGCTTTCTCCAGCAGGTTCTTTAAAATGCCAATTTTGTCAGCCACCTTGTTGCCGCCGACAATGGCGACCAGGGGACGGGCAGGGTTATGTAAGGACTTGGCAAGGTTGTCTGCCTCACCGGCCATCAGCATACCGGCCACCGCCGGCAGCCAGGCTGCTACCCCGACGTTTGAGGCATGGGCACGGTGTGCCGTCCCGAAAGCGTCCGACACAAAAATCTCGGCAAGGCCGGCATAGGCACGGGCCAGTTCCGGGTCATTTTTTTCCTCTCCCGGATGGAAGCGGACGTTTTCCAGGAGCAAAACCTCTCCCGGGCGCAAGGCGGCGGCAGCCGCGCTTACTTCTTCCCCCACCACCTCGTCCGTCTTTTGCACGGCACGCCCCAGCAATTCGGCCAGCCTGTGCGCTATTGCGTCAAGGCGCAGGTTTTCCTGCACCCGCCCCTTGGGCCGCCCCAGGTGGCTGGCCAAAATAACGGCGGCGCCGTGGTCGAGCAGGTAACGAATCGTCGGCAACGCCGCCCTGATTTTGTTATCATCCAAAATCTTGCCCTGGCCGTCCCTGGGTACGTTAAAATCCACGCGGACAAAAACACGCTTGCCTGCCGGGTCTGATTCCCGGACTGTCTTCTTGGCCAACGGTAAACCTCCCGTACCTTTTCTTACAGCCCTTTTGCAGCCAGATAGGCGGCCAGATCCAGAACACGCATTGAGTAAGCCCACTCGTTATCGTACCAGGCCACCACTTTTACCATATTGCCCGCCACTGCCATTGTGGAAAGCGCGTCCACAACGCTTGAGCGCGGGTCGCCCTTATAATCCACGGAAACGAGCGGCTCGTCGGAAACGCCGAGTATCCCGTCAAGCGGGCCGGCCGCCGCGCGGCGAAAAGCGGCGTTGACTTCTTCGACAGTCACCTCCCGCCCAAGCTCCGCAACCAGGTCGACAAGCGATACTGTCGGGGTGGGAACGCGGACGGCAAACCCGTCAATTTTCCCCGCAATGCCGGGGAGGACCAGTGACACGGCACGGGCGGCGCCTGTGGTTGTCGGGATGATGGACAGACCCGCCGCCCTGGCGCGCCGGTAGTCTTTATGTGTCAGATCCAGGATTCTCTGGTCGTTAGTATACGCATGGACCGTAGTCATTAAACCTTTGACAAAGCCGAATTCTTCATCCAGCACTTTGCAGACGGGCGCCAGGCAGTTGGTTGTGCAGGAGGCATTGGAAACAATACGGTGCCTGTCCGGTTCGTACGCGCTCTCATTGACCCCCATGACAACCGTGATATCCACTCCCTTGGCCGGCGAGGTAATAATCATTTTTTTCGCTGCTCCGCCCAGCTGTCCGGAAACTTCCTTGGCATCCTTAAACGCCCCGGTTGCTTCCACAACCACCTCCGCGCCATAATCTCCCCACTTCAGCCTAGCCGGATCCCGGTCGGCCAGAATGGCAATCCTGCGGCCGTTGATGACAAGAGCCTGTCCTTCCGCTTTCACCTCGTATGGCAGGTGACCGTAAACGGAATCGTACTTAAGCAAATGAGCCAGAAACTGCGGGTCGCGGGTGCTGTTAAAAGCTACCACTTCCACCCCGGGATGGTCGAGCGAAGCACGTATGCAGGCACGCCCGATGCGTCCAAAGCCGTTTACGCCCAGTTTGACTTTCATTGCCCTACCTCCAGACATTTTTTTACGGATTCCGCCGGATGTAATTCTCTGCCGGGAGAACAATTCCTGCCGCTTCCATTTCCCGATTCGTTACAGACAGTGGCGTTTTCTTCTGCCTGATGAAGGGATGTCCAGCTCTTCACGGTACTTGGCGACTGTCCGCCTGGAAACTGTAATTCCCCGTTTGGCCAGCAGTTCCGTCAGCCGCTGGTCGCTCAGCGGGGAGCAGACGTTTTCCGCGCTGATTACCTCACGAAGATGGCTTTTGATTGATTCCGAGGAAACTACTCCCTCGCGGCCTTCCACTCCGGAAGCGAAGAAAAATTTCAGAGGAAAGATGCCGCGCGGCGTCTGCGCATATTTATTGGCAGTCGCCCTGCTGACAGTTGACTCATGCACCCCTATTTCGTCAGCTATTTGCCGCAGGACAAGCGGCTGGAGACCTCTGATCCCCTCCTCGAAAAACCGGCGCTGCAACTTAACGATTGCTTCCGCCACCCTGTACAGTGTCAGGCGGCGCTGCTCGATGCTGCGCAACAGCCACAGTGCCGAGTCAAGGCGGCTTTTGATAAAAGAACTGGTCAATGATTCACAGGTCCCCTGGCTTAACAGAGCGCGGTAATAGGGGTTAATCGCCAGCCTCGGGGCGGAAAGCCTGCTGAGCATGATACAATAATCCCCGGCCACTCGCTCGATGATAATATCCGGCTGGATATAGCAGACATCGTCACGCACATTCCCCGTCAGGCGGCCCGGCTTTGGTTCAAGTGTACGGATAAAGTCAACCGCCTCCTGAACTAACGACAGCTCCGCCTGCAAGGCGTGGGCAATTTTTTTGTAGCGGTTTTCCGCCACATCCTCAAGGTACAGTTCAATAATTTTTTGCGCCAGCGGAGGGGCGTCCTTCCTTTCGCGTAACTGCAGCAGCAGACATTCCCGCAAAGTCCTGGCGCCGACTCCGGCAGGGTCGAACTGCTGGAGCAGCTGGAGAGCGCTCTCCAGCTCCCGGCGCGCTACTCCCAGGAGCGAAGCAAACTCCTGCAGCTCGCCTCTCAGGTAACCGTTTTGGTCAATATTACCAATCAGAAACTCCAGTACCTTTTGTTCTCTGTCCGACAGCCGGCAATACCCGGACTGCAGCAGCAGGTACTCTTGCAGGGTTGGCTCTTTGCTCAGATAATAGTCGTAAGATACGCTTTCGTCTGCCATTCTTCCTCCCGGACCCGGCAGCGGTTCATAACCTTCCTCCCGCAAATACAGTTCCCAGTCTATGGCATCCTGTTCACGCACCGGCCCGGCGCTTTCATCCCTGTCTGTGCCGGCCTCTTCTCCCCCCTCGCTCTCCTCCGCTTCCAAAACCGGGTTGTTCTGCAGTTCCTCCTGAATCAGATCATTAAGCTCAAGCGAAGAAAGCTGGAGCAGGCTGATCGCCTGCTGCAGCTTATACGTCATAAAAAGTTTCTGGGTCTGCTCAAGTTTAAGGCTTTGCGCCATCTGCATAAAGCAAAAATCCCTTCTGACATGCCGGTGTTTTTATCTATCTGAGTTTATTACCCGCAGCGGGCGAAAATGACATCGGGCCGCTACAGCAACTTGTCTGATTTGTTTAAAGATTCGCTCCATGGCGAACAGAATCCTGCCGGACGCTTGTCTTTATGACTTATAGCGGCAGCCATTTTCTCAAGCTTTCTCATTCGGTGGTTTACTCCGGACTTGCCAAGCGGTGGCGACAACATTTCTCCAAGCTCCTGCAGGCTGGCCTCGGGATGAGCAAGGCGCAGCCCGGCCAGTTCTTTCAATGACAGCGGCAGGGTTTGCCATGCCGGCTGCCGGCGGAGAAAGTGAATTGCTTCCACCTGTTTCAGAGCGGCATCAATCGTTTTGTTAACGTTGGCTGTTTCAAAATTTACCAGGCGGTTGACCCGGTTGCGCAAACTTTTCAGAACACGGATATTTTCAAAATCAAGCAGCGTGCCGTGTGCGCCGATAATGTTCAGAAATTCGCCGATCTGGTCTCCTTCTTTCAGGTAAACCAGAAAACCGTTTTTCCGCCTGATAGTTTTCGGGGTTAAGCCGAAAGCAGTGATTAAGGCGGCCAGGTCCTCCGCCTGGTGCTGGTAATCAGTATAGATTTCCAGGTGATAGGCGCCTTCCGGATTGGAAAGAGATCCGGCAATCAAAAAAGCGGCGCGCAGGTAAGAACGCCTGCAACACTTGCTTCCCGCCGGCTTTGCCGCCGGATTGTCCCCCCGCAGCAAACCGAGTTGCTCCACTATCTCCCGGAGCTTGGGTGAATCAGCAATGCGCACCAGGTAAACATAATTTTTGCGCAGCCGGATTCTTTTCCGCACCAACACCTCCGGGGCCAGAAACTTAAAGGCTTTTTTAAACAAAACAAACACCCGGCGTGCTACCGCCGCGTTGGAGGTGACCACATGGAGCGACATCCTCTGCCCGGAAAGTTGCAGGCTGCCTCCCAAATGTATAAAAGCGGTCAGCTCGGCGCTCCGGCAACAGGCGCTTCCCGTACTCAGTCTGGCCAGCTCGTTTTTGGCCTGCAGGGCGTAAGTCACAAAGCATACCTCTTTTCTCGCCGCACGGCCAAAGAATGCTTACCGTCGCTCTGCGCCGCTGCCAGCAGCAGCCTGGCCAGCCGGTCATGGTCGTGGCGAACCAGTTCTTCATGAAAAATCAAATCCGCTGCCAGCACCTGAAGCCCAAAATTTTTGAGCCGCTCCGGGTCGGACCGGACGGGACAGGCTCCTTCCCGCGCGTATTTATGCAGCAATTCAGGAGAAATTGATAAATCAGAGTTCACAACGACAACATCAAAAAGCCCTGGCCCCACATGTTCCTCAATTGCCTGCAGGTGATCGGCGGCGGTATAACCGTCCGTCTCCCCCGGTTGGGTCATGCAGTTGCAGACGTAAACTTTACAGGCCTTGCTTTCCCGCAGCGCCTCGGCCACGCCGGAAACGAGCAGATTGGCCAGGACGCTGGTATACAAGCTGCCCGGGCCGACAACCGCCAAATCGGCCTCCAGAATAGCCTGCCTTGCCGCGGGATAAACCTGTGATCCGGCCGGTTCAAGGCGCAGGCGCGCAATCTTACCGCGCTTATCCGGAATCCGGCTCTCACCGGCAACCTGGCTGCCATCGCGGAATTCCGCCACCAGGTGCAGTTTGTCAAGCGTAACCGGCAGGACTTTTCCCTTCACGGCCAGTACTTTAGCGGCCGCGCTCAGCGCCTGTTCAAACCCAAACAGGTCAGTCAGCGCAGCCAGAAAAAGGTTGCCGAAGGCATGGCCTTCCAGGCCCTGCCCGGTGGTAAACCGGTACTGAAATATTCTTTCCAGCAACGGCTCAGTGTCTGCCAGCGCCACCAGGCAATTGCGGATATCGCCCGGAGGCAGCATGTTCATATTCTGCCGCAGCCAGCCGGAACTTCCCCCGTCATCGGTTACGTTTACGATGGCTGACAGGTTCGCTGTATAAGTTTTTAAACCGCGCAGCAGCATCGCCAGACCTGTGCCGCCACCGATGGCGGCTACACGCAGGTTCTCCCGCCCGTGCAGTCCGATACCTTCCATAAGCTTACCCACACTTTCCCGGTCAGGCTTTGCCGATGTCACGCAATTCCTTAATAACTCTGTAGTTTTTCCCTTTGAGCATTTTTTCCAGCTCGTTGACAAGCACTACAGAGCGGTGCTTCCCGCCCGTACAGCCGACCGCTATAACAAGATGCGGTTTGCCCTCCTTGCGGTAACAGGGGATAAGAAACAGCAGTAGGTCGGCCAGCTTCTGATAAAACCTGTGCGTAAGCGCCCATTTCCAGACATAATCCTGCACCGGCGCCTCAAGGCCGGTCAGCGGGCGCAGGTGTTCCACGTAGTGAGGATTGGGCAGAAAGCGCACATCAAAAACCAGGTCGGCATCCAGCGGAATACCGTATTTGAACCCGAAGGCCACCAGCGTAATCAGTATATGGTCTTTTTCTCCGTCAGGTGCATAAAGGGAAGCTACTTCCTCCTTCAGTTGCTGGGGCGACAGCTCAGACGTGTCGATAATCTTGTCCGCCCTGGCACGAACGCTTGAGAGCAGGCGGCGCTCCTCCCTGATGCCTTCGGCAATGCTCCCCTGGGCAGCCAAAGGGTGGCGTCGGCGTGTCTCCTTAAAACGGCGGATAAGCACCTCGTCGTCCGCCTCCAGAAACAAGATTTCACTGTCCAGCCCCACATCAGTCAGCATGTCCAGGGCTTCCTGCAAGCTGTCAAAGAACTCGCCGCCGCGGACATCGGATACAAGGGCAATCCGGTTGATTTTTCCTCCCGACTGCGCCGCCACTTCGGCAAATTTGGGGATCAGGAGCGGCGGCAGGTTATCAATGCAAAAGTAGCCCAGGTCCTCAAAGCTATGCATCGCCTGGCTCTTGCCGGCACCCGACAGGCCCGTGATAATGACAAAACGGATATTTTCCACTTTTCTTCCTCCGGCCATCACTGCTATGCTTACCTTTCGCTTCCGGGCCGCATATTCCTGCTAAGTCGCGGCAGGCCGCCCTCCCGGTTCAGGAGACGGTCGCCGGGTATGCGCAGGCGTTTAATCAGAGCCAACGCTTCCGTAAAATCGCCCACCCTGTCAGGCGAATGAGCATCGCTGCTGATTAAAAAACCGACCTCCGTGCGCAGCGCCTGTTTCACATCGTTTTCCTGCTCCGCGGCATAAGCGCTGCTGATTTCCAGCGCCGTCCCGTACTCAGCACAAACCAGGGCCAGCTGATACGTATCAATTTCGACCTGCAGCCCGGGATGAGTGATGGCGGTAACCGGAAAGCGGCGGACAGCCGCCCCCAGGGAAGCGGTGTTCCGGCGGCACAGGCTGCCGGCGCCCGTGCCCGGCCGGCCGGCGAACAGATTGGAGAGCGCCAGCCTCAGCGCCGCAATACTTTGCGGCCGGACCAGCTTATGGTAGCCGACCAGCAGGTAGTCCAGCTCGGGCAGTATGGCCGACGGAACGTCGATAGAGCCGTCCAGGTCAACAATGTTGGCCTCCACACCCAAAAGCACCTCCATCCCGGGAAACAGCCGGCGGTATTGTTCGATCTCCCGCCGCATGCGCCGGAACGCTTCCACTCCTTTTATGCCGATAAAAAGATGGCTTGGGCCGTGGTCGGCAATGCCCACAGCCCGCAACCCGCGGCTGTAAGCCGCGAGCACATTGTCTCCGATGCTCCCCCGTCCGTGACTGTACACGGTATGCGTGTGCAGGTCAGCCGTAATTTTCATAAAAACAGGCACACCTCCCTTATCAGTGTGCCCCGGAAACAGCTAGGTCCAGTCGCGCAGTTTCTGTTCGTCGCGAATTATAATTTTTTGCCTGTCGAGCTCCAGCACTCCTTCTTTCTGAAAGCGGCTTAAGATACGGGCCACTGTTTCCCGCGAAGTACCGATCATGCTGGCCAGTTCCTGGCGTGTCAGGTCCAAGTCCAGGATAATCCCCTTTCCTGTCTTTTCCCCCTCCCGGCGGGCAAACCGCAACAGCAGCCCGGCCAGCCGCCCGCAGGTATCGTGCAGCGCCAGGTCGCGGATCAAAAGCTGTGCCTGGCGCAGCCTCCTTCCCATCAGCCGCAAAAGTTTTACCGCCAGCTTTGGGTGTTTTTGCAGCAGCCCTTCCATCTCCTCGTTGCGCAGCAGCCAGACGCGAGTTTCCTCCACCGCTTCCGCTGTCGCCGGGTAGACCCCCTGGTCGAAAAGTACCACCTCCGCAAAAACATCGCCCTCTTTTAAAAGGTGGAGGATTTGCTCCCGCCCGTCCGCCGAGGATTTGCTTATTTTTACCCTGCCCTGCCGGATAATAAACAAGCCTTCTCCCGGGTCGCCTTCCAGAAAAATCAGCGCATTTCTGGCGAAGGACTTTTCCGCCATCACGGCGGCAATCATCGACAGCTCACCGTCCGCCAGATCCTCAAAAAAAGGTATCTTCCTTAGGATTTCAGGATGTTGGTGCACCGCCTCACCTTTTTTCCGCAAAGCGTTTCTTCCCCCTGGCCGCCAGAAATTCGCCTGCCCGCCGGGCAGAAATGTTTACCACCTGTTCCGGTAATATGCCGGCTGCCAGAGCCAGTTCAACCGCCTGGTCAAATTTACCGACGTCTTCCGAAAAATGCGCGTCGCTGCCGATAGAAACAAAAGCGCCAAAGTGCCGGGCAAGACGGGCCACCTCCGCGCAAAACTCCCGGCTTCCCTTCCGGACCAGGAAAGAGCTGTTGTTCAGTTCCAGCGCCTTGCCCTCGGCCGCCGCCACCCGGACCACCTCTGCAAAATCAACGGGAAACTCCGGATTGCCCGGATGAACCACAATATCAACGTACGGATTGCGTAAGGCGCTAATCATAGCCAGCGTATTTGCGGCCTTGCCGGCAGGCGGCAGGCAGGGCACATGCAGGCCGGCCAGAACCAGGTCAAGGCGTTCCAGGTAGAGCTCCGGCAGGTCCAGCCTGCCGTTGACGTCAAGGACGTTAGCCTCCACGCCGCGCAGGATTTCCACACCCAGCAGCCGGTCGGGCAACACGCGCAGGTTGCCGAAATAATATTCGTGCGCGCCCCCGGGCATGGCCGGGCCATGGTCGGTCAGCGCCACCATTTCCAAGCCTTTTTCCCCGGCGGCGCGCGCCACCTCCTCAATTGTGCTGAATGCATGTCCGCTGGCCAGAGTATGCACATGAAGGTCGGCTAACAGGCGCATCATCAGTAAATTACGTGGTGATCGACAGTCTTAACGTTTATGCAACCGGTCATCAGCATCCCGTGACGCAGCTGGGCTGTCATCTTTTCCAGCAACAGGCGCACGCCGGACGCACCGCCGCCAAACGCCCCCCACAGCGCCGGACGCCCGATCAGGACGGCATTGGCGCCCAGCGCCAGCATTTTCAGGGCGTCAATGCCGTTGCGGACGCCGCCGTCGGCAAAAATAAAAATTTCCCCCTTAACCCTTTCCACAATCTCCGGCAGCACTTCCGCAACGCCCGGCGTACCGTCCAGCACCCGGCCGCCATGGTTGGAGACAACTATGCCCGCCGCTCCTATTTCCACCGCCATTTCCGCCTCCTGGGCGGTCATAATACCTTTGAGGATAAACGGCAGGCTTGTCAGCTGGGCCAGTTTCCGCAGCTGGTAAAAAGTTTTCGGCCCCACTGGGTGCCCCTTCAGGGCCATGGTTACCAACCCGGCTCCGTCAATATCCACTCCGACGGCAAAAGCACCGCTTTCCTCAGCCTGACGGAGGCGGGCAACGATAGCCTCTACCGACCGCGGCTTAACAATGGGTACGCCAAGCCCCCCGGCAGCTTTAACCGCTTCCGTCCCGGCGCTGTAGATTTCCTCCTCCGCGCCGTCACCGGTAAAGGCAAACGATCCGGCCTCCCCGGCCCCGTTTACCAGAAAGGAAACCATTTCCCGTTCGCTGAGCGCCCCGCCCATATTATAGGACGCGCCGGTCAGCGGAGCCACGAAAACAGGCGTGGCAAACTGCCTGCCGAAGACATGAAGCGAAGTATCAGGCTCGCCCGCCTGGTGAATGGTTCGCATGTTAAGGTGGTACATGGACAAGGCTTCAAAATTGTTAATAAAAGAGCTGCCGGTCAAAGCCCCGCCCATGCCCGGCACCTCCCCGGCACAGGCCCGCCCGTCGCAGACGGGGCAAACGCGGCAATAACCCTTCAGCCTCTCCCTGGCCCTGTCCCTGACTTCTTTCTCATTCATCACAACCGGCCCCCTTGTTGTCTAAATATCGCCTGATAAAAACAGCCACCCCGTGGTCCAGGTTGGAGGCGGTCACAACATCGGCGACGGCCTTGACCTCCAGCCGGGCATTAGCCACAGCCACGCCTGTCCCGGCGTAAAGCAGCATATCAATGTCGTTCAGGCTGTCACCAACCGCGGCCACCTGCTCCCGCGGGATGGAGTGCAAGTCAGCCAGATATTTCAGAGCCTGGCCTTTGGTAGCCTCCCGGTCGGTGATTTCCAGGAAATCGGGCCGGGAAATGGTAATCGACAAGCGGCTGCCAAAGCACCTGTTCAGTTCGTCTTTCAGTTCATCAAAGCGGCCGCTGCGGTCTATAACGGTCAGCTTAGTGGGTGGGGCAGGCAAAAAAGCGGCAAGATCTCCGACAGCCGTCACCCTGACACCGGCAATATTCTGGTAGTAACGGGAAAGCTCGTTTTCTTCCTCGACAAACAGCTCGTCGTCAAGGTAGGCATTTAGGTGAAATCCGTGCTGCCGGCAAACAGCCGCCACTTCCCTGGCCGCCTCCAGCGGCACAGGCTGGTGAAAGAGCGTCTCTCCTCCCGCCGTGCGAATAAGCGCCCCGTGGTAGGTAATAAGCGGCAGGTCAATAGCCAGCTCCCTGGCGAACGGCAGCGCGGAGCGGAACATTCTGCCCGTGGCAAGTGTTACCAGCACCCCTTGCCGGGCGGCGCAGCGGATGGCGAGCCGGTTTTCCCCGGAAATACGAAATTCCCCGTTTAGCAGCGTGTCGTCCAAATCAAGCGCCAGCAGTTTAAAAGACAAACAGCCCACCTCTCATGCGCTAATCATAACATGATAAAGTGCTCATTTCCAGAGCATATTTCCTCTCCCCGTTCTCATACTAGCAGTAGAACAACTGCCGGAGCAGGGGGAAGGAATTTGATCACTGCGGCACAACAGGACATTTTTCATGCCGATCCGGTACTGTGGGCCAGGGAATACCTGCAGGACATCCTGGAAACAATTGAGGCCTCCCCGGAAGATGAGCACAGCCTCGCCTTGCTTTCCCTGGAAAAAGAAGAACTGCGTCAGATCTGGCAAGCCCTCTCCGCCGGCGCACACAGCGGGCCGGTCTTTTGCGGCTTCGGCCTGCCCGGCGCCCGCCTGTTCGTCATTCACCAGCTGCTTGCCGCCATGCCGGCGCCCGCCCCGCCCCGGCAACAGAGCAATGCGGCTGCCTTGGGCAAAACCTGCCGCCATTTCCTGGAACTCTTTTTCTTCCTTTCCGCTTTCGCTCCGCCCCTGTCGGAAAAAGCACCGGAGCCGGCCGCAGTGGAGAGGGCTCTCCGCTTAGGCCGCCGCCTGCTGCCCGGCCCGTCAGCCGGCGGACAGCGGCTGCACCTGTACTGCCTTGATTACCGCCTGCCGGCGCCCGCATGTTACCTGCCCTTCTCACATACTCTTGCTTACGGGACAGGCACGCCTGACCGGGACAGGCAGCTACGCTACCTGCTCCGCCACTTCGTCCTTGCCAGACAGGCGAAAATTGAGGACAGCTGTTCAACAGTTACCCTCTTTGGCCTTCATCTTTAGTCGTTCTCCTGCAGGAAGCAGTACAGGCGCCCGGCTGTCGCCCTGTCCAGCCTGGCAGCGGCAGCCAGTTGCTCAGGCGTTGCTTTTTTTAAAGCGGCCATGCTGCCAAAATGGACGAGCAAAGCTGTTTTGCGCTTTTCACCGATGCCTGGGACCTCAAGCAGCCTGGAGCGGCGTGCTTTTCCGCCGCGCAAGGTGCGCTGATAGGTCACGGCAAAACGGTGCGCTTCGTCACGGATGCGCTGCAACAGCTGCAGGGCCGGTGAACTGCGGGGGAGTGCCAGCGGCTCCCGCACGCCGGGCAGAAAGACAAGTTCAGCCTCTTTGGCCAGGGAAACAACCGGCAGGTCCGGAAACCCGGCCTGCGTACAGGCCTGCAGCACACTGCTCAGTTGGCCGGCGCCTCCGTCCACCAGGACCAGATCCGGAGTATGCCGGAACGGGTCATCCGCAGCTTTCGGCGTCTCATCCCGGCCGGCATTTGTCAGGCGTGACAGGCGCCGGCGCAGCGCCTCACCCAGCGCTGCATAGTCGTCCGGTCCCTCTACCGTGCCGATGCGAAAGCGCCGGTACGCCGCGCCAAGAGGCAAGCCGCCGGCAAAAACGACCATGGCCGCCACAGTACCCTCACCGTGCAGGTGGGAAATGTCATAGCCCTCAATGCGGCCGGGCACTTCTTTCAGCCCCAGCACCCCGGCCAAATCCTGCAGCGCCTTTTGCGGGTTGCGCGCTTCTTCCCGCAGCATTTCCTGCTGCAAAAACAGCCCGGCGTTTTCGGCAGCCAGCCGCAGCATTTCCTTCCTGGCCCCGCGTTTTGGCACACGTAAAGTTACCCGGCCGCCGCGCAACTCTTTAAGCCAGGCCGCCAACAGCGGCTGCTCCGGCACCTCCGTGGAAAGGAATATTTCCCGCGGTACAAACCCGGCGCGGGAGTAGTACCAGCGCAAAAACGCCGCCAGCAACTGCGGCTCCCCCTCCTCCGTGGGATTGGTCAGGTAAAAGTGCTCCCTGCCGGTTAATTTCCCTCCCCGCACGGAAAACAGCTGAACGACGGCAGCCTGACTAGCGGCGGCCAGCGCCAGGCAATCGTGGTCTCCGCCGCTGTTGTCAGCCAGCTTCTGCCCGGCCAGGACCATCTCCAGGGCGCGGCACTGGTCTCGCAGCCTGGCCGCCTGTTCAAAGTCCAACTGTTCCGCCGCCGCGCGCATCCGTGCCGACAGATCCTTGAGCAGCCTGTTCCGCTTGCCTTCCAGGAAAAGCAGCGCTTCCTCAACCATGGTCCGGTATTCCGACTCGTTCACTTCCCCGGCACAGGGGGCCAGGCAGCGCCTGATATGGCGGTTAAGACAGGGCCGGCGCTGCCCGGGCAAAAACTCACCCTGACAGTGGCGGAAAGGGAAAAACCGCCGCAACAGCCGGATGGTCTCCCGCAGGGCTCCGGCATCGGTGTACGGGCCGAAATAGCGGGCTCCGTCAGGCTCCATACGGCGTGTCAGATGCAGACGCGGAAACGGCTCCTGCACAGTTATCCGGAGATAAGGGTACTGCTTGTCATCCCGCAGGTTGATGTTATAATGCGGCTGATGCTCCTTAATCAGGTTGTTCTCCAGAATCAGCGCTTCCATTTCCGTGTCCGTTACGGTATAGTCCAGGTCGCTGACCCGTTCCGCCATGGCTCGCACTTTGGGCGGCAGGTTTTCCCGTGCCTGAAAATAAGAACGCACCCGCTGCAGGAGGTCCTGGGCCTTGCCCACGTAGATAATCCTGCTCTGCCTGTCTTTCAGCAGGTAGACACCCGGCCGCCGCGGCAGGAGCGGCAGCTTTTCCCTGATTGTTTCCGGCACATCCTTATTCATACGTGTTCCCCCGCTCAGGAAGTCGCGAGTTTTTTATGAAGCGGCTCTTTTCCCGGGAGAAGCTCCGGGCAGGACTCTGCTGAGGAAGCGGCCGGTGTGGGAGTCCTCCGCACAGGCCACTTCCTCAGGCGTACCGCAGGCTATGACCATGCCACCGGCCTCGCCCCCTTCCGGGCCCAGGTCGATTACATAATCCGCGCGTTTGATTACATCCAGGTTGTGCTCAATGACCAGCACACTGTCGCCGTTATCCGCCAGCCGGTCCAGGATGGCCAGCAGCTTGCTGATATCTTCGCTGTGCAGTCCCGTCGTCGGCTCATCCAGGATATACAGGGTCTTGCCGTTGCTGCGGCGTGAGAGCTCAGAGGCTAGTTTGACACGCTGCGCCTCCCCGCCGGACAGCGTCGGCGCCGGCTGGCCAAGGCGGATATACCCCAGACCCACGTCTGCCAACGTTTGCAGTTTACGGACTATCGCAGGTATGGCGTCGAAAAAGGTCAGCGCCTCCGTAACCGTCATAGACAGCACGTCGGCAATGTTTTTCCCTTTATAACGCACTTCCAGCGTTTCCCGGTTGTAGCGCGCCCCTTTGCATACTTCGCATGGGACATAGACGGCAGGCAAAAAGTGCATTTCTATGCGCAGGATACCGTCGCCGCGGCACGCCTCGCAGCGGCCGCCCCTGACGTTAAAGCTGAAGCGTCCGGGCTGATACCCGCGCATTCTGCCTTCGTTTGTCCTGGAAAAAAGTTCCCGGATCTGGTCAAAGACACCGGTATAAGTGGCCGGGTTGGAGCGGGGCGTACGGCCGATCGGCGACTGGTCAACACTAATCACCTTGTCCAGCAGCTCCAGTCCCAGCACAGCCTCGTGCCCGGCCGGCTTTTCCCGTCCGTTGTGCAGTTCCATAGCCAGCCGCCGGTACAGGATTTCATTGACCAGGGTACTTTTCCCCGAGCCGGAAACGCCGGTCACGCAGGTAAAGGTGCCCAGAGGAATGCGGACATCAATGTTTTTCAGGTTATGAGCGTGCGCGCCGCGAATCTCCAGCCAGTTTCCGTTTGGAGAGCGGCGGGCGTCCGGCAGGGCTATCTTTTTCCTGCCCGACAGGTACTGTCCGGTCAGAGAATCCGCCACCCGGACAATCTCCTCGGTAGTTCCGGCCGCTACCACCCGCCCGCCGTGAGCTCCGGCGCCCGGTCCGATATCGAGCACGTGGTCGGCCCTGCGGATCGTTTCCTCATCGTGTTCCACCACTATCACCGTGTTTCCCAGGTCCCGCAAGGAAAGCAGAGTCCGGATGAGGCGCGCGTTGTCCCGCTGGTGCAGGCCGATACTTGGCTCATCCAGGATATACAGCACCCCGGTCAGGCTGGAGCCGACCTGGGTGGCAAGACGTATCCGCTGCGCCTCCCCGCCGGACAGCGTCCCAGCCGCACGGTCGAGCGTCAGGTACGTCAGGCCGACATTCTCCAGAAAACCGAGCCGGGCCTGGATTTCTTTTAAAACCAGCCGGGCAATCTGCTGTTCTTTTTCGCTCAAATGTAACTTCGCGAGAAAAAGTTTGGCCTGCTCCACGTTTAGGGATGACAGCTCGGCAATATTCTTCCCTCCGACAGTTACGGCCAGACTCGCGTCTTTAAGGCGCGTTCCCCGGCACTTGGGGCAAGGAGTGTGGGACATATAGCTTTCCAGTTCCTCACGGACCTGCTCCGAGGAAGTTTCCCGGTAACGGCGCTCCAGGCTTTTTACCACGCCTTCGTACCGCAGCTGGTAGCGGTGCGTGCGTCCTGAAGCGTCCTCGTAGCAAAACGGCACACGTTCCGCCGTTCCCCAGAGCAGCAACTCCTGCTGCTCCCGTGGCAGTTCCTCAAACGGTACCTCCCCGTCAATGGCGAAATGTTCCGTCACCGCCGCCAGCAACTGCTGATAATAGCCGTTATTCCCGCTTCTCCAGGGAGCAACGGCGCCGCCGGCCAGCGTCCGCCGGCGATCCGGTATAACTCTTTCCGGGTCGATTTCAGCTTTGAAGCCGAGGCCGCTGCACTCCGGGCAAGCCCCATACGGGCTGTTAAACGAAAACATCCGCGGCGCCAGCTCCTCAAAAGAGAAACCGCATTCCGGGCAGGCAAACAGGGCGGAGAAAAGCAGTTCCTCTCCACCTATAATCTCCACCGACACCAGGTCTCCCCCGTATTTCAGCGCCGTCTCCAAAGAATCGGCCAGGCGCTGCGCCTGGCCTTCCCTGATAACCAGCCGGTCCACCACAACTTCGATGGTATGTTTTTTGTTCTTCTCCGGCTTTATTTCTTCTTCCAGGTCATATATTTGGCCGTCCACCCGCACCCGCACAAAACCATCCGTACGCGCTTTCTGGAAAAGCTTCGTGTATTCGCCCTTGCGGCCGCGGACCAGCGGGGCCAGCACCTGTAGCTTCGTCCCCTCAGGCAGCGCCAGTAAGCGGTCCACCATTTGCTCCACCGTCTGCCTCGCGATTTTAATCCGGCAGTGCGGGCAGTGCGGGTGCCCCACCCTGGCATACAGCAGTCGCAGGTAATCATAAATTTCAGTCACCGTCCCCACCGTGGAGCGCGGGTTGCGGGAAGTGGTCTTCTGGTCAATGGAAATAGCCGGCGACAGCCCTTCGATGTAATCCACATCCGGTTTGTCCATCTGTCCCAGGAATTGCCGGGCGTAAGCCGACAGCGACTCCACATACCGCCGCTGCCCCTCAGCATAGATAGTATCAAAAGCCAGCGACGACTTGCCGGAACCGGACACGCCGGTTATGACAACCAGCTTGTTGCGGGGAATCTCCACATCGATATTTTTCAGATTATGCTCGCGCGCTCCTCTGATGACGATCTTGTCTTGCACCATGATAAGCCCCCAAAGATTAAAAATCAGTAAACGTTATTATTATAACACTTTATAGACGACATAAAAAGCTCTCAGCACGGCAATTTATCTTTAATTCGAGGGACACCATAATTCGAGGGACACCATACTTAATTTCTATTCTAATTCGAGGGACACCATACTTGAATTCGAGGGACACCATACTTAATTTCTATTCCAGGTAATTCGAGGGACACCATACTTAATTTCTAATTCGTAATTCGAGGGACACCATACTGATTTTCTAATCAGAGTTTGAAGCCAGGTGCCGGTAAATCCTGTCTCTCTCCTCTGAGGGGAAGTCATTCCCGTAGAACCTCAGAAACAGGAGCCCCCGCAATTGAGCCTCCGGGGCGCAAGGGTATTTTCCCCGCAGGGAAGCCATAACAAGAGCTTTCGCTGTCGCATGCATGGAACTGACCATGCGGATACGTTCAGCTCCTGAGCGTGCCAACAGCATCCTCTCGTAAATCTCCTCAATCTTAGTATCAGTATCCTTCAAGGTTTCACCATCTCCCAAATGGAATGCAATGCCAGATCATGCACCCACTTTTCAATGTAAAACCTATCCAAGTCCTCACCACGCAACATCGCCCGCACGTCGTTGAGCTGGAACTCCGAATGACTGTCCCGTGCCCAATTTAACTTGGCCAGGATTAGGTCTTCCGCTGTAATGACCCAAACCGTTTGTCCGGACAAATCACAAGAACGACGACGTTCAAAGGCTGTTCGGGCATAGTGTCGCCGCTCACTTTCCGTGTCGGAGAGAGGGCGGTTTTTTCTTGCCAGTGATGGCGGAACAATGGGATAATGATAGGTGGCTGAGCATTCCTTTGCAGCCGCCATTCATACATAAGGAG